>CAZLPU010000047.1:0-37935 GCA_964561475.1 uncultured Alphaproteobacteria bacterium
CGTTTTTTCGCTCACGGCGCGAGGCGCCTCCGCGAGGGCGGCGCAGTGGCGCCGGGCCGCAGTCGCGGCCTTGAGCATGATGCGGATTAAACGCTTCATGCTCTAAAGCAAAGATTGCGACGCATGTGGCAGTTCTTGCGTTAAATGAGTCATGAAGTTCGCAGCGTCTGCGCAGGTCGACGGTTTGCCCGGTCGGGAATGCTGCAAATAGGATCATGGCGGAGGGAGTGTCGCAGGCGCCGGACCATCCATCATCGTCCGCACACGGGAATTCGCACTTTTATCAGCGCAAAGACAATCACGACACTGCGGTCTGATCATCTTGAAGCTGACTGTCGCAAAGACCTATTGCACTTCGCCCAGGATGGCGCCGATCATGGAGGGGTCGCGGCTGTCCACGATTTTCATGCCCGCGGGGATGCCGTAGTTTTCCGCCGGGCCGCCATCGCCGATCGTGACCCGTTCCGCCGTCTTCGTGACACTGGACACGACGGTGAAGGACAAAAGCAGCCCTTGATCGGAAATGCACCAGGACGCCTCATAACCCGGCTGGGACGTTCCCCAAACCGTACAGGTCTGTCCGGCGATCTCCTGCTGTTCGCCGTCGGATTCACCGTCCAGGGCGGCTGCGAATGCCTCGGCAATTTCCTCGCCGGTCTTGCCGGACATGAATGCGGCCAGGGCGTTACTCTCGGGGTTGGGCACCCTGGCGCCCCGGCCAGCGGTGAGGTCCATGGCGATGATCTCATCCTTGCGGTAGATCACTCGATGGAGCACCGGAGTGGCCGCGGGGGACACTTCCGCCTGAGCGGCATTCACTTCCGTGCGGATCAACGCATCGCCGACCCCGGCGGGAGACAGGGCGTGGATCTCCACCCGCTCTGCACCGTGGCCGCGAATGCATTCAGTGCTGCGGCCCGTGCGGGCGCCTTCCACCCGGTATTCAATGCAGTAGGCTTCGAGGGGGTGGAGTTTGGCGGCATTCTCCGACGCGGCAGCATGGGAAGCGCCCTGAGCGACCATCGCGGTCGTGCTCAAAAGCAGCGCGGCCGTCGCGATCTGACTGCTCAGCATACTCATCACTTTCTCCCACAATGTCGTTCCGGTGAAACTGCGGACCGGAGCGTCCCTGATATGAAGTCATGATCCCTGAGTCGCGGGTCGGGCAAGTCTCGCCGCCCTGTGTACCGCCCCGGAACCGGACAGCCCGCCTTGGTTCCCGCATCCTGAATGGCGCCAGCGCGCAGTGAACAAACGGTGAGGAACGACAATTTCCTTGTCAGGACAACCGTTTGGAGCTGACCCGGATACCATGGCTGACCGGAGGGCTTCGCCAGCGGCGGCTCTCAGGCCTGATCGTGAGATTTGTGTAAGGGCACCGGCTTCGCCGAACGCGGCCACACCTGGGAACCGGTATGCAGGGAACCGGTTCGCGGTCGGCCTATGACGCTGGTTCATATCACCTTACAGAATTGTAACAACAATTATCTCGACGCGAAAGCATGCACGCTCAGGCAATTCAACCTTCCAAAGCAATCCGTTCAGCAACGTACTTGATCGCGAAAGGTGCTCAGACAATGGCAACGAGGATGAATTCACTGCAAGGAACAGTATTCTCGGCTGGCCCCATGAATTTCCTCAGCCCAGGGCCATTTTATTAGAAGGATTGAATAAACCAGGGGACGGCGCAGGGTCGGCGGAGGCCGCAATTTCAGATGCGCGCCCCCGCCCCGGTCCGCGAAGACACAGGGATGTGGCGCACGGCCTGTTCCCATTGTAAAGGACACGCCCCGGCAACAGGCACCCCGCCGTCGGGGATTGCCAGGGCCAGACCGTTTCACCGTCCACCCGTGCCGGAGAGCCATGACACGACGATTCTCACAAGCCGGGCAGCGATCGAGCACCGGCCATCTTTCCGGACCCGGACTGGTTTGGGCTGGCGGCAACACCCCCACATCCACACGGTTTGGCGACATCTATTTCTCGCCGGAAGACGGGCTCGCCGAGACCCGCCATGTCTTTCTGGACGGAACCGGTCTGCTTGACCTGTGGCACGAGCGGCCCCGGGGCGGCTTTGTCGTGGGCGAGACCGGTTTCGGGACCGGTCTGAATTTCCTCGCCGTCTGGGATCTTTGGCGCCGTCACGGACCGAAACACGGCTGGCTTCATTTTATATCTGTGGAAGGCTTCCCCATGGGCGCCCGGGACCTGGAGCGCGCCCATCATCCGTTTCCGGAGCTTCGCCCCCTCAGCAAGGCATTGCTTTCGCGCTATGGAACGCCGCTGCCCGGGTTTCACCGCCTCCATTTCGACGAGGACCGGATCCATCTCACCCTGCTTCATGGGGACGCCGCCGGGATGCTGGAAGCCCTGGACGCGGGCGTGGATGCCTGGTTCCTGGATGGGTTCTCCCCGGCCCGCAATCCGGACATGTGGTCAGAGCGGGTGATCCGGGCCGTGGGGCGCTTGTCCCGCCCCGGCGCGCGGCTGGCCACCTTCACCGCCGCCGGTCTTGTGCGCCGGCGCTTGGCTGAAAGCGGTTTTGAGGTGGAGCGCAAGCCGGGCTTCGGGCGGAAACGGGATATGACCGTGGCCCGGTTCAAAGGACCGGCACCTGGGGGTGGCGCCGGACACGCGCCCTGGTTCGCCCGCAGACCAAAAGCCGCCACCGCCGCGGCACAGGCTTACAAGACCGTCATCATTGCCGGGGCGGGCATCGCCGGGGCAGGCATCGCCGCAGCCCTGGCCAGGCGGGGGATCACGCCCAGGATCTGGGACCCTTCGGGCGTGCCGGCCAGCGGCGCATCGGGCAATCCCGCCGGGATCCTCATGCCCAGGCTGACCGCCGATGCGACACCGGCAGGGCGGTTTCACACCGCGGCCTTCTCTTATGTATGCCGCCATCTGGATCCTTCGGCGTGCCTTGGGGGCAAACCGTTGAATGGCGTGTTGCAGCTTTCAACCACTGGGGCGGAGTGGCAGCGCCATCAGCGCCTTGTCATGCGTTCCGTCCTGCCCGTCGACCTGATGCGGTTTGTGGGGCGGGAGGAGGCGGGCGATCTGGCGGGGCTGGACGTGACCGGTCCCGGTCTCTTTTTTCCGTCAGCCGGTGCGGTGGACCCGGCCACATTGGTCAGGAGTCTGCTGAAAAATCAGGAGATTGAGCCTGGTTCTCTGGATCTTGAGGCCGGAGATTTAGGGGCCGGGGATCTCGGGGTGGGGGATCTCGGGGCAGGGGATCTGCCGGGAGGGGCGGATGCGGTGATCCTGGCCAACGGGCTTGGGGCGGCAGCCTTTCCCGGCGGGGATTGCCTTGACCTGCGGGGGTCCATGGGTCAACTCGCGGCCTGCCGATGGCATGGGACCGCCCCACTGAAACGGGTCGTCACTTTCGGCGGCTATGCCCTTCCTCTGGATTGCAGTGCGTTGGGAGGGGACACCAGTGGTCATGGAATTCTTACGGGTGCGTCATATCGGCCGGTCAGCGGGCCGTCCGATCGTCTCGAAACAGACCCTTCGGATGAGGTCAGCGCTACTTTGTTGGCCGCCGCAGGGGAGGTCATTCCCGCACTGAAGACTGCCTCAAGGCCGTTCTGGGCCCGGACCGCGGTCAGGGCCACAACCCCTGATCACATGCCCCTAGCAGGGCCCATGCCTGATCGCCGGGCTTTCACCAATGCCTTTGAGGGACTGCGCTCCGGGTTGCAACCCTTGCACACTCATGATACTCACCACACTGAATTGCCGGGACATCATAACGGTCTGTTTGCGTGTACGGGCCTTGGGTCTCGCGGTCTTGTCACCGGTCCTCTCCTTGGTGAGCTTCTCGTTTCCAGTCTCTTTGGCGATCCGTTGCCTATCGAGTGTGATCTCGCTGATAGCGTGCACACTGCTCGGTTTTTGGTCAGGGCCATGCGCAGGCGCATAGCGTGAACCAACACGGAAATCAGAACGGGATCGATTAAACCCCTCACTGGAAACACGTCTGCAGATGCAAGGCCAAAATTGTGATTTGCAGCCCCATTTGACATGGACGCCTTCTAACCCTGGTGCTACTTTCCTCCTCCATTCGTTGGGGAACGGTACAAATTTTTTCCCGGCGAAAGTGTGGATGTGCCCGGCGAATACCTACATGCATGGTGGCTTGGCGGCGCTTTGTCTGTGAGTTGCGGCACCTGCACGAAACACCAAGTTTTCCCGACGGTTTTTGACGGGTGACAAACGGCTTGAAAAGGCCGCGGAGAACGTGTGTCTCAAGGAGATTTGCTCTTTGAACGGATGGAATCTGTCCCTGCAGCCTCTTTGTGAGTCATGCGGTGCGGATTGGCTGGTTGCAGTGTGTGTGTCGGGTTTTGGGGTGAACATGGACCAGTTGTCATAAATCTTCCGGACAGGAACCGCAGCGGGCGGTGGTTCCCGATCCAGGACCCTGACAACGATTCACTGTTCACAGACCCTTCGAATTATGAGGCGGATTCAGATTCCAGAGCGGGTGCAAGCTCAGGGTCCGGATGTGTCTCACCAGGGGATGACTTGACGAAACAAAAGGGCGGACTCAATCCGCTTAAAGACTATGGCCTTGTTGGGGGGTCACCAAACATGACGTTGAAAAATGAAACAAGAAGCAGCCTGGAAACCATGATGCTGCGTGAAGAACGGCTTCGGTACGAGGGGGATCGTCATGGGACGGACCGGCGTATCGCAAGCCGGGCATGGGGTGGTCACGCGGGAACTGGCAAGACCGGGCGGGAAAAGGACAGAATGGGCGACGTGGTTGATGGACGGGTTTGGCATGCCGGCGGACAAGATACAGACTCCGGGAATAGTAGCCCCCCACCCTCCTTCACCGATCAGCCCCACGGATCCAGTGCTCACGACCGGTCTTTAGACGACTCTGGGAAAAATGATCGGGGCCGAGGCAGTCCTTCTGGCGGACGCCGTGGAAGCCGACGCGCCTCCGACCGGGATGATCCACGCGACGCCGGGTGCGCGACCGCAGGCCAGCAGGCCCGGATGAGCCCGGAAGCAGGGCCGGCGTCCACGACGGATACCCGGGACAAAACCGGTAGCCAGGACAAAGGCGAACCGGTCCGTAAAGGCCAGCCTTCCCTTGAGGGACAGCCCCTCAACGACCTGATCAACATGCGGGATCGTTTCCTCACTGAATGTTTCGAGATCGAGAGCGGACGCCGGTTCGTCATCGACGATCAGGATGCCCAGGACCGACTTGGGCTGCTGCGCCAGCGTATCGATGAAATCCACGAAGAAATGGCCCGCCGGGACATGGGCGGCCCCCAAGGGACCCCGTCCGAACCGGATGTTCAGGCCAGCTTTGCAAGTGACGCCCCTACGGAACAAAACCAATCCAGCGCATGTGCCCGGACCGAGGTGCTGAACACGGCCACGCAAAGGGCGTCCCGTCCCCAGGTAAATTCCCATGATGCAGCCGGTCTTGAAGGGTATCTCAACCGGATCGAGGCCCGCATCCAGTCCCTGGACGCCATGGCGGCCCAGGCCCAGGCACGGGGCGCTTTCGAAGTGGCGGTCCGCTGCATGCTCGCGGCACAGGACCTGGACCGGGAGCGCCTGTCAGCGTCCGGATGCAATCTGCACTGAGCCGAACAAGACCATCCGCCCAGGGCGTAAAAAAGGGGACGCGCTTGGCGTCCCCTTTGTCTTGATCCATCAGCCTTGATGGGTCACTGGCAGCTTTGAAATCGCTCAGTACTTGACGGAGCAGCCATAAGCCGTGGTCTGAGGTTCGGAAACCGTCTCGCCGGACGCAAGCTCGGCCAAAGCCTGGGTCACGTAGTTGGTGGCCGTCTCGACACTGGCTTTCTTGGTGTCGGGCTTGTCGTCGATCGCCCCCATGTAGCGCAGGACACCTTCCCCATCGATGACATACATGTGCGGGGTGGTGCGGGCATCATACATCCGGCCGATCTCGCCGCTTTCGTCGAGGATGACCCGGGAAGGTGAGGCGTTGCGGCTTTCGGTCAGCTCATTCGCCTTCTCGCCGGACACGTGGCCCTGCTTGCCGGGTGCGGAGGAAATCAGGGTGACCCAGACAATGTCGTCTTCGGCAGCCTGACGCTGAAGCGCCTGCATATTGTCCGTGTCGTAGTGCTTCTTCACGTAAGGGCAGTCGTGATTGGTCCATTCCAGGATGACCGTCTGATTGCGGTAATCGGACAGAGTGAAGGTTTCGCCGTTCGAATCGGTGCCGGTGAAATCCGGGGCCGTCTGATCAATGACCGCTGCGGCCTGGGCGCCGCCGGTGACCGCAAGGCCAAGACCGGCCGCCGCGATAAGGCTGACGCCTGCTTTTCTGATGGCATCGAAATGGAACATGACCGGTGTCTCTCCTGTTGATTTCAACATTGTGACGGATTGTTCATCTGCCTACAGATCTGCGACCAGATCCAGCATGATGGATTCAGTCAAGAATTGCGGCAGAATCATGGGCTCGCTCTCTGACGAGGGGCCATAAAAGACGTAGAGCGGAACTCCCGGACGGCCAAACCGTTCGAGGGCCGCGGTGATCACCGGGTCCCGGTTGGTCCAGTCGCCCCGCATCACCAGAACATTCGTCGCCTCGAACCGGTCGAGGATTTTCTGGCTACGGAACACTGTGTTCTCGTTCACCTTGCAGGTGATGCACCAGGCGGCGGTGAAGTAGACGAAAACCGGCCGGCCCTCGTCACGCACGCGCGCCAATCGGGCCTCGTCATAGGCCACAGCCCGCAGAGGCACCCCCGAGGTGTCCACAGCGGCAGAACCGCCATCCGCGGATTCACCGGATGGGGCCCCTCCGGTCAGGCCCGGCACCGCAGCCAGACCGCCGGCCAGGGCCAGACCACCGGTGAGGACCACGGCCGCCAGCAGACGGCCCGCCGCATGGCTGGCACCGGTCTCGCCGGTGAGCGGATCCTGGGTCCGGCCAAAGATCCAGGCGGCCAGGGCGACAAGAAAGGCGCCGGCCAGAACCATGGCCAGCCCGTCCGGACCCAATTGCTGGGTCAGGACCCACAGGAGCCAGCCTGCGGTGGCATACATGGGCCAGGCAAGCATGTGGCGCACCAGATCCATCCAGGGGCCGGGCCGGGGCAGGAGCGCGAGCAGACCGGGCAGGAAACTCAGGATCAGCCAGGGCAGCGCCATGCCCAATCCCAGCGCGGCGAAGATGGCCAGGGCCTCGATTGTGGGCAGGGTCAGGGCCGTGCCGATGGCCAGCCCCATGAACGGCGCCGTGCAGGGACTGGCAACGACCGTGGCCAGAACGCCGGTGAAAAAGGCTCCGGACAGGCCCGGTTGAGCGCCCAGCCCCCCGCCAAGCCCCATGACCGACCGGCCCACATCAAACACCCCGGACAGGTTCAGGCCGATGGCCATCATCAGATAGAAAAGAAGAGCAACAACCACCGGTGACTGGAGCTGGAACCCCCAGCCGATCTGCTCACCGCCCGCCCGCAAGCCGATCAGGAGCCCCGCAAGGGCCAGAAAACTCAAAATCACGCCGGCGGTGAACGCCATGCCATGGGCGCGCACGATCCACGGAGCCTCCCGGGCGGCCGCCACAAAGCCGAAGGCTTTCATAAAGAGAACCGGGAAAACACAGGGCATGAGATTGAGGATCAGCCCCCCCAGCAGGGCAAATCCGAGCAGCACATGAAACGGCGGCAGATCCGCCGGACCATTGCCACCAGCCCCCCCCACACCGGCGATTCCAGGGGCCGCAACCGCGCCCCAGGTCTCCGGAATGGATCCGGCCTGGGCCTCGACCAACACGGATCTGAGGACCAGTTCGCCGGAGCTGCGGTCATGGAGGACCAGAACACCCTCGACGGTTTCGGGCAGGGCGTCGGGCCGGTTGGTCAGCCGGAAACCCGCACCGGTGGAGACGGTGAACCCACCAGCGCCATGGCGCAGAACCTGATCATCGGCATTGACGATGATGCCGTCCTGGTAGGGGAAGAACGCTGCACTTTCGATCAGGCCGGGGCCGAAGCCTTCCGCAAGGCCCGGTGCATCCAGGCCAAAGGTCACCTGTTCGCCGTCCAGGGCATAGCGGGCGGGCCAGGGCGAAGGTCCGGGAAGGGACCGGGTGGTCTCCTCGATCAGGGTCTGGGCATCCTGGTCAATTTCGGCGTTGCCCGGCACCACGGGCAGCACCAGTTCGACCTCGCCGTCCTGGGGAATGCAGATATCGGCACAAACCAGCCAATAGACTTTAGCCCTCAAGCGCACGACGCTTCCGGCTTCGAGCCCCGGCGCCACCGTGACCGGGACCGTGAACACCACGTCCTTCTCATAACCGAAATTCACCAGGGGGCCGTAGGGCAGACGGCTGGGCGCGGGCCAGGCGATGTCTCCCGCCTCGACACCCTCGGGAAGGTCCCAGACGATCTGGGTCGGCTCGCCGGAGTCGCCAGGATTGCGCCAGTAGGTGTGCCAGCCCTCGATGATTTTCTGGCGCAGCGCGACCCGGAAAGATCCGCCTTGCGCGGGAACGCTCTCCCATTCGGATAGGAGGATGGCTTCGACCTGGTCAGTCTTATGGACGGCGGAAACCGGGTCAGTTTCCTGAGCGCCCGTGCCCGAGACCATATCCGCAAGAAAGGGGGACGCACTGTCCTGGCCAGCCAGCGCCTGTTGTGGCCGTGAGACGAAGACATCCGGCCCGCCAGATCCATCACCGTCCGGTTGGGGGCGGTCCATCTGAGCGGAGGCCGGAAGCAGACTGCCGGCCACAAGAGCCAGCGCCGCCAGGATCCATAGGCAGAGCCCGAGGAAGACCCTGTCTGCCTTGCCGTCCCGTCTCACATCACCGCTCGCTATCCGTGTCATCGTCAAAACCGTCTCCTCGCCGCCGCCCGCGCACGGGATCCCTGGAGGCGCTCTGCCCAGGGCTGGAATATCCCGCTATGGTTACCCCTACACATAGCGCGGACTGGCCATCCGGGCATATCGCGATCCCGCGATCAACACTGGGCCCATGGGCACTCGTCCGCCAAAGGCCGGGGCAGCGCATAAAGACCGCGTAAAGGGAGAAGGAAATGACCCGCATCAACAGACAATGGATTCTGGCCAACCGGCCCGTGGGCGATATCCGCGAAGGCGACCTGAAACTGGTGGAAACACCAGCCACGGAACCGGGCGCCGGCGAGATCCTGGTGCGCAATGTCTATCTCTCCCTGGATCCAACCAACCGCATCTGGATGTCCGACCGGGATCAATACATGCCTCCCGTGGAGATCGGTGAGGTCATGCGCGGCGGCACCCTGGGTGTGGTGGAGGCTTCCGCCCATCCGGACTATGCCCCCGGTGATCTGGTGATGCCGGGCCTTGGGAACTGGCAGGATTATGTGACCGTGCCCGGGGATATGGCGCGCAAACTGCCCCAGGGGCTGGGCATTCCCCTGGATGCCTGGATGAGTGTTCTGGGCATGACCGGCGCCACCGCCTATTTCGGCCTGATGGATATCGGCCAGCCCAAACCGGGGGAGACCTTGGTGGTATCCGCCGCCGCGGGCGCCGTGGGGTCCATTGTGGGCCAGATGGGCAAGATTGCCGGGTGCCGGGTCATCGGTCTGGCGGGGACGGACGACAAATGCCGTCATGTGGTGGAGGACCTCGGATTTGACGCCTGCATCAATTACCGGACGGAACCGGTTCTGGAACGCCTGAAAACCCTGTGCCCGGACGGCATCGATATTGATTTCGAGAATGTCGGCGGGGCAATCATGGATGATATCTTCACCCTTCTGAACGACTACGCCAGGGTGGTTCTGTGCGGGCTCATTTCCTCCTATAATGCGACGGACCCGGTGCCCGGCCCCTATAATTTCAGCATGCTGCTGATGCGGCGGGTCCGGCTCCAGGGCTTCATCGTGTCGGACTACTTCCCCCGCATGGGCGAGTTCATCCAGGAAGCAGGCCAATGGCTGGCCGAGGGCAAGCTCCAATACCGCACCGATATTGTGGATGGACTTGAAAACGCGCCCACGGCGGTGCAAAGGCTGTTCACCGGCGAGAATCTCGGCAAGCTCCTGATCCGGGTATCACCGGAACCGGCGGCCTGACCGGTCGCGCTACCGCCCCCGGCCCCTTGAACGGGGCAATCGAAGACACAATAGGACAGGGATGAGGACCCGTCTCATCCCTTTGATAAGCCCATTATCCGCAGGGCAGAAGGATCACAGGGACACCGCAATGGCCGAAAAGCAGGCTGAAAATCCGGAACCGTCTGAAGACCCGGAACCCTCGGCGGATGAGGTGGAAATCCTCGTGGTCGATGATCCGACGCCGGGCGAAATCGGCGTCATTGACCGGGGTCTGACGGACCACGCCGAACAGGTCGCCGAGCCGTTCGGTCTTGAAAAAATCGGCATCCTGCTCCGGGACGGGGAGGAAAATGTGGTGGGCGGCCTGATCGCCGACGTGTATGGCCCCCATGGGGCCTGCCATATCAAGGACCTGTGGGTGGCGGAAGCATTGCGGGGCTGTGGAGCCGGCAGTGCGCTGATGGAGCGGCTGGAAGAAGAAGTGCGCGGCAGGGGGTGCCGACTGGTCCATGTGGACACATTCGACTTTCAGGCCCAGGGGTTTTATGAGCGCCACGGCTTTACCGTGTTCGGTTCCGTGACCTACCCCAAGACCGGCAGAACCCGGCATTTCATGTCCAAGACGCTGGCTCTTTGAAGTTTCAGGCCTGAAGGGGCGATCCTGGCGGAACCCCTGACGGTTGATCTGCGTTTCGGGGATTGAATCTTGCATAGCCCAGTTTGGGGTGCGCTTAGCGGTGCCATGCACCGTGTGGAAGGCCGGCGGAGATAGGGGAGACTGGGTCCATGGTGAGATGGTCAGGGAACCATTGCGGCAACGGCGCGGATTTGCGTTCTGGCAACGGGGCGCGGTCGCGGGTTCAAGGCGTTATGCTGACCAGTCTTCTCGCAGCCGCCCTCACCTTCTGTGCCGTGCAAACCCTCCCGGCGTGGGAAGCGGCCGCACAGTCACAAGACGACCAGGAACCAAGCGTCAGCGCCTTGGCGGACGAGGTGCAATCCATCGATCTGGGTGCAGGCAATGGCAACGCCCTTTCGGACATGCACGCCCAGAGCGCCCAGGCCCTCGGCCTCAAGGTCGTAGCGCCATCGGGCTTTTGCAGCATCTTCGATCTTGAGGACTATGCGGGCTACACGCGCATGGTCTATGAGCAGATGCGCCGGTCGAGCAATCACGTCATCGACATTGCCGTGCCCTGTGACAGCGTGGATCTGATCCACCGGCCGCCGGAGGAACAGACGGGCTTTCCCCAGTGGATCATCCTGGCGAGTTATCTGAGCGAAGACGGCAAGATCGTCGAGAATGCCCAGATGGAGCCGGAGGCGTTTTTCGAAAACCTCCTTGAGGAGATCAAGTCCCAGGAAAATACACTGGACGCCCTGCTGAGTGAGGACAGCGCCAACCGCCCGACCTTCTCGGAACCAGTGACCACCGGCGATGCGATTTACTGGCCGTTGCTGCTGGAACTCAACAACGGACCCCAGAGCACGCCGGTGCGGGGCGTGGCGGCGGTGACCCTGGTGGATCGCACACCCCTCGCCGCCTACTGGTATGCGAATCAGGCCCAGGTCCCCCGTCCCTTCGACGACATTCTCGAGGATCAGAAAGGCCTGGTGGGCGATCTGATCGCGACCAACGGGGAGTACAGGTCTCCCCGGCCCTGGTTCCTGGATGGTCCGGGTTTTACGGTGACCGCCGCCATCATTGGCGGTCTTGCCGGGCTCCTTCTGAGTATCGGTGCTCTTGCTCTCTGGCGGCGGAGCAAGGCCGCCTGAGCCAACCGTTCATACCCTCTCAAGACCTTCGTGTTTGACTCAATCCTGTCATAACGGAGGTTCCCATGTTTTCCATTGCCCGTCTGACATCCGCTGTTGCGCTGACCGCCCTCGCTGCGGCGGTCTTTGTGCCATTGCCCTGGCATGCCCTTGCGGGACCGTGGACCGGTGCCGTCCAGCTTCGTGCCGGGGAGGGACCGCAAGCCAGCAACACGCTGGAGCAGACGGACGTGGAGCGATTCGAACAGACGCTATCGGCGGCCCTGCTTGGGTGGGCGGGCCGGCTCCAGGATGAAGGGCTATGGTCCCAGGCGGAATTCCTGACCATTCAGGCCCTGGCCGCAGGCCGGGGAGAGCATCGCAGGCCCCAGCCCCTTCTCGGCGCTGCCACCCAGGACGCACCGGCCCTTGCCATGGCCCGGGCGGAACTTCAGACGCTGACAGGGCAGGACGCATTTTGGGCCATTGCCCACCACGGCGGGGTTGCTGCACCCCGGGATCTGGCGGAAGCCGTCGCGGCGGTCGAGTGCTGGAGCATGCTCGCCGTGGAGGCGGCAAACCGTCCGATCATGGAAGCCTGTCGGACCGCCGCGATCCATGCCCTTGCGCGGCTGGCCGGACCATCGACATCCTGACCGTTCAAAACCCTTCTGCCCCACGATCGGAGCGGGCTCCGTCCGTCTGAATGGTGTCTCCAAACCGTGATTCCGTCCGCTTCCGTTCATTTTCCTTGAACTTAACATTGAAAACCGTGGTTTGAAGCTGTTTCCCTCCGCCGGATCCGGCGATCCGCCATTTCCCCGACCCGTTCAGCGCTCAATTGTGGACAGGCTCTGAAAATCCGTCTTCCATCCGTGTCAACGGGCCTTACATGGTGTATTCCCAGGCTCCATTGGTAGCGCGCCCCGCTGGTATGGGGTCAGGCGGCATTGTTGCGTATGGGGTCCGGTCTGAGGAACATCAGAACCCGGTCCGACACTCCAACACGACTTGGGCCGCCTGCATTGTGGCATTCGGAACGGGAGTACGATCCGTCATGACGGCGGTCCGCATCCGCCCGGCAAGTCGGGAAGACGTTGAGCAGCTCACGGAAACCGCCGTGCGGTCCTGGAGGCATGCCTATCAAGGTGTGCTGACGGCGCAAGCCGTGGCGGAGGGGCCGAGCCGTTTGCGCCGGGCCATCGCCGAGGACTGGCGGGATATTTTCGTCGCCCAGGCCGGAGGGCAGATCGTCGGCTATTTCGACTTCGACCCCGGGACCAGCCATATCCGCCGCATCTATGTGGACCCCAATCACCACCGCAGGGGGATCGGCAGCCTGATGATCGAGGCGGCCCTCGATATCATGCGCGATCGCGGCTTTAACCTGGCCACCATTGACGTTGTGGAAGGGACCAATGCGCCTGACTTCCACCGCGCCCTGGGCTGGCGGGAAGTCAGCCGGGAACAGACCCCCGATGGGGTTCTGGTCATCTCCATGATGAAAGATCTCTGACCGTCAGAGCCTCACGAGCGTGACGCTGCCTTGGGGGTTGGCTTGGGGGTCGGCCTGGGGCGGCGTCTGCCTGGGAGGGTGGGCCTGTGCCTATGGCGTAGGCTTACCCGCTGGGCTGGTGTGACTTGCGTTCGCTTATGGACGTCATTCTTGTTCTGTGGCGCAATATGGGGCTTTGGGAGCACGCTACGGGCTGTTCGGGCATGGACACAGCCGCAATCACAACTAAAGGCAGAAAAGACCCATGGTAGAGACGCTTCTGCGGAACAATCGGCAATGGGCCGCGAACCGGCTGGAAACGGACCCCGACTATTTCTCCCGCCTCGTGAATGTTCAGACCCCCCGTTATCTCTGGATTGGCTGTTCCGACAGCCGGGTGCCCGCGAATGTCATCGTGGGTCTGGAGCCCGGCGAAGTGTTCGTCCACCGCAATGTCGCCAATGTGGTCCACCCCAGCGACTTGAATTGCCTGTCGGTGCTGCAATATGCGGTTGACGTCCTGCAAGTGACCCGGGTGATAGTCTGCGGCCATTATGGATGCGGCGGGGTGCGGGCCGCCCTTGAGGGTGTCACCGACGGCCTTCTGCCCTACTGGCTGCGGCCAATCGGAGATATCGCCGACCGGGAAGTGGCGGAACTGCGCCGGTTCGAAGGTGAACGGGACCGGGTGAACCGCCTTTGCGAACTGAATGTGGTGGCCCAGGTGCGCCAAGTCTCCGAGACGCCGATCATGCAAAACGCTTGGAGGCGGGGCCAGGATGTGGAAGTCCATGGCCTGATCTATGACCTGGCTGATGGCCTTTTGCGGGATCTGAACTGCACCTGGCCGCCACGCAGGCGGTGACAGGCGAAGCGCGGTTCGGGATTGCCGGGACGACCACCACCATGCATCAGCCTTGAGGCCCTCCCAACGAAAGGCCCCCCAACACAGCGTCGTGCGAAAATCAGCGCAAAGACCGGGGCAAAACCGTGGGGCCTCCAACAAAGCCAAAGGACAACCATGACCGAAGAAACGCTTCAGACGATTCTGTCACGGGTGGATGAAAACCTGGATGCCAGCCTTGAGCGCCTGTTCGGATTGATGCGCATACCCAGCGTCTCCACGGATCCAGCCTATGCGCCCAAGGTTCAGGACGCCGCCCAATGGCTGGTCGATGAATTGCGCGCCCTTGGCTTCGAGGCCCAGGCCCGCCCAACAGGCGGCCATCCGATTGTCATGGCCCGACGCCTGCCCAAGGACGGCGGCCCCGATGCGCCCCACGTGCTGTTCTACGGTCATTACGATGTCCAGCCCGCCGACCCTGAAGCCCTTTGGGACACGCCCGCCTTTGAACCGGTCTTCATGGACGGCCCCCATGGGCGCCGGATCGTCGGCCGGGGCTCCTCCGACGACAAGGGCCAGCTCATGACCTTTATCGAGGCCTGCCGGGCCTGGATCGAGACCACTGGTGACCTCCCCGTACCGGTGACACTTCTGCTTGAAGGAGAGGAAGAGACCGGCAGCCCCAATCTTGAACCGTTCCTGGAGCAGACCCGCGAGGAACTGGCCGCAGCGGACATCGCCCTGGTGTGCGACACGGCCATGTGGGACATCGACACGCCCGCGGTCACCACATCCCTTCGAGGGCTGATGATTGATGAGGTGATCATCAGCGGACCCTCGCGGGACTTGCATTCGGGCTTCTATGGGGGTGTGGCCCGCAACCCCATTCACGTCCTGGCACGGATCATCGGTGATCTCCAGGACGAGGACGGGCGCATTCAGGTTCCGGGCTTCTACGACGATGTGCCGGAAATCTCCGCGGACCAGAAGGCCCAGTGGGATGCACTTGGCCGGGACGCGGAAGGCTTTCTGGGCGCAATCGGACTGTCGGAAAGCACAGGTGAACGGGACCGGAGTGTTCTCGAACAGACCTGGAGCCGGCCCACCTGTGACGTGAACGGCATCATCGGGGGCTATACGGGCGAAGGCAGCAAAACCCTCATTCCGGCCCAGGCCTCGGCCAAGGTCTCGTTCCGTCTTGCCGGTGATCAGGACCCGGTGAAAATCCGGGCAGCGTTCCGGAAATTCGTGGAAGACCGTCTGCCCTCTGACTGCAAGGTTGCCTACAAGGCCCATGGGGGCAGCCCCGCCCTCACCTTGAACCGGGACAACCCTCATCTCGCCAAGGCAATGGCAGCCTTGGACGAGGAATATGGGCGGGCCGCCCTGGCCATTGGCTGCGGCGGATCCATCCCCATTGTCGGATCCTTCAAGCGCGCCCTGGGACTTGATAGTCTGATGGTGGGATTCGCCCTGGAGGATGACCGCATCCACAGCCCGAACGAAAAATACGAAGTGAAAAGCTTCCACAAAGGCACCCGGTCCTGGGCCCGGATCCTGGGCGCTCTTGGCGCCTGATCACGGTTACCCGACCCTGACAGTGGTCAACAAGGGGCACTGGTCAAAAAGGGGCACTGTCTGAAGAGACAACACTGGAAAAAGCCGGGGCAAAACTGAAGGCAGGGGCAAGGGAGGAGAAGGTCCGTCATGACACGTACTGGTTCAGACATTGAAATTGGTTTCCCGGGATGCATCGCTGTGGTCCTGGGCTTGAGCGCTCTGCTCCTGACATCCCTTGCCATGCCCCAACCCGCTCTGGCGGCGCAGGAGAGACCTGGCCGGGCGGATAAAACCGTGCAGGCGGGGGCCCAGCCGGACACCATGGCCGAAGACCCCAGCGTCGAGGCTGAAGACGCCAGTGCCGATGCTGAACGCGATAAGGCGCATGATGAGGACCAGGGTCACGGAACGGTGGTTCCCTCCCTTCATGATCACACACGGGAGTTCCGCAAGGAGGTCATCGAGATCACCAGCGGCGTCTATCAGGCCGTGGGATTTGGCCTTGCCAATGCGACCATGATTGTCGGCCCGGACGGGGTCATCATTGTTGATGTCATGGAAAGCGTGGAGACCGGACGGGAGGTGATGGCGGCCTTCCGGGAGATTACCGACAAACCCGTCGCCGCACTGATCTATACCCATAACCATGCGGACCATACCTATGGGGGCCGGGGCTTCGTGCCGGAAGGCGAGGTGCCGGTCTATGCCCACGAGACCACGGAATACTATATCAACCGCGTCCTGAACATTCTGCGCCCGGCTATTGCCGCCCGCTCGGCGCGCATGTTCGGCACCTATCTCGAGGACGGGCCCAAGGGTTTCGTGAATGCGGGCATCGGGCCGCGCCTTGAAGTTGGTGGGGACACGGACAACACCCCCGGGATCATCCGCCCCACGGTGACCTTCACGGACCGTCTCGAGGTGAGCGTGGCCGGGGTGGATCTTGAAATGGTTCACGCCCCCGGTGAGACCAATGATCAGATCTTTGTCTGGGTGCCGGGCAAGCGTCTCCTCCTGGCCGGGGACAACATCTACAAGGCTTTCCCCAATCTCTACACCATCAGGGGAACGCCCTACCGGGATGTGGTGGGCTGGGTGAACAGTTTGGACCGGATGCGTGCTTTGCGGCCGGAACATCTAGCCATGGGCCACACCCGTCCGATCTCAGGGGAAGAACGCATACAGAAGACCATGCTGGCCTACCGGGATGCGATCCAGTTCGTCCACGACCAGACGATCCGGGGAATCAACAAGGGGCTCACCCCTGACGAGATCGTAGAAATCGTGAAGCTGCCGGATCATCTGCGCGACCACCCGTTCCTGATCGAGCATTACGGCACTGTTGAATGGTCCGTGCGCAATATTTTCACCGGCTATCTGGGCTGGTTCGGCGGGGATGCCGCCCATCTCTCCCCCGCCCCGCCCCAGGAACGGGCGCAGGCCATTGTCGACCTCGCCGGCGGTCCGCAGGAGGCACTGGAGAAGGCGCGGGAAGCTCTGGCGGCGGACAAGCTGCGCTGGGCCGCTGAACTGGCGTCCTATGTGGCCAAGGCAAAGCCCGAACTCGTGGAAGCCTCCCGCGTCCAGGCCGAGGCCCTCAGGCTGCTGGGCTACCGGAGTGTCTCGCCCAATGGCCGGAACTATTACCTCACCCAGGCCCGGGAACTGGAGGGCGAAGTGATCATTCCCCAGGCCCAACAGGTCAACCGGCAGACGGTCAGCTTCCTGAAGGATTTCCCCGTGCGTGCCCTCCTCGAGGCCATGCCGGTCAATCTGGTTGCGGATAAGTCCCTCAACGCGGACACGGTGATCGGTTTCCGGTTCACGGATACCGATGAGGCCTACACGCTCCATGTCCGGCGTGGGATCGCGGCCTTGAGCGAAGGCTGGCCCGAGGACCCGGATACCGGGGTGGAGACCACCACGGATATCTGGCTTGAGGTGGCCACGGGTCAGCGGTCCCTGCCACTTGCCATCGCCACATTCAAGGTGAGTGTGCCCACGGGGGTGCTCACTGTGCCGACCCTGCTTTCCACCCTGGCCATGTTCCGGGAAGACGCCCGCTAGTGGAGCGGCTCATCCGGACGGATGTTGACCTACGCCCGCATCATCCGTCTGGGTCGCTGCGTCGCTGCACCGGTGGCGTCTTTTCGGTGGCAATCTCCGCTCAGGGACGGCTGAAAGGGTAGTCGATGGTCGGATCCGCATTCTCGATCATGAAGGAAACGATCTGGGTCAGATCTTTTTCGCTGTGGTGGGCCAGGGCGTGATCGATGATTGTGGAAAGTAGCGCCCGGATGAGCACTTCCGGGTCCATGTTCGTGGCTGCTCCTTCGGCCGCCGCCGCCGCGATGTGGCGCTGCGCAAGTTCAAATGGCGATGCCATGCTACCGTTCTCCCCTCTATGAAAAACAAGCGAACCTTGGTGGTTCGGCCCAGGCATTTGCATCCCATTCGCGGTTCGTCCGTTTGCAAATGTCTGGGCCAAATATGTGGGCGACAAGAACCACGAGCTTGAGAGCGGAACTCCCGTGCGGGCCATGATCCTGGTCAATGCAAAGGCAAGCTTCCCGTGCCTGACAAATCTGTGAGAAAGACCCTTATCAGGCAATTGTGAGAAGCATCAGGGCGCACTTCGTGGTCCTGTCTGCAAGCAATTTTTCTCAAGCACACGGAGGGAGTTTTTCGATGATTGTCACCCGACGCCAGACCATCCTTGGTGCCGCCGCCGTTTCCACCACCCTTGCCTTCGGTCCCGCCTTCGCCGCTCGCAAGCCGGAAATCTACCTGAACACCGGCGGGTTCTTCGCCACCGCCTGGACCCATGCCATCAACGGCTTTGACACCGTGGCTTACTTCACCGAAGGCCGCCCGGTGCCCGGCGATGATGCCTTCACGACCGAATACAAGGACGCGAGCTGGCGCTTTGCCAGCCAGGAAAATCTGGATCTGTTCACCGCCGACCCGGATCGGTACCGCCCGAAATATGGCGGCTATTGCGCCTATGCGGTGTCCCAGAACTCCCTCGCGGAAGGTGATCCGGAAGTGTGGACCATCTACAACGACACGCTCTATCTGAATGTCAGCAAGGGCATCCAGCGGCGTTGGGAGAAGGACAAGGACGGCTTCATCGCCAAGAGTGAGGCCAATTGGCCCTCCGTTCTGGACCGCTAAGCCGGCCTGAGGCTTTCACAGCCTTTCCGGTTTCCAGACCAGCCGGCTTTCATGCCAGCTGGGTTCTATGGGCCGGGTTCTATGGCATCTCATTTCCATAGGATCCGGGTCCGCTTGGGGCGCAGCCGTTGCGGCACGGCCCCAGGCGCGTTATGACCTGCCTCCTTCCCTACCGTGTGCCCTGAAACGGTATGCCCAGCGACACGCTCCGGACGCCATGCCGCCGGATCCCATGGGGGCAGACCGATGCTGGAAAATCGATGCCGTGAAATCGATGCTGGCGGGGGCACCCAATGGCGATCGAGGATGCTATGGCCGACCAGAAAAACGCTGCTGACCAGAAATCCGCTGCGGAGCGCACCAACCGTCTGACGGCGCGGCTGGTCAAGGGCCTGAAAGACACCACAGCCGCCGATCTGCGCCGACGCAACGCCATGATCGACACCATCCGCGGTGTCTATGAGCGCTATGGCTTCGATCCCCTGGAAACACCCGCCATCGAGTATGTGGAAACCCTGGGCAAGTTCCTGCCGGAACAGGACCAGCCGGATGGGGGGATTTTCGCGCTCCGGGATAATGACGAGCAGTGGATTGCCCTGCGCTATGACCTGACCGCGCCCTTGTCCCGGTTCGTGGCGGAACGCTGGGCCACCATGTCCCTGCCCTTCCGGCGCTATCAGGTGGGACCTGTCTACCGGAACGAAAAGCCCGGACCCGGGCGCTACCGGGAATTCACCCAGTTCGATATCGACACCATCGGTGCTGCCTCCATGGCGGCGGATGCGGAGAACTGCGCGGTCATGGCCGAAGCCCTGGAAGCCCTGGGCATCGAACGCGGCGACTATGCGGTAAAGGTGAACAACCGGAAGATCCTGGACGGTGTGCTCGAGACCATCGGCATCGCTCCGGACAGTGAATTGTCCGCCTCCCTGCCGGTTCTGCGCGCCATCGACAAGCTGGACCGGGTTGGCTTCGAGGGAGTGAAGCTGCTGCTCACCACGGGCCGGAAGGACGAGTCCGGCGATTTCACCAAAGGGGCCGGCCTTGGTGAGGAACAGGCGGAGAAGGTTCTGGCCTATATGCGCGTTACCGGCGGCAGCCGTGCCGACGTCTGCGCGGCCCTGAAGGATGTGGTGGGTCAGTCGGAAGTGGGCGCCCAGGGTGTCCGGGAGATGGAACAGATCGGCGAGGTTCTGGACGCCCTCCAACTGGAAGAGCGCCAGGTCATCTTCGATCCGAGCATTGTCCGTGGGCTGGCGTATTACACCGGTCCGGTCCTGGAAGTGGGCATGACCTTCGAGATCACGGACGAGAACGGTCAGCCCCGCCAGTTCGGGTCCGTTGCCGGAGGCGGGCGCTACGACGGGCTGGTGGAACGGTTCGTTGGGAAGCGGGTTCCGGCCACCGGGGTGTCCATCGGCGTGGACCGGCTTCTGGCTGCCCTCGATGCGGCGGGCCGTCTGGAAGGGGACAAGGACCGGGGGCCGGTGCTGGTCACGGTCATGGACGCCGAGCGTCTGAGCGATTACGCGAAGATTGCCCAGGAATTGCGGGCCGCAGGGATCCGGGCAGAGCTTTACACGGGTGAAAGCAAGCTGAAGGCACAAATGAAGTACGCCGACCGGCGCCAGGCGCCGGTGGCGATCATTGCCGGGTCTGATGAATTCAAAGGGGGCACCGTGTCGATCAAGGATCTGGACATGGGCCGGGCCCTGACCCAGGGCATCGAAAGCAATGAGGAATGGCGCGACAAGGCGCGGGCCCAGCAGGTGGTGGACCGGGGTGCGATGATCGAGACCGTCCGGGCGATCCTGGACCGGTGAGGGACTACCCAGTGCGCCCCACTGCGTGCTGATTGGCGTTTGGCCTACTGGATTTTGGCCGAGTGGAGTTCGACGGATGAGTGATGCGTTATCAGGCCCCCTTGGCATGCCCGGCCTGCTGGACCTGGATGCCAAGAGCCTCAAGGTCATGGGCAGCCTGATCGAGCGCCTTGAAACGACTTTCGGCAGTCACGGGTATGCCCGGGTGGAGCCCCCGGTGATCGACCGGCCGGACATCATCCTGGAGCGCTCCGGTGAGGATATCCGCCGCCGGGTCTACATTTTCGATGACCCGGGCGGCCATGAGCTTTGTCTGCGTCCGGAATACACCGTGCCCGTCTGCCGCCTTGCCCTGAAGAACCGGATCACCAGCACCGCACCACTGCGTTTGAGCTATGCGGGACCGGTTTTCCGTCATCAGCCGCCGGAGCCAGGACGCTACCGGCAGTTCCACCAGGCGGGCATTGAACTGATCGGCCGGGGGGACCCGGTGGCGGCGGAAGCCGAGGTGCTCGCGCTGGCCGTGGCCGCGGCCCAGGCAGGCGGCATCGAATCGCCCTTGATGATCCTGGGGGATGTGCGGTTCTTCCTGACCCTGCTGGATCATTACGGCCTGCCGGAAAACATGAAGATCAAGCTCAAGCGGGCCTTCTTCCGTTCTCCGATCATGGACAGCGCAGATCCGGCGGGGGCGCCGGACAGCTCCGGTGCGGACGGGCTGATTGCGGAGGGATGGGGCCGGAGTGAGGATTTCGACAGCGGCACCGATCCGGGCGACGAGCCCTCGGAAGAGCGGGCGGCCTTGATGGAAACCGTGTCTCATCTGGGCAAGGAACGGGCGGTCCGCCTGATCGAGAGCTTTCTGTCCGTGGCCGAGATCAACGCCATCGGCACCCGCAGCATCGACGAGATAGTCGAACGCCTGATCGATACCAGCCCCGCGCCCCTGCCGGATCTCTCCGAACGGGTGACCCGGGACCTCCAGTCATTCCTGGATATCGAAGACAGCCCGAGGGAGGCCCTCAAGGCCATCTCCGCGTTCGCCCGGGATACGGGCGCGCCTTTCGGTCCGCTCATTGACGCGTTCGAGCGACGCCTGGACCTTCTGGATGCCCATGGGGTGAACCTGGACAGCGCCATTCTCTGCACCGGCCTGAAGCGGGACATTGAGTACTATACGGGTTTCATTTTTGAGATCGCCCAGGAGTCCGGGGACCGGATCTGGCCCCTGGGCGGTGGCGGGCGCTATGACCAGTTGCTCGAATCCCTGGGGCAGCAAACGCCCGAGGGACTGGAGGGATGGGGCGCCGCCGGGTTTGCCATCGGCATCGAACGCCTGCTCACGGCCACCCGGCCGGAAGCCCTTGAACGCCCGGTGGAGACGCGGGCCACCCTCCATGCCCGGATCAGGGCTGTTACTCCCCGGGAAGCGGCGGCAGGGGCGGAAACCGCCAAAGCCTTACGTGAGGCGGGGTGGCGGGTTGCCCTGGATATCTCCGGTGACGGTACCCAGGGGGATGCCGATGAGGCCGCGGGTGGTGCCGGAGGGGGTCCGGCTTACCTGATCGATATCGAAACCGGCCCCATGGAGGACCTGCGTCTGCGGATCCGCGCCAGCGCTGAGGGCACGGAGAAAATCCTGCCCCTCACGGGTCTGGACAGTCTCGTGGCGGGCCGGTCACCGGATGCATCGCCGCTGACCATGGTGCGTTGAAGGGCGTCCGGTCGGCGCAGCGAACAGTAAGCCAACGGGCAAAAAGCGGGCAGGAAACCGGCAGGGAAAAGGATCACCGTCATGGATTTGACCGAAACCGGCGGCCCGGCGCCAGGGCTTGAAGAGCCGACCGATGTGCTCCGTCTGGCCCTGCCGAGCAAGGGCCGCCTGCTGGACCCGTTGCTGGACTTTCTTGACGGCTGCGGGTTGAGCGTAAAAGGGGCCCGGGGTTCCCGGGAGTATTCCGCCTATATCCCCGCCCTGCCCGGCTGCGTCGTGGAACTGACCTCCGCATCCGAAATTCCGGGACGGCTTGCGAAGGGGGATGTGCATCTGGCGGTGACGGGCCTTGATCTGGTCTCAGAAATGATCGGGCGCCGACCCCGGTCCCTGGAGGCGGCCGGCACGTCGGGCCACGAATCGAAGGGCCATGAGGCGTCGGGCCATAAGCTCCTGGGGACGGGCGTCTCTGAAAATCTCCAATCCAGCCCCGTGGCCATTCACAGCCTGGGCTTTGGCCGGGCCGACCTTGTGGTGGCCGTGCCCCGATCCTGGATTGACGTGGAGACCATGGCGGATCTGGCGGAAGTGGCGCAGCTTTACCGGCGCCGCCATGGTCGGCGCATGCGGATCGCCACAAAATACCGCACCCTGACAACCGGGTTCCTGGCCGAAAACAATGTCCAGGACTACCGGCTGGTGCGCTCTGCGGGAGCAACGGAGGCGGCGCCCGCCACCGGTGCGGCGGACATCATCGTGGACATCACCTCCACGGGCCAGACCCTGGCTGCGAACCATTTGAAGACCATCCGCAACGGCACGATCCTGGCGTCCCATGCAACCCTGTTCGCCACAGGGGCCACGTCCGTGTCCTGGTCGCCCGCGGTGCTGACCATGGTCAAGCGCATCCTCGATATGGTGGACGCCAAGCTCAACGCCGCCTCCCGCAAGCTGATCCTCACCCGCCTTCCAGGCGTGGACACCAGCGATGAAGCCGCTGGAAGCGAGGCCCGGGCGGCGGAGATACAGACCCTGGAGACAGAACTCTCCGGCCTGGTTCACTCCAAGGTTGAATTTTTCCAGGGATCGCTCATGGGTGCCGGACGGCCGGACGCAACGGGCCTGTCGGTCATGCTCACCGTGCCCGCGCGCCAGACCCATGATGTGGTGAGCGTGCTGCGCAGCCATGGCGGGCGGGAAATCATTGTCCTGGACACCGATTACGTCTTCGACACCGGCGACTCCAGTTTTGAGCGGCTGAAGACGCTTCTCCCCGCTTCTGCTTGATCTGGGACCGGTCCAACCCCAAGTCCTTACTATGAGATCACGCTGCACTTAGTCAGCACTCGCCGCTGGATGGGGGTGCGCACGGGTGAGCGTGGTCTGCGTACAGGTCGCTTGAATGGTGAAAGGACTGTCCGCATGTCCCAATTCAACAGCCCGTTCCTTCTGGGCTTCGATCAGCTGGAGCGGGTGCTCGACCGGGTGTCGAAATCCGCGAATGACAGCTATCCTCCCTATAATATCGAGCAAACCGGCACCACCGCGCTGCGGATCACACTGGCAGTCGCAGGGTTTACCAGCGAAGAGCTGGCTGTGACCGTGGAGGACAAACAACTTGTCATCCGTGGACGGCAGAATGACGATCAGGAGCGGACCTTCCTGCATCGCGGTATCGCAGCCCGGCAGTTCCAGCGCAGCTTTGTCCTGGCAGACGGGTTCGAGGTGACAGGAGCGGATCTCAAGAACGGTCTGCTGAGCATCGATGTGGTCAGGCCGGAACCGGAAGTCTCTGTGCGGAAGATCTCCATCCGCTCCGCCGAGGATGAAGACGAGGACAGGCTTCAGGCCCGTGACGTGACCCTGGAAGCGGCCAACGGAAACGTATCTTGACGGCGGCCATCGCCGTATCCGTTGCCAATGATGTGAAGAGGAGTGTGCAAGCCATGCAATTCACGACAAGCCGCGACCGCAAGCCCATGAGTGACGAAGCCCTGGCCAAGCTGGGTGCGCCGGATCTGGTTTACATCCGTCCGGTCGTTGCCCGGGATCTGGTCGAGGAGTTGGGCGAGTCCGGAGAGGGCATGCTCGGGGATGTGCCCGAGGACACCATGCTGTTTTCCGTGCACGCCGCCGACGGTACCCGGATGGCGGTGATCGATGACCGGGACACGGCCTTCAGCCTTGCCCTGGAGCACAGCAAGCGGCCGGTTAACGTTCACTGACGGATTGGCTGTAAGTGTCGGCAGGAATGGTCTGTATGGAACGCCGCCGGAGGTGACACCGGCGGCTTTTCTATTGGTGACTACGCGGCGTCGGATGCGGCCTGGTCGGTGAGTACCGCGTAGAGGGCAGCGGCATCGGCGGCTCCCCTCAGCTTTTCGCACACGGATTGATTACGCAGCAGACGGGAGATACGCGCGAGCGCCTTGAGATGGTCGGCGCCGGCACTTTCAGGGGCCAGCAGCAGGCAGACCAGATCGACGGGCTGTTCGTCGATCGCCTCGAAATCAACAGGCTTTTCCAGACTGGCGAAAAAACCATAGAGGGAGGCAAGGCCCGGCAGTTTGGCATGGGGCACGGCGATGCCCTGGCCGACGCCGGTGGTGCCCAGGCGTTCCCGCTCAAGCAGGGCATCGAAGATGATCCGCTCCTGGAGTCCCGTGTGGCGCCCGGCAACAGCCGACAGTTCCAAAAGGAGCTGTTTCTTGTTGGCGACCTTGACGCCCTGGAACACACGTTCGGCGGTGATCAGATCCGACAGATCCATGACCCCTGATATCCTTCTTGCGACCCTGCCCGGAAGTTCCGGACGACCGCGGACCGCCTGTTCTGTGCGATCCGGACCTGGACGGTCAAAGTGAAAAGCGCGGCTGTCGCCCCGGACGGTCAGACCGGCGGGGGCCGCGTGCCGGCCAACCCAATGAACCGGAGCGTTCGTGGCCGGGGCAGCAGCGTGTGAAATCGAGTCACGCACACTGAACAGTGTTGATGACCCGAGCCAGAGGCGGACTGCCAGACCGGAATGCGATGTCGTCGCTTAGGTGCCGGTGGCGGCTTTGGCCGCTTCTTCCGGGTGCGTGACGTCAATCCAGCCGATATGGCCGTCGGGACGCCGATAGACGATGCTCATACCCCCGTGGGCGCTGTTCTTGAAGACCACCACGGGCGCGTCATTCAGTTCCATCTCCATGACCGCCTCTCCCACGGTCAGGGTTTTGACGGAAGCCTTTTCCTCGGCGATCACCGTCGGGTTGAGATCCGCCGGCTCTTCCATTTCTTCCTGAACGGATTGAATCACATAGGCCGGGGCTTCAACGAAGGGAATCGGTTCCTTGCGCTCGGCGTGGTGGTCCTTGAGGCGGCGCTTGTACCGGCGCAGGCGCTTTTCCAGACGGTCCACGGCACTGTCAAAGCTGACATAGATGTCGCTGGCCTTGCTGTGGGCCAGGAAATTCATCCCGGTACTCAGATGGACGGAACAATCGGCTCTGTATTCGTGACCATCACGGGAAAACGTAACCTGCGCATCGACTGGACGGTCAAAATACTTGAACACTCCGGAAACAAGTTTGTCATTGACATAGCTTCTCAGGCTATCACCAACGTCGAGCTGCTTGCCGTTTACTGTGATTTCCATCGCGCCGATTGCTCCTTTTTGCTCTTCCCCGGCAATTTATAGCCAGAGTCTCTTATCAACAGCTCTCGTAAGTGCTGCGACAAGCCTTGAGATACCGGACTGGCCGTCACCCCCTGGCTGTATCCAGAGGACAGCCGTCCAGTATAAGCCGAAATCCCTTTGAACGTCATGCCGGAGTCTGCTGGGGGAACGGGATGACGGGCGGACGGTCCCAAAGCGCGGACGGCATTCAGGGTCCCTTCACAACCGGGACCGGGCAGGTCAGTCCAAGCCCGAGGGGCAGGCGGGGTCCCATGGGGAGGCCGGGCGCCGCCTTTTGGGAAGCGTGCGGACGTTAGTGTGCCCGCCTCACGCGTGTCAACACCCGCTGCCGTGCCGGACATCGCCCGGAAAAGAGGCACTTCGCGCCGGTTCCGCAACATCTGCCCCAGGTTGCCCGAAAGGCATTGCGCTTTGCTTTCCAGAGGTCGCCCCCGGAACGAAAGGATGGACCTTTGCCGCGCCTCCAACCCGCGAACCCGTGTCGGAAAAGCGTTCCGGGTGGCAGAGGGCGCCCCCCAGTGCGCGTCCCAGTTCCCGCCCAAATCTGCAAGACGTGACCGGTTGGATCCGCGCCTGCCATCGTGATGGACCGGAGCGATGTGATGAGACAAGGCCATGACTGACAAGGTCACACGGCCATGGCCTTTTTCAGGCGCCGTCTTTGTACCGAAGAGGGGATGGACATGGCCTCCCGGTATTTGGCGACCGTGCGCCGGGCAATATCGATTCCGGCGCCCTTGAGCAATTCGACAATGCGGTCATCGGAGAGAACCGAAGCCGGCCCCTCCCCATCGATCAGTTCCTTGATCCGATGGCGGACGGCTTCGGCGGAATGGGCCTCGCCCCCGCCGGACGATGCGATGGCCGAGGTGAAGAAGTACTTGAACTCGAACAAGCCCCTGGGCGTGGCGATGAATTTGTTGGCGGTCACCCGGCTGACGGTTGACTCGTGCATGGAGATGGCGTCCGCCACCGTGCGCAGGTTGAGCGGGCGCAAATACCGGATGCCATGGGCAAGAAAACCATCCTGCTGGCGCACGATTTCAGAGGCGACCTTGAGAATGGTCTTCGCGCGCTGATCCAGGCTCTTGACCAGCCAGTTGGCATTGTTCAGGCATTCGGTGATGTAGGTCTTGTCTTCAGACTGCGGAAGAGCGCTGCTAACCTCCGCATAATAGACCGCGTTGACCAGCACCTTGGGCAGGGTTTCCACATTGAGTTCGACCTGCCAGCCGTCTTGGGGATTTTCGCGGACATAGACATCCGGAACCACGGGCTGCACCACGTCGTGGCCATAAGCCAGACCGGGCTTGGGGTTGAGGGCGCGGATTTCCGCGATCATCTCCTTCATGTCCTCGGCATCGACGCCGCACAGGGCCATGAGGCGCTCAATATCGTGGCAGGCCAGCATGTCCAGATGTTCAAGCAGCTTGGCCATGGCCGGATCGAGCCGGTCACGCTCCGCAAGCTGAAGACCGAGACATTCCCCCAGATGACGGGCGAACACGCCCGCGGGCTCGAAGCCCTGAAGAATGCGCAGAGTTTCTTCCACAAGACCGATTGGCGCCCCAAGCCGCGCCGCCACGTCATCGAGCTCGCCGCGCAGATAACCCGCCTCGTCCACCAGATCGATGAGAAACGAGCCCACCATGCGCCGAGTCGGGTCAGGAATGGCAATGTGAAGCTGTTCGGTGAGGGCATCCCGCAGGGACGGCATGTCGCTCAGGGTGCCCTCGAGATCCCCCTCCCCGTCCTCGAAGCGGGAACCGCCGCCGCTGCCGGATTTCGACCAGTCGATCTCGGTTCCCCGGGCGGTGGCTATGTCGTTGGTGATGTCGGTCTTGGACGCATCCGCATAGAGACTTTCATAGTCCGCATCAAGACCAAGAGTGCCGTCGCTCGGCAGGCTTTCGGAGGTCTCGGTGAGATCGCGGCGGTCATCGGCGGCCTTCGCACCGTCCCCTTCGCCCGCGGGCTCGCCTTCGCCGCGTTCCGCCTCGCCCCGCTCTCCCTCGTTTCGTTCGAGAAAGGGATTGCGCTCCAGTTCCTGTTCAACGTAGGCGGATAATTCCAGATTGGACAATTGCAGCAGCTTGATCGCCTGCTGCAACTGGGGCGTCATCACCAGGGACTGGCCCTGCTTCATTTCCAATCGCGGCGTCAACGCCATGGCCGTCTACCCCTTCAAACCCCTGACACAACTTCCCGGTACGAAGCCGGCGGGATCTGAAACGGAAGCCTAGAGGGTGAACCGGTCTCCCAGATAGACCCGGCGCACGTCCTCGTTGCCCACGATCTCCGACGGCGCCCCTTCCATCAGCACCTGCCCGTCATGGATGATCAGGGCACGGTCGATGATGTCCAGGGTTTCACGGACATTATGGTCCGTGATCAGCACACCTAGTCCGCGATGGCGCAGATGGCTGACCAGAGCGCGGATATCCCCGATGGCAATGGGATCGATCCCGGCGAACGGTTCGTCCAGAAGGATGAACGATGGCTGGGTGGCCAGAGCCCGCGCAATCTCGACCCGCCGGCGCTCCCCGCCAGAGAGAGCCAGTGCCGGAGCCCTGCGTAGATGGGTGATGGAAAACTCCGCAAGAAGAGCATCCACCATCGCTTTGCGCCGGCCCTGATTGGGCTCGATCAGCTCCACGGCCGCACTGATGTTCTGCTCGACGGTCAAACCCCGGAAGATCGAGGCTTCCTGAGGAAGATAGCCGATTCCAAGCCGTGCCCTGCGGTACATCGGCAAACTGGTGACGTCGTGTCCGTCCAGTTCGATGGATCCGGTGTCCACCGGGATCAATCCGGTGATCATGTAAAAACACGTGGTTTTCCCCGCGCCATTGGGCCCCAGAAGTCCAACCACCTCACCGCGCTGCAGGGTCAATGACACCTGACGCACCACGGGACGGCGCTTGAAACTCTTCCCAATTCCCCTGACCACCAGCCCGGGATTGGACGCAACGACATGCGGTGTCTTCTTGTTCCGCTGTTCGTCCGCCCCGGTCGAAGCTCCCGCTGGAGCCTCGGATGCACCTTCCCCCGACAGGCGCTCGGTCTGCCCACTCCCACCGGAACTGCTCGGGGAGCTGCCAGGGGACAGAACGCTTGTCTTCGGTCTTTCCGACCGGCGAGCTGCCGGCCGTGTCGGTCCATTTGGTGGCTTGGACATTATGAGCCTCAACGGTCTTAAAAATTTATGAACTGGCACGAAATTTGTCGCGTGGTCCGCCCGTCCCCGCTCCGCCCTATCGACGGGACTGGCAGCGGGATTTTGCCAGAGGCGGGATCGGGAAACGCTGACAGTCCGTGGCTCAGTTGGGGGCCTCCTGCGGGGTCTTGGTATCGTCCTTTTCCTCTTCGCCTTCGTCGGCAGAAGAGGCCGACGGCGGAACGAAAACCGCCGTTACCCGTCCGCCTTTCGGGGGCAGGGCGCCATTGTCGGCGGCCACGGCGCTGCGGCCCGGCGCCAGCCGGGTCTCGCCAGTGGCCAGATTGATGGTGAGCTGGTCACCCTCAAGGAGGTTGCGGTCCTGTTTCAGCACGACACCGCCGCCCATGGTGATCACCTCAGCGGGCACGTCATACCGGGCCCACTCGCCCTCTGCCTGTTCCTTCCGGGACAGGATCCGCACGCCGCCGCCTGCTTCCAGGAGACGAATGCTCTGTCCGCCCGCCGCTTTCTGGTCGGAACCGGTGGCGTAGTGGGCGCGGATTGTCTCGGACAAAAGCGTGATCTCGGCTTGTTCGACCCGGACACTGCCCATGAAGGTGCCCACCTGCCTGCGAGTGTCCACTTCGAAACTGTCCGCTGAAATCTCGATGGGCTGGTTGGTGTCGATGCCGAAGCCTCCCGGCGCCTTGCGCTCGGAAGGTTGGGCTTGGCTGGACGGCGCGCTCTCGGCCTCGGCTGCTGCGGTCTGTGCGAGGGCTGAGCCGGATTGACCGGACAGGACCAGAAACAAAAGGCAGGCCGCGGGGAGCGCGCGGACAGCACCAAGGGCGGTCCGGCGGCGACTGGTGATCGAAACAGTCACGGTGCAGTTCCTTCATTGCCGGTGAACGACCGCAGAACCGGTGATCTGGCGCCGGTCAGGACACCGGGGTCGATGGTCATGACCACATTGCCTTCAAACCGGACCGTCTGGTCCTCGTTCTTGACCACGAAACTGTCGGCCCGAACGGTCCCTGCCGGTCCCTCGCCGCGCACGGCATGGCGGCCGAACACTTCCTGGGCATCGACATCAATGAGCACTTCCTGGGTGCTGAGGCTGTAGCCGCTGTCGGATTCAAAACTGACCTCGCCGGACAGGGTGATCTTCTCGTTTTCCAGATCCAGGAGGCCCTGTGGTGCGCTGAGTTTGAAGGAGGAATGATCCGGAAGGCTCATTTCCGCGATCAGGCTGTGGAGCTTCACGTCGCGGGCGTTGACGCTGGCCACTTCGGCGCTCTCCGCCTCGATCCGGTAGCGCCGGCCATCGGTGCTCGATCCGGAAAAGGTGGGATGGAGGGTCAGGCGGTCGTCATCAAGGGAAGGGATTTCGGTGAAGGTGATGGTCCAGCCATCATCGGACCGGTGCATGACACTGAACACGGCCAGGGCAGCCGCGATGGCGAACGCCACCACGGGCAGCAGGAGTTTCATGAGGCGCACGAACCGGCTGTAGCGCACGGCGCCGCGAAAGGCGCGGCCGGTATTGCGGTTGGTCCGTGCCGTCCAGGCGGCTGAGCGGCTGCGGTGGGTGTCGGCCTTGCCGCGCGGGACACCGGCGCCCTGGCCAATGGCGGGCGTGGCTTGCCGGTCAATGCTCTGGTGCGGGCGGGTCTGGTGCAGGCCTGCCTGCTGCGCGTGGATCTGTTGCGAATCGGGTGCGCGCAAAGTGGACCCTGGGCGGCCTGAGCGTCCGGCGCCCTGATCCCGGTCCCTGACGTGTTGGATGGTCACTGCCTTTCCGTTCTCCCCGGAGCCCGCCCGTCCCTAAAGGCCCAAAACCACGACCCTTTTCCCCATGGGCTGACTATGCGCCACCATGAATATCATGGTGATCGACCATGGGCACGTCTTAGCAACGGCCCTTGCCACCGAACGGGTCAAGACGCACCGGATTCGGTCAAATTCGGGACCGAAACCACGTCACAGCCGGAGCCCATCGGGATACGTTCCGGCCATAGCCGCACTTTCACCGGCTGCATCGTGGATACGATGGCATGGGATATTTCTGTGGAATTGGGGCGCAGGCGCGGCGGCGCCAAATCACGAATGGGAGAAGATGTCTTCCCCGGCCCAGCCCGCCAGGTCCAAGGCCGCACGGGTCGGCAGGAACCCAAAACACGAACCGGCAAGAGCAGTCCTTCCCTCACGCTCCAGCTTGAGGTCGAGAATCTCTTTGAGTTTGTGCAGATAAAGAACATCCGACGCCGCGTATTCCACCTGCTCCCGGGTCAACTGCGCTGCGCCCCAGTCGGAACACTGCTGCTGTTTGGACAAATCCACACTCAGGAGTTCCCGGCACAGGTCCTTGAGGCCATGGCGATCCGTATAGGTGCGCACCAGCCGGGATGCAATCTTTGTGCAATAGATCGGGGCCGTGGTCACGTTCAGGTAGTGCTGCAGGACCGCAACATCAAAGCGGGCGTAGTGGAAGAGCTTGGTGACGCCTGGGTCGGCCATCAGGGCCTTGAGATTGGGGGCCGCGTAGTGGGCTTCCGGAAAGTGAACCACGTGGGCCGAGCCATCGCCGCTGGAGAGCTGGACCACGCACAGACGATCACGATGGGGATTCAGGCCGAGGGTTTCAGTATCGACGGCGACCACCGGGCCCATCTCGACATCGGCGGGCAAGTCCCCCTGGTGAAGATGAACGGCCATGGACAATCCTGTTTTCAAGCCCGCACCCAGCCGCTTCGTAGGGACCAGGGGGCAAACGCACCAACCGACGGCCACCGGACGACGACCGCACATGCGTCGATGCCACCGCTCCCGAAGGCGCAGGGGCATGGCAACACAAATTCAAAATTTGATATTGGCCCGAAACCGCATGATTTGCCCAGGAGAATATCAGGCAAATGGTGAAAAAGTGACAGGCGGCTGCCATGGCGGCATTTTGTGGCACGGGTGGCGACCGGGAACCATGCCATCGCCGTGCTGCCCGTCGCCATGCACCCCGTCACGATGCCCCCCTCGCGATGCCCCATCAGGGAGCGCGTTTCTGACGGAGAAACTCACATCCGTTTCAGGGGGAAAGTGTCCGGTTTTCCAGTCAGAACCTCGGCGAAACGGTCAATCGCCGCTTTCAGATCCAGTGCCGCCTCGTATTCGTTGTCACTTGGCCTGTAACGGCAAGCCAGTCTGCGCGCCTCTCCAATAACGGTGAGAACATCCTCCATCTCTGGCGGCACCTGATCAGTCTTGAACATACACATACACCTCCGACCAAAAATCATTACTGCCAAATATGGTCGATACCGTTTGTGTCAACTTGGACGTTTCCAATGATTTGTAGGACAACCGTGGGTTCCAGCCGATCCGAAACTTGGCCTGACCTCGGCATCATAATCGCTGAGTCTCATGACCGCGGACACAAAGGCTCGGTGCAGGGGATGCGATTCGCCTGTTTGCACAGACAACTTATTTGAGAAGATATTGGATCAGTTGGTGCCCAGGAGAGGACTCGAACCTCCACGACCGTACGGTCACTAGCACCTGAAGCTAGCGCGTCTACCAGTTCCGCCACCTGGGCATCCGGGTGAGCTCGGCAAAGCGAGTTCGAGCGGGAAGAAGGGACATAAAGGAGGGGGGGACCTTTCGTCAATCCGAAAAGAGCCCCCGGCCGAAAACCACGGCGGAAAAGGCCCGCCATCGCGGGCTCGCCGATCAGCATCAGCTTTTCCGAAGGCCCAATGCTATAAGCCCTCGTGAATGGGACGGCAGCGCGGATGCGGGTGTTATCAAGCGCCTGCCATTGCGTTATCAAGCGGACGCGGTGCCGGGCGCGGCACCATTGGACCGGGGAACAAGGAATGAGGCGATGACGGCAGAGATCATCACCGTGTTTGGCGGCTCGGGGTTTGTGGGCCGGAATGTTGTGCGGGAACTGGCCCGGGCGGGATACCGCGTCCGTGTGGCCGTGCGCACACCCAAGAACGCGCATTTCCTCCAGCCCATGGGCAATGTGGGCCAGATCGGCGTGATGTATGCGGACATCCGGGACGATGCCACCGTTGCCCGGGCCGTCCATGGCGCGTCGGCGGTGATCAACCTGGTCGGTATCCTCTTCGAGCGGGGCAAGCAGAAATTCGCCGCGCTCCAGGCGGAAGGGGCCGAACGGATCGCCGAGAAAGCCAAGGCGGCCGGAGTGGGCCGGTTCATTCAGGTCTCAGCCATCGGTGCCGACGCAGGGTCTGAGTCCGTCTATGCGCGTACCAAGGCGGAGGGGGAGACCCGGGTGCGCAATCACTACCCGGACGTGACGGTTCTGCGCCCCTCCATCGTGTTCGGCCCCGAAGATGATTTTTTCAATCGCTTTGCGTCCATGGCCACGATCGCCCCGGCCCTGCCCCTGGTGGGCGGCGGCAAGACCCGGTTCCAGCCGGTTCATGTGGATGATGTGGCGGATGCGGTGGTGCGCTGCCTCTCCGATCCCAAAACCAAGGGGCGGATCTATGAGCTGGGCGGACCCAGTGTCATGACGTTCCGGGAATGCCTTGAACTCATGCTGCGGGTGATCGAGCGTAAACGGCTCCTGGTCCCCTTGCCCTTCCCCATCGCCTCATTGATGGGCAGTGTCGCCCAATGGGTGCCGTTCGGCGCACCGGTGATTACGGCGGATCAGGTCAAGCTCCTGCGTCATGACAATGTGGTGGGTCTGACCGGGGACGAGCGGATCGGCACCCTGGAGGATCTGGGCATCACCCCCAACGCACCGGAAGCGATCCTGCCCACTTATCTCTATCGCTTCCGCAAGCATGGTCAGTACGACAGCGGGTACGGACGCAAGTGAGAACTGCGGACTGAGCGCCGCGCCGTCCGTTGAACGACCGGCCGACCCTCTCGGCCCCACCAAACTCGCCTGACTGCCGGTGCCTTGACGCTTCGCGGGCCTGGAGATTCTCTCCGGGCCTCGGGATGCTTTACGCGCCTTGGGACTGGACGAAGAAGACAAAGCCCAGCAGGGCCACGCCGAGCAGGACCCGATAGATTACGAACGGCAGCAGACCGATCCGCTCCACAAGGGCCATGAACACCCAGATCGCGAGATAGGCGGTCAGGAAAGACAGGCCCAAGGCCCAGGCCACATTGGTCTGGAGCACCGGGTCGCCGGATTCCACCACTTCAAGCGCCTTGAACCCGCCGATGGCCAGGATCGTGGGGATGGCCAGCAGCATGGAAAACCGGGCCGCTTCAGCCCGCTCATAGCCCAGAAACCGTCCGGCGGTCATGGTGATGCCCGAGCGGCTGGTGCCCGGCAGCAGGGCCAGCACCTGGGCCGCCCCGTAAAAGACGGCGCCTCGCCAGGTGATGTTCTCGACCTTCTTGTAACGCAGGGCGATGCGGTCGGCCTCGTAGAGAAGCAGGCCGAAAACGATGGAGGTGACCCCGATCAACGTGGCTGACCGCAGGGCATCCTCCGCGTCCATGGTGGCGATGAAGACGCCGACGGCCAAGGTCGGGATCGTGGCCAGGGAGAGGAAGACGAACAGTTTGGCACCCCAGGTCCAGCGCAGCCGCACCGCGTCAAAAAATCCGGTGATCAGGGACCAGACGTCCTTGCGGAAATAGAGCATGACCGCGAAGAGGGAGCCCACATGGACCGCAACATCGATGGTGGTCCCCTGGTCCTCGATCCAGCCGAGCTGGGCCGGGAGGATGAGGTGAGCCGAGGAACTGATGGGCAGGAATTCCGTCAGACCCTGGATGATTGCCAGCAGGATCAGGATCTCTAGAGCCATGGTTGCATCTGTTCCCTGGTTGTGCAGTCCCCGAACCGACCGGCCGCCGAAGGGACTGAAGGAGCAACATTGTGCCGCAGATAGCCGCGTTCTGCGCATGAATTTTGCAGTGCCCCTTGCGCGATGCAGCAGAGCGCGTGACACTATTGGGCTGCCAAAACGAGAACCTGGCAGCCATAAAACATCCTTGGGATGAAGAGTTCGAGATCGGGTTCCGGCTGTGTCTGAAACCGGCCCCTGTTCCCGGTCCCTCTCTTCCCCTGACAACAGGTCTTCACTCGACCAATGGGCCGTGGCTGTAGAATACAGTACGGATTGCGCAATCGGGCCGCCCACCCGCTCTTCCTTCAAGTGCCCCAAGCCCACCGGCTTGTCCAGCGCGAGCCGCACGGGTCGCAAAAAAAGGGTTGGGCGGGACATGAGGTGAGCGGGGGCCAAAGCAGGGCGGGCCAGTGGCCAGCCTCGATATGACCCTTGCTGCGGTATGGCAGGGTTCGGCTGCGCGACTGACACGCCCACGGGATTAACACACACAACAATCGGACCAAGCTGATGGCCGGATCCATGCTCAAATTCATCGACACCGGGCCAGCCATGCCCGCCAAACGCGCTCCTGAAGAGCGCACCGGCGATTTTCACGAAATCTACGGCGAGTACATCGCCGAGAAGGCGCGGGTTCAGGCCAGCCGGTGTTCCCAATGCGGCGTGCCCTTCTGTCAGGTGCATTGTCCACTCCACAACAATATTCCCGACTGGCTCATGCTCACCGCGGAAGGCCGTCTCGAGGAAGCCTATGAGATTTCCCAGGAGACCAACACGTTTCCGGAAATCTGCGGGCGGATCTGTCCCCAGGACCGGCTGTGTGAGGGAAGCTGTGTGATCGAACAATCCGGCCACGGAACGGTCACCATCGGCGCGGTGGAGAAATACATCACCGAGACCGCCTGGGACCAGGGCTGGGTCCGCCCCATCGTCCCCGGTCCGGACCGGGGACAGAGCGTGGGCATTATCGGCGCGGGGCCGGCCGGTCTGGCGGCGGCGGAACAACTGCGCCGGGGCGGTTACGCCGTCACGGTCTACGACCGGTATGACCGGGCTGGCGGCCTTATGATTTACGGCATCCCCAATTTCAAACTGGACAAGCATGTGGTGGAGCGCCGGACCCGCTGGCTGGAGCAGGGGGACATCCGGTTCGAGTTGGGCTGCGATGTGGGCCGCACCTTGCCGTTCGGCGATCTGCGGGCCCGCCACGACGCCTTGCTGATTGCAACCGGTGTCTACAAATCCCGCGCACTGACCATTCCGGGTGCCACCCTTCCCGGCGTGTACCGGGCCCTGGACTTCCTGACCGCCGCCAACCGGGCGGGTCTGGGAGACCGGGTGGAAGGCCATGAGACCGGCGACCTGCTGGCCCAGGGCAAGAAGGTGGTGGTGATCGGCGGCGGGGACACGGCCATGGACTGTGTACGGACCTCCATACGCCAGGGTGCAGCATCGGTGACCTGCCTCTACCGCCGGGACCGGGCCAACATGCCCGGCTCCGCCCGGGAAGTGACCCATGCGGAGGAAGAAGGGGTGGTCTTCCGCTGGCTCTCGAACCCGAAAGAGATCATCGGCTATCCCCGGGTGAACGCGGTGCGGGCCAATCCGGTCCGCCTGGGCCTGCCCGACGGTACTGGACGGAGGCGTCCGGAGGATGTTCAGGGTGCAGATTTCACCATCGAAGCGGACATGGTGATCGAAGCCCTGGGCTTTGAGCCGGAGGATCTGCCGGGAATGTTCGGCCAGAGCGATCTGGCGGTGAGCCGCTGGGGAACGGTCTGGACGGATCCGGAGTCGATGATGACCCACATGGACGGGGTGTTCGCGGCCGGCGATATCGTCCGGGGTGCGTCCCTCGTGGTCTGGGCGATCCGGGAAGGCCGGGACGCGGCGACAGGGATCCATCACTATCTCACAGCCAGGAATGGGGGCGCCCAATGACCGTCAGGCAGACCCGCAACGGAACAAAGGCCCGACCGGACATGAAGGTCAGTTCGGACATGAAAGCCAGGCCTGACACGATAGAAACTGCACGGGCGTTTCTCGATCGCCAGGCCCGCAACGCCGCATTGCTCTCCCAGGCAGGCGTTTATCGGGAGACGGACGAACATGATGCCTGCGGCGTGGGCATGGTGGTCTCGGTTGACGGCACTCCCCGACGGGACGTGATCGACCGGGCAATCGAAGCGCTGAAATCGATCTGGCACCGGGGCGCGGTCGCCTCCGACGGCAAGACCGGTGACGGCGCGGGCATTCACGTGCAGGTCTCCCAGGCATTCTTCCGGGACTGTGTGCGCCAGACGGGACACGAGGCGGGAGATTCCCGTGTCGGGATCGGCATGATCTTCCTGCCCCGGACGGACTATGCCGCCCAGGAGGCCTGCCGCACCATTGTCGAGAGCGAGATCCTGTCGGCGGGTTATTATCTCTATGGCTGGCGGCAAGTGCCCCTCGATGTGAGCGTTATCGGTGCCCGCGCCCTGGAAAGCCGTCCGGAAATCGAGCAGGTGATGTTTGCCTGTGGCGACGGGCTTGGCCTGAAAAAACTGGACCGGGAACTGTACCTCGTCCGCAGACGGATAGAGAAGCGGATCCAGGAGAAGGGGATCAAGGATTTCTACATCTGCTCCCTGTCCACCAGTTCGCTGATCTACAAGGGCATGTTCCTGGCCGAACAGTTGTCGGTGTTTTATCCGGATCTGGCGGATGAGCGGTTCGTTTCCTCCTTCGCGATCTACCACCAGCGCTATTCCACCAACACCACACCCCATTGGCGGCTGGCCCAACCCTTCCGCATGCTGGCCCATAACGGAGAGATCAACACGCT
>CAZLPU010000048.1:0-37252 GCA_964561475.1 uncultured Alphaproteobacteria bacterium
GGCCTACGAAAATGGGCCCATAGGTTCTGATCAAATGCGATTGGTATTACAACGCAGATTTTTCAAACCGTCCATTTGCATACATGCAAACGGAACCATTCCCGCGCGCACCAGTGTAGCTTGAGTGCCAGCGGTCTCATGGTCGAATGCACGTTCCAAAACCGAGGGCGGAGGATGTGGTGAGGTATTGGTTGCGGCGGGGCGGCGGCAATACTCCTTAATCAAAAAATTCGTCGTCTACCTTTTTCAGATAGAGTATCTCTTCATCTCGGCAGCCGATATTGTAGCGGATCATGAGTTTCGAGAGTTGGGCGCCGTCGATCAAGACGATGCGCATTCCGAGCCCTTTGGCTGTTTGAATAGCACCGGGGGTGAATGCCGATGTGGTGAAGAAGATACCCTTATGTGCCCTCTTAAGATTCAAAGCCCCGAAGAAGTCGCGGATGTCGCCAGCACCGACGGTGTTGCCTTCCGCATATCTTTTAGCCTGGACGAAGATTTGGTCGGCACCAAGCGGGTCTTGGTCAATGACACCGTCGACACCGTTGTCTCCCGTTTGCCCAAGAGCTCTCGCCGCGTCTTCGGACGTACCGCCGTATCCCATGGCCAGAAGTAAATCGACGATCAATTGTTCAAAAAATTGCGGCGTGGCTTGTCGGACACGGTCCAAAAGCTCGATTGCCAATGCCGTGTTGATCTGCTGATGGGCGGCACGCAGCGTTTCATCAGGTGTTGCATCCTGTGCCATGGCTGGCGCCACTGCTGCGGGCGTGTCTTCCTCCGCGCCGCTTCTGCGTTTTCGAAATTCTTGAAAAGCGTCGTATTGCATGAGGTAGTTGTTATCGATCCGTTCCGGGTTCCGAGCGAGTGCTTTGCGGCCTTCATCTGTGGCGACAAAAACACCTCTTTCCTGGTAGGTGACAAGACCGGCCTGCTTGAGGTATGACTTTGCCCAATAAACGCGATTGTCAAATGTACGGTTCTTTCCGCTTGGCAGAAGGTCATTACGTTCGGCGTCGGAGAGAGAAAGATCCTTGGCCAGTAATTCAATAACGGCTTTTGTGTGAATGGGCTCTTGCGCTGCGGCCTTCAGGACCGGCAGCATGAGTGTCTGAAAGTCTGGAATCACTGTCTGGTACTCCATTAATTCAAAGGCTTGACTGCTTTGTTACAGTAGTGCCTTGCCGATGACTTGCGGTTCAGCGCGATCTCAGTGGCGGTACCGTTCAAAAAAATCTCGCAACGCCCCCTATGACCGACGGACATACTCTCACGCCTTTATAACTGCGGGTTTGGCCGGTGCGAAGGTTGAACTCTGTCACCCTCGTAAGGGTTGAAACGATTTCACTGAACTATCACAAAAGCTTCAGAATCCTGTGATGGTTGCACCCCCATGCTTGGTCGCTACGAAGTGGGCGGAGTCGCGATGAAATATCTGGGTGTGGCAGTGGTTTTGGTGCTGGGGTTCGTCGTTTGCGCGAGGGACGGCGCTTACGCCCATTCAACAGACCACGCCCATTCAACAGATCAGAACCGTGAGCAGACGCCGTGGCAGCGGGCAAGCCTGTGGCCGGATCGGATCGTGGCCACGATTGAAGGCGATTCGGCCCGGTCGATCAGCGTCAGTTGGCGCACGGCGGCGTCCGTCACCGCCACGCGGGCAGAGATTGCCCCTGCCCTGCCCGCCCCCCGGTTCGACAAAGCGGCTCAATCCGTCGACGCTCTCACTCAGGTGCTCGACCTCTCACAAATCCACATCGGCGACGCGATCCAGCCCATTGAGCACAATGAGGGGCTGCCACGCACGAGCCATCATTCCGTGCGTTTTGACGGTCTGGAGCCGAACACTCTGTATGCCTACCGTCTTCAGGGTGCGGAGGGGCACTGGAGCGAATGGTTCCACACCCGCACGGCGCCGGATGGCGGCCCCATCCGGTTCATTTACTTCGGAGATGCCCAGAACGGGCTGGACTCCCATTGGCCCCGTGTGATCCGGACTGCGTTTCAGACCGCTCCGGATGCGCGGTTCATGCTCCACGCCGGCGACCTGGTCAATCGTGGCTCACGGGATCTGGAATGGGCCCATTGGTTCCGCGCGGGCGGTTTCATCCATGGCATGATCCCGGCCATCCTGGTGGCGGGCAATCACGAATATGACCGCTACACCCTCGCCAATGATGAGCGACAAAGGCTGCTGTCCATTCTGTGGCGCCCGCAGTTCCGGCTGCCGGTGGAGGCCGCATTGCCGGAAGACCTGCACGAGACGGTCTACCAGATCCGATATTCACCCGACCTGCACATCTTTGTCCTGAACACCAATGCTGATGACATGAGCGCCCAGGCCGCGTGGCTGGATGGGCACCTCACCGCAAGCGACGCACGCTGGCGTATTGTCTCCATGCATCACCCGGTGTTTTCTTCCGGACGCGGGCGCGATAACGCCAGCCGGCGCGAGGTGATCCTGCCTGTTGTGCTGCGCCATGAAGTGGACCTGGTTCTGCAGGGCCATGACCACACCTATGCCCGTGGCAGTCTGTCTGCGAATGATCAAGTGCCGGAACGGCGCGCTGCAACGCAAGACGGCGCTGTGACGACAATGTTCGTCAATTCCGTATCGGGATCAAAGCAGTATGAATTCTCCGAGGACGGATGGGAGAAATATGCCCCGTCCGGCGTCACCCTCGACCGGCGGGCGGAGAACACCCAGTTCTTCCAGGTCATCGAGATTGTCGGTAACGCCCTGCGCTACACCGCCTATATGGCCGACGGCGCGCTTTACGACATCTTCCAGATCAGAAAATCGGATTCAGGCGACAAAAGGCTTGTCGCCACGGACGCGACCCTCCCGCAAGAGCGTCGGTTCGAGAACACCATACCCTATGAGAGGGTCGGGAATTGACTTTACGGCGACAGCCATCACTCCATGGGCAGGGGGATATCATGAAGATCACGGTACGGACTTTGGCGGCGGCATTGTTCGTCTCCACCGGCGCAACGGCGCTCCTTTCCGGGGCAGCTTATGCGCAGGAGGCAACCACCCCTGCGGTGGAGGATCGTCAGGAGCGGGCGATCGTCACGGGCCGTGTGTTCGACCAGCAGAGCGGTGATTCCCTGCGCGGCGCCATCGTCCGCGTCGCGGGCACGAATGAGCGGGACGTGACCGGGGAAGACGGGCGCTACCAGCTTTCTGTTCCGGCGGGGACCAGCACCATCGAGGTCGAATATATCGGCTTTGAAGCGGTGGAACGGGTGATCTCCGTGGCCGCACAGGAGCAGCGGGTTGAAGATTTCGGCCTGAATGTTGGTGATTTGCGTTCGGAGGTGATCGTCGTTGTGGGCCAGTCCCAGGCGATCAACCAGCAGCGTACGGCGGACGGCATCGTCAACGTCTATGGCGAGGAAGTCTTTGGTCCGTCTCCTGACCGTAACATTGGTTTTGCCCTCCAGCGTCTGCCCGGTCTGACCGTGGACACCAACCAGGCCGGCGAGCCGACGGGTGTGAACATTCGCGGCGTCGAGGGGAACTTCAACTCCTTTCAGATCAACGGCAACCGTCTGGCTTCCGCCGGCGACCGGGGTTTCTCCGTGGACCGGTTCTCCGCAGACGGTATTTCCAACATCGAACTCATCAAGGGCCGCACGCCAGACCGGGACGGTGATGTGATCGGCGGTATCGTCAACGTCATCACCCGGAGCGCTTTCGAGCGGGAAGGCCGTCAGATCAATCTTGAGGTCGGCGGCAATTACCGTGGGCTGTCGGACAATCTCGGCTACTCCCTGAGTGCCAATTACTCCGACATTTTCAGCCTCGGCGGCGATATGAACAATTTCGGTGTTGCCATCTCCGTCGGCAGCTACCGGATCGACCGCACCTCTTTGAACCGCGATATGGACTGGGTCCAGGTCACCCCTGAATTCCACCCGGAACTCAATCTTCCCAACTCCGATCCCCCCGTATGGTTCATGGAGTCCTCCCACTGGGAGAACGACGACCAGACGTCCAGGGTCAATTCGGTCAATGTGGATCTTGACTACCGGACCAACGAATTCACGTCGTTCTATCTGCGCGGCTTCTACAGCGAGACTGAACGCGAGAACGACGTCTTTGAAACCGATATCAATATCGACCGTGAGTTTGACGATGAACCCGGCGGCAACACCTACGATCTGCTGACCCGCAGCCGTGGCCGCGGGACGCCGGGTGATGACGGTTCCCAGGGGGACTATGGTTGGATCGGCACGGACCAGGATCGTGAGACAGACCTTTGGTCGATCAATTTCGGCGGCAAGTTCGAAACACCGGACCGTCTCTTCACCCTCGATCTCTTCTATTCCCGAAGCGAGGATCGGCTCCTCAACGACAATGAGCTGAACATTCTCGCTGATCCGGACGATCCCTACTTCCTGTTCGAGTACAAATTGATCGATGTGGAACGGGGTGAGGTGATCATCACCGAACTGAGCGGGCAGGATCCGACGGATCTGTCGCTGGTTTCCGAAGGCGAACTGATCCTGGAGACGGTCGAGGAGACCGAGGACCTGTTCCAGGCCCGGATTGATTTCGAAGAGAGCTATGACGTCGGCCGGGGTGAACTGACCTTCAAGACCGGTGGTGTCTACCGGCGCAGCGAAGCGGAACGCGACCAGACGGCGACCGTCTTCGAAATGGACGAGACCTTCCCCTACGCAGATATTCTGAGCCCGACCAATGAGGTTCAGTTCGGCGGGCCGAAACTCTTCGACGTGTTCCCGTCACGGGGCGTGGCTTTGCTGAAAAGCAATCCGGAACTGTTTGAACTCAATGAGGAAGATACGCTCGAGGACAGCTTCCGCGAAGACTACAGCTCCATCGAGGATACAATCGCGGGCTACGGCATGGTGACCTATCGCCTGGGCCGCCACGAAGTGATCGCCGGCGTGCGCTACGAGCGGGTGGGCTTTGAAAACACCAATTTCGTGGCGAGCTTCCTCGACGGCGATGTGACCGTCACCAGAACGACCGTGGAGAATGATTTCGATTTCTGGCTCCCAGGCATCCATCTGCGCCACGAGATTACGCCGCGCCTGATCCTGCGTGAAAGCTATAACCGCAGCTATGGCCGTCCGCGTCGGGACGAACTGGCCAGCGGGCGCTTCGTCAACGAAGACGGCGACATTGTCGACGGTAACCCGAACCTGCGGCCTGCGATCTCCGACAATTTCGATATCCAGCTTGAATACTACACGGATTTCGGCGGCCTTTACTCAGTCGCCGTGTTCTACAAGGACATCAGGGACTTCACCTTCGAACAGAGCTTCGACTTCAACGAACTGGATGAGAACGGCATTCCCATCCAGGCGGAGGACGGTGATTTCGAATATGAAGTGCCACTGAATGGCACCTCAGCCGAAAACATCGGTGTCGAATTGATTGTCCAGCAGAACTTCTCCTTCCTGCCGGGCGCGCTGAGCGGCCTGAGCGCCCGGGTGAGCACCACCTTCCTGGACACGACGGCTGAGTTTCCGAACCGGGACGACCGGGACGATCTTCAGCTTCCAGGTTTCTCCGACTTCGTCATCGCGGCCACCCTGCAATGGGACTGGGAGGGGGCCAATCTGCGGGCAGACTATATTCGCCGATCCGACTATGTTGAAGGCCTTGGGAGCGACATCGAGAGTGACGAGTTCTTCGGTCCGGAACAGCGCCTTGATCTTGCCGGTTCCTACCGGTTCGACAACGGCCTGATCTTGTTCGCAAACGTCATTAACGTGACCGACGAACCCCAATTCTCCTATCAGGGCTTCGAACCCTTTGTGGAGGATGCGAATATTGTGGGCCGTACCTACAATTTCGGCCTGCGCCTGAAGCTTCAATGAGGAAGCGAAACGGGCCGCACTGGGTTCGCCTCTTCCTGATGACAGGCCTCGGCGCACTGATCTTCAGTGCGCCGACTGCCGCGCAGGACCCCACCTATCGCGTCCGATTGGACATGGCCGCACCACTCAATGCCGATCAAGGCTGGGCGGCAGATCCGGGAGAGCCCGCGATCGTGGTGGCGGACCAGCCATTCCGCTTACGGATTGAAACAACTCAAATCCAGAAGCAGGCACCGCTTGCCCTCCAGGCGCGGCGTAACAATGGTGAGTGGAAAACCCTTGAAGCCCACGATTTCCCCTACCCTGAGCGGGAACTTACGCTCTCTTTTGTGGATGCGGTCCCGGGCACAACGCCGCCGGGTTGGACGGTGCTTGCGGGTGATCGTGACCGTCTGAGCATTGTCCAGGAAGGCGCTCAGCGTTTCCTCCGTGCGGAGGGCGGTGAACACGGATTGATGGCTGTCTACCCGACACCATGGGGACCCAGTCCGCACATCACCATTGCTGCACGTCTACGGTTGGGCAACGAAACGGACGCCGCCGACGTCCTGTTCGGACTGACCGATGGGGCGCATTTTCATGCTGTGCGGTTCCAGGCCGATGGCACTATCCTGATCCGACGTGTGATCGAGGGTGTGGAGACGATACTTGCCCGGACGAACGCCCCAATAAAGCCCGGTACCTGGAGTGAGGTGGAAATTGCCGCCGAAGAAGGGCGGCTCCAGATCGAGGTCAATGGGAGTGCAGTTTATACGGATGATTTGTCCCTGATCTCAGGCGAACCGGGCCTGACGCTTGCCCCCGGAAGCACGGCGGATTTCACCGAAATTGAGTTTGAGGGGATCGCCCGCGCACCGCAGGTCAGCATCGTCAGTGCACAGGGATATGAGCACGCAGATCCAACAACTGACCTTCTGGCCGGTGCAGCAGGACCGTTTTCGTCCGGAATGGGCGTGTCCCTGCAGGAGCGTGCAGAGCAGAATTCAACGGCAGACGGACACACAGAGATTGAATGGCCCCTTGTGATTCGTCGTTACGCGGACGGGCCGGAGGTGAGCGAAGACGGCGACACTTTCGAATTCCGCATGGTCACCCCTGGAAACGGAGATATGCCGATTGGGGCCTCCGCCCGTGTGGCCTTGTCTGTCCCGCCGGGCCATCTGGGCGGTACTTTTGTCGAGACACCCGGGCGCATCGGTCCGTGGCAGGCTTCAAACGGCGACCTCTACTTCATCATGGAGCCGTCGGAGACCGACAACAAGTTCATGATGATGAAATCCGTTGACGGCGGGCGCACTTGGCGGGAAGCCGATGGAGCAAACCGGCCGGAAACGGACGATCTCGAAGCGGTGGACAGCCGACTGGTTGACAATCGAATTCATATCATTCACCAGGTCACAGGGTCCGTCCGCTATCACCGGTTCCGCATATCCGATCATCCGACCCATCCAGACCGCTGGGAAATCCGTGACGAAATCGCCGCGGAGGCAACGGCAATCGCCCAGATGGCGACACTGACACCGCGTTCGGATGGGAGCATCGTGACGGTCTTCCTTGCGGATCGCCTCCACTATGCGGTGCGTGGGATGGACGGCATTTGGAGCGAAGCGCTTGAGCTGGATCCCGGACTTGCCCAGATCAATGCAGGCCCCCAGGCCGTGCTCGGCCGGCATGACACGGTTCACTTGGCCTACTTTAGCGATGACGGTCAGCTCTGGTATCGTACTCTCTCCGCTAACGGAACACTGAGCGAACGCCTACGCCTGGCAAAGGGCGCAGGTACAAGTCGGGCTGAATACGGTGCGGTACTCCCGCTGGCCTATGACAACGCGACCGACAGGGTGACCGTCGCTTACCGGCTTGCGGATGGCAGCCCGTGGGAGCGCTCCATTCACGCCGGAAGACTGGTTACAACACCGATCTCCATTGCCTCCCTGCCAGTCGTGACCAATGCCGTGGACTCCCAGCAGGCCGGAGCGGATCTCATAGCCGTGGAGGGACAACTCTTCGCACTGTTCATAGATGAGGCTACCCGCAGTCTCTTCAGTACCCGGAAGCAGGGCGATATTTGGTCAAAGCCCGAGCTTCGGGTCGGCGGCATTGACGCGGCCTGGGTGCGCGCAGGCGTCCTGCGGACATCAGACGGCCATGTGGCCCTTGGATACATTTACGACGCGGGCTCGAAGGGGGGCACCGGCCTCAATCGCTTTGGCCAGATCAATCTGCTGACCGAGCGATGAGAGGGGCTGCCGGATGGTCTCTGTCCGGACCCATTTGACACGCTGAGCAAGGCCACCACCCATCGGGTTACACTGTGCTTGTCCAGACGGAAAAAAAATACTAGCGCGCCTCAACGGTCGTGCGGATTGTATCGCTGTAGGTGCCGGCGGGCGCACGGGTGGTGTCGCCAAGGGTGAATTCCAGTCGGTGGCGCACCTGACCGCCCTGGGCGAAAGGGGTGGACACGGAGAGCGTTACCGGGCGGGTGAGGCTTTGGCCCGCTCCATCAATCCGTAGGCTGTAGGAAATGACTTCATCAGCCCCTCCACCGTCCCGGCGCATGGCCCCGCCGTTCAGGGAATCCAGACTGAGGCTGTAGGGGGTGTTGGCCCGCACCACCAGTTCGGCCGTACGGCGCTGACCGGTTTCCATGTCACCGAAATCAAGCACATGGGTGGTTGCTCCCAATGACCGGTAAACACTGTCGATGCCGATATCCGCGAGGATGGCCGGCTCGACATCAAAGTCGAAGGTGACCTGGATATGATCCACCGGGACCAAATCATTTCCGGACTTCCTGTAGACTGTGACCGTCACCGGGTCCGAATACCGGCCCGAGGCCACCACCTGGCCCTTGTTCACCTGGATGAAGTAGGTCAAACTCTCCCGTAAGCGGAAGAGATTCAAGCGTCCGGATAAAAGATCCTTACGGGAATCCTGGGGCCAGTCCCTTAGGATCGATCCGCCCGCGCTATCCAAACTCAGCCAGTATGCAAGGCTCGCGCCCCCCTGGCGCACCGTCCGTATGCCCTGACTTTCCTCCGCAGAGGAAATACCTACATAGAAGGTACAGTTCAGGGTCAGGCCGATGACATCGAAATCGACCCGAACGGTCTGGCGCCCTTCTCCGAACAGATCATAGGGAATGCCGGAGAAAACTGTAATCTGGGCCGGGTGGACCAACTGCACGTTGCAGGCCGGTTTGGCCACCGCACTGGATGCACCAGAAAACATCGCGACGAGGTTGATCACAAGCACGACGATGGGTAGGCGGAGAAGCGGAGATGGAAACCAATACTCCGTGATAGGACGTTCCAGGACCTGAGGCTTGATCATCGGGCGTCTCATTGGAGCACCACCTTTCCCGCATCGACAAATCCCTGTGACGCCGGATCAATCACAAGATCCCCCTGCCCTTTCTTCCGCCCGAACAGGCGGATGCCATAGCGTCCTGGCCACAATCCGTCCACGGCGATCCGTCCGTCGCGGTTGGTGAAGAAGGTCTGAACCACCGGCTCGTCCTCTGATCCGCCAAGCCTCTTGATCTCACCGGCCGCCAAACCGAAGGCAACGCCATCGGGCCCTGCCAGAACAGCCGTGAGAATGATGCTGGCGGCGGTGCCCGCCGTGAGCACAACCCCACTCTGAAAGGCAGGCCGCAGAAAGGGACGTTCCTCGCCGATATCCTGCCCTACCTTGATCTCGGGAGCATCAATGCGGATCTGTTGGAGGAGATGGGCGGACAGTCCGGGGACGACCAAAGGTCCTACCCCATCCGTTCGGGCCCGATAACTCTCTCCGGACGGATTGATAACGATTTCCGTGTCCCTGAAATTCTCGTGACGGCGGATCAGGGCAAAACTGCCATCCACCGGCCGGGAGATGGCGGGATGGGCTCCGGCCATGACAAATGCTGTTCCAAGGGAAAGTGTGCTGCGATGGATCTCCGAAATATCCGGGTCCGGACCAGAGACAATCCGGTGGCGCGCATCGGCTTCGAACCGCTGGCCCCCATAGCGCAAGACGGTCTCCACTTCCCCCGCCGAAGGCCGGCGCACCGCCTCGAGTTCTCCGGTCCAATCATCAATCAGACGGCGGGACCGGCGGGCGACCCGACCGGACAGGGACTGGTCTCTTGTGGCACCAGAAAGGCGCACGGAATGGCTACTCCCGAACGCAAGCGTGAAGGTCATGGATGCGTCCGCGGCCGTGGTTCCGTCACTGGACTGCCGGACATTGCCGAGAAAATCGAGGCTGGCAAAAGGTGACAGACGCTTGCCCAAGGACGTGGAAAAAGACGTATCCTCACCGTTTTCCCGAAGGTACCGCCTGGTGCCCGTAAGCCCGAGACGCCACCCACGAGGAAACGACTGACCCACCCTGACGGATACATCCGAGAGGAGATCGTTGGCCAGGGGATCATTGCGGAAGGGTGCATAACGCTTTGTCTCATAACGCGCGATCATCCCTGCATCAAGCCTGTAATCGCCTGATCCGCGAGGCCCTGCAAAGCCAATGCCCGGCTTTTCCCATTGGAGGGTGACGGCGGCCCCTTCCCGCCCCGATACCCTGCTGCCTTCCGCCAGCACGCCGATGCTGCCGAGGGGGCCTGCCCAGCCTGCCTGGCCGCCGAGATTGATGGCACGCCGGTCGACCTGGGTGGTCATGCCAAGGGTGAGGGTGTCCAGCACACCCCGGCGATAGAAGCTGGTGAGGACCCAGTCCTCCGTATCTGGAGTATTGATGGTCTCCCCATTGACCGTTGCGAACCCGGCGGCCATGGAGAAGTCGGTCTCTCCGCGTCCCAGAAGGCCGGGATCGAAAAACAGGGACAGATCAATGGACTCTTCCCGGTTGAGATCATCGGTGAGGCGGATCTGGAAATCATTGCCCCCCAGGGTCAAGGGTAGATCGGTGATGCGGTAGCGCCCGGGACCGACGGCGATCGTATCGATGACTTGGCCATTGGTCAGTACCTCAATCACCGTATCCCGTTCGACCTCCACCATGCGGCTGCCCCTGGGCCGAAAGGGACGGTCCGGTTGCAGATTGAAGTTTCGCCCAACAGCAAGACCCATGATCCGTGGCCGGGTCTGGAAGCCGGCAGTGGCGTAGTCCACCTCCCCCGCCTGGAAACGAGTGCGCCCAGACACGTCATCCGCAAACATCCGGGTGCCATTGACCCGGATCCAGGGCTGGCTGTCACTGGCCAAATTCGCCGATGCTTCGAACACGGCGGGACCGATGCGGATGGCAGCAGCGATATCGCCGTTGTAGACGGGCCGTCCGCTCTCCCCACCCTGACCATCAGTATCTTGACCGCCAGTGGCGACATCAAGGGCACCCCGAAGGTTGAGGATGGCGCTGAACTTTGCGGGTCCGTGGGGCGGATTCGGGGTCCGCCGGGGCGGTGCCGCCAGGGAAAGGTCGATGATCCGTTGACTGTCCCATGGAACATCCAGCACAAGACCGAGGGTGGCCGGATCATAGGTCAGGGTCACACCGGCATCGGCGATTCCATCAAGGGGCAGAAAACCATCCGGCGCTTCGAGATCCGCCATCCCTTGCAAGGGACCATCGGACACCACCTGGCCAATCACGTCGATGAGAGCGGTCTTTTCGGCGGACACATGCCCTTCGGATGTGATCCGGATGGGGACCGTACCCAACTCATACAGCAGAAAGCGGACAGGGGCATCAAACCGCTGCTCCCGTTTTGGGGCAGACCGGCCCCCAAAAACTTTTGAGAACAGGTCTTCCGGATCTTGCGCCCGGACCTCGGCAGAGACAATACTGACCGGCGCCACCACAAGGACGGTCAGCAGACATTGCATGAGCGCCGCCATCCATCGGCCAGGACGGCCCGAACTCACCCCCTCCCCGTCAGCGTGCTGTGTAATCGAGGGATACGGTGACCGGTCCCAATTCATGGGGTTGTGGCAGGGGCACCTGGAAAGAGCGTTGGGATCCTGCCAGGACTACCGATCCACTGATACCGTCGAGCTGGTCCGGTCCTATGGACAGCGGCGCCGGACCGTCCGTATTGATGGACAGATCGCCCAGAGCCTCGTGGGCGGTGCCCCTATTCTTGACCGTGAAGGCAAGGACAGTCCCTCCGTCTTCGGTCTTTTCAACCCGGCCATCCTGAACCGAGATTTCCGGCGTGGTGCCTTCCGGCTGCACATAAAGGGAGGCGATGTAGCGCACAAGCAGCCGCATGCGGCCTCCCTCCGGCGCATCCTCCTCAAGATCGATGGGAAGCTGTTCTGCAATGAGACGATAGGCCTCTTCCCTGTTCCTTGACCCGCCAAGCCATTGCAGACGGACAACCTGACTCTCACCGGGCATGAGGATGACCTGGGAGGGTATGACCAGGAAAGACTCGCCATCCGCAGTCAGAATATCCTCACCGTCCTCGGCCATGGCACGCCGGTGGACGGTCAATTCAATCGCAGCCGGCGTTGCATTCGGATTATCGAGAACAACCGACTGTGACGCCCCGGAGCCAGTAGGCGCGAAGCTCACTTCAATGGGTGTCAGCTTGAAGGCTTCGGCATTTGACGCCAGAAAAAGCATGAAACCGGTGGCGATGATGGCAATCCGCATGGTCTTCCCCACAACATGGTGCACGCAGCGTGCATCTTGTGGGAAGCATTATGGCGGCAAGGGCTTGAAACGGCGTAAACTCATCGGTTAACGGACTCTTTCGGACTTGTGACCGGCGATCCTCATCCGGACGGGTGAAGTGCCCGCCCGGATGGTATGGCTAGGTATTGTCCTCTCACCAAGGATCAATTGGCCTGGATTGTCACGGTGATTGTGTCCGCATAGGCTCCGGCCACCCGGGTTGTGGAACTGTCGATGTTCACATTCAAGTCCCGGTTCTGACGGAATTGTGCCTGGGACCGGCGCAAAGACATGCTTCGCTGGAGATCCTGGCGGGATTGGCCATCGTAATCCACCGTGTAGGACACAAGGTTGCCGTCACCGCTGCGCAGGTTCCCGCTATTCGAGGAAGAAAAGGAAACGGTGTAACCCTGATGATCGTTACAGTGCTCCTGAATGGTGGCGACCTTTTTCGAGGATTCTCCCGACACCAGATCAAGACTGGCATTGAGATCGGTCACGGATACTTCGCATACGGCATCTACAGTGCCGTTGATATCCACCGTCCCGCTGGAGGATGCCATGGCGGGTTTCGAGACAAGAAGGGCCAGACCGGTGATCACGAGGCTTGTCGCCAATCCGGCCGCGATACCTGCCCTCGAGGCAACCATCTCCATGCTGTCCAATGCTTTCAATCCCCCAGTGACACCGTGTGGGTTGACCATGTGCTCCACCTCTCCTGTTGAGCCCTGATGCAAGGCTCCTCCCATGGCTGGAATGATACCCCTCGACATTGAATGATCCGCAAACGGATATGGTAAAGCTGGCGCAATTTCCTGTATGGTAAAGCGGATCGAAACCATAGCGCGACATTGAAGTTTCAATCTGCCCGTCCCGCGATGGCCGGTCCGTCAGTTGGCGCTGATGGTGACGGTGATGGTGTCGCCATAGGTACCGGCAATCCGTGTGCTGCCGGGCTCTACCGTGATCAGAAGATCCTCTGCCTCGCCGTAACGGGGTTCCTGACGCTCGAGGCCAACCTGGGACGTGAGGGAGCGGTTCTGGGCGCTGCCATAGCTCATGGTGTAGGCGATTTCAGCCCCATGGCCGCTTGTCAGCATACCGCTATTCTGGGAGGTGAAGGCGATGGTGTAGCCATCATGGTTGTTGCAGTGTTCCTCCACCGTGGCCACCCGGGTGGCTCTTTCCCCGGACACGAGATCCAGGGATGCGCCCAGATCCGTCACTGTGACCTGGCAAACCGGCGCAATGCGTCCCTGCAGGCGGATTTCTCCGCTATGGCTCGTAGCGGCGGACGCGGTTCCCGCCGTGATGGTCAGGACCACGATGAGAGCAGCAGTCAGGATGGTCAAAGCCTGGACCGGATGGGTGCGGATGATCATGGGCCGGCTCCTGCTCTTCCCCGCGGCTTCTGCCGCTGCATCCTGGGTATTGCAACGCCGGGACCAACCGTTCCGCGGCGCACGAAACGGCGCAGAAGCCAGCAAAACCCTCATGTTTTTGGAGGCTGGGAAAACAGGCTTTCAGAGGGAGTAAGGTTACCGTTAGTAGAAATTGCCGGGCCGTTAACGATCCTGGTAGAGATTTTTGCCGGGCAGGATGATCGCATTGCCCGGAGGGCTGGTGACAGATTTATCTGTCAGGGAATCAGTGTTCTCGCCACACGGAAGCCCCGGTCAAAATCCTCTCCGAGAACGAAGTTTGCGTTGCGGAAGGCCGAACGAGTCTGGTTCGCCGGGGACCGCCAAGAGCCGCCGCGCACCGCCGCCGCAACCGTCTGGGTGCTTCCGACACAGTACTCCTCGACATTGCCATGCATGTCATACATGCCCCAAGGGTTTGCCGGATACGATCCCACATTACGGAGTTGTTGCTTCTTGCGCGCTTGCAATTGCGCATCTGTTCTGAAGGGCGGCGCAGTTTTCTTGAGGTTATCAGCCCCCATAGCGCGTTGAGCGTCGAAATTGGCTTGCGTCTTCGTGATCGTGTCGCCGAAACTATAGGCGGTCGTCGTGCCCGCCCGGCAGGCGAATTCCCACCTGCTTTCCGTTGGCAGGGTGTAAGGCTGTCCCGTGAGATCACGAAGCCAGTCAGCGTATTCTCGCACTCTTTCAAAAATCAAATTCACGACAGGTAGACGCCATGGATTTGGACCAAGATCACGGACTCTTTCATTTAACATTCGCCGCTTTTCCTCCAGTGCTTTTACATTTCCGACTAATTTTGCATACTCTCTTTGGGAAATTCTAAGCTGCTTTCTAGCTCTTCTAGCTCTTCGGAAAATTCTAAGCTTCTTTCTAGTATCAATTTCACGATCTGAGTCTACATACTTTTGTAGTACACCATAAACCTCTGCACCCAACCTTTTGCGCTCATACTCTTCAACGGTCACCACGTAACGGCCAATGGCATAAGGCCCGAGCGTGACTTCTTTCTGGGCTTCATTCGTCTGGCGGCCCGGCTCATCCTCCGGTGAGCCCATGAGGAACGTACCGCCCTGGATGACCACCATTTCCGGGGCGTCCGGATGATCCCGGAACACCCAGCCCGTGGGCATGTTGATGGGCTCCATGGGCTTGCCGCCCACGGTGGTGCCCCCCAGGACCGCGCCGGTGAGATCGGCACCTTCCAGGGCGCCGGGGGCGAAACGGGTGCCGCGCAGGTCCGCGCCGGCCAGAACCGCATTGCAGAAGATGAATGGCCGGAGCAGAGCGCCGTTTGCGGTCAGGTCGAGGCCCCGCAGGTCCACATTGGTGAGGTCCTGGAACCGGAAGTCCTCGCCCGGGTCGAGGCCCGCCCGCTCCACGAGAGGGATGAAGCCGGTTTCCTCAGCACACAGAAGCTCCGCCGGTTTTGCTTGAGACTTGGTTGGTCTGCGTTCAGGCATCAGCGGCTGGCCTCCCCCGGTGGCTGGGCTGGATCCGCCCCGGTCCCCGTCGCCTCCCGGGTCCCCGCATCCCCATCCGGCTCGGGCGGGTAGACGGATCTGGTCTCCAGGGTGCCATAGGTCTCCTTGCCCCAAAGGATCCGGGCCACCGCCAGATTGTTGGCCCGGTGACGGTCCAGAAGGGCGGCCGACTGGGCCTTGGTCTGGATGCTCCGGGCCCGATCGATGCCCGGGCGGATCCGGGTGGCAAAGGCCACATGGCAGGGGGCATTGGTGCGGGGTTCGGCCACGGGCACCGCATCGGTGAGATGCAGGGCGGTGTTGCGCTCGCTGTCCGCCGCGCATCCTTCCGGCAGAAGGGCGCCGTCCATCTGAAAGCGGAAATGGGCCTGCCATGGCTCCTGGCCCGGCTTGACCACGCTGCGCAGGAAATCCCCCCGCCGGGCCTTGTCCACCTTGCCGCTCCCGGATCCGAGGGCCGCCCGCACCGCGCCCAGCACCCGTTGGGGAATGGTCTTCTGAGTGCCGCCGCCATGCTCCGCCCCGTCCAGAACCGAACCCACAAACGTGGAATTGTCCTGGACCGAACCGATCAGGACATGGCTCTGGTATTCGATGGGCATTTCACAGGCATGGCCGGTCAGGTCGAGTTCGAGGGCCTTGGGACCGAATTGGAGGGTGCCGAACTCCTGGGTGACGATGGGCTCGGGCCAGTGGAAATAGACCGTGGCATGAACACCAAAGGCGCCGGCGCCATTGGCACGGCTCGGGGTCTTGGCCCGGGTCTGCACCGTGGCCAGATCATGTCCCCCAACAGACTTGGACGTTGAAGCCTTGGACGCCGGAGCCTGGCTCTTGAGGCCCTGGCTCTTCAGGTTTCCGGCCCTTTCGTCCTGCTTTGACTTCTCAGACTTGTCCGTACCGTTCGCCATCACCGCGATCCGTGTTCCCACAGCTATATCGCGAGCTTAGCCGAATCGGGGGATGCAACCAAGGTAGGCTGGACATGACGGCGGGCAGGTCCCGGTCCCTTCCGCCTTCAGGGCATAAAACCCACGGCCGCCACCGCATAAAAAAGGGGGCCGGCGAACCGGACCCCCGAGGTGGATGCTCATGGGGTTGAGCATTGCCTCAATTGGTTATCCGTCCCAAGGCGCAGGACCCGTGACCACAGGTGGGGCCCCGCGCGGAGGAACCGTCAGAAGTCGGCCGACACCCGGGCAAAGGCAAACCGGCCCAGGGCCGCCGTGCCATAGAGGTTGATATCCGTGTTGTTGCCGATGGCGAACACATATTCCGGCTCAGCGTTGAAAAGATTGTTGATGCCGGCGGAGAAGCGGACATTGCGCCAGGCGTATTCGGCGAAAATGTCGTGCTCGATATGGTTGGGCGTGCCGTTGTAGTTGAGCGGATTGTTGCCGTCGAACGCGGGATCATCGGTGGGGCCGATATGACGGGTCCGCCACAGAGCCAGAACCGGCCCCTGTTCCCAGGTGAGCTCCGCATTGGAGCGCCAGCGCGGAGAACTGCTGCCCCGGCTCTCAGAGTCACCCGTATCCCCTGCCTGGCCATCGCCATTCACGTTCAGATCCTGAAGATAGGTGGCCCCCACATCGAAGGTGACCGTGCCGTTGAGGAAGCCAAAAGCGGCGATATCCCGGGTGTAGATGATGTTGAACTCCAGCCCCTTGGTTTCCAGGAAGCCCAGATTCTGAAGGGGATTGAGCAGACCAACTGCAACGCCGGTGGTCGGTGACCGGCTGAACAGGTCGCATTCCGGCGCTTCGAGGCCAACGGGACCCTGGTAGCAGGCGTCGATGATCGAGTCCGCCGTGGGAGAGGTGATGATGTCCTTCACCTTGATGTAGTAATGGTCGAGGCTGGCCTGGAAGCCGGGCAGGAACCGGGGGGTGAGCACCACACCGATGGTGTAGCTGGTGCCCTCTTCCGGCTGAAGATCCTCGTTGCCGCCCTGGGTCACGGAATATTGGGGCGCAGGCTGAATGAAATTCGGTGCCAGTCCGTCCGCCTCACAATTGGCGATGATGTTGGCGTTGTTGCCCATCTGCGGATCGAGCCCGCCATAACCCGCGCACGGGTCGGTGATATTGGCGAAACTGACGACGCCGCCGGCAAACAGGTCCGTCACCGTCGGGGCTCGGAAGGATGTGCCGTAGCTTGCCCGGAAACGGGCATCCTCGGTCGGTGCATAGACCGCCCCCAGCTTGAACACCGTGTCGGAGCCGAAATTGGAGAAATCGAACCAGCGGCCCTGGAGGTTGACGGAGAGTTCTTTCGCCAAAGGCAGGTCCTTCAGCAGGGGAATGTTCACCTCACCGAACACTTCGAAGACATCGAACTGGCCCGATGCGGGGAAGACCTGGTTGCTGACGCTTTCCCCCGAGACGATCACGGAGTCCGGAGTGGTCTGGCCGTTCTCGTCCCGGTATTCAAAACCCAGGGCCACACCGACGGGGCCTGCAGGCAATTCCCACACATCCCCCGAGATCACGCCGATCAGGTTCGAGGTGGCAAACTGGGAGTGGTTCACATTGTCATGGGCCAGATAATCGATCTGATCCTGGGTCCAGTTGCCGGGGAAGAAGACATCGAAGGCGTTTTCAGGCCCGGTAATGGAGGCGCAGATGGGGTCGGCGCCGCACTGATCCGGATCGGAAATCCGGATCGCCCTCGCCAGGTTCCATAGCCCGTCGCTGACGATCTGGCTGTCCACCCGGGTCCACAGATAGGACAATTCCCATTGGAACCGCTCCAGAAGAGTGCCCTCAAGGCCCACCACGGCGCGGAACATGTTGGTCTCCACCATGGTCTGGCGGGGGCCGATGGTGTTTGTGGGCCGGATGCGGAAGCCGCCGTCCTCGCCGGTGAAGTTGAAGGGGTTGGTGGCCGGAACCCGCCAGCCCGCCGGGAAGGACGGTGTGCCCAGCGACCCCGGGTTACCGTCAAGGCGGACATTGCCTTCCCGCTTGGAAAACTCCATTTCCACGAAAGCCTGAAGCCAGGGCGCCAGTTCATAGGTGCCGAAGGTGGCGGCGTTGAAGAGTTCCTGGCCGTTGATGATGTTCTGCTCAAAGGCATAGTCGTAATTGACCACCTCATCGGGACTGTCCGCGACCACGAACCCGGCAAGGGGGCAGTTCCCCGTCTCGGCAAACAGATCCGTGGTGCCGTCCCCCTGGAACAGTCCGTTGAAGGCGTTGAAATCGGCGCAGACAATAGCGCCGCCGTCTCCGAGGAACAGTCCGCCCGGGGAGAAAGACGAGCCATGGAAAAAGACATTGTTGTTCAGGAAGGAAATGGCGGGCACGGCCCAGTCCCGGTCCACCTGGCGCACGGGCTCGCGCTTGCGGTACTCCACGTTGACCACGACATTGCCCCGGTCGTTCCCGGCACCGATGGTTGTGGACAGCACCGTGCTCTCCGCGTCCCCTTCCGTGGTGATACCGAACTGGCCGGAGACGTTCATGCCCTCAAAGTCTTCCCGGAGGATGATGTTGATCACCCCGGAGACCGCGTCGGCCCCATAGGTGGAGGACGCCCCGTCCCGGAGGATCTCCACCCGCTCCACGAAGGTCGTCGGGATGAAGGACAGATCGACGGTCTCATTGCCCAGGGCATCGGCGAAAGGGGCGACCCGGCGGCCATTGATCAGCACCAGCACCCGCTGGCGGCCGAGATTACGCAGGTCGATGGAGCTGGCGCCGCCGCCGGCGAGCACATTGGACTGGCCGAACCCGCCGGTGGTCACCGCAAGCTGCTGGCGCAGGGCCTGTCCGATATCCGTGAAGCCCTGGCGCTGGAGGGACTCACCGGTGACCACGGTCAGGGGGCTGTCTGAGGTGAAGTTGTCCCTGGCGATCCTTGAACCGGTAACCGTGAGCCGCTCCTGAACCTCTTCCGGCGGCTGGGCCGTGGTGCCACTTGCCGCGGATTGGGCTTCAGCCGGTTGGATTAGCGCGGGCATGGCCGTTCCCAGGGCTGTGACCAGGGCGGCAATCGCGGTCTTTCCTGCCATCTGGCCTGCCATTTGGCCAGCCATTCGGGCAGCGACACGGGCCGCAATCCCGTTCACCCAGGGATGGACTTTGGTTTCCTCACCCGGAGTGTCCCCACTTCTCGAAACGTGCACCACATTTTGCATGATCAAACCCCCATGTCTGTCCATCGTGCTTATCCGAAACCTCAGCCAGGTCCGGTTCAGTCAGGGGTCAGGCTAGGCAGGCCACTGGAGCGAAGACCTCAAGGGGACGCTCAAGGATCATCAGGCGCGCATGATTTGCGGGCGATCGGAGGGGATGCGCCGGGGTTCAGGGAGATCTCAAGGAAGCCTCCTTGAGCGTGCTTGGTCCTGACCCGGGGGCGGTTTCGCGGTATAGATGGGGTATTCCTGTCGCAGACTTTCAACCCAGAGGCATAATCCTGGCCCGGGCATCCCTGACCGTATCGTTCCGCCAGCACGGAATTGCCGGAGACCAGGAAGCCCCCCGGAGGAGATGAACCCGGAAACGATGAACCAGAACCCGACAGACCAGACCGGACTTGGCGCGCCCTTCAAAGTCGGCGGCTGGGAGATCCGGCCCGATGATAACACCGCGTGCCGTGGCGACGAGGTGCGCCGGCTCGAGGCCCGGGCCGTCGCCGTGCTGGCCTATCTGCACCGGCACCGGGACCGGGTGGTGAGTAAAGGAGAACTCCTGGACGCGGTCTGGCAGCGGGCGGCCATCAGCGATCATTCCGTTGCCGTGGTGATCAGCGACCTGCGCCGGGCCCTGGGGGATGACAGCCGGCAACCGCGCTATATCCGGACCATTCCCCGGAAGGGGTACCGGCTGATCGCCGAAGACCTGCCCCAGGACAGCCATGGCGAAAGTCGTGAGGAGACCAGTGGCGAGACCGACGGGCCGCCCATGAGCGGCATGAACGACGCGGTCTGTCAGCCCCCGCCACGCCCTGCCGCCCCGTCAGTCCCGTCAGGGTCATCGACCTGGATCCCTGCATCCCAGGCCTCCCAGGCGGCCCCCAAGCCCCCCCATGCTCTCCAGCCCAATGCCTCCCGCGCTCACCCTGGATCGTCGAGGCCCGGGAACAGGCGGCCAGTGATCCTGTCCCTGGCTGTGGCCGGGGTTGTCGCGGGCCTGCTCACCCTTGTCCTCATGGCCCCGCAAATCGGCGCGCGCAATGAGGGAGGATCCGTTCAGGGTCCGCCCGTGCCCTTCACGACCCTTGAGGGCCGCCCGATCACACCGGCATTCTCCCCGGACGGGGGTACGGTGGTTTTTGCCTGGAACAAGGATGCACGTCAGGACTTCGACCTCTATGTGAAGGCGCTTGGGGCCCCTGACATGCGCAGACTTCTGGACTCGGACCATTTCGATGCCTATCCGGCGTTCTCGCCCAAGGGCAACCGGATTGCCTTCATCCGCCGGGGCATACGCCATGGAGAACGGCCGTTCTGCTCCGTACACATTGTGTCCGCCGTGGGCGGCGCGGATCAGAAGGTGGGTGACTGTCTCTCTCAGATCACCCTGTCCGTTGCCTGGACCCGGGATGGCAGCGGGCTGATCTATCCCACCGCCATGGACGGTGACATGCCCCGCAGCCGGATCGTTCACCTGGACCTGGAGACCGGAAACGTCACCCCCCTGACCGATCCGCCGCCAGGCACCCTGGGCGACACCATGGCGGCCCTGTCCCATGACGGATCCAAACTGGCGATCCGCCGGGAAGTGCGGGCGTTCACGTCGGACATTTACGTCCTCGATCTCACACCGGACGGGCAGCCGAAGGCACCCCTCCGGCGCCTGACCAGGGACAAGGATACCATCACCGACCTGAACTGGTCGCCCGATGGCCGGGATATCGTCTTCACATCCTCCCGGGACGGACCATTCAGCGTCTGGCGGATCTCCCGGGACGGCGGCAACCCGACCCAGATGGTCCACACATCCGCCTATGTCCATGGGGTTGCCATTGCCCCGAATGGGCGCACGCTGATCCTCGATCAGCGGGACGAGGGCACCAATATCTCCATCAACCGGATCCCGCCCCCGGCTGGCCAGGAGGACGAAGACACCCAAGACCGGGAAACGCCGGAGCTGGAGCCGGACTTCGTGATCAGTTCCACCCGGTTCGATTGGGATGCGGATCTTTCGCCGGACGGCAGGCGCCTTGTGTTCATCTCCGACCGCACCAGCGATGCCAGGCTCTGGACCGCGGACGTGGACGGCTCACGCCTGCGCCCCATCACCAACAGACGGCGGATCGGTCTGGAAAGCCCGGTCTTCTCCCCTGACGGGACCCGGATTGCCTATGCCGCCACGGTGGATGACAACGCGGATATCTATGTCACGGACGCGGATGGACGGGATCATCGCAGGATCACCACCCATCCTGAGTCCGACACCCTGCCGGTCTGGTCCGCCGACGGGTCCACCCTCTATTTCTCCTCTTCAAGGGCCGGCGAGTACTTTCTTCATGCCGTCGATCTTGAAACCGGCACCATCCGTCAGCTGACGGACCAACCGACCCGGGCCTTGCGGATCCTGGCCGATGGCCGGATCCTGGCCTGCGGCATCCGGGAGCGCAAGGTGGTGGCCGTTGATCCGGAAACGGGGGGCGTTGGGGTGCTGTCCGCCACACTCCCCTCCGATGCGGGCCACCATTTCGATGTGGCGGGCGGCCATCTTTACTTTCTGACCGCCAAAGCGGACGGGACCGAAAACGCGCAAGCTGGGGAGGACGAAGCGGCAGGCCCGACGGAAAAGGGGAGCCGGACCCTTCGGCGCCGTTCGGTTCTCCATCGCCGCCCGCTCACATCACTCAACGACCCGTCGACGGATGAAGTTGTCGCTGTGGTGAATGCGTTGCCTTTTATGGGCTATTTCCGGATCAGTGCCGACGAGAGCAGGATCGTGATGTCCGTCATCTCCCGTTATGATGCCCAGCTTTACCGGATGGACTACGCATTCTGAAGGGGTGAGCGAGGGGTGAGCGAGGGGTGAGCGAGGGGTGAGCGAGGGGTGAGCATGGCCAACGCGTTCTTGTGTGTCTAGCGGCTTTACCGGGTGCAAGACGGACCCGCATCATCGAAACCGATCTGCAACAGGGCACGGGCCGCTTACAAGGCATATTTCATGACCTTTGACTTGATGTTCTTTCTCGTGGCTATCCCTGCGGTGCTCATCACCGGTGTTTCCAAGGGGGGCTTTGGGGGCGTTGCCACGCTGTCGGTGCCGCTTCTGTCCCTGGTGATCTCTCCCGTCGCGGCGGCAGGGATTATGCTTCCCATACTGATCGCCATGGATGCCATGGGCATGTGGGCCTACCGCCGGGATTTTGACGCCCGTCACCTGACGGTGCTCCTGCCCGGGGCCTGTCTCGGGATCGCGGCGGGCTATGCCACGGTGGGCTGGATGAGTGACGATATCATTCGCCTGTGTCTCGCTGCCATCATCGCCGCTTTCCTGATGATCCGGCTTCTGGACCGGACAAGCGCGGGAAAAGGGGTCATCTCTACGGGAACCAACCACGCTGACCCCGGCCCGCCCGATCCTGGCCAGCCTCGTCCGGGCGCGCCTCGTCCCGACTTGGAAGGCGGCTCAGACGCCGGCGGAAAATCCGTTGACCGGCCCCAGTCGGCCCAGGGCACGGTATGGGGTGCGGTTTCCGGCTACACCAGCTATCTTGCCCATGCCGGTTCACCGCCCATGCATATCTATCTGATCCAGAAGGGCCTGACACCCCGGGCCTTCGCGGCAACCGGCGCGTTCTATTTCGCCATCGTCAATCTCATCAAGCTCCCGCCCTATTTCCTCACAGGCCAACTTTCCACCCCCAATCTTCTGGCATCCGCCATTCTGCTCCCCCTGGCTCCCGTGGGCATTGCCCTGGGGATCTATTTGAACAAGCGGCTGGACAGGGCTGCTTTCTTCCGTGTGCTGTATGGTGCCCTGGCGGTGGTTGCGGTCAAGCTGGCCTATGACGGCCTCACCGGTATCCTTTAGGGCGGTATCCATTGGTGCGAGATCATTCGAGGCGATACCATTTAAGGCGGACCCATTTCGAACAGCGCCTTTTCGAGCTCCATCGGTCAGGGGGGATAGGCCGTGCCATCCCACCCGATGAGTCTGGAGCCCACGGTTAGACCCTACGGCGCCCGTGGGCATGGACCCTGAGGGGATCCGGGCTGGTCAGAACCGGAACCGGGTCTTTGCGTGCGCGATATCCTCGCCCAGGGCCGGATACTCCGTTTCCATGTGCAGGAGCGCCATTTCGATGATCCAGGTGAGGAAATGGAGCCGCAGGCGGACCACTTCCTGGTGGAGATAACTCAAATGCCGGACCACGGAGAGCGCATCCGCTTCGGAGGCTTTCGGAACACACCCATTCATGGCCGCTCCTCCACGGCCCTGTCCTGGCCGGGCACTGGACCGGTGACACTCGATGGCCGGGACTGTCCCCCAGCAGACCCTCCGTGACTGGATGAATGCCCGGCATAAGATGGCTGATCACGGCCATGGGTGCTGGGACGCGCGTCACCCCCCGCACTTGCACTAAGGGCACCTGTCCTGGGTCCCACGATCCGGCCCGCCGAGGTTTCGAGAACACCAGGCCGGTCCCACCGCCCCTCCGGACGGATCAGGGTATAGCCGTCGCTTTCCAGCGTGATGGTCCCGGCTTTCGGGGCCAGTTCGATGACCATTTCCTCGTAATCCTCACCGGAAAAGGACAAGGGAGACGCGCCGGGCTTGGGTTTGGCACCGAAAAAGCGCCAGAATTTCACCAGTTCCTTCCGGGCATGACCATAGACCAGGGTGTACCCCTTGGTTCGGGCCAGATCGAGCCCCGCACGGACAATCCGGAAGGCGACCCTTGTGTGGCGGAATTCCCGGCGCACCGCGAGGCGCTCCAGCTTTACGAAATCCCCGAAATACCGGATGCGCAGACAGGCAGCGGGTTCGCCATCCACCGTGGCCAAAAAATGGCCCCCGGCGAAGTCGTTACCGTCGAATTCTTCCGCATAGGGCGCCGATTGTTCGGCCATATAGACCGAAGCCCGTACCGCCACCACCTGCATCAGCTCCTCAAAACCCGTCACCAGGCGGACATCCACCCGTCCGGACCGGGACGGCCTGGCCCCGTCATCATCAGGGGCCGGTCTACCGCCGTGACCGCCGCCTGACCGGGCGGGCCGTGCAGTGCGTGCCGCGCCGGCCGGATTGCCCTGTTCATCCCGGCCGTGGTCCCCGGAAAACGGCAGGGCAAAGCCCCCGCCTGAACCGTCCTGTCTCATGGTCCGTCTCCTGTGCATCCGGTGCTGTCCACGTATGGGACCCCCACAGCCAAGCCTGTCGGAGCTGGAACGCTGCCCGTCAGGCAAAGAGATCCCGTTTGCTGGCATGCGGAGCAATACCAACCTATACGTGCAATACACAATGTCATCGCCTGATCTGGAGTACCAACTTGAGGCTACCCTGTCTATACACGTATTGGTATTGAGAGCAGCCACGTTTGGTGCGCCCCAAGCGCCGTTTTCCAGGGCTTGGGGCTACAACCGTGATCAGGCTACGGACTTGGACCGGCCGAAGGGAGACCTGATGACGACACGGGGTGTCACGAAAACTGGACAGCGGACGGTGGCCCTGCCGACGGATCGTGTGGTGTGGGATGATCTGCGGTTCTTCCTGGCCGCCGCGGAGTATGGGAGCCTGCGCGCCGCCGCCCAGGCCATGGGCACGACGGTGACCACCATGGGACGGCATATCGAGAACCTGGAATATGCCATCGGCGAGACCCTGGTCCTGCGCCAGCGCCAGGGGGTCCAGCTCACCCCTCTTGGTCAGGCGATGGTGCCTGATATTCAGGAACTGGCAAGCCTTGTGGACCGGCTCGGTGACAAGATCCTGGCCCAGGGAGACCTGCCCGCGGGCCGGGTCCGCCTGGCGGTGACCGAGGGCCTGCTGACCTACTGGGTCGGCCCCCGCCTCATCCCCCTCCAAAGACGCTATCCGAAAGTGACCATAGAGACGATCAGTACCATGAGCCTCACGGAAGTGACCCGGTCCCATGCGGATGTCGCCATCCAGCTTCAGCGGCCCACGGATCCGGACCGGGTGGTGAGCCGTCTGGGCAAGATCCATCTCAGCCTGTTCATGTCGGAAGAATACCGGGAGCAATACGGCACGCCGGAAACCCTGAAAGACTTGCGCCGACACAAGCTCATTCTGCAAACGGCAGATCCGGTGGACACGGAGGCGTTTCTGCGTCTGTTCCAGCTTCCCGATGTGCAGGGCACGGTGCCGTTCACCGCCAACACCAGTTCAATCGTCTATATGCTGACGGCCAAGGGCGCCGGGATCGGCCTGTTGCCCAACTATGCCAATGCGCTGGGGGCGGATCTCATTCCCGTCGATCTGGGCGTGCGCCACGATTATGATATCTGGCTGAGCTATGATCGCACCGCCCGACGGTCCAAGGTCAAGGCCATGGTCATTGATTGGCTTAAGGACTGTTTTGATCCGGACCGTTTTCCCTGGTTCGCCGACGGTTATGAAGCGCCGGACGCCCTCCTCCGGCTACCCCGGGAAGACTGGGCGGTCAATATGCTGCCCCGCATCCGCCTCTCGCCACGATCCGATCCATAGACGGTGCCGCCATCCCAGGCCGCGTCACACTCAAGGCCGTTGCCCCTGCCCCGCGCGTCGGCAATGGGCGCGGCACGAAAAAAGAGGCGCCCCGTTTCGGGAGCGCCCCTCCTTACATGATCAGACCTGTGATGGATCAGTTCAGGATGATATTGGCCTCGGCCAGGTCGTCGACATTCAGGCCATTGACCACCAGCAGATCGCCGTCACCGAAATCGAACCGGGCCTTGCCGCGATCCTTGATCAGAGCCGCCTCGAGATCGGCCAGGGTCTCCAGACCATCGACACCGGAGAGATCCAGGATGTCCTCGGCGACATTGAAGTCCTTGATCTTGTCGCGACCGTCGCCTTCTTCGTAAATGAAGGTGTCCGCGCCCGCATCGCCCCGGAGCTTGTCCCGGTCCGCGCCGCCGTCCAGGGTGTCGTCCCCGTCGCCGCCACGCAGCTTGTCCCGGTCGCCGTCGCCGGAGAGTGAATCGTTGCCTTCCTCGCCGCGCAGATTGTCCCGGCCATTGCCCCCGTTCAGGGTGTCATCGCCCTCGCCGCCCCGCAGCTTGTCCTTGTCGTTACCGCCGTTCAGCAGATCGTTACCGGCTCCGCCTTCCAGCTTGTCCCGTCCGGTCCCGCCGTCCAGCAGATCGTTGCCGTTGCCGCCAAAGAGCTTGTCCCGGTCCTCGCCCCCGGACAGAAGATCGTTGTCGTTGCCGCCATTCAAACGGTCACGCCCGCCGGACCCCAGAATGATGTCATCCCCGGCGCCGCCTTCCAGACGGTCATTACCCGGACCGCCATCGATCCGGTCAATCCCGCCGGCAAGGTCCAGCCGGTCCTTATCGGCGGTCCCATCGGCATTGAAGGGATCATCATTGACGATCGTGCCCTCGAGGCCTTCACCGGCGGCTGCCGTAACGCCTTGGGCAGTCGCGTCGGAGAGTGTGACCAGGAAGGTTTCGTCCTCTTCCACGTTGCTGTCGCCGGACACGAAAACCGTGACATCGGCGACGGTCTGACCGGCGGCGAAATTCACGGTTCCGGTCGGGAAGCCGACTCCAGCGAAGTCCGACGGGCTGGCCGGATTGTCACCGCTGCCGCCGGAGATCGTGTAGACAACGCTGGCCGCCACATTGGTCTCGCCGGTCCGGGTGATCCGGATGACCCGGGGCGTGTCCGCGCCCGTTCCTTCCGTGGCCACCACCGGCGCGGTGATGGACGTGACGGAGAACTCGACCTCGCCTACCTCAGGGGCCAGGAACCCAGCGAAAGGAATGGCCGTGCCTTCCGCTGAACCGTCATCCGGGTCGATGGTGCCGCCCACCGGGTTGGCCAGGGTCGCGGTGACCGTGTCGGTTTCGGTGTCTTCAATGGCCACATCAACGGTCTGAACCGTCTGGCCGATGCCGAAGCTCACAGTCAGCGGCTCTTCGATCTCCGTCCCGCCGCTGTTCAGCACCGTGGTGGAGAAGCCCACATCGACGCTGTCTTCCTCCAAAGTGGAGCCCCGGCGGATGACGTTGAAGGTGAACAGACCATCATCACCCGGAGCACCCGGGTTGGGCTCATCGATCAGTTCGATGGAGAAGACGGACTCGGGGGTCCCGTCGTCGTTTTCGATGATGGAGCTGGCCTGACCCGCCGCAACAAGAACCCCTTCCGCATCGGTGGTGATCGAAACGGTGAACCCTTCATCGAATTCCGCGACGTCGTCGCCGCTGACCTCGACCGTGATGGTGGTCGCATCTTCGCCGTCGGCGAAGGCCACGGATCCAGAGGGCAGGTCCCCGTCGAAATCAGCCGCATTGGCCGGATCGATGCCCGAGCCGGTCACTTCGAAATCAACCTCGAGGGCACCTTCAGTGTCACCAATCCGGTAGACGGTGAACGTGAATTCGGTGGTTCCTGCGTTGCCTTCCGGCTGGGAATTGGAATCGGCGCTGATCCCGATAATCGGAACCGCTGCGGGTGTGTTGGCCGGGTCGGTCTGGACTTCCGGATCGGCGGCCAGATTGGCGGCCCCTTCCGCGAAGCTCGCATCGCCGGTCAGCACGATGTCGACAATGGCCTGATCCCGCAGGATCGGGTCGGTCACGCCGGCGTCATCTAGGAGGGCTTCCGCCTCGGCCACCAGATCTTCGGGCAGATCATCAACGGAAATCACCTGGGTGGGGAAGTCGGTAATCTGGAATGTATCCGTTGACTGACCTTCTTCATAGTCGAACAGGGATTCTTCCTGGGTGATCCGCCAGCCGTCGGCGAAAGCACCGTAGAGCTCGTCAAAGTCGACGGGCTGGGTCAGCACGGTGCCGTCGGACAGGGCGAGGTCGTTGGTGGTGTCCCCATCCAGATTGCCCAGCAGACCTTCAAAGGAGCCATCGGCGCGGTCCTCGGAGAGCGCGAGGCAAATGTCCAGACGGCCGGAGTCGTACAGGGTCACTTTGAGCTGTTCGCCGGTCTCATAGACAATGGTGAACACATCCCCATTGCGGAACACCGACCCATCGCCCGCGACCACGGAGGTCTGGCCCTCTTCGAAGGTGACCACCTGACCGTTGAGGCGCAAAGGTTGATCAGCGGTCGCATCAATGGTCACGCGCACATCGCCGATCTGGGTGGCAACGGCGGTGTTGATGGAGACCACATCTCCGAGAGGCTCCGTGCGGACCTGGATCTCCAGGGGATCGCCGGAGGTGGCCCGGGTCAGGATGAATTCACCGGCGGCCTGGAAGGAATAGCCGAGACCATCCAGGGTCACCAGATGCGGGTCGCCGAAGATATCCGCTTCCCGGCCCCGGGGTGGCGGCGGCGGCAGACCGTCATCATCCAGAATAATGCCCACATCGGAGCGATTGCCGAATGTCGGTGCGGGTGCACCGGGGCGGGTATCCAGATCCAGATCACCCAGATCCACCCCTTCGCTGGTTCCGCTGTTCAGGTGGTAGGCCTCTTCACTTTCCGTGAAGAAACCATCGCCGTCATTCAGCCAGACCCGGTCGGCCATGCCCGTGCCATTGCCGTTGGCAACGAACGCATCGATATCGCCGTCACCGTCCAGATCGCCCAGGGCCACATCCAGAGTGTGGTCCAGGCCAAGGCTCTGGTCGGAGTCGGTGAAGGTACCGTCGCCATTGCCGAAGAACACATTGTTCGCGTTACCGGCAGCCTGCTCATCGGCAGCGCCGCCATAGCCGACAAAGACATCAAGGAAGGCATCGTCATTGAGGAAACCAAGGGCCACCGCATTGGCGCTGAACCCTTCCCCAGGCGCACCGAAGGGGGAGCCACCAAACAGGCTGCCATCGAGACCGTTCCAGGCCCGGACACCATCGGCACCATCGGCGGTGATGGCGTCCACCTGGTCGTCGCCGTTGATGAGACCAATTTCTACATGGAAGGATTCGGATGGGCCGAAGGTGTCGTCCAGACTGTACTGGCCTGTACCGTCGTTCTCGAGGAACAGGTTCGGATTGTCGCCGGACTGGGTTACGATGGCCTCAAGGTCATCATCGTCGTCGAAATTGCCCAGGGCGATATCCGTACCGGCGGTCACGGCGGGCTGGATGAAGTCACCGTTCACCGGTGTGAAGATCCCGGACCCATTATTTTCCAGCACGATCAGATTGCCGGAGTCGGGCACGATGACCGCGTCGATGAATGCATCGCCGGTCACTTCACCAACGGCAACGCCTTCGCCGTCCGCATAGGTTTCGCCACTATCCGTAAACGTACCATCACCCTGGCCGAACCAGACCCGGGTGGAGTTGCCGCCTTCGCTCCGTCCCGTGATGATCGCATCCAGGAATTCGTCATCATTGAAGAAGGCCAGTTTCACGTCGGTGCTGGCGGTCACGAGATTGTCGAAGGTCTCGCCGCTGTCGGAGAAGGTGCCATCGTCGTCGTTGAGGAGAACCTTGTCGCCGAAACCGGCAGTGCCGCCGTCGGTGCGGGCCAGCACCACATCCAGGTCGCCGGGGGTCTCGGGTCCGGCTTCGAATTCATCGGTCAGGGTGACGATGAACCATTCGTCATTCTCGATCCGGGTATCGTGGAGCACATCGACGGTAAAGGTGGCCGTCGCGAAGCCATCGGGAATCGTGACCGTGCCGGTGAGGAACGGATCGGCCGGGTTCAGATTGGCGCCGTCAATGTCATTGGCTTCCGCCGGATCGACGAAGAAGCCGAAGGGATCGACCCGGTAGTTCAGATCGAGATCACCACTCACGGAGCCGGTGCGGCTTACGGTGAAGGTGAAGGGCGTCGTGGCCGGCGGATTGCTGCCTTCGAACTGGGCGGCAGGGCCGGTGATGTTGATCACCGGCGCAATCGATCCGTCGGTGACAGAAAACCGATAAAGGCCGTCGATACCGGTGTTACCGGGGGTGTCTTCCAGGGCCAGCATGGCCTCCTGGACGCCGGACTGGGAGAGCTCGAAGAAGCTGCCCGGCTCACCGGTGCCCGCGGTGTAACCCGCCCGCGCCACCGTCCCGCCCAGGCCGTTCGTACCGCCGCTGGCGTTGCCGGTGGTCCAATTGATGTCCTCGTAGCGGAACTCGATATCGAAATTGCCGTCGCCGGTGCCGATCAGACGGATCTGGAAGGCGTTCTGAAGAGAGTTGTTGCCGGAGAAGAACCCGACGTCATCATAGGTCACGGTAAAGACGTTATTGACCGTGTCCAGATCATAATAGACGAGGTTGGTGCCCTGGGACGTGCCGCCAGGTGTCTGGCTGAGATTGCTGCCGTTGCCGGTATCCACGTCAGCGAAATAGGCGAAGATGCCGGGGATGGATCCGCCGGTGATCTGAGACGGCGTGAACGTGCCCAGCGGGCCGTTGAGTGTGATGTTTCCGTTGTTGTTGACGAACACTTCGGAAACTTCGACACCGAAGAAGTCCAGCGGGCCACCAAATACACCGGTGATATCGATTGGGCCGGTACTGCCGTCATCATTCCGGTTGAGAATGTTCTCACCGAAGCCAACCGTCCCACCCAGATTCCGTACAAGATCAACCATGACCCTCGTCCCTTATTGTCACGAACAGGAACGCCGATGCCGACGTTACGATTCGTTTACATGATTTGTGGAAGTTTTTCTGCCCGTCTGACAACCTGAGCGCAATTTGTTTGCCCTGCGCCAAGCGTGCTGATTGCGGATTCTGATTACGCGTTAACCATTACATCCGGCTCAGCATTCGTTCAACAGCGAAGGCGGGACCCGAGGGAAGACTTGCAAATTTCTGATCGGAATAGCTTTTTCACGGCGAAAAACATGCCGGGAGCCGTCCCAGTCATGGCTGGAAACGGCTTTCAACCCCGGACACTCACGCGATCCGGGTACGGCGCATAAGCACCCTACCCAGGATACAGGTTTTGTTAGAGTATAATGTTGGCGAACGGAATTTGATCCACGTCGAGACCTTTGACCCGCAATTCGTCATCACCGCCAAAGTCAAAGCGGGCATCGCCCCGCTCCCGGATCAAGGCCGCCGTGAGATCGTCCAGGGTCTCCACGCCATTGACGCCGGACAGGTCGAGGACATCCAGGGAGATGTCGAAATCCCGGATCTTGTCCCGGTCACCGCCGCTTTCGTAGACGAACGTATCGGCACCCACGCCTCCAGTCAGCTTGTCCCGGTCGGTGCCGCCGTTCAGGGTGTCGTTACCCTCTTCACCGTCAAGCCGGTCCCGGCCGCTGCCGCCATCCAGAACGTCATTGCCCGGACCACCGTTGAGCCGATCCCTGTCCGCGCCTCCTGACAGAGTGTCATTGTCGTTGCCGCCTTCAAGCCGGTCCCTGCCCGCGCCGCCTTCGATGAAGTCGTTGCCGTTGCCGCCGTCGATCCGGTCCTTGCCATCACCGCCGTCGATCAGATCCGCGCCGCTTTCACCATTGATCCGGTCATTGCGGCCACCGCCGGACAGAAGATCGTTGCCGTTGCCGCCATTGATCCGGTCATTGCCGTTCCCGCCCAGAACGAGGTCATCTCCGCTGCCCGCATTGATGCGGTCATTACCCTGACCACCGTCGACAATGTCGTCTTCAGGCCCCAGCTCGATGCGGTCATTGCCCGAGGTGCCGCCGATCTCGATGGGGTCGTCATCGAAAATCGTGCTGATCACCGAATTGCCGACGGACCCATTCGAGCCTTCGACCACCGGATCGGACAACAGGATCTCATAGCTCTCATCGGCTTCCTCGAGAGAGTCCCCATTGACCTGGATGGTGACATCCGCCGTGGTCTGACCGGCCGCGAAGCTCACCGTGCCCGTGGGCAGAACACCACCGGCAAAATCCGCTGCCTCCACCGGGTTCAGGCCCGTCCCGGCAATCGCATAGGAGACGGATCCGGCCACGGAGGTATCCCCGGTGCGGGTGATCCGGAAGGTGCGCGGGGTGTTGACGCCGGTGCCTTCGAAATCGACCACCGGATTGAACACCGAGGTGATGTTGTACTGCACGGTGATGGCTTCCACGGTTACGGAAACCGTGGCCGTGTCCGTGTCGCCGTCCTCGTCCTCCACCTGGTAGACGAAGGTGTCCGTGCCGATGAACGCCGAATCCGGATCGTATGTGAAGGTGCCGTCGTCGTTCAGGTCCAGGGTGCCGTTGCTGGGGCCGCTGACCCGGCTCACAATGAGGCCGAGACCGTCATTGTCCTGATCGGCGTCTCCGCCATTGGCCTCCAGAACATTGCCTTCCAGGATCGTGCCTTCCACGAAGGTGAAGAAGTCATCCTCGGCAACGGGCACCGCGTCGTCATCTTCCACGGTACCGTTGGCGACACTCGTGCCCAGGGTGGCGCCGCCACCCGGATTGGACAAGGTGACCGTGAAGGTTTCATTGTTTTCATCGATCTCATCACCGGCAATTTCCACGGTGATGGTCTGGATCACCTCGCCATCGGCGAAGGTAACCGTGCCGGAGGGGAGTACACCGCCGACGATATCATCCTCATCCAGAGGATTGGCGCCGGACCCTTCAACAACGAAATCCGCCGAAACAGGTCCGTCGCTGCCGCCGGTCCGGTTCACGGTGAAGGTATAAATGACACTGTCCGTGTCACCTTCCAGATTTTCCGCATCCGTGGCTTCGATGGCCAGTTCGCCGGGCTGGTTGTCCACCACACCGTCGTCATCCCGGATGACACCATCCACGGCCGCGGTGCCCACCGTGGCCAGACCGGACGGATTGGACAGGCTGACCGTGAAGCCCTCGTTCTGCTCCCCATCCGCATCACCGACGACCTGGAGGATGATGGTCTTGCTGAGTTCCTGATCGGCAAATACCAGGGTTCCGGAGGGCAGAGTGCCGCCGAAGTCATCCGCATCCGCCGGATTGGCGCCGGATCCGGTCACGGAGAAGTCCACCGTGAACAGGCCGGCGGGGTCGTTCTCCCGCTCGACGGTGAAACGGAACTCGGTCGTGCCGTCGCTGCCTTCAGGCTGATCCGCCAGGTCTGCGGTGATATTGAATTCGGGCGGATCCTGTTCGTCGTCATTGACGATCAGGGCATCGATCACCGCATTGGCCGGATCGATTTCCGCGCCGTTGGCATTGGCAAGACTGACTGTAAAGGTTTCATCCGCCTCAAAATCATCGTCACCGGCCACCTCAACCAGGACGGTCTTGGTTTCCTCGCCCGGATTGAAGACAAGCTCCACAAGGGGCAGGGCGCCGCCGATAAAGTCGTCCCCGTCCGCCGGATCCGTGTCGCCGCCGGCGACCACGAACTCCACCGTATCCTGTTCAAGGGTCGAGCCCGTGCGGGTCACCGTATATTCGTAGACGGAGGTCTCGCCCCCATTGCCTTCCGTGGCCGGTCCGGAGCCCACCTGGGTCAGGGCAAAGACCGAAGGCGGCTGACCATCGTCGTTCTCCACGATGATCGTCGCCTCATTGGCGACAAGCAGAGGATCGGCAGCCAGGGGAATGAGGGAAATGCTGACGGTCAGCTCTTCGTCATCCTCGGGGATGTCATCTCCGGCGACATTGATCTGAATGACCTGGGACCGGGTACTGGCAGTGAAAGTCAGTCGGCCGAACAGATCGGAATTGATCTCGTCATCGGTCAGACCGTCCTCGTTCCTGCCCACGGTCTGGATCGCATAATCCACCTGGATCGCGTTGCTGAGGGCAGACGCATCACCGGTCCGGTAGACTTCGAATTGGAAGACCTGGTCGCCGGTATCCCCTTCCGGCTGGCTGGTTCCCACACCCCGGATACCCACAAGGTCGTTGTCCAGGGGCGTTTCGATCGGCTCCAGAACCTCGATGGGTTCGGCCACGAGGCGTTCCGCTGCGGCGATGAAATCCGTATCGCCGGTCAACGCCACATCCAGGATCAGGGCGTCCTCGATCAACTGGTTGGTGATGCTGGCCCCCGCCACCAGGGCGCGGGCATCGCTGATCACCGGTTCGTCGAACTCTTCCTCCGTCACCGGATCAACAAAGACGAAATCGCCGATGGTGATGTCCGCCACGGGCAGGCCGGGATTGGTGAAGGTGTTGGTGTCCTGGCCCAGCCCGTAATCGAACAGGCTGCTCTCCTGGGTCACCCGCCAGCCATTGGCATAGGTGCCGTAGAGATCGGTGAAGCTCAGGGGTTGGTCGAAGGGCGTCCCGTCGGGCGCGGCCAGATCGTTGGTGGTGACGCCGTCCGCATTGCCGAGCAGACCCTGTACCGCGCTGGGACGCAGCACCTCATCCAGGAAGGGCTGGACCGACAGGAAGTCTTCAAACAGATCGACCCGGACCTGATCACCGGACCCGTAGGTGATGGTGATCGTCTGGCCGTCAAAGAACAGGTCCCCGTCGCCGACAGTCACCGGCCCGCTCGTATCGAAGGCCGTCTCCACACCATCGATCCGCAGGGGAACCTCTTCAAGGGCATTGATGGTCACCCGCGTGTCGCCGACCTCCGTGGCGAAGGCGGTGACGACGGACACCACATCGCTGACCGGCGTGGTGCGGATCTGCATTTCCAGGGGATTGGCTTCATCCGTGGACTGAACCAGAACGAACTCACCGGCAGACTGGAAGTCGTACATCAGCCCGTCGAAGGTGATGAGGTGCGGATCACCCCAGGCGGCCCCCGCAATGCTCGGCGGCGGCGGCAGGTCATTGTCGATAATGGTGCCGATGCTCTGGTCATTGTTGATGAAGACCGGAGCGCCGCCGTCATTGGAGGCGTTATCGATGGCGAGAATGAAACTCTCCGCCGGTTCGATCTCCACGTCCCCGACCGCATCATAGAAAATGACCTTGGTGGTCTCACCGGGATTGAAGGTCAAAGTGCCGGATGGGCCGAAGGGACCGGTGAGATCCTCCGCCTCCACCTCATCACCGAAGGGTGGCGGTGCAAAGGGGGTGCGCAGGTAATCGACGGTAGTGGTCTGGTTGAGGTTCCCACTCCTGGAAATGGTGAACTCCATGGGAGTCACCGCCCCGGTGCCTTCCGTCACCGTGACATTGGGGGAAATGGTCAGCACGGTTTCCGGTTCACCGCCGCCCCCGCCGCTGCCGGACCCGTCGCTGGCCCGCAGATTGGACAGGAACAGGGCGGTGTCATTTTCACCGTCCGTCGTATCGGCAATGGCGAATTTGATTGTGTGGACGACACCATCCTGGGTGTCGTTGCCCGTTCCAACCTGGGTTTCCTGTGACAGAACCCGGGTCACCCCGTCAAATTCCACGTCGAGGTCAACCGATGGCGCCTGGGGCGGCGCGACACCGAAGGGGTCATTGTCGAGGAAGAATGCGTTGTTCACATTTTCGGTGGTAACCGCCAGGACCGAGTTCGGATCTTCAGGGTTGAACAGGAGGCTGTTGTCGAGTTCGTCGACGAAGGTCCCGGAAATATCCGTGAACCCCTGATCCTGATCCGGAAATTCCTCTGAACCGAAAATGGCGTCATAGGCGATGAACGAGTCCGAGGGGTTGTCGAAGATAAACTGAATTTCCAGGACCGCCGCATCCCGGGTGCCGATCCCAGGTCCTGTATCAACGGAGGTCACATCCTGAACCAATCCGGTCAGGTCCGTGTCGCCGGCACCGTCATGGTCCGTGGTGAAACCGCTTTGTGTGTTGCTGAACGGGATCTGGGCGCTGCCGGTGGAGAGCACCACGCCGGACCCTTCGTGACCGATGCTGCTTCCCAGGGCCTGTCCGAAATCCAGGCTGTCGAACGTGCCCGCCGCCGCGTTCGCCCCGATATAGGTGGCGCCGACAACAGTCAGGCCCGAGTCCGCCGCGAGCAGCGCATTGGCCAGGACCGTTGCATCGACCCCGTTAAACAGTGAGATGGCGTTTACCATGGCGAGTTCCCCTTCTACTCAAACAGCCGGCACTCAACCTGCCGGGAGGCTCGCGAGCGGGTCACGGGGCGCACGCCGGACGCCAATCGCCGGGCGGGCGGGCCGTGCTTGCGGCCTCTACGGAATTACGGAGTTGTAGTGCCGGGCAATGACGGCCGCCAATGGTCATCCCCACCGGCCAATTGCCAAATAACAGCGTGCCAAAGAACCGAGCACCGAAACCGTCAGGCGCAAACACGGCCGGCTGCTCCAGATCAACGACCAGTCCCAATCGGCAAGTCCCAATCGGCAAGTCCCAATCGGCAACTTCCAATGGGCAGTTTCCAATAGGTCGTGGGCGCTGGCGATCCCCTTACCCCCTACTGGCGCTCCCCGCTCGCGCTTACCGGCCCCCCGGAGGGAACACCTGGCCCGAAAACCCAGGTTCAGCCAACTCCGCGCCTTCCTCGGTCTCAGCCAAGGTGCTGGGCCTCAATCCCTGCCGGATCGGCATTTTAAGTAGCAGAACCTGAGTAGCACATTTTTCTACATCATGCCCAACACGATGTTGAGCGGACGACCGTGGGATCGCGGGATCGCTTCGGCGTGAAGCCGGGACCCTGATCACGTCCAGCAGATCAACGTCAATCAACCGGGCAAGGAACATGCAGGATCCCGAGTCGGCCGGGTCCTCTTGGCCGGATATTAACGGCGCCTTTCTTGTCTGCAAGATTAAATTCCACGGTTTCAAAGGTCCGCTGCGCCCATCGAACAGGCCGCCAACCTTCAGTTTGCCACATTTCCTCAAGGCCCTCCGGCCGCTCCCACCGTCTGCCCGCACACCCTCCAGGATTAAGTCCCGGACTTAGAGCATGGGGCGTTTAATCCGCATCATGCTCAAGGCCGCGACTGCGGTCCGGCGCCACTGCGC
>CAZLPU010000049.1:0-36429 GCA_964561475.1 uncultured Alphaproteobacteria bacterium
CATGCGCCAGATGCAGTCCGGCGGCGGCAAGGCCAGGGGGTTTGGAAAATCCAAGGCCAAGCTGCTGACTGAGCGCCACGGCCGGGTCACCTTTGACGACGTGGCCGGGATCGATGAGGCCAAGGAAGAGCTCGAGGAAATCGTCGAGTTTCTGAAGGATCCTCAGAAATTCCAGCGTCTCGGCGGCAAAATCCCGAAAGGGGCCCTGCTCGTGGGTCCGCCGGGCACGGGTAAGACCCTCCTGGCCCGGGCGATTGCCGGTGAGGCCAATGTGCCGTTTTTCACCATTTCCGGGTCCGACTTCGTGGAAATGTTCGTGGGTGTCGGCGCCAGCCGGGTCCGGGACATGTTCGAGCAGGCGAAGAAGAATGCCCCGTGCATCATCTTCATCGACGAGATCGACGCGGTGGGCCGTCACCGGGGTGCCGGTCTTGGCGGCGGAAACGACGAGCGTGAGCAGACCCTCAACCAGCTTCTGGTGGAGATGGACGGTTTCGAGGCCAACGAAGGAGTGATCCTGATCGCGGCCACCAACCGTCCGGACGTGCTTGACCCTGCATTGCTGCGCCCCGGTCGTTTCGACCGTCAGGTGGTCGTGCCCAATCCGGACATTATCGGGCGTGAGAAAATCCTGCGGGTGCACATGCGCAAAGTGCCTCTGGCCCCTGACGTGAACCCGAAGGTGATTTCCCGAGGGACACCGGGCTTCTCCGGTGCCGATCTGGCCAATCTGGTGAACGAGGCGGCCCTTCTCGCAGCCCGGCGCAACAAGCGTCTGGTGACCATGAGCGAGTTCGAGGACGCCAAGGATAAAGTGCTCATGGGTTCAGAGCGCCGCTCCATGGTCATGACCGAGGAGCAGAAAACCCTCACGGCCTATCACGAGGGGGGCCATGCGATCGTGGCGCTCAACGTGCCCGCGACCGATCCGGTGCACAAAGCCACGATTATTCCCCGTGGCCGGGCTCTGGGCATGGTCATGCAGTTACCCGAGGAAGATAAGGTCTCGATGAGTCTGGAGCAGATGCGCTCCCGCCTTGCGATCCTCATGGCCGGCCGGATTTCCGAGGAGATCATTTTCGGTCCGGACAAGGTGACCTCCGGCGCTCAGTCGGATATCGAACAGGCCACCCGTCTGGCGCGGGCCATGGTGACCCGCTGGGGTTATTCCGAGCAGCTTGGCACCGTGTCCTACGGGGAAAACCAGGAAGAAGTCTTCCTCGGCCACTCCGTGTCCCGGCAGCAGAATATCTCTGAAGAAACAGCCCGCCTGATCGACCAGGAAATCAAGACCCTGATCAAGGACGGCTACGACACAGCCTACCAGATCCTGACCGAGAAGATCGATCAGCTGCATACCCTGGCCGCCGGTCTGCTGGAATACGAGACCCTGTCCGGCGACGAGATTGTCGGTCTGCTCCGGGGTGAAAAGCCGGTGCGCGAAGATCCCGAAAGCGGCTCCACACCCCTCGGCCCGTCCACGGCCGTACCGGCGTCCGGGCGGCGCAAGACCGGAGACAACCAGAACCTCTCCGGTGGCGGATCCAACCCGGAACCGCAGGAAACCTGAGGCTGACATCCAGAGTGGCGCCCCCTTCGGCTGAATGCGGGAGGGGGCGTTTTTGTGCCTGGCGAGTAGTACGGCATGGGTTTGACAACCCGTTTTGTCTCCACGTCAGCATCGCTGAGATCTGCCTTCGGCCAGGGCCAACAGATTGGCGCGGGGCCCCCGGTTTTTCAGACCTGTTCCAAATCTTAGGTCTTCCGATGCATGCTTTGACCGGATTTCGTGGTAAATACCGTAAATCCGGGGTGCAGTCTGACTGACATCTCATAAACAGCCGCGCCCCGTGCGCAGGTGCTCTGCTTCCCTCTCTCTTCTTCCATCAACAAAGGGACACGTCATGGACACGGCGGGTCAATCCGGGGCATCCCGCGAATACTGGCAGCCCGATGACTGGTCTTCGCCGTCCGGGGCGGAGGGCCATGGCGAACGCATCGGCGGTCATGGCCCGGCCTTTCACCGGCTGATCCGCTGGACCCGCACCCCTGGCGCTCCCGTGGGCAAGATGCACAGGGCCCCTTACAAAGACCCGGCCATCGCGGCCCTGCGCCGGGAGCGTCCCAGCCTTGCAGGCTTGACCTGGGAGCGCCCCCGGATCATGGGCATCCTCAATGTCACGCCGGATTCCTTTTCCGATGGCGGCGAGGCAGCGACGGTGGACGCCGCCGTGACCCGTGGCCTGGAGATGATCAAAGCCGGGGCCGACATGATCGATGTGGGGGGCGAATCCACCCGTCCCGGCGCCGGCACCGTGCCCGTGGATGAGGAGCTGGAGCGCACGATCCCGGTCATCGAGGGCCTGCGAGCGCGCACGGAATGCCCCCTGTCCATCGACACCCGCAAGGCCGCGGTGATGAAGGCGGCCATTAAGGCCGGGGCCCGCGTGGTCAATGATGTGTCTGCCCTGACCTACGACCCGGACGCCCTTGGGTGCGTGGCGGACCTTGAATGCCCGGTAATCCTGGTCCACGCCCAGGGCGAGCCCGGCACAATGCAGGACAATCCGTCCTATGATTATGTCCTGCTCGATGTATTCGATGCCCTGGCCAAACGCATTACAGCGTGTACGGATGCCGGTATCCCCCTTGACCGGATTGTCGTGGATCCGGGCATCGGGTTCGGTAAGACGGCGGATCATAATCTGACCCTGCTGGAGGGGATCGGCTTGTTCCATTCCCTGGGCTGCCCGGTGCTGCTTGGTGCCTCCCGCAAGTCCTTCATCGGGGCCCTGAGTTGTCAGGAACCGGCCGGGGAACGCCTCGGGGGCTCCCTGGCGGCGGCGTTGCGGGCCATCCAGCAGGGGGTGCAGCTTCTGCGGGTCCATGACGTGGCCCAGACGGCCCAGGCGGTGCGGGTCTGGACGGCCATGGCCGACCGGCGCAGCACCGTGACCAATGGTCAGAAATAGACTGCATACCGTCACCAAATCCCGGGAGTATGGATCATGGGCACACTGAAAGGCCGGGTGCTGATTGTGGCCGGGTCGGACTCCGGTGGCGGAGCGGGCATCCAGGCAGACATCAAGGCGGTCTCGGCCATGGGTGCCTATAGTGCCACTGCCGTCACGGCCATCACGGTTCAGAACACGAAGGGTGTGTTCGGGGTCCATGGCGTGCCGCCTGAGACCATTGCCGCCCAGATGCGGGCGGTGCTCGAAGATATCGGCGCCGATGTCATCAAGACCGGCATGCTCCACAACCGTGAGACCATCGAGGCCGTGGCGGGGGTGCTAGATGATCTTGGGGCGGATATTCCCCTGGTCATGGACCCGGTGATGGTGGCCAAGGGCGGCGCCCGTCTGGTGGACGAAGAGGCCGAGGCAATGGTCCGGGAGGTGATGATCCCCCGTGCCGCCTTGATCACTCCCAATCTGCCGGAAGCACAAGCCCTTCTGGGCCGCCCCATCGCCGACGCGGGCGCCATGGACGAAGCGGCACTGGCCCTGCGCGCCCTTGGGCCCCGAGCCGTCCTGCTCAAGGGCGGTCATCTGGAGGGGGACATTCTGGTGGACGTGCTGGCCCAGGAGGGTGAGGTGGCCCGGTTCGAGGGCGAGCGCATCCAGAGCCGCCACACCCACGGAACCGGTTGCACCATGGCCTCAGCCATCGCGGCGCTTCTGGCACGGGGCATGGTGATGAAAGAGGCAGTGGCCCTCGCGCGGACTTATGTGTTCGAGGCCATCCGCAGCGCTCCAGGCCTGGGGGAAGGTCATGGGCCCCTCAATCACATGCATGGTTGTCCCCCCTTCGAGGGCCGTGATTGAATGGTGGATCGGCTCGGCCGGTCATGGGTATCAGGGGCGGGCAGGCAACAGGGGAACGCAGCATGGAACTGGCGCTTTACCAAATCGACGCATTCGCGCAACGGATCTTTGCCGGTAATCCGGCAGCGGTCTGTCCCCTTGAGGCCTGGCTTGAGGACGATGTGCTCCAGGCCATCGCCGCTGAGAACAATCTGTCCGAAACCGCCTTTTTCATTCCGGCGCCGGAGAAGGGCCGGGGCCATTTCGATCTGCGCTGGTTCACGCCAACGGACGAAGTGGACCTTTGCGGCCATGCCACCCTGGCGTCCGGCCATGTTCTTCTCAATGATCTGCTGCCGGATCTGACCGAAATCACCTTCCATACCCGCAGCGGCCCCCTTGTGGTGAGCCGGCTTGGCGATGGCCAGATCTGCCTTGATTTTCCGGCCCTGCCGGCGGAACCAGTGGACAATCCCGACCCGATCCTGGATCGGCTTGAGAGCCATCTTGGTGTGCGGCCCGGCAGTCTTCTGCGTGCGGTCAATCTGCTTGCGGTCTATGAGCGTGAGGAGGATATCCGCAGGCTGAAGGGCGATGACGGCTTGCGGGATGCCCTGATGGAAGCGGACGCCTGGGGCCTGATCGTCACCGCGCCGGGCCGTGAGGGCGCAGAGCACGATTTTGTCTCGCGGTTTTTCGCCCCTTTGAAAGGGGTGGGAGAGGACCCGGTCACCGGCTCCGCCCATTGCACCCTGATGCCCTATTGGGCTGAACGTCTGGGCCGCAACAGTCTGACCGGCTTCCAGGCCTCCGTGCGCGGGGGGCTGGTGCAGTGCCGGATCGACCCGGACAAGCCCGGCCGGGTGCATCTGAGCGGTCCGTGTGTGCCCTATCTCAAAGGCACCATCAGCCTGGGCTAGAGCATGAGGCGTTTAATCCGCATCATGCTCAAGGCCGCGACTGCGGTCCGGCGCCACTGCGCCGCCCTCGCGGAGGCGCCTCGCGCCGTGAGCGAAAAAAACTAGAGCGGCGGCCACCCTGTCTAAAGGTGATCGTGATTTTGCGCCCGTCGCTCTAGGGTTCAGGTCCTGGGCTGGACACCGCCATCCTGCATGTCTTTACCCTGAATGTTCTTGGGCTGATCGGCTGTCTCGCGCCGGCCCATCCGCCGTGATCCCCATTCCGCCAGAGCGATCCCTGCGATGATGAGGCCGAGAGCGATGAGCGCGGAGGGGTCCGGCACCTCGCCCAGAAACACGAAACCCACGCCCACAGCCCAGAACGGGATCAGGTAGTTGATCTGTGAGGTGAAGGTCGGCCCGGCCTTGTCGATCAGAATCAGGATCACCAGCGTGGCGATGCTGCTGGGGAAAATGCCCAGACCGATGGCCGCCCCAAGGGATGCGGCGCTGGGCGCAAGGGCCAGCGGATCCTCCAGGAGGAACGCGAGGGGCAGAACGATCAGGACCGCGCAGATGTGGATCGCCGCACCGGCGGCCAGGGGGTGCAGGGCAGGGCGGTTCTTGGTCAAAATGGCGTTGATGCCGTAACAGCAGGCCCCCAGCAGCAGGGCGATCTGCTGGAGCCAGGTGTCCCCACCGATGCCTTCGCCCGCTGACGGGGCGAACAGCACGCCAAGGCCGGCAAAACCGAGGAGAAAGCCCGCCAGCCGCGCCGGCGTGATGTGTTCTCCGGCCACGAACAAAGCCGCAAGACCCATGGTGAACAGGGGCATGATGGCCATCAGAATGCCCGCAAGACCCGACGACAGATCCTGCTGGCCCCAACTGATCAGGCCGAAGGGCATGACATTGCCCATGATCGAGAGCAGGGCCAGATAGGCCCACGCGCCCCAGGGTCCATATCCGTCCGTGTCCTGCCTGGAGCGGGTTGTTTTCCGCCGTATCGGGAGGCGGGGCAGCCTGTGACCGGCCAGATAGGCCACCGCCGTCAGCAGGACTGCACCGATGGTCAGACGCACAAGGACCAGGGTGAGGGGTGAAATCGTGTCGACGGCCACCTTGGTGAGGCTGAACGCGGAACCGTAGAGGGCGACCAGCAGGGCAAGCAGCAGCCATTTCTCCAGGGATTTCACAGTGGGTGCGGATGGGCTCACAACAAGGTCCTCAAGGCTTCGAACAATCGGGCAATGTCACTGTCCGAATTATAGAGATGGGGCGTGACCCTGAGCGAGTCTCCCCGCACACTCACATAAATGTGACGCTCCCGCAGGGCGGCGGCCAGATTTTCAGGCATGCCGCCGGGGAAGCGCAAACCGGCGAAATGGGGCGCGCGGCAATCTGTCTTGCCCGGATCCAGTCCGAGGGCCTCCGCCGCCTCTGAAATGGCGCTGGTTTTTTCCCGGAGGCTGTCGGTGATGGTGCCGCTTCCCCAGGCAAGCAACTGTTCCATGGCGGCGATGGCCATGGGCATGAGATGGAACTGGGCCCGCTCCCCCATGTCGAAACGCCGGGCGCCGGGAGCGAAGTCTTCCCGGTCTCCGGCCAGACTGTTGAAGTCCTCCGCTCCCTGACGGGTGATCCAGGTCTCCTCCAGGGGGCGGGCGTACTGCCAGCGCGGCGCCACATAGGCAAAGCCGAGGGAGTACGGACCCAGCAGCCACTTGTAACAGGGGGCGGCCACGAAATCGGGCTGGATGACCTGCACGTCGAGGGGAACGGCGCCCAGGGACTGGGACAGGTCCAGCACGAGTGCTGCCCCGTGGGAGCGCAAAACCGGCGCCACCGTTTCCAGATCAATCCAGGATCCGTCCGTCCAGTGACATTGGGGCAGGGCGGCAATGGCCGTATCCGGACCGATGGCCTCCAGAAGCCCGTCCGCCCAGGTGCCCGTATCCGATCTGGGTACAGTCACAAGCCGTGCGCCCGTGTCCCGGGCAAGCTGGCGCCAGGGCAGGACGTTGGAGGGAAAGGCGCCTTCCAGAACGACGATGTCCTGGCCCGCTTTGGGCCTCATGGACCGGGCCGCCAGGGTCAGGCCGTAGCTCGCCGCCGGAATGATGGCGACATCCCCGGGATCGCAATGGATGAGGCGTGCAAAGAGGGTGCGGGCCCGTTCCGGCTGGTCGAAGAAATCATAGGGCTGAAGGGTCCAGGGCGCCGACTTGACCGCCACGCCACCCATGCCTGCTTCCCGTACGGATTTTAGGGATGGAGACATATAGGCACAGTTCAGATAACTGACATGCTCCGGAATATCGAAAAGATGGCGCTGGCTGGGCAGGATCATGGGTCGGGGTCCGGTCAATCGTGAGTGGGCCGTTCGTCAACGCAGCGGGCCGCATGGTGTCGGCAACGGATCATCAGGGGAGGGCGGGAGAAGGCGGGTGTCAAGCGCCGCCCTTTTGTGAATTAGCGCGCCCTTAATGGTAGGTGGTGTGAGGATCGCCCCGGCATGCGTGAACCGCACTTGTATGCGTGAACCACACTTGCAGGTTTGAACCACCCTCGAGCGTTCGCGAATTCCGGCTTCGGGGCTTGCTGCTGTCGACCCATTTCCCCCGTCGTTCGAAACCATTTCTTGAGAAACACTTGACGCGGGTCTGGCTCTCCACCTATATCACTCGTGGGTCACGCTCCCCCAACGGAGTGCAGCTATTCTGGAAGGAATAGAGATTATGACAGGATCTCCTCGTCCGGCACGCCCGGACACCCGGCCTTTCCGGCCGTTCTTCTCGTCCGGGCCCTGCGCGAAACGCCCGGGCTGGTCCCTCGAAGGGTTGAGCAACGCTGCCCTGGGACGCTCCCACCGCTCCAAAATCGGCAAGGCAAAACTGGCATTCGCCATTGATTGCACCCGTTCCGTACTCGGTGTTCCCGATGACTACCACATCGGGATTGTTCCGGCCTCGGATACTGGTGCCGTGGAAATGGCCATGTGGTCCTTGCTCGGCGCCCGGGGAACCGATGTTCTCGCCTGGGAATCCTTCGGCAAGGGCTGGGTGACCGACGCGGTCAAGCAGCTCAAGCTCGACGATTGCCGGGTGATCGAAGCGCCCTATGGCGCCTTGCCCGACCTCAGCCAGATCGACGGTGAACGGGATGTGGTCTTCACTTGGAACGGCACCACTTCCGGTGTCCGGGTACCCAATGCGGATTGGATCCCGGAAAACCGGTCCGGACTGACCATTTGCGATGCCACATCCGCCGCCTTTGCCCAGGATCTCGACTGGCGCAAGCTCGATGTGGTGACCTACTCCTGGCAGAAAGTGCTTGGGGGTGAGGCCGCCCATGGGGTGATCATTCTCTCCCCCCGGGCTGTTGAACGGCTGGAAAGCTACACACCGCCTTGGCCCATGCCGAAAATCTTCCGGCTGACAAAAGGCGGCGCGCTTATCGACGGCATTTTCCGGGGCGAGACCATCAACACCCCCTCCATGCTTTGTGTGGAAGACTATCTCGATGCTCTTCACTGGGCGGACCATCAGGGGGGGCTTACCGCTCTCATGGCCCGGGCCGATGCCAATCTCCGGGTGATCGAAGACTGGGTGTCCCGCACGGATTGGGTGGATTTCCTGGCAGAGGATCCCGCGACCCGGTCCAACACCTCCGTCTGCCTGAAGATTGTCGACCCGTGGTTCACCTCCCTGAGCGCCGATGACGCCAAGGCGGTGGTGAAGAAAATGTCTTCCATTCTGGAAGAAGAAGACGTGGCCTTCGACATCGAAAGCTACCGGGATGCTCCGGCGGGTCTGCGGATCTGGTGCGGCGCCACCGTCGAGGCGGAAGACCTGGCGACCCTGACACCATGGCTCGACTGGGCCTATGGCACGGCAGCCGCCGGCCAGGCTGCGGCCTGACCAGACCTGGCGCAAAATGAGGCCGGCCCCGATGCCGGCCTCTTCTTTCCCATACTGAACATTTAGTTTCCTGTGGCAGCGGCCCTCTGTGTCCGTGTGCCAACAGCCATGGAGGCCTATGCCATGCCTAAGGTACTGATTTCCGACAAGCTGAGCGAAGCGGCCAGCGAGATTTTCACCAGCCGGGGCGTCGAGGTGGACCGGAAGGTTGGTCTGTCCAAGGAAGAGCTTCTGGACATCATCGGCGAGTATGACGGTCTTGCCGTGCGCTCCGCCACCAAGGTCACGCCGGATGTGGTTGCCGCGGCCAATAATCTGAAAGTGGTTGGCCGGGCCGGGATCGGCGTCGACAATATCGACATTCCCGCGGCCACCGCCAAGGGCATCGTGGTGATGAACACCCCCTTCGGCAATTCGGTCACCACGGCGGAACACGCCATTGCCATGATGCTGGCCATGGCCCGCCAGATCCCCCAGGCCAACGCCTCCACCCATGCGGGCAAATGGGAGAAATCCCGGTTCATGGGCGTGGAACTGACCGGCAAGACGCTGGGTGTTGTCGGCTGCGGCAATATCGGCAGCATCGTTGCATCAAGGGCCCAGGGTCTGAGAATGCGGGTTGTGGCCTATGATCCGTTCCTCTCGGAAGATCGCGCCCTTGAACTTGGCGTGGAGCGGGTGGACCTGAACACCCTGCTGGCCCGTGCCGACATTGTCAGCCTTCATGTTCCGATGACGGATCAGACCCGGAACATCATCAATGCCGATGCCATCGCCCGGATGCGGCCCGGATCCCGTCTGGTGAACTGTGCCCGGGGCGGACTTGTGGACGAGGCTGCCCTGAAGGAAGCCCTGGATTCCGGCCATCTGGCCGGTGCGGCCCTCGACGTGTTCGAAGAAGAACCGGCGACGGACAATCCTCTGTTCGGCCATGAAAGGCTGATCGCCACCCCCCATCTGGGCGCCTCCACCACGGAAGCCCAGGAGAAGGTGGCCCATCAGGTTGCGGAGCAGATGGCGGACTACCTGACCACCGGCGCCGTGAGCAATGCCATCAACATGCCGTCGATCACCGCCGAGGAAGCACCGGTGCTGCGTCCCTATGCGGAACTGGCCCAGGGTCTTGGTCTTTTCGTTGGTCAGCTCTCTGACGCGCCCATGCGGGAAGTGAAGATCGAGTATGAGGGGGATGTATCGGAGCTGAACATCCGCCCCCTGACCGCTGCCGCCCTCGTGGGGATCATGCGTCCCCAGCTTTCCGACATCAACATGGTCTCCGCTCCGGTGATCGCCAAGGAGCGCGGGATCAAGGTTTCCGAAACCCGCCGGGCTCAGCAGGGCATTTTTGAAAGCTATGTGCGGATCACCGTGGAAACGGAAGCCGGGTCGAACAGCGTTGCGGGAACGATTTACTCCTCTGGCCAGCACCGCCTGATCCAGGTTCAGGGCATGGCCATCGAGGCGGGCCTGGGCCGGCACATGCTCTACACCATCAATGACGACAAGCCCGGCTTTATCGGGTCCCTGGGTCTGGCCCTGGGCGAGGCGGGCGTGAACATCGCTGGCTTCAATCTGGGCCGCACCGAGCCGGGTGGTGCCGCCCTGGCGCTGGTGGAAGTGGACGATGTGATCGGCCAGGACGTGCTGGAGCGGGTGCGCGGTCTGCCCCTGGTGCGCCAGGCCCTCTCTCTCCAGTTCTAGTCCGCCAGAGTTCCAGACCGCCAGAGTTCCAGACCGTCAGGGCCGTCGATACCGGTCCTTTTGACGGGGCCTGTGGCTGGACGTATGATCAAGAGTTAGCTGCAAAAGGGCGGTTCAACGAACCGCCCTTTGTCATGTCCGGCCCTTCCTTCCCTCCCTTCCATGACCATCCCGGTGCGGGACACCGCCCATTCGGAACGGAACATGCGGGGAGCCGGGGCCGTGGACCGGGAAAGGACTGATAAAGTGGGAAATGTTGCTGTTGTCGGGTCCCAGTGGGGCGATGAGGGCAAGGGCAAGATCGTCGACTGGCTTTCCGAGCGGGCCGACGTGGTGGTGCGGTTTCAGGGCGGCCATAATGCGGGCCATACCCTGGTGATCGGTGAGCAGACCTACAAGCTCAGCCTGCTTCCGTCCGGGATCGTCCGTCCAGGGAAACTGTCGGTGATCGGCAACGGCGTGGTCGTGGACCCATGGGCCTTTCTGGATGAAGTCTCAAGGCTCCAGGAACAGGGCGTTGATGTTTCTCCGGACAATCTGGTCCTGGCGGAAAATGCCCCCCTGATCCTCCCCCTGCACCGGGAAATGGATGTCCTGCGGGAGACCAGCAATTCCAGCCAGACCATCGGGACCACAAGGCGCGGGATCGGCCCGGCCTATGAGGACAAGGTGGGCCGGCGGGCCATCCGTGTCGTGGATCTGGCCGATGAGAAGGTCATTCGGGAGCGGATCGATACGCTTCTGGTCTTCCATAATGCGTTGCGCCGGGGCATGGGCGGAGAAGAATTGAACGCGGAGGACCTGGTCCAGCCGCTTCTGGAAATCGCACCCAAAATTCTGCCCTATGCGGACAGTGTCTGGCGCCGCCTGGAGCGGGCCGCCCGGGTGGGCCGCCGGATCCTGTTCGAAGGCGCCCAGGGTATCATGCTGGACGTGGATCACGGCACCTATCCCTTCGTGACCTCCTCCAACACCGTGGCGGGACAGGCGGCGACGGGTTCGGGCACCGGTCCGGGCGGCATCGATTATGTTCTGGGGATCACCAAGGCCTACACCACCCGTGTGGGGGAGGGGCCGTTTCCCACGGAACTGGTCGATGAGACCGGCCGGAGGCTCGGGGAGCGGGGCCGGGAATTCGGCACGGTCACGGGCCGGTCCCGGCGGTGCGGCTGGTTCGATGCCGTGATGGTGCGCCAGGCCATCCGCACCGGCGGCATCACCGGGATCGCGCTCACCAAGCTCGATGTGCTCGACGGATTTTCCGAAATCAAGGTGTGTACGAAGTATCGCCTCGATGGGGAGCTGATCGACTTCTTCCCCGCCGGTATCGCAGACCAGCACCGGGTAGAGCCGGTCTATCAGTCCATGGAGGGCTGGTCCGGCACCACCCACGGCGCCCGATCCTGGGCGGAACTGCCGGCACAGGCGGTCAAATACGTCCGCCATATCGAGGAACTGATCGAAGCGCCCGTGGCACTTCTGTCCACCTCTCCGGAGCGGGACGATACCATCCTGGTGCGTGACCCCTTCGCCCGCTGATCATTGATGTGAGCGATCACAAAAAAGGCGGACCTGTATGGGTCCGCCTTCGCGTGCGTCGCAGTGGTACGGTGTGAGCGGCTGAAGTCCGCATACACCCTTCCGGAGAGAGGTTCAGAGAGCTTCGGCCTGTTCCGCGCCAGCGGCACCGAGAGTGGCCATGCGCTTGTCCTTGAGGGCGCCTTTCATGGCCTTCTGAAGCTTTTCGAAAGCGCGCACCTCGATCTGGCGCACCCGCTCCCGGGAGATGTTGTAGATCTGGCTCAGATCTTCCAGGGTGGACGGATCTTCCTTGAGCCGCCGCTCGGTCAGGATATGACGCTCACGGTCGTTCAGGGTTCCGAGGGCATCCTGAAGCAGGTCCCGCCGCTCGCTGTATTCTTCCCGCTCGGCCAGAAGGGATTCCTGGTCCGGCTCTTCGTCCACCAGCCAGTCCTGCCATTCCCCCTCCGAATCCACCCGCAGGGGTGCATTGAGGGAATTGTCCGGAGCCGACAGACGCCGGTTCATGGAGATCACGTCCTGTTCGGACACGCCGAGCTTGGTGGCAATGGTGGTGACGTGATCCGGATGCAGATCGCCGTCTTCGATCGCCTTGATCTGACCCTTGATCTTCCGAAGGTTGAAGAACAGCTTTTTCTGGGCTGCCGTCGTGCCGATCTTCACGAGGCTCCAGGAGCGCAGGATGTATTCCTGGATGGCCGCCCGGATCCACCACATGGCATAGGTGGCGAGGCGGAAGCCTTTTTCAGGTTCAAACCGCTTCACGGCCTGCATCAGGCCAACATTGCCCTCGGAGATCACTTCCGCGGTGGGCAGGCCATAGCCTCGGTAGCCCATGGCGATCTTGGCCACAAGGCGTAGGTGACTGGTGACGAGCTGGTGTGCGGCATCCGTGTCCTCATGTTCCTTCCAGCGCTTGGCGAGCATGTATTCCTGCCCCGGCTCAAGCATCGGAAACTTCCGGATTTCCGAAAGATAATGAGAAAGGCTGCCATCGATTGAAACGCTAGGGAGTGACGAAGCCATTGAAGTCCCCTCCAGACTTGGCGATCCCGTTCCGGCGATCGCTGGACGTTCGATCAAGACCCTGAACCCCGGCCCGGACTGATCCCTAGAGGAAGAAAGACCCGCATTCGGCATCTTTGTGGCGTCCGTTTGTATGGCACCGGGCAGAACCATATTACTTGGATAAATGGGGAGCCCGGTCCCTTAATAAAGGGTTTGCTCACGCCAGTGTGACGGGTTCAGAGGCTTTCGAGAGCCGTGACCAAGGCGGCCAGATCCGGCGCCAGAGGGCATTCAAAGACAATGTCCTCACCGGTCGCCGGATGACGGAAACCCAGGGTTCGCGCGTGGAGTGCCTGCCGGTTGGCCCTGCCCACGAAAGCATGGAGCAAGTCAGGAGCCTGCCGGGGAAGAATGGCCTTGGCGCGGCCATAGAGTGGATCTCCCAGGACCGGATGGCCTAGATCCGCCAGATGCACCCGGATCTGGTGGGTGCGGCCGGTCTCAAGCTGGCATTCCAAGAGGGTGGCGACGGCCTCCTGCCTGTGACGGCCCGTGCTCTGGGCAGGGTCGTGGGCCGGATAACGCTGCTGGACCGTGTAATGGGTGACCGCGTGCCGGCCGCCGCTGCGTTTCACCGCCATTTTCTTCCGGTCCGAGGTGGAGCGGCCAATGGGCTTGTCCACGGTTCCCTTGCGTTGGACGGGTGCACCGCGGACCAGAGCCAGATACCGCCGCTCTATGGTGTGATCCGCGAACTGGACGCTCAGATCCGCGTGGGCCTGGGCGGTTTTGGCCACCACCAGCAGGCCGCTGGTTTCCTTGTCGATCCGGTGCACGATGCCGGGACGGGCCACACCCCCGATCCCGGCGAAGGAGGGACCGCAATGGGCCAGAAGGCCATTGACCAGAGTGCCGCTGTCATGGCCGGGCGCCGGGTGGACCACCAGCCCGGGGGGTTTGTTCACCACGATCAGGTGGTCATCCTCATGGACGATGATCAGGTCCATGGGTTCGGGCTGAGGCAGGGCGGGCTTCGGCGCGGGCTCGTTCACCCGCAGGGTCAGACCCGCGCGCACTTTCCGTGCCGGGTCATCCACCACGGCGCCGTCCACACAGACGGCCTTTTCCGCAATCAATGCTTTCAGCCGGGATCGGCTTAGGTGGTCGAAGGCGAGGGCGAGGGCCTTGTCCAGGCGGGTCCCGTCGGCGTCCTCCGGTACGACAGACTCATGGAGTGTGTCCTTCCCGGGAGAACATGCGCCGGTCTGATCCGGCCCGCCCGGATCAAGGCTGTCATCAAGGGGTTCTTCTGTTGCGCCGGTGGCGTCTTTGCCGGATGGGACCTGACCCATGACTGCTACGGCTCCTCTGACGGCGCGGCGGGATTTGCGTTAAGGTGCCGGGCGATTCCAAAGCGCCTGCCCCTGGTTCCAGTTTGACCAGGGCGCCAGCTTCGACGGCGTGAACCGAGCCAGGGCGCGCCGGCCCCGATCAATCCGCCAGGAGGCCAAGATGGCCGAACCCGCCCCGACCATGTCGTTTCGTATTTTACAGGCCCTGGTGTTCGGCATGGGCATTTTGTTGATTCTGGGGTTCATCGCCTTCGGCTATGCCCTGATGCAGCGCGCCACCCAGAACAAGGCCGCAGCCCAAGCGGACACCCCCGCCGGGACCCAGCAGGCCGTTCTGCCCGCATCCCTTGCGGTCGGTGGCAGTGCTGCGTCCATTCCCGCCTTCGATCCCAGAACCCTGCCCATTCCGGCTGGCACCAGCATCATGGATATGGACGTGAATGGGAGCACCCTGGTCCTGCGCCTGGAGTGGAAGGACGGCACCGGGGGCGGTTTTCTGTGGATATATGATCTGAAAACTCACCAGCCTGTGGGTGAATTGCGCTATCCCTGACCAGCCGTTCAGGTTTCACCCGTTCCAGTCGCATGGGCGCCGATCTCGATTGTCTCAATCAGACGGAAAAGCACGCGCGCCGGGCCAAAATTCCTGTGGATTGCGCCTGCCCACAACCCGCCCTGACTTTATTTCCTGTCTTCAAGGGCTTGCACCGAAGGCCGGTCATCAGGATCCGCCCGGGCGACCATGGTGATCTTGTAACTGTCCACAGGAAACCGCTGACTTTCCCACATAGCCCCTTTGTCCGCGGGCGTCATGCGTATATGAATAGGGCGCTCTTAGATATCAGCATTGCCGTGTTTCAAGAATGCGCAGCGGAGGAGGGGTCCATTCCCGCAGCGCGAGACCCGCCTTGGCGCGTTCATCCGCGCCGGCGGCCTGACCGGCGCGGTTTCGGGAACCCGGGGGGGCGAGTCCTGAAACCGCGCCGGTTCACACTTCCGGGCCCTCTCAAGTCCCGCCAAGCGCGCCTTTTCCGACGACTTCCCGCCGAGACTTATGCCCCGCCTTTGGCAACGAAGAAGGGATTGGCAAAATCCATGTCCGCCTTGCCGTAGGTGAGGGGCGGTCCTTCGAAGGTGGACACAGTCCCGCCGGCGGCGGCCAGAACCGCATGGCCGGCGGCGGTGTCCCATTCCATGGTCCGGCCATGGCGGGGATAGATGTCCGCTTCGCCAGCGGCCACCAGGCAGAATTTCAGGGACGACCCGGCGCTTACGAAGGATGCCACCTTGAACTGCTTGAGATAGGCATCGGTTTTCTCATCCCGGTGGGAGCGGCTGGCCACGGCGGTCAGCCCGGCTTCCGGAGGATGGCGGGCGCTGATGGCCTTTGCCGGCGCATCCACAGTGCCGTCGACCCGGATCCGCTCCTCAAAGGCACCGGCGCCCTGGGCCCCGTAGAACATCCGGGACAAGGCCGGCGCATAAACCGCTCCGACCGTGGGCAGGCCTTTTTCCACAAGGGCGATATTGACGGTGAATTCGCCCCGTCCGGAGATGAATTCTTTCGTGCCGTCCAGAGGATCGACCAGAATGAAGCGGTCCGCTGCTTTGGGCACGGCGCCTCCGGCCACGGCTTCCTCGGCGATCACGGGAATATCCGGCACCAGGGCCTTGAGCGCCTTGAGGATATGCGCCTCGGCGGCTTCGTCGGCTTCGGTGACCGGTGAATCATCAGCCTTTTCGCGGACTTCCATTCCTTCGGAATGGAAATGAGGCATGATCACCGCGCCGGCTTCCAGGGCGATGTCCCGCAGGGCGCGGGCGAAGGCGCCCGGATCCAGGGGCCCTTTGGTCGTGGAGATGGGTGTCGCGGATGAAGACGAGTTGGACACGGGGCCGGGTCCTTTCGATTCTATGATGGTGATGCCGTCGCGGAACAAGGGAATCCCCCAGCAACGGGCTGGCGGATCGGCTCTGGGTGCGATGGCATCCTGATGAGTGACAAACCCGGTCCGATAGCACGCCGAAAAGGGAGCCGCAACGCAGCCGCCGTGGCGGTTCCCTGCCGGCGTCCGATCCGGCGCCCCTGTCTCGGCTCCCCTGTTTCGGCTTCCTTTTCGCGGCTGCGCGCCCTCGCGGACACGACCCTCGGTGTGTTTGCCCAGATGCGATGCATCTCGCAGGAATGCCCCGGCGCCAATGCCAAGGTCCAAATCCGAAAGCACAAATCAGTGTATACAAGTGGTAAAGGCTTTTTGCCGTATGCGGACTGGATCGGTTCCCGTTCCCGGGAATCAAGGCCGGTCCGGACCCATTCGATAATGTCCGGCAATTAAATCGTGTGCGGATAACCGGCACAGGAACAATGGAGTAACCATGCGCGAACTCGATCTTGCCGCCCTGATGTGCTCGAAACTCTGCCATGACCTCATCAGCCCCATCGGCGCCCTGTCCAATGGGCTTGAGGTCCTGGCCGAGGAGGATGACGCGGACATGCGCCGGCATGCCCTGGACCTGATCGAGGCCAGCGCCAATCAGGCGGCTGCAAAGCTGAAATTCGCCCGTCTTGCGTTCGGCGCGGGCGGATCCGCCGGGGATGCCATCGACCTGGAAGATGCCGCCTCGGTGGCGGCAGGATTGTTCCAAGGGGGCAAGACCAATCTGGACTGGCGCATCGGTGGCGGTCACTGGCCCAAGGATCAGGTGCGATTGCTGCTTAACCTTCTGGTCATTGCCAACGATGCGATTGTCCGCGGTGGAACCATTCGGCTTGAAGAAGAAGCGGGAGGGGTTGCCCTGACCGCCGAGGGACCCAAGGCCAGCATTCCCGAAGCCGGCGCCATTCTCAATGGTGCCCTGACCGACGTGGCCGGAGGCGAACCGGCTGAAGCGGCCCCTGAGGATACGGGCGCACTGAATGTCAGAGCGGTTCAGCCTTATCTGACGCGGCTTCTGGCGGAACGGCTCAACGCTGAAATCGCCATTGATGCAGGGGAAGACCGGGTGACCTTCCGCATGGCGTTACGCGAGGCCCAGGCCGCATAAAGAACCCCACGACCATGGGGCATCCAATGCCAGGTAGTTCTGGCACCGAACCTACCCACCGATTTTACGTGACCTTAACGCTGCTCCGCACACTGTACGCCCACGAAACCGGCCTTGGCCGCCCCGTCTCCTGGTTCACAACCGGGACGCTGGGGTGGGCCTGCCGGACCTGATCGAGGCGGGGCGGAGCCGGCGGCTCAATCCAGCCATTTTGAATGCATCCATTCCGTAGGCTGTGCACTTCCGGTTGTTCCCGGGCGCATGGTCGGCGGCGGGCAGGTGGTATTGCGGACCGGTCCTCGGGACGGCCGCAAAGGGTTGAGCGAGGTCTGGCCATGGACGATCTCTTGAGCGAATTCCTGACGGAAACCGCCGAGAGCCTTGATGTCGTCGACGTTGAGCTGGTGAAATTCGAGAGTGATCCCCAGAATCTTGAGGTGCTCGACAAGATTTTCCGTCTTGTCCACACCATCAAGGGGACATGCGGTTTCCTGGGTCTTCCCCGACTCGAGGCGGTTGCCCATGCGGCGGAAACCATGCTTGGCCGGTTCCGTGACGGAGAGATCACCGTCACCCGGGAAGCGGTCAGTCTCATTCTGGAAAGCCTGGATCATATCAAGGTCCTGCTTCATCATCTTGAGACGGAAGAACAGGAACCTGACGGCAGTGACGGTGAACTGATTGGCCGGCTTGAAAAGGCGGCCTTGGCGGGAGATGACCAGCCGGGCTGCGTTCCCGGTACGGCTGAACCGCTGGCCAAGCTCGAAGCCGCGTTCGGCGCAACATCCGTCGAGACCGGCTCCGCCGAGGGTGTGGACACCCAGCCAGCGGAGGACACCGCTGCCGATCCTGTCACGTCTGCGGACACCCCTCTGGATGAGCTTGCGCCTGACGACGCTGCGGCGCCTGACAGCAATGGAACAGCTGTGCTCGCAGGGCAGAACCTTCTGCCGGGGAGCACGGATGGTCAGGGAGCAGAAAATATCCCGGCCGGAGAAGACACCTCCGACAAGGCACGGAGGTCGGGCCGGGAAGGTGAGGCGGCGAAGAGCCCGGAAAGCGCGGTGGCCGCCCAATCCATTCGTGTCAATGTGGATGTGCTCGAAAACCTGATGACCATGGTTTCGGAACTGGTGCTCACCCGCAACCAGCTTCTGGAAATGGTTCGCCACCTGGAAGACAGTGAGTTCAAGGTTCCCCTGCAACGCCTGTCCAATGTGACCGGCGAGTTGCAGGAAGAGGTGATGAAAACCCGGATGCAGCCCATCGGCCATGCCTGGCAGAAGCTGCCCCGGATTGTCCGGGATCTGAGCCTCGAACTGAACAAGAAGATCGACCTTCAGATGAGCGGCGCGGAGACGGAGCTCGACCGTCAGGTTCTGGAGATGATCAAGGACCCGCTCACCCACATGGTGCGCAATTCCGCCGACCACGGACTGGAGACCCCGGAAGACCGGCGCAAGGCGGGCAAGCCGGATATGGGAACGATCTTCCTCAAGGCCTATCACGAAGGCGGGCACATCATCATTGAAGTGAGCGATGATGGCCGTGGGCTGAGCATCGACAAGATCAAGGCCAAGATCGTGGGCAATGGTCTGGCGAGCGAGGCCGCCGTCAGCGCCATGTCCGAAGCCCAGATCCAGAAATTCATCTTCCATCCCGGCTTCTCCACGGCCGCCGCCGTGACCAGTGTCTCCGGTCGGGGCGTGGGCATGGACGTGGTGCGCTCCAACATCGAACTGATCGGCGGGACCATCGATCTCAAGTCGACCCTGGGCAAGGGTACGGTTTTCACCATCAAGATCCCTCTGACCCTCGCCATTGTCTCCGCACTGATTGTGGAGGCGGCGGGCCAGAGGTTCGCGGTGCCGCAGCTCAGCGTCGTGGAACTGGTGCGCATTTCCAAGGGGTCCGAGCATTCGATCGAGCGGATCAACGAGACCCCGGTCCTGCGTCTGCGTGACCGTCTGCTGCCGCTGATCTATCTGGGCCAGGAACTGGATATCAATCCTCGGACTGCTGACGGGACGGGGGCGGATGGAAACCGGTCCAAGGATCATGATGCCTTCGTGATCGTGAGCCAGGTGGGCGCTCAGACCTTCGGCGTCGTGGTGGATGGCGTGTTCGACACCGAGGAGATCGTGGTCAAGCCCGTGGCGACCATCCTGCGGGACATCACCATGTTCTCCGGCAATACCATTCTGGGCGATGGCAGCGTGATCATGATCATCGACCCGAACGGCATTGCCCAGCGCATCAGTACGGAACGGGGCGACGGAGAGGATCTGGCCGGCGGCCAGCCCGCGCGGACCGCCTTGGACAGCCAGGCCGTGACCATGCTGATCTTCCGTGCGGGAAGTCGGGAACCCAAAGCCGTGCCCCTGTCCCTTGTGACCCGCCTGGAAGAAGTGGAAGCGGAGAAGATCGAACCCTCGAACGGCCTTAATCTGGTCCAGTACCGGGGCCGCCTGATGCCGATCCTCCATGTCAATCACGGCCAGGCCCTGCGGTCCGACGGGCGCCAGCCCATTCTGGTGTTCACGGACGGTGACCGTTCCCTGGGCATCGCCGTTGACGAGATCGTCGACATTGTCGAGGACACCCTGAATATCGAGTTGAGTACGGATTATCCGGGTATGCTCGGTTCCGCGGTGATCAAGGGCAAGGCGACCGAGGTGATCGATGTCAGCTATCACCTGACACAGATCTTCCCGGACTGGTTCGAGCGCAGTGAAACACCCCAGGAAAACAAGGGCCGCAAGCGCATTCTGCTCGTGGATGACTCCGCGTTTTTCCGCAACCTCGTGACACCGCTTCTCAATGCCGCCGGCTATACGGTCACTTCGGTGGCCAGTGTCGAGGAGGCCTGGCGCTACCGGGAGGATGGTGTGGTGTTCGATGCCATCGTCAGCGATATCGAGATGCCCGGGACCAACGGTTTCGAGTTTGCCAGACAGGTTCGCAGTGACGATATCTGGAGCGCCACACCCCTTCTGGCCCTCTCCTCCATCGATCAGAACACCGATCGCAGACAGGGCGCGGTTTCGCACTTCAACCAGTTTGTCAGCAAGTCGGATCGTTCGTCCCTTGTCAGCGCCATCGAGGCGGCTCTGCATGTCCATGGAGAAGCAGCATGACGGCCAACACGCTCCGTCCGCGCGATCATCAGTCCGCAAGCGAAGATTTCGTCACGGTGCAGATTTGTGATCAGTGGTTCGGCATTCCGGTCCGCCTGATCCACGATGTCTTCGCGCCCCATTCCATCACCCAGGTGCCCATGTCGCGGCCCGAAGTGGCGGGTGTCCTGAACCTTCGGGGGCGGATCGTCACCGCCATCGACCTGAGGCGCAAGCTGGGTCTTCCGCCCCGGGAGAAGGGTCAGGACTGCATGGCCGTGGGTATTGAAAAGCAGAGTGAGAGCTATGGCCTGATCATTGATCAGGTTGGAGAGGTTCTCAGCCTGGACAACAGCACCTATGAGCGCAATCCGACCAACCTCGACCCCCGCTGGCGCGGTATTTCGAGAGGGGTCTATCGTCTGGAGTCCAGTCTGCTGGTGGCGTTCGACGTGGATCGGGTGCTTGATTTTGGCGAGACGCTGCAGGTCGCCTGACGGACTGTGATCGGGTTCGTTCTTCGGTAAGCGGATTGAAAATTGCGGCGCAGTCATTGATGGGTAGGTCGGGAAATGAAGCATTGTCTGGTTGTCGATGACTCGCGGGTAATCCGCCAGGTCGCGCGGCGGATGCTCGAGGAACTGAGTTTCGCCGTGAGCGAGGCCGGGGACGGGCAGGAGGCCTTGACCACCTGTCGCACGGGCATGCCCGATGCCATCCTCCTGGACTGGAACATGCCGGTCATGAACGGCATCGAGTTCCTTCAGGCTCTGCGTAAGGAGGAAAAAGGGCAGGATCCGGTGGTGGTCTTCTGTACCACCGAAAACGACATCGAACGGATCACCCTGGCCATGGAAGCCGGTGCCAACGAGTTCATCATGAAGCCCTTCGACAAGGACATTCTCACGGCCAAGCTGTCGGAAGTGGGGCTCGTCTGATCAGTGGCACATCCTGTATTACGTCCCCCGACGGACCCTGCATCCCGCTCCAATCCTCCGTTCCGTATCATGATCGTCGAGGACTCGGTGGTGATCCGGTCCCTTCTGCGCCGCTGGTTTTCCGGCGAGCCGGATATCTCCGTAGTCGGAGCCTGTGCCAACGGCCGTGAGGCGGTGGAGCGGGCACCCGGGCTGCGCCCCGAGGTGATCGTCCTCGACATCGAGATGCCGGAAATGGATGGGCTGACCGCCCTGCCGGAACTGGTGCGCCTGGTTCCCAATGCTGCCGTCATCATGGCCTCGACCCTGACGAGGCGCAATGCGGAGATTTCCCTCAAGGCCATGTCCATGGGGGCGGCGGACTACATCGCCAAGCCGGAAAGTGCGGGCATGGGGCAGGGGGCGGATCAATTCCGCGCTGCGATCATTTCCAAGATCCGGGGAATCGGCTCGGCCCTGCGGGCGAAGAGCGCTGGCGTGCCCAAGGTTGCCCGCCATGCCGGCGCGCCAGCTCCCGCAGGCCGCGCCGCGTCTGCGGTATCTGTGCTGCGGGCGCCCTCCCAGGCGCGGGTTGGCGTTCTGGGAATCGGCAGTTCCACAGGCGGCCCCCAGGCCGTGCTCTCTTTTTTGCAGCCCCTGGCCCGGGCACTGACGGTCCCGGTTTTGATCACCCAGCACATGCCCCGCAGTTTCACCTCGATCTTTGCGGATCATCTGGCCAAGGCCCTCGGTGTTCCCTGCAAGGAAGGTCTCAACGGTGAACCATTGCGGCCTGGCCGCATCTACCTTGCGCCGGGGGACCACCACATGATCGCGGTTCCCTCAGCCGGCGGTATCACCATCGGGATCAATCAGGACCCGCCGGAACATTTCTGCAGGCCGGCGGTCGATCCCCTGTTCCGGTCCCTGGCGGCGGCTTTCGGCAAAGGGACCCTCGCGGTGGTGCTTACGGGCATGGGTACCGATGGGCGGGATGGTGCACAGACGATCGTGAACGCGGGCGGAACCGTGTTTGCCCAGGACGAAACAACAAGTGTGGTTTGGGGGATGCCCGGCGCCGTGGCCGGGGCAGGACTGTGCAGTGCCATCGCGCCTGTCCCCGATCTGGCGGCCCGGACCGGGCGGATGCTGAAGGGAGAACGGACATGAAGCCGGTGGATTATGAGTTCATCTCCCATCTCCTCCATAAGCGTTCCGGTCTCGTTCTGACCCCGGACAAAGCCTATCTGATCGAAAGCAGGCTGACGCCCGTGGCCCGCAAATATGGTCATGGCACCCTTGAGGCGCTCATCGACGCCCTGCGCCGGTCGGCCCGGGAGGACATGCTTGCCCTCGTGACCGAAGCGATGACCACGAATGAAACCTTTTTCTTCCGGGACAAGACCCCCTTTGACCAGTTCGAACGGGTCATGATGCCGGCCATGTCGGCGGCCCGGGCCCGGTCCGGCCGGATCCGGATCTGGTGTGCTGCCGCCTCGACCGGGCAGGAACCCTATTCCCTGTGCATGTATCTCAAGGAGAATCCGGAGCTCGCCCGGGACCTCAAGGTGGATATTCTGGCCACAGATATCTCCACCCAGGTTCTGGACAAGGCCCGCAACGGGGTCTACACCCAGTTCGAGGTGCAGCGGGGTCTGCCTGTGCAGCGCCTGGTGAAGCATTTCCAGAAAGACGGGGAAAACTGGCGGATCAAGGACGAACTGCGCAGTATGGTAACCTTCCAGGAGTTCAACCTCCTGGCGCCTCTCAATGATCTGGGCACGTTCGACATCATTTTCTGCCGCAATGTGCTGATCTATTTCGACCGGGCCACCAAGAAGAAGATTCTTGACGGCATGGCCCGCATTCTGGCTCCGGACGGATTTCTGGTTCTGGGTGCGGCGGAAACCATGTTCGGCATCACCGAAGCGTTCAATTTGATCGAGGGAGAGCGGGGGCTCTATGCCAGCCGGTCCGCCAGTCAGACAGGCACCCGGTCCGCAGCCCAAAGCCCGGTCAAGGCAACCGCCTGACAGCAGACGATCCGGATAAGGAAAAGCGGGCCGCTTCGAATGAAGCGGTCCGCTTTTTATGCTTTGGAGGTCAAACGCAGGCTCAGGCTTGGACCCTGGCACGACGAAAGTGCGTTACCCGGCCGTGGGACAGGGCTGCCCCTTGAGGACAAGACCAGACCCGACCGGGCGCCCGACCGGGATCAGGCGGCCTGTTCGGCCACCGGATCCCGCAACACATAACCCCGGCCCCAGACCGTCTCGATATAGTGTTCACCGCTTGTAGCGGCTGCGAGCTTTTTGCGCAGCTTACAGATGAACACATCGATGATCTTGAGTTCCGGTTCGTCCATGCCGCCATAGAGATGATTGAGAAACATCTCCTTGGTGAGCGTCGTACCCTTGCGCAGGGACAGAAGCTCCAGCATCTGATATTCCTTACCGGTCAGATGGACGCGCTGGGTATCCACCTCGACGGTCTTGGTGTCGAGATTGACGGTCAGCTTTCCGGTCTGGATCACTGACTGGGAATGGCCCTTCGACCGGCGCACGATGGCGTGAATGCGCGCCACCAGTTCCGATTTGTTGAAAGGCTTGGTCATATAGTCATCCGCACCAAAACCAAGGCCACGGACCTTGGTTTCGATGTCGACCAGACCGGAGAGGATCAGAATTGGCGTGCCGATCTTGGCGAGACGGAGGCTCTTGAGAACCTCGAACCCGCTCATATCCGGCAAATTCAGATCCAGGACGATCAGGTCGTAATCGTAGATCTTACCGAGGTCGACACCTTCCTCGCCGAGATCTGTCGTGTAGACATTGAAACCTTCCGACTGGAGCATCAGTTCAATGCTCTGAGCCGTGGCACTGTCGTCTTCGATCAATAGGACTCGCATCGGCACCCTCTTTGAGACCCCGGGGGGACGAGGATCTCAATTCCCTCATAGCTGTTAACCTTGGGCAGGATATGCCGCAGTGCTTAACAAAACTTAATCGCATCTGCAGGGACTGAATGTGACACGGCAAACTACGCCATGATTCGGAACGTCATGGGAAGAATGGCAGTCCATCCTGCTGCGGAACAGGTGGGGCCAGGGCGTGCGTTGGCGCGCAGCCCAAACCTTAGTGTCACGCTAACAGGTGTTCGCGTAACCTGAAGCCCTAATCACAGGTGTGCGCAATTCAGGATGAAGTGTGTCATTTTTGAACGCTCCGGAGTCTGCCCATGGACTCATTGATTGCCGCGATCCGGACTCTTCCGTCCATGGAACGATTCGGCGAAGTGGTGGCCGTCCAGGGCATGGCCGCCGAGATTGCGGGACTGGGCGGGGCCTTGCGGGTGGGCACCCGTCTGCGCATTGAAGGGGGGCTTCATGGCGCGGTGGCCTGCGAGGTGGCGGGCTTCCAGGATGGCCGCGCCATCTGTCTGCCCTTCGAGAGTTTCGATGGCGTGACCATGGGCGCCCGTGCCTGGCTGCGCACCGCGGAGCCCGCCGTCCGGCCAACCCCTGCCTGGCAGGGGCGGGTGATCGATGCCCTGGCCCGGCCCATTGACGGCAAAGGGCCGCTCCCGACCGGCCCGGTGCCGGTTCCCCTGCGCAATCGTCCGCCTCCGGCCCATACCAGGGACCGGGTCGGGGAGCGGCTGGATCTTGGTGTCCGGGCCCTGAACACGTTCACCACCTGTTGCCGGGGACAGCGCCTTGGCATTTTCGCAGGCTCCGGTGTCGGTAAATCCGTGCTCATGTCGATGCTGGCCCGTAACACGGCCTGCGATGTGGCGGTGATCGGGCTGGTGGGGGAGCGGGGCCGGGAGGTTCAGGATTTCCTGGCTGAAACTCTGGGGCCGGATGGCCTTGCCCGGAGCGTGGTGATTGTCGCCACGTCCGACGAGGCGGCCCTCATGCGCCGGGAGGCCGCCTGCCTCACCCTCAGCGTGGCCGAGTATTTCCGGGATCAGGGCGCCCAGGTGCTGTGCATGATGGACAGTGTCACCCGGTTTGCCATGGCCCAGCGGGAGATCGGCCTGGCGGCGGGCGAACCACCCACGGCAAAGGGCTATACGCCGACGGTCTTTGCGGAACTGCCCCGGCTGCTGGAGCGGGCGGGGCCTGGCGCGGTCCGCACTGATGGGGCCCGGACCGGATCGGTCACCGGCATTTTCACGGTTCTGGTCGATGGGGACGATCATAACGAGCCCGTGGCGGATGCGGTGCGGGGGATCCTGGACGGTCATATCGTCATGGAACGGTCTATCGCGGAGCGCGGACGGTATCCGGCGATCAATGTGCTGAAATCCGTGTCCCGGACCATGCCCCACTGCAACACCCCTGAGGAGACCCGCCTTGTGCGGTCTGCAAAAGGGTTGATGGCCCGCTATGAGGAAATGGCGGAACTGATCCGTCTGGGGGCGTACCGTAAAGGAACGGACGAAGAGGTGGACAAGGCCATCACCGTTTATCCGGCTCTGGATGGTTTCCTGAACCAGGCCATGGATGATGTGGCGGATATTGACGGGGGGTATGCCGCCCTGGCCGGGATCCTGGCTGAAATCGGTGAGCCTGCCTCATGAATGCGGCTCGTAAAGGCGCGCGCGGGGCACTCCTGCGGCTGCGTCAATGGGAGCTGGACCGGTTGCGCAAGGATTTAGCGGGTCTGGAAGCCAACCGGGCCGGGTTGGTCGAGGAGGCGGACCGGCTGGAGGCGAGGCTTCTGGTGGAACAGGCCCATGGGGGGAGCGATCCCCTCGCCAGCCTCACTTACGGTGCCTTCGCCCAGAAGACCAAGGCGGACCGGTCCGCCATCGACCTGCAAATTGAGCAGATCGACGGGGAAATATCCGCACTTCGCGATCGCCTCGCGGCGGCCTATCTCGATCTCAAGCAACTGGAACTGGCCGAAGCCCGGCGGGAAAGCCGGGAGCGCCAAGAGGCCATGGCGGCAGAAGCGGCTTCCATGGATGAAGCGGCCCTCCAGTCCTTTGCCCGGCGCCGAAGACGGTAGAGCGCAATCGGTATGGCTGCGGCTTTGACGGGCGGGCCGTGCCACGGCTTGTCAAATCGGGCATGGTTGGGCTACCGGAAAATGACAGTTCCGAGAAAGGACACCAGCATGCCCTCCTTCGATATCGTCTCCAAGACCGAGCTTGCAGAAGTCGACAACGCCATCCAGAACCTGATGCGGGAAGTGGAAACCCGCTACGATTTCAAAGGCTCCAACAGCACCGCCGAACATGCGGACGGTGTCATTACGATCCACGCCGATGACGACCTGAAACTGCGCCAGATGCAGGAACTGCTCCGGGGACACATGGCCAAGCGCTCCATCGACCATGGGGTGTTGGACTTCAAGGAGCCTGAAAAGGCCGCCGGCCAGTCCGTCCGTCAGTCCGTCACCGTAAAGCAGGGGATCGACAAGGATCTGGCAAAGAAGATCGTCAAGGAAGTGAAAGGGACCAAGATGAAGGTCCAGGTGGCCATCCAGGGGGATGAGCTGCGGGTGACCGGCAAAAGCCGGGACGACCTTCAGGAGGTCATCCAGTTCGTGAAGGGTCTGCCCTTCGAACAACCCCTCCAATACATCAATTTCCGGGACTGATCAGGACCTCGCCACAGCCCGCCCGGCACGCTCGCCGATCGCACTCGAAGGCATGGGCGCCGGGCCACCCGGTCGGGCCGGGCGCCAATCGCCGGTCAGAGGCCCTTCCAGGGTCCTTCAAAGGCACCCAGCCAGTGCTGGGCCCGTTCCGGGGAGCCAGCCGCGCGCATGATCCAGGTTTGAACCCGTTCCGGATCGGCAGGCCCCATCACCCGGCGGGCCCGGGCAAAAGTCCCCTCCGCATCGGATTTCCGGCCCAGAAGCGCCAGAACCTGAGCCTTGAGCAACCAGGCGACGTGGAAGGCGGAGGCCTCGGTCACAACCTCTTCCAGGCGCTGGTGGCTTTGCTCCAGGCGGCCGGCCTGGGCGTCCGCAAGGGCCGCGATAACGCCGGCCAAGGCCCTGGCTCCAATATCCCCAAAGGTCTCCGGCTCCAGATCCACGGTCCGGGCCGCTGACTCATCCCCTGCGTAGAGCCGGGCCAAGACAGTGAAGAGCGCAATATCGTCCATGGTCGGATCGAGCTTGGCGGCCCGGGCAAAGGCATTGAGCGCGCCCTGGGTGTCGCATTTCGCCAGGGCCAGCATACCTTCACTGGTCGCCAGTTCCGGGACGTCCGGCTGGAGGCTGCGGGCGGCAGCCAGAACCGTTTCGGCCCGTTGAATATCGCTATGCATGTCCCGGGAGGTGAGGAAAAGGGCGCGCATGGCACAGGAGCGGGCCAGGGCCCGTTTCGCCGCTGCAAAACCAGGATCGATCCGGGCGGCATGGTCGAACACCCGCACCGCCGCATTGAGCCGTTGGGGACTCATGCCCCGGCTTTGCACCACCCGGCCGCGATTGTAGAGAGCCTGGGCCGCGCCGATCTTGGTGGGCGCGTCCATGGGGGCCGCGTAATCAGGCACCTTGAACATGCTGCCCAGGGCGCCGGAAATGCTTTCGGAAATCTCGTCCTGCATGTCCGCAAGCCGCCGCACGGGGCCCTCGAACCGGTCGGAGAATATGCGCTCGCCCGACGGGATCTCCAGGATCTGAAGGATGAGGCGCACCGCCCGCTGGTTGACACCGCCCACCAATTCCACGGCCCCGTCGATCAGATACCCCCCTGAAATATCAATGGGCAGGCCGTCGGTCGCATCGGCGGTCCGGTTGTAGGTCACGGAATGCACGGTGATGCTCGGGCGCCGGTCCAGAAGGGTGATCATGTCCCTGTTGAAGGCCTCGACCAGATCCGCTTCCGCCGGGTCTTCGACATTATTCTCAAGGGGCAGGGCCACCACATTGACGATCTCGTTGGGGCCGACAAACCCCTTGGCATTGGTGCCGCCCCGGCCGGGCCGGAGACCGAAAGCGGTCTGTGACGGGCGCAGATCCGCATAAAGCTGACGGATCCGGCGTTTGCGGTTGTGGCGCAGGGCAAGGCGCAGCGCCACGATGGGCGCAGCCAAGCCCGCGCCGATCGCCAGGGCCGACAGGGGCGCCCGGTTGCCGTCAAGCCAGGCGGTTGCGATTTGCAGCGTTTCTTGGACGTCCATACTACCCCTCCCGGGCCGGTTCCGACTGTGCGGAGACAGGCACCCCAGAACCCCGATCTGCGCTCATCTAAGGTGCCACTTTCGTGCCGTGGCGTCCAAGTCTTCCTCGGATTGCCGCTGTCCTCAGAGCCATTGCGGTGCTGGCGAGAGGGCTCCGCTCGGCCCTCAGACGTGCTCCATACCGCCCTTGGCCTAGGCGCGCCAAGGACCAAGTGGGCGCAGGGGCGGGGTGGGGTCACTGAGGCGGGCTGTGGTGAGCGGGTTATTGGGTGAGTTAGACCCCGGCGGAGGCGGCGGTCTCTTCGGGGGGCGGGTTGTAGGCCTCGGGCGGCATCTCCGGCATGGTGGCGCGCAGCACGGCGGCGAGTCTGTCGGGATCCTCGAACACCTTGGAAAGATTGGCGACCTGGCCTGTAACCGGGGCCGTGACCGCATCCAGGGCTACCGCATCGGCAATCCACAGGGTCAGGGCGCTTTCCGGTTCCTGGTCGGGCTCGGCGGACGCGCCAATGGCATCGATCCCCTGGCTTTTGCTGAGCAAATGGTTGCGCAGGGCCTCGATCCGGCCTTTCAGGGGACCGGCCCCGTGGCGGGACCCGCTCAGCCACCGGGTTGTCCAGAAGGGCAGAGCCAAGGTCAGTCCGGCGAAGACGAAGGCTCCGGTGTCTGACGAGGTGTTGTTCCAGGTGATCCCGACCCATAGGGTGCCAAGAGTGGCGAGCATGCAGACGAGGTTGAACGCCAGCACCGCGCCCTGCATGGCTCTGTCCTGCCACAGACGCGACGCCGCCTGACCGACCCCGGTGAGAAACCGCCCGATGAGGGTGAAACCGATCCCGAGCACGATGGCCCGGCCAGCGGCCCAAAGGGGCTCGGCGGTCGCCGCTGCTGTCACGAACAGGGTTGCGGCGGCCAGGAGCAGGGCGGGCCAGAGCAGCTTACGCAGGCGGCCCTTTTGGTAGCCCTCCCATTCCGCTTCGATGCCGTCTTGAAGAGCCGCGGCGCCTTCCCGCAGGGCCGGGCCGGAATTCTGGTTCAGCAACAACGTGCTGCGGGTGCGCATCATCCCCTGGGCAATGGCCTGTTCCGCCTTGGTGAGGGCAACCACCGGCGTGGCCACTTTGCGCAGCCGGACCGAGCGGGGCTCGTATTCGACGCTCAAGGCACCCTTGGAAACAAGGGCCAGGATCGAGGCAGTGAGGGAGGCGGCATCGAACCGGCCCGAGCGCACGAACCGCAGGGTGGCGCCGGTCAGACCGCGGGGACGGGTGACCGCGCGCCCCATGACCGGTTCCCATTCCCGGGCCATGCGCCGCCAGGCCATGACACAGAACAGCAGGGTGATCGCGAAACCAAGCGCCGCAGCCAGTTCGGGAGGCACGAAGCCCTGCAAGCCGCTCAGAGCGTCCGCCGGCAGTCCCGCCGCCAGATGAGGAGGGGCGGCGGCGCTGCTGGCCTGAGCGATGGTCGGCGCGGTCCCGAGACCGCCCTCCAATCCACCCCTCAGTCCACCCATGGCATCGCCCATTCGATCCCGTCCTCTTTCAATTCCGCTCTTCGGGTCCCGCCTCATGCCCGCTGATGAAGGAGCAGCCAGGGTTCCAGGCCTGGCCGCGCTCATGCACAGCCAAGCCGGACGGGCCGGACATTCAGCAATGGCGCAAATCACCAGATTCTGTATGGCCCAGGAAGTGGGCGAAGGCTGGGCCGGGCGCGGGGCTTTCCACCGGCTCGCCCATGACCCGTCAATTCGCCTGAGACGCTAGCGCATCAGCTTTGACGATAGCGCAAGGATCATGCCCGTGCCCAAGCAAATCGATGACATCGGGAACGGCTCATCCGGAATGGGGCGGGGCTGAACCGTTGGGGGTAGGCGCAAGTGTGGGCGAAAGGCCAGCGTGCTTGTCCGGTGTTCCGGCGAGGGCTTGGTGGGCTTGTTAGGGGGGGCCGGGTTCCCGGAGGTCAGGCCGGTGCGCTCACTGCCAAGAACCAACGACCTTGAGAAGGCGGCGACGGCGCCACCACCCGCGCGATTGTTTCGGATGGGCCCGGCCCGCGGCACAGGCCGTAAAATTCCATCCGTGTCATGAACTGGTGTCATGACGGGTTGGAAGGGAATAGATCCTGTCCGGATTGTATCTTGTAGCAGTCTTTGCGTAGCGGTACCGCGTTTCAGGCAATGGGGTGCCGCCATTTGAAGGGAGTATGCGCAATGGCCCAAGTATCTGTTCTTCAGCCAACCAATTTTGAAGCCCTTTTCGGTGTGGAAACCGGTGAAGCCGTCATCATGGCCATCGATGCCATGGGAGCCACTATCGATTTTCCCCTGGCAGGTCTCAGCCTTGTATTCACGGCAGACGGCCTGAGTTTCAGTGGAACGCCGGGTGCGGATGATTTCAGGATTGAAAGCGGCACCGTCACCGGTTTCACCCTCCAGATGGGCATGATGGATGTGGCCCAGGTGACCGATATTGCCCTTGACGCGCGCAGAGTCGAAAAAGCCATCGACAAGGGCCAGTTGGACAAGCTGGTCGAGGATGCGCTTCGGGGCAATGACAGCTTCACCGGCAGCATGGGTATCGACGCGCTTCTGGGCGGCCGGGGTGATGATACCCTGTCCGGCGGCATGGGCGACGATACCCTCGACGGCGGCAAGGGCGATGACCGGGCCGAATATGCCGGTGTCTTCGACACTTTCACCATCACCGAGGACAACAAGGTCATTACCCTGACCGACAGCTCCGCCGATGACGGGGAAGAAGGCACCGACACCCTGACCGATGTCGAGTTCATCGCCTTCCAGGATTTCATCTATGAGGTGTCCACGGGCGCCCTGTGGCCGATCGGCACGGAAATGGGCGAGGCTCTGGGCGGGTCTTCCCAGGATGATCTGATCGACGGGCTTGGGGGTAACGACACCATTCTGGGTAATGACGGCAACGACTCCCTGTTCGGCGGCGAAGGCAACGACACCCTTGTGGGCGGTGAGGGCAAGGACACCCTGAATGGCGGTCAGGGTGATGATCTGTTCACCGTGGACAAGAAAGACCGGGTGGTCGAGGAAACCGGCGGCGGCATCGACACCATCGAATCCGCCGTCTCGATCAAGCTCGTGGACAATGTGGAAAACGCGGTCCTGACCGGCACGGACAAGGGCAAGGTCAAGGGCAACGATCTGGACAACACCATCACCGGCAACGCGGGCGACAACAAGCTGGATGGCCGCGACGGCAACGACGTCATCAATGGCGGACAGGGTGACGACAAGATCCGGGGCGGTGACGGCAATGACACCCTGACCGGCGGCGGCGGTGATGACGATCTGCGCGGCGGTGATGGCGCCGACGTGTTCCGGATCGAGGACGGCGGCCCGGCGGATGTGGACTCCATCCGTGATTTCGTCCTGGGTGAGGATCTGATCGATGTCAGTGCCATCGACGAACTGCCGGACTTCATGACCCTGCAAGGCCTGCTGAGCGATCAGGGTAAGGAAGTTGCCATCCAGACCGTATCCAGCGGCACGATCCTGATCCGCGGTGTGGACATCAACGAACTGACGGAAAGCAATTTCATCTTCGCCATGTCCGAAATGGAAATGGAGGAAGAGGAGTTGGAGGGTGTCGAGGAAGCCGAAGAGGTGGAAACCGAGCCCATGCCGGAAATGGTCATGGAAGAGATGGTAATCGTGGAGACAGTTGTTGAAGAGACGATGTAAATCTGTCTTTCGGGAGTGCCGGTTCCTTTTGAACGGAATCGGCGCCCTTTCCTTATCTGCTTACGAGCCCAGACATGACATGGAAGTTCAAGGTCTGAGCCTTGCCCTGTCCATGCCCCAGTCCGATTGAGAGTCAGGTCGGTCTTGCGTTAACGCGTAGTTTTTCGAGATGATGTGCGTAGCAGATGATACCCGCAGACATAGCGACATTGAGGTTGGGTGTTCCATCCCGACTAACAGTTTCTGTCCGGTTCGGATCAATCGGTGAGTGAGATTTTGACTTTGGTGTCCATCCCGGCGGCATGGGAATATGCAGCAGAGCGTCTGCGTTGGCCATGAGGCTTTCAGGCAACCCATCATATTCATTTCCCAGCAACACAATATCATTCTCCCGCCAAATGAACCTGTTCAGCGGTGTGGCACCAGCTTCGATTGAAGTGCATATGATCCGACCCCGGTGTGCCAGATGAAGCAGATCGTCTTTACCGGTCAGGAAATTTGGTGGTCGGCGATCGAAGGCACCGGTCGAGAAATCTTTCACGGTCTTCAGTTTGTCAGGGTTTTGCAGAACGGCATTCTCGTCAAAAATGTGGGTGGAGACATGATAGGTCTCTGTCACCCTGAGGATCATGCCGATATTGATTGGTGACTGAATGCCGTAAAGGGCGAGGTGAAAATCGATATTCTCACCTCCGGGTACAGTCGGGAAAAGAGGATGTGACCCGGGTGCGATCCATTGGTCCATTACAAGGGTGCTCCTGTTCTTGCTTTTGAAGAGAGCGGAGGCAGAAACCGTCTCAACCTTTGTTCTGGCGGGCGAGCGCCTCCAGGATACTGCCAGAGCCTCTCAAGGCATCGACCCTTTGCTGGGGGGCGGCGTCATGGGAAGCAGATGATTCCGCCTGTGCAATCTCCATGCCAGTTGTGGTTACTTTGCCCTGGAAACGGGCTAGATCGAAGCTGCTTTGGGCACCCAAGCGTGCCTGATCGAACCAGACATTACCCTGGAATTCAGCACCCTGAAAATCGACGGATCCCGGAAAAGTTGCGCCCGTAAAGGTAACTGTGTCGGCAAATACCGCATTGCGAAAGCTGACAGGACCTTCGAAACAACTCTTGCCGAAATGTACCTCGCCCTCGAAGCGAGCATTTTCGATGAAGACCGGACCATCAAAGCGCATGCCTGCGCCCCAAAAATGTTTAGCAACGGTAAGTCGGTTCAGTTTGACTTCTCCGACGAAGAGAGTTCCGCGGCATTCCACTGTTCCCTGGAAACATGCTCCAGTGAAGTCGGCGCCAGCCAGAAACTGACCACCTTCAAGCCAGGCACCGGCCTTCGAGCACCGCGCGTCTGCAAAATCGACATGGCCTCTAAAACGAGCTTGGTTGAAATACGCCTCAGCACCGAACAGCGTTCTTGAAAAGTGAACTGGCCCTGGAAAAGTCATGGCCGCGCCGTCGATCACCCCGTCAAATTGTGCATCAGAGGCATCGAGAACGGCCAAAGCGGACCAAAGGCTAGCGAGAGGCTCCTGAGGTCCGGCGGCTGCGCCCAGGGCTTCCATAGCAAGGGTCCAGTCCCTCAAGGCTGATGCATCGCCGCTCAACAAATGACATGCAGCCTCGCGCCGCGCGACCGCGAACTCTGGCGATGTCCAGCCAAGGACGGATTCGCTGAATGGGGCAGCCCAGGGGTTAAGTGCAACGAGATCCTGTTTCAACAGAACGGCCTTTCTTGTTAAGCATTTGGAGGCGGAGAACCCCCGACCGCAATGGACTGCAGAGCGGGTCGGGAGGCGGCTCATACACTCATTTCGGGCGCCTAGTTCGGTTCTTTCGGGGGAGCCGGCTTCCTTTGTAAAGGGTCTGTCAACCAAACCGAGGAAGTACCGTGGGTTCAAACCAAAATGACAACCGTAATGCTTTGGTCCACTGGTGTTTACATTGAATCGATTCCGCAACGGGACAACAGGTCGTGACGATATCGCGGTGCATGGGCGAAAGCGCCCAGCCCCTTAAGGGGAACCTAATCACAGATAGTGATGCTCCCCACGTTTCTACGCGCATAAGCCATAGCAGGAACAATGCCAACTGCAAAAAGTGAGATTTGAACCTGAGAGAAGACCATTTGTTATGCGGATGGCCACTAGGATACGAACGTGCATCCAAGGTGGAGTTGTGTCATGTCTTTCCGTCTGCGTACCGACATAGGGCATTCCCGCGGGGTCCTGCTCCTCTTTCCAGAGATTTCAGACAAACAAACTGCGAGGCGGCTACTCAGTGAGGGAACAACAGCCTACGATGAGGAAGCCGAGGAAACTGGGCCGCATAGCGCGGCAAAAGTAATCATATTCCCCCGGAATAGTATTTCGTCTCTTTTGAACCTTGGCGCCTCATGATGGGCAATCAGTCTTTCTTCAATTCCACTTGATAGGAGGTCTGTAGGGGTTCAAAGAGCCGACAGCTTATTGACGCAGATTAGAAGCCTATCGATGATTGCGTTAACGAACCCATGGTTTAAGTGGCCGGTTCTCAATGCTCTGCTGGCAGCAAAGTATGTGGCGTTTTGTGTCCTGCTCCCTTGGGCGTCTGCATTGAAAAAACTTGCAAAGAGGGCTTACAAACTGTCGGCTTGATGTATTTGTGAGGCGCCAGATTCATAAGATTCATTGGCTCTTGCCAAGTCTTTCAATTCATCAAGAATAAATGCGTAGGCGGCTTTATCAAACCCTCGGCCTGCATCAGGGCGGGCATCAATACATGACGTCGTATTGATATGCATATGGTAAAAGTTAGGCGTAAGCATTGCTCGGTTTTCTGTTGCGAACATTCGGTGAAGAATTGCACCGTGTCTAACCTGAATCACCCGAAATTTTCCTGCTGAAACGTCGGGCGCTTTTCCTTCGTCTTGATAAGCTTTGATTCGCGCCAGAGCCTGGTCCTTATGGCGGCTCCACAATTTGAATGCCTCTTCAGCTTCCTGTTTTACCCTTAGATAAGCCTCGCGCGAAGCGGTTTCATCATCCTGGGGGCGCATAATCACACTGAGAATAGGATTGTCAGGATGGGCCAACATGATGGTCACATCCACGCCATGGGCAACCCGGTCGGTCAGTAGTGTCGGCAGGTCACTGGGGACAGAGAGGGTCTGGTCGGTATCAGGCAGCAGGAAGAAGCCTTGCATGTTTGCAAAGCTAAACATTGTTGTTCCAGCAAACCAAATTTCCCTTTCAGCCCTGAGGATCTCCGAACTCCACTCCGCAGGACTGATGCTGTTTTGTCGATTGCGCACACCTTGGCGACCTAGCGCAATATCTTTTCCGAAAGGCATTTCGTAGAAACGCTTTCGCTCAAGGCGATCCAACATCTCTGCGAGGAGATTATAGCCGGGGCCGTTTCGGCGCATGGGATCCAGACCGCCGTCAAGATCTGCGTCCTGATATTGGATACACATTCGCTGAATGATATCAAAAGGCAGAGGTTGGTTTTGATGTCGTACCATTATGACTGGCCGACCGGCGGCATGAGCTATCCCCAATTCGTAAAATACATTCGCGTTTATTCTGTTGATATCTTTTTCAGACAACAAGGCTATTATGATTTCATCTTCGTTTATCGAGGATACAAAGCGATCTACGATGTTGTCGATGTGGGAATCATGATCCCCTCTTATCGCTTTTAACGAATAATCATGCTTGGACAACGCTTCGCAGGCTGGTTCGATAATTTTTGTAAAGACTTCGTCAGCATAAGTACCGCGGGCATCCCGTCCGCTTTCGTCATGTCCCCCAATCGGACTGATTACAAAAGCCCTTAGCGCTTCTGTACCCATAATCATTTCCCCCTCACAGTCCGTGCATCGTCCATATACAATTAACCTATGCCATGAATTCTCGCTTCTCAAGGCAATTGTCAAGGGTGCCTAGCGGCAAGGGTGTGGCACCTACCCTTACATGATCGCATTGCCTGGATGTTTTTTGGAAAGCGAGCAGTGATGAACGCAAAAATCTGCAAACCTGATTTCGAGAAGCCAAAAGAAAGAAAGAGTGATGATGACGCGAGCGCAAGAACAGCGGAGGTGATCACACTTCCGGTTATCAATTTTATTCAATTGTTGGAAGTATGGTCGAGAGGCGGCGGCGGCAATCACATAAGACCGCACACACACCGATCATCCAGTGGAACCTGCCAGTGATACCCGAATAACGGTCTAGTGACCTGAATCATGAGTTCGTGCGATAATTGCCTTTGGGTCGAGCCGTTC
>CAZLPU010000050.1:0-12053 GCA_964561475.1 uncultured Alphaproteobacteria bacterium
TTCGCCGATACGGGAATCCCAAAAATGAGTCCTGCTTACGCACACTTGGTATAAGTGCTAAGCAGGCCCAGGGTCCGGTGTCACGCCCGCCGGCGCTCCCTTTCCATCCCGGTTCGGAGCGAGCCATAGAGTACCCTCAAGCTCGGCTTGATCGCCGTTCTGATCACGCCGCCCGAACCGTACGATGCCGGATTTATAAAGGGCGGCGAGGATCAAAGCCTCCTTGTCCGCCGGCTCCGCACCACCTTCGGCAACAAACTGAACCGACCAACCATCCTGGATGCGCTGTTCCAGTTCATCATAGGTCAGACCATCGGATGTCAGGGGTTGCCCAAGGAGGTTGACAGCCATCTGCTGGCGTCCGCCCTGCTCGATATCTTCCGGAGATACCGCGATCTGGAACACATTCTCCCGCCCCAATTCCGGTGTGAAATCCGCACACAGAAGAGAATTGTAGGCATGATTGCGGGAACTGGCGACCAGGTGATCAAAACGCTCAAGCCCAAGCTGACGCCCCGCCTGATCCGACAGAACCTCTCCGTAATAGGTGGCAAGGCCCGCCATGCGCGGCTCCCGGAGCAGCCACCAGTTGCTGTCGGCCATACAGACCCTGCGCCCATGGTCATGGAGGGCCTGGGCAAGAGCCCTGGAAAACGCTGATGAGCCGACAATCAACACCCCCTCCCCGTCTCCGGCAGCCAAGCCGAACCGCCGCGCCATCCAGCCGGTCGTCAGACCGTTGGCCACGACAGTCGCCACCACGAACGCAAAGGCCAGGGGAACAAGGCGTTCCCCATCCTCAAAACCTGCGTCAACCATGCGTATACTGAATACACCTGCGATGGCAAAGACCACGATGCCCCGGGGCGCGACCCAGCCCAGGAACAGGCGCTCCCTCCAACTCAAATCAGAACCGGCCGTAACCGCGAGCACCGTGGCGGGACGCACGATCACCATCACCGCAGCGGCAAAAAGCAGGATCCGCCAGTCCAGCCCTTGAAGTTGGGCAACGGAGAGAGAGGCCGTCAGCAGAATGAACACGCCGGAAATCAGCAGAACCGAGACGCTTTCCTTGAAGCGGCGCAATTCCGTAAGGCTGGACAGCCGGGCATTGGCAATCAGCACACCCATGATGGTGATGGCAAGAAGGCCCGCCTCCCGCTCCAGCGCGGCGCCAAGGGCAAAGCAGACCAGAACCGCACCGATGATAAAGGGTGTTTTCAAATGCTCGGGCAGCAGGCCCTTTCGCAAAGCCGTCACCACGAGCAACCCGAACACAAGGCCGGAAAATGATGCAGCGAGAGTGATGGAAATCAGCAGGGAAAACAATTCCCCGTCGATACCATGGCCCAAGTGAAGGTGGTGGATGACTTCAAAGGAGAAAACCGCCAGAAGCACACCCAGCGGATCGTTCAGAATGCCTTCCCATTTAAGGATCGTTGCGAGCCGTTTAGAAATCCGGGCTTCGCGCAGAATGGGGACGATGACTGTCGGACCCGTGACAATCAGAATCGCACCGACAAAAATCGCAACGGGCAGCTCAATGCCAGCGATGGCCCAAGCCGCCAGAGCGCCCAGCACCCAGGCCAGCGGAACCCCGAGGCCAATAAGCCGTACCAGGATCGGCTTTTCCGAGCGCAACTCGTTGAATTCGAGATTGAGCGCCCCCTCAAACAGAATGAGCGCGACGGCAATGGTGACCAGCGGATCGAGAAGATCGCCAAGCACGGCCGGGGGTGCGATCAAGCCCGTGGCGGGCCCCAACAAGAGACCTGCCATCAGCATGACGACAATAGCCGGAAGATTGAAACGCCAAGCAAGCCATTGGGATGTCAGGCCCGCCGCACCTACGGCAGCAAAAAGAGCGATTGGTGAGTCGAACACAATATTGACCTCTCGACGGATAACGGGCCCAGCCCATCATCCGGCCAAAAGGCGCTCCATCACCGCTTTCAATTCAGGATCATCCTTGTAGATCGCATCCCGGCCAGAGTACAGAAGCTCAATGACGGCAGCACGATTGGCACTGAATGACGCTGTCGCCGGCGATCTGTTGATGCAAACGCGAACCACATTCGCCCGGTCCGGGGATATTTCTCCATCGAGAAAAGCATCCACATCCGGCACCGTGACAAATTTCGCAACTTTGGGCATTTCAGGCTCCAGGTCGTCGATGTCGCCAGCACCCGATCTCAAGCCCTTTTATCCATCAAGCTTAAGCCATGCGTTGCTGGTTTTGATCGGAACACCCCTTGCTATCCGATGGTTCCAGGCGGTCCATCAATTTCGACCGGGCCCTGGAAAGGCGAGAGCGGATGGTTCCCACGGGAACATCGAGCACCTGCGCCGCTTCTTCATATTTGAGCCCTTCCAAGGTCACCAGGGCAATAACGGCGCGGTCCTGGAGTGGCAAGGTGGCGAATGCCGCCTTCACATCTTCAAACTCCATGGCGATCTCCTGATCCAGTTCGGCAGGAATTGCAGAATGAATGTCCTCAAATTCCACATGAACCATCCGGGCCGCTGCTTTGCGCCGGGAGTTGAGGAACACGGACCGGCAGATGGTGAACAACCATGCCCGGAGGTTTGTCCCTTCCTGAAACTGGTGTGCCCGGCTGAGAGCTCGCTCCACGGTGTCTTGCAAAAGATCATCGCCGTCTGCCGCATTTCTGGTCAGAGAGCGGGCAAACCGCGTGACTGCTGGGAGATGATCGGGCAATTCCTTCAAGACACTCTCAGTCATAGCCACCTCATTTCAACGTTATCGATAGCCGCATCGTAACGCTGAACAATGCTCAGTCAATATAAATTTCAATAAATCAGGCGCTCCATGGAATTTATACGCTTTCAATGCATTGTTATTTTTCATACCAATCAATCAAAGGATGGTCTTGAGCAGGACTATTCAATTCAATACTTTGATGCAGTTATGCAAAGCCACGCTTTGCTATGGATGGAGTGATTGGAGTAAGTGACATCAGTCCGTCCGGTTTCCGCTAGACCGGAACAGGAACCGAACGGGAAAAGCAGTGTTGGATGGATCATGAACACGGGAATTCTCATAAACCGGCAGGCGGGGCATGCGTTAATGCATGATCCGGACGACTTGGCCCGGGCCGTTTCAGATCATTTGGCTACGGATGGTACTGATCGGGCAACCATTGAAACCGTCGTCGCGGAACCCGGTACCGTCCGGGACGCTCTGACCCACTTGGCTGGCCGCTGCGACCGGCTCTATGTTGGTGGCGGCGATGGGACCATTGCGGCGGCGGCCTCAATTTTGAAAGACACAGACGTAACCCTTGCCGTTCTTCCCTTCGGCACCATGAATCTGGTGTCCCGGGATCTCGGCTTGCCCACTTGGTCAGAGGGCGGACTGACCCGACTTATCCGTGGTCGCGACCGACAGATTGATACAGCCGATGTCAACGGCGTTCTTTTTCTGCATTCCGCGGTGATGGGCCTCTTCGCCGATCTCGCGCGGGAGCGGGAAGAACTGCGCAAGGCGGGGACCGTAGTCGGTTGGCCGACATTCCTCACGGCGGCGACAAATCGCTTTCTCGACGCGGGCACCATGGACATGACCGTCACGAATGAAGGCACCGTGCGCCGGCTGGCATCTTCCTCGGTCCTGGTTGCCAATAATCAAATAGTGGATCGTCCGCGCCTGGGCCTGTCCAGAAATCGCCTCGATCAGGGACGGCTCTACCTCTACCTGCCCCGTGACCGCAGCCCACTTGAGACCGCCGGAACACTGCTCCGGTTTGCTTTTGGACGGTGGAATGCCAATCCGCGCCTCAAGTCCTACAGCGCAACCCATCTCGCCATCGATACAGACACGGACAAAATCGCAGTTTCCGTCGACGGAGAGGTTCACGAGTTGAGGGCGCCATTGACATTCACCATCAGCCCAAGATCCCTGAAAGTCCGGGTGCCTGCACAATGACCCAACGTCGCTTCCGTCTCGCACATATTTCCGATCTGCATTTCGGGAAAACCGAGCCCCCGGTCGTGGCCGCACTGATCGATCACATCAACGCCCTCCCCTGCGACGCGGTCGTGGCCAGCGGCGATATCACTCAGACGGCACGGCCCAGTGAATTTGCCGAGGCTCGCACTTTCTTTGATGCAATTGACGCCCCGACCCTTGTCGTCCCCGGCAACCACGATCTCCCGGGATGGCGGGTCTGGAGCCGCTTTCTCGGCCGGTTCCAGCATTATCGCAGTCACATCAACAAGAATCTTGATGTCTCATTATCCTTGGACGGAGGGTCTCTGGTCGGCCTGAATTCCGCACGGGTTGTCGTCGGTCACTGGGACTGGTCCAATGGCGCCCTCTCCAAACCCCAGTTGAGCTTTGCGCGGGAACAGTTGGAGGCCGTATCCGATCCGGTCGTCAGGGTTGTCACCCTGCATCATCCGATTGTCCCGCCAATCCACAGACCGGGGCAGAAACTTGTGTCTCGGTCCCGGGAGGCCGCGCAGGTGTTTGCCGAAGGCCGTGCCGATGTGATCCTGACCGGCCATCTCCATGTTCCCCAGATCCGTCTGCTCCAGGATCATCATACTGGTCTCGCCTGGAATACACCCGTTGTACAAACCGCAACCAGCACCTCAACCCGGTTGAGGGATCATCCCAATGGGTTTTTCTTTATTGAATGGAACGGTGTCTCAATGACCGCCCAAAACCAGAGCTGGGATGGACATCGCTTCATCCCTGGCGAACGGTCATCCTTCACCTGCGAAGCTCCATCCGGTTGGATTGCGGACGCGTCGTCATAATCCATGAATCACAACCTTCAATCATTCGAGGATTGGAGAAGATCATCCGGTTTCGTCGCAATCAACCGCTGTAGCCGTGCCACCTTACCGTCCACAAATAATACATTCTCAATCCGGACCTCATCCTTCACGGCGCCACTGGTGACGAGCTTCAGGTCACCAGCTCCAAGACCCAGAACCAGATTGCGAAAATAGTCCTCACTATGTTTTTCGAACACCATGCCCCGGGTGTCATAGCTGCGCTCGGAGTCTCCGATCAGCTTTTCTTCCGTCATTTGACCGGGCCGGATGCTCCAGTATGTGAGCCGGTCGAAAATGAAAAAACTCATGGCCCACACGGTGAACAGCCCTGTAGAGAACAACAGGTAGAACCCCATGTTCATGTGAACCGCGGCCTCCGGAATAGCACCCAGCACATCATCCAGAATGCCGGCCCATCCTCCGACGGCGATGAGCAACAGCACCACCAGCGCCGCAAGCACGGAAAAGAGCCCGCGCATTCGCACCGTGGTGAAGGTGATCACAAGCAGCAGGATCACAACGAATGCCGTGCCTAGAAGCGGGTTGGCATGAACCACCTCCGCGCCCCCATCACCGTCCAGCCGGACCCGCTCTCCCTGCAAAAAACTCAAGCCCGCAAACAAGAAGCCAACCGCCCAGACCGGCCACCAGTAAAACAGCAGCGAATGACTATAGATCCGGATACTGGGCAATTCATCCGGATCTGGTGCATTGGATTTGAACGCAACCGGAGTGTCGTCCTGTTCCGATGTCATGAATGTGTTCCTTTAAAATTTAGGTGAAAGCAGGCAGACCGAATCCGCTTTGGTCAGACATTTACCCAGTTCAGCAACCCCTGACCCGCCGGGAAGTTCCCGCCTTTCCTGGATTTCAGGGAACCATCCACTTGGCCACCTGTTACGTCCATCGTTCAATGTCACGAGCAACTTATCCAGGCCGCTTTGGTCATCCCAAGGCGGACGACCTGTATCTTGTTCCAATCAAGCAGAGTATGGCATGACGAGCATCCGCGTCCTGCAGGTCATCATCAGCCTGCTCCTTACCTTGACCCTTCTGATAACAGCAGGACTGGCCACCAGCACCGCCAGCCATGCGCAAAACAAACCGGAGATCTCCATATCCGAGGTGGAGCGCTCCATTGACGATCTGGCGGAACAACTAGACCGGATAGAAACGCGCATCGATGACAGGACCGTGTCCGACGCGGATGTTCCCGATCTGCGCCAGCGGCTGGCGGACATTCGGGAAACCAGCGCCACCCTCCAGGCGATCCTGCTTCCGCGTGAGACCGAATTGCGCTCCTACCTGGAAGCTCTCGGACCGGCACCGGGTGAAGATGGTCCGCCGGAACCGGATGAACTCGCGCGGGAACGGGCAGGCATTACCCAACGGCTTGACACCGTTGTCGGCCTCCTGCGCCGCCTGGAGGTCATCAATGCCCAGGTTTTGTTGACCAACAGCCGGATCTCAGCCCTCGTCCGTTCCCGCTTCCTGGACCGGATCCTTGATCGGGGTCCCTCCCCTTTCTCCGTAGAGGTCTGGTCGGATGCAGGGGAGAGCCTGTCCAATGCCCTGTCCCGCCTTGGAAGCGTTCTCGAGGGATGGGTGAGCCGCCGGTCCGGTCAAGGCGGGTTCGGAGCAAGTCTGCTTTTCCTCGGCGGCAGCATCCTGTTGTTGCTGGTTCTGACCATCCCGGTCCGCCGCGCCCTCAGTCAGCGGATCCAGACCCTGTTTCCACGTGCGGTTCATGAGAGCACGGACGGCTCCCTCGCATCCGACGTGATCACAAGCCGGAACGCCATCGCTCTCCTGCGCTTTCTCAACAGGCTTGTATGGTTGAGCCTGGGTCTCGCCGCTGTGATGCTGGCGGCCAATCAGACCGGGCTTATTACCCAGACCACCCGGCCCGTCGCCCAGGCGGTGGCCGAAGCCCTGTTCATCTTCTTCGCTGGTCAGGGTCTGGCCAAGGCGGCGTTCCTGCCGGACCAACCTGCACTGCGCCCTATTCCGCTTACGGACAGACAGGCCCGCTCAGCAACACTGGCGGTCACGGCTCTTGCGGGGATTGTTGCGGCGGATCTGATCATCCGCAGCAGTGGCGATGCTTTGGACACATCCCTCAATCTTGCCGTTGCACAAAGTATTGTCGTCGCCTTTGTCATGGTGTTCGCCCTCCTGCCCCTGACCAGACCGCCCGTTCGCCGGACAGCACAAAGCACCGTGGATCATCCAGATCAGGACGATCAGCCGTTTGAAAACCTGGCTCTGGGCCTTGCCCTTCAATGGATTGCAATCCTTCTTGCATTGGGGACCGCTGCGGCTGCCCTTTTCGGCTATGCCTCCCTCGCCCGCTTCATCGTCGAAAAGGCAGCTTATTTCAGTGTGCTGACCCTCCTGCTCTATCTGCTGAGGGGGCTCATCCACGGGCTGACCCTCGGGCAGATTGGCGAGCAGCGTCCGTCCCGCGAAAATCGCCACGCTGATGACGACGAAGACGCAGCGGAGTCCTTCGTATCATTCTGGGTGGGCCTTGCCATTGATACAGTTCTGGTCTTGATGGCCGCCCCGATCGTCCTCCTCCTTGCCGGCGTCGGCTGGGATGAAATCCAGACCGTCGCGCTCCAGGCTCTTCAGGATATCCGTCTTGGCCCGATTGTTCTGTCTCCGGCGGATCTTCTGTCCGCCGTTGTTCTCTTTGGCACCGCACTGGTTCTGACCCGTCTGGTTCAGCGTCTTCTGGAGCGCAGAATCCTTCCCAAGACCCGCCTCAATGTGGGCGCCCGCAGTTCCCTGACGACCCTGGTCGGGTATCTGGGTTTGGTGGTCGGCTTTGTCATCGCCGTCAGTGCGGCGGGCGTGGATTTCTCCAACCTCGCAATCATTGCCGGCGCCCTGTCCGTTGGCATCGGATTTGGTCTCCAGAGTATCGTGAACAATTTCGTCTCTGGGCTGATTCTCCTCTTTGAACGGCCGGTCAAGGTGGGTGACTGGATCATCACCTCGTCCGGGGAGGGCATTGTCCGGCGCATCAGTGTGCGGGCAACGGAAATTCAGAGCTTTGATCGTCAGTCCATCATCGTACCGAACTCGGAGCTAATCTCATCGGCGGTGTCCAACTGGAGCCACAGGGACAAGATTGCCCGGCTGTCCATTCCCGTTGGGGTGGCCTATGGCGTGGATGTTCGCCATGTTGAGAAAGCTCTTCTTTCCTGCGCCAAGGAGCATCCGGCGGTAACGGACTGGCCCGCACCCATGGCCTATTTCGCCAATTTCGGGGACAGTGCCCTGGAATTCGAACTGCGCGCCTATATCCGGAACAATGATCTCTCCATCTCGACACGGAGCGAGCTGCGCTTTGCAATCTATGAAAAATTCATTGCCGAAAACATCCCCATCCCCTTCCCGCAACGGGATCTGCATATCCGGACCATGCCCCAGGATATGCCCCAGGATATGCCCCAGGATATGCCAGGGACGCCGGACACAGGACAGACCCCGGCCAAGGCAAACCCGGTTTCCCCATCCCCCACTTCTCCCACCATGACAGAGACGAGGGGCACGGAACATCCTACGGACGATGCGGACGGCTCCGACGGAACGCCGTGATCGTCCGGATACACCAGAACTGAGCGCCAGCGCGCGCTTGTTTCCTGGGGCGCCGGCACGCCCCCCTGAAGAACCGGCAGGCATTCGTCCCATTTTGCGTCATTGCCCCTTGGGAACAGCGCGCAACACCGATCCTGTGCCAAACCGGCCCAACCGCCGATTGATAAAATTTTGCTGGATTTCTTGCCTTGATTTTAAGGGCGGGGCGATAAACCGGACGGCGAAATCTCAACCCGGGTCATAAGAGGCACACAATGTCTGAGGCTGTCGCACGTCGGTTCGAAGAGACCGCCGATACATCCTTGTCCGGAAAGGACACCATCCAGTCACTGGATATCCCGCTTGCGCCCCAAAGTTTCATGCTGTCCGTCATCCGCGAACTGGCCGGCACCCTCGAAAATGTTGTCGGTGTCGAGGATGCAAAAGGATTTGTCAATCACGTGGGCGGACAAATCGGGGATGAGATCGACGCGCTCTACGGCAATGCCCTGAGAGTCGAAAACCTCACCAGGGACGAGGTGAGCCGCGTCCTGATTGATCTGAAACGGAGAATAAACGGCGACTTCTATGTTGTATCGGAGGATGAGGGCAAAATCGTTCTGGGCAACCGGCGCTGTCCTTTTGGCAAATCCGTGGAGGGACACCCCTCCCTGTGCATGATGACGTCGAATGTCTTTGGAAAGATCGTTGCGAACAATCTCGGCTATGGCCGGGTCGACCTGAATGAGACGATTGCAAATGGCGACGGACGGTGTCTCGTGACAATTCACCTGACACCATCCGACGAAGTGCATGACACAGCGCGGGAATATTTTGGTATCTGATGGATGACAAGTCATTCTGTGCACGGTGCGAGCGGCATAAAATTGAACTGATAATTGATGCCCTCAGAAAACCGACATTCGTCCTTGATCTGGAGGCAAACCTCATTGCCATGAACAAGGACGCCAAGGCGCTCTTGAAGACCAAAGCCGTGACCGTGGACAAAGCTCTGTCCCCGCCGGATGGCACTTTTGTGCAGTTTCTGAAGCGGTGCGGGTCCGTTCGGGATGAGCTTTTCTACCGGCTCGAACTGGAACCCGATTTTCATCTTCCAGTGGTCGGGTCGGCCATCCGCCTCCCCGAGGGCAGGCCGCTGGTTCTGCTTCGCGAAGACCGTTCCGGGAGGATCTCCAAGACCTTCCGCCTCATGAACGAAAAAATTGATACTCTGCACAAGGATCTATATCAGGAGCGCATGCGCTCCCGAACGTTCAGGCACCAAAGCTGTCATGACCCGTTGACACATCTTTATAACCGGTACGGCTTTGAGGAGATTGCGCGGAAATTCATTGCCGCCGCACTTCGAGACAGCGCCCCTCTCGCCCTGGTCTATGGGGATCTGAACAAGTTCAAGCCCATCAATGATATCTATGGCCATGCGGCCGGAGACACGGTGCTCCAAGCAGTCGGGCAGCGTTTGAAGGACAATTTGAGGGAGGGATGCGTATGCGGACGGCTTGGAGGCGATGAATTCGCCATACTTTTCACTACCGGTGTCAGCGCCTCAGGCATCGAAAGCGCACTCAGCCGACTGACCGAATGCCTCGCCAAGCCCATCGACATCGGCCCGGCCCAGGTCAGCATCGGCGTCAGCTTCGGGACCGCTTTCCTGCCCGAGGACGGCCAAACCTACGACGCCCTCACCAAAACCGCCGACAAAGCCATGTACGAATCCAAACCCCAATCCACCCGTGCCAAGGCGTCCTAGGCGGGAAAGGGTTCTGATTGGGACGCACTTTACGTCTGACATTTTGCCCCGAGTGTTATCTCGCATTGCCGGTCGAAGGTTCATGGCCTAAGAGAAATTTAGCCTGCATCTCATAGGCCAATTTCAGGTCCCGTTTGCTTTGGCTGGTCTCCAGCAATTCTGCAACCTTCACTTTGAGTGCTGACCGTTTCACGTTCGGCGAAAGATGTTCCTGGGACATCGCGAATATTTTCTGCACGTTTTCATCCGTGTGCTGGAAAACATCGAAATCCGTGCCGAATTTTTTGTTGAACGCACTGAGAACCTGCCCAAAATCCGAGGTGACCTCATCGAATGTCACCCGAAGCACATCCTCCCTGTACGGCAGAAGTCGTTCATAGAAGCGCACGTATCGCTGGGTGGATTCCCCCACCAGGTACTGAAGATAGGACACCGGCTGTGCAGCAAACTTTTCGGCGTTCCCCCTGAAGCCATGAGCAATCAAGGACGATATGCTCTGAACCGGATCACGGATGAGAACCATTGCCGGCACATTATATTTCAGCGCCAGGATTACATGAGCCGGTGAGTGGGCATGGGTCGCCAGATGAGGCCCACGCCACCCATTGGAATAGGAGAAGGCACGGGATGCAAAACTGTTTCCAGACCGCGGATAGCCTTCGATCATCAAATGATGGCCCCGCGTGACAAGACTGCGCACGAAGGGTTTATTCCGATGGCGGATCAACATCGCCATGCGATAGATTTCAGGGAATTGCTCAAGCCGCGTGGACGACCAGCGGTTCACCCGGCGTCTGAAACCCATCGTCGGTGTCTGCATCGGATAAGCTCCCTTTTTCCGCAACTCGACTCAAAACCTTCTGCACCAAGTTTACAGCCGTGTTTTTTACGCAGACAAGCACACCCAGGAGCTTGATTTCATTCTATTCGACGCCAACAGATGGCGCATTTGCGTGGATCGGAGCGTGGAACAATTCAGAAGTTCAAACTCGCCGCGCCATTGGTGGCTGGGCAAATCTCTGCTTCCTGAGAAAATTCTCAGCCACGCCTATGCCATACCAAAGTACAAAGAAAACGGGAATGCTTCCAATGTAATGATATGCAACTGTTGACGTTGGCCCTTGCGCCGCAAGCTGCAACGCACTTAACACAACCGGAAAATAAATAAAATTCCTTGCCTTGATAACTGACGCAGCTCTCCACGAAATTACGGCATAATAATACCCAACCACTATTGAGAGCAAAATTACCCCAATCCAACCAAAATTCCAGTACATGTCACCATAGATCGATGAACCGAGTGCCGATGTCGCCTCTCGTCCCGTTATGAAGACATACAATGAACGTCCGGGATGGTCTAGTACTGGCTTATTCGGCCAAATCAACCGCGGAATGAAATAAAGAAAAACGTCTTCGAAAGTAGAGCCTGTAAGACCGGCGTCATGAGCATTCATAAGATAGGATTGAACGCCACTGTAGTTGAGCCTCAACCACCATTCTTGGATTTGCCCACCCTCACTAGCAGTATCATCACCGTCTTGTCTGAGAAACCCGCCAGAGACCACATCTAAGCGCTCCGAGTAGCCAGCGGTGAACGGATCGCCAGTACGGCTTTTGACTTCTGATCGGTAATCAAGGAAAATCCCCTGAGATACAGTGTAAATTACAGCCAGCACAATCAGGTGGAGTGAAAATTTCTTCAGATTCCTGGTGGCGATGAATGCGCCAAGAGCTGGGAGCAGGAGTGCAATAATGAGTTCCTTTTTCTGAAAGCTCAATATTGATAGGAAAATATGAACAGGCCAAACCGTATACAACAGAACGGAATATTTCTTGAAGCCACGCTTGACCTGATAAACCGCAAAGGCCAATCCAACATCAATCAGATTCCCCA
>CAZLPU010000050.1:12153-36381 GCA_964561475.1 uncultured Alphaproteobacteria bacterium
CAAATTAGCACGAAGGACCTCAGCGCGGGTTGCTGCTGTGATATGCATCCCAAGTGTTAACTGGGTTGTTTCATTGCCATACAGTCCGACGAGTGGACCAAATCCGAAGAATATTGCCGATTGGGCTGGGAACCAGAAAATGGCGTTCCAAACCAAATCAGTATCAATACGCAGGAGGCGATAACAAACAAAAACGGTAGCAGCTATAAAATATACAGCAGAGACGGTGTTCACAACCGCGAGCGTAAGATCATCCAAGAAATAGAAACTAAGAATAAACAGAACGTACAAAAGAGGGATCATCAAGCACAGGTACAAAACATAGACACCCTCAAAATATCTGTTTGCATGCAAGACTTTACCGGCAACCATGTCTTACCTCAAAAAGGGGGCTGGCATTGAAAAAGTGTCCAACCAGAATGATATTGCACCGATAGGATGTTCCGATTACCTACGCTGTCCAGATCAACGCTCAGGTCAGCGTCTTGGTCGGAGCTGCGAGCCATCCGAAGCTAAATACGAATGACGTGATTTGCAGGTCTTTTCGTGCATGTAAAACGAGCAGCAGGCTCACCGTGAGCATTGACAACACGGAGGCAGCCGCGGCGCCGTATATGCCATAGACGGGGATAAGCGCCCCATTGAGCACCACGTTCAAGACGATGCTGAGGGCAACAACCTTCAGCAGCAGGGTTTCCTTGTTCGCCATTTTCATCAGGGTATCAATCGGGCCGAACACCGACCGCGCTAACCTGCCAAAGCCCAGAATCACCAGGGCGAGATAGGCTGGGAGATACTCAGCGCCGAACAACAGGGCGATGGCAGGCTTACCGAACAGACAGACCAGCAAAAAGGCCGGTAGCGCCGCGATGAACAGGATCCGCGCACTCCAACTCACAATTTCCTGCAGGCCGGACTTGTCTTCCTTCTTATGACAATGCGCCATTTTGGTCGCGGACACCGCATTGACCGCTGTCCGCATGAAGAAGATCGCAGCAGCCCCCTGGAGCGCAACATTGTAGAAAGCCACTTCTTCAGCCGATCCAAAGGCGCGGATCATGATGATGTCGGTCTTGGCCAACACGATCTGCAACCCTGCAGTCAGGGAGAGGGGCAAAACACTCTTCAGCCAGCGGTTCACCTCCACAACCGGCTGGGCTGCCGAGAATACCGTTGGTTGATACCGCTTCTGAATGAGCAGGGCCGCAACAACGCCCACCGCCGCGACAAGGGCATGGCATGCCATGACCTGAGGGGCAGACAGTCCCTCCATCCCCACGAAAAGGAAAAGCACGGCGATACCTGCCAGAAAGAGCAGGGGCCGCAGGAGATCCTGAAGGATCTGTCCCACCAGAATATGATGAAATCCCCTTAGAGACGCCCCGATGATCCGCACAAGCGCAAGGCTCGGCAACAGGAGCAGCGCCCAGGCCAATGTCATTTGATCGGCGCTGCTGATCTGATCGCCCAGTAGCAATGTGACCAGCAGCCCGCCACCAGCGATCACGAAGGACATCAGGAAAACGAAATTCCAGACCCAGCCAAGCAGACCTTTGGCGTAGCCCCAGTGATCCACGGCCATGTAGGCAGCAATCTCGCGAACCACGAGCACGGGCAGACCCGCCTGCGCCGGTATCGCCAATATGGTCATGATCGCAAAGGCCGAGACATACACACCGTACTGTTCAGGGCCCATGAGCCTGGCGAGCAGGACCACCGTGGCAAGCTTCAAAAACAGGACGAAAATGTTGATCCCCGAAGACCGCGCAACACGGATGATAAAGTCGAGCGACATACTTCAGACCTGTGCGGGAACCCAAACACGCCGGTTCGGAGGTTACCCGGGAATTGGGAGATACCGGGACTGTAACCGTAACGGGCCGACCGGGACTGCGATCAAGTCCATGGCATCGTGGAGCCCCTCGCATGGAAAACAACACCACCAACAAGCGTGGGAATACTGTCTAGCCAAGGGAGAGATTGAGCCCAATGGATAGATTGAGCATGGTTGGAGGGGGGCGCCAATGGGCATGGTAGGTAAGCGTTACTGGCGCAAACCGCCTGAGTCAATCTGCGTCGGCAGGGATGGCCCCACGCCGCAATGGAGACCCTTCATGTTCCGAGAGGTCCTTTCGCTGCATCGACAATGCCGCTCGATCATCGTATGCACTGCGGTAACGCTGCGTTATGGATTGTATGCTGCCGCGCACTTGCAATCCCTGACGCAAGGCCACACCGCCCCTTGTTCACTGTGTGATGTTCGCTGTGTGGTCTGATCTGTCCCGGCCATGATGCTGAGGGCACCCCAGCGGACCCGTCTTGGCATTCGAGGCCGGTGTTCGCGGCCAAGTCCCAGGTTCAGATCCAGACTTATGAGCCTGTGAGCCAAGGCCTCTTGAACCGAGACGTTTTTGCCGCGTGGGCATTTCAAAACGCCCGCCATCGCAGTGATCGCAATCGATCCAGCACGGCGATCGCGAGACCGGCACCACAAATTCCGGACCATGCGCCCCGGCCTACCCACATGGGAAAGACGGCGCACCCAATATCAATCAGGAGATCATGCATGAGCCAGACCGCCCTCAACGAGACACCGATGCTTCACAAGATGACCGATCAGCTTCTGGCCGCCGAGATTGAGCGCCAGCAGAACACGCTGTGCCTGATTGCATCGGAAAACCATGCCTCCGCCAATGTCATGGCCGCCATGGGCAATCCTTTCGCCAACAAATACGCGGAGGGAGAGCCGGGCAAACGATACTACCAGGGCAACACGGTCGTCGACGATCTGGAATCCTATCTGAACGACCTCATTCTCAAGGCATTCCGGGTCTCCGGCGAGGAATGGCATGCCAATGCCAAGGCGGTGTCCGCAGGCGTCGGCAATTTCACCATTCTCAATGCCCTGCTGCGGCCCGGCGACAAAATCATGGGCATGTACCTCTATGACGGCGGCCACCTCTCCCATGGCTGGGACATGGATGATGGCCGGGGCGTGACCATCGCCTCGCGGATGTTCGACGTGCTGCGCTACCACGTGGACCGGGCATCCGAGGAAATCGATTACGACAAGCTCGCCGAACAGGCCGCCGAGTACAAACCCAACCTGATCATCACCGGCGGCACTGCCTATCCCCGGGAAATCAACCATGAGCGGGTGGCCAAGATCGCCAAGGATGTGGGCGCGTACTACTTCGCCGACGTGGCCCACGAAGCGGGCCTGATTGTCGGGGGCGTCAACACCAATCCTCTGCCCCATGCGGACGTGATTTCCATGTCCACCCAGAAGACCCTGCGCGGTCCCCGGGGCAACATCATCGTCTGCCGCAAGGATCTTGCGGACAAGATCAACCGCTCCATCTTCCCGGGGCTTCAGGGCGGCCCCTTCGTCCATCAGATGTTCGCCCTCGCGGTGGCCCTGGAAGAGGCTCTGGATCCGTCCTTTGCCGCCTACACCAAGGCCGTGATCGCCAATGCGAAGGTCCTGGAAAAGACCTTCCGGGACGCAGACATCCCCATGGTTGCCGGCGGCACGGACAAGCACTCCCTGGTCCTGAAGGTGAAAGATGAGGCCGTGACCGGCAAGGACGTGGCCCTGGCCATGGAGCGCGCCGGTCTTGTGGCGAACTACAACACGGTGCCCTTCGACACCCGCAAGCCCTTCAATCCTTCCGGTGTGCGTGTGGGCACCCCCGCAGGCACCACCCGCGGCCTCATGGAAGCGGAGTGGGCGCAAGTGGGTGAGGCGATTGCGTCCATCTTCGCCGCGCCGAAAGATGACGCCCTGATTGCCAAGACCGGCGAGCAGATCCGCGCCCTGTGCCAGAAATTCCCCCTCTGGTATTGATCCGCTTCGTTGCGCGCGGGGCGCAGCACCGCCGCGCGGGTGGCGCCGGACCACACTCGTGGCCGGAGCGGGATCCAACATGGTCGGATCGCGCTTTCATCTGAAGATCTGCCCTGTGAGGGCAGAATACGTGAGATGCAACCGCCGCCCATTCCTGGATGGGCGGCGTTTCTGTTGGGGCCCCAGGTTTCCGAGCCCCCTGGCCGGTCCGCCCATCCGTGCTAGGCTGAAGACCAAAGACAGTTCCTCTCCAGCCAACGGAGGTCATCCAGATGATCCGCACCATGACCACCCTTGCCGCTGGCTGGGCCCTGCTTGCCGGTGTGAGCCTCGCCATACCGGCGGGCACCAGTGCCCTCGCCCAAAGCGCCACCGCCCAGCCTCCCAGTACGCAGGCCCCCATCACCCAGACCATCAGTGTCCAGACCCTCAGCACCCAGGCCGATGACGCGGAAGAAGAGGCCTATCCCGGGCTCACTCCAGCAATGCTCGCCGACGCCGATCGGCTCATTGACCAGGCCCTGGCAAGCGATCTGGCCTACAAGATCGTGGAAGATCTCACCACGGAAATCGGACCCCGGCTGGCAGGGACCCCGGAAGAGGCCCGGGCCCGGGTCTGGGCCATGGACATGCTCAAGGATCTCGGCTTCAGCAATGTTCGGGAACAGCCCTTCAAGGTGAAGCTGTGGACCCGCGCCAGCGATCAGGCGGAGATCCTTGAACCCTTCCCACAGAAACTGGTGGTGACCGCCCTGGGCAATTCTGTTGCCACGCCCAAGGACGGTGTGGAGGGCGAAGTGGTCCGCTTCGAAACCCTCCTTGACCTGAAGGATGCCCCTGCCGGCTCCCTGGAAGGCAAGATCGCCTTCGTGGATGAAGTCATGACCCGGACCCAGGACGGTTCCGGTTACGGGGTGGCAGTGGCCAAACGCTCCGGTGCCGCCGTCGAGGCCGGACGGCGCGGCGCGGTTGCTGCGGTCATCCGGTCCGTCGGCACCCAGCACCACCGTATGGCCCACACAGGCAACATGACCTATCAAGCCGGTGTCGCCGCGGTGCCCATCGGCGCTCTCTCCGCTCCCGATGCGGATCAACTGGCCCGGGCCATGGAGCGCGGGACAGTGCGCATGCGCCTTACCCTGACCGTCAATGGCGGCGGCCGCACCGGTCCGGCCTGGGACGGAGCACCGTCTGAAATGGCCCCGTCCGGCAACATCATCGCGGAGATCCCCGGACTGACCGATGAAATCATCCTGGTGGGCGCGCATCTCGATTCCTGGGATCTGGGCACCGGTGCCGTCGATGACGGCGCGGGCGTGGGCATTGTCACCGCTGCCACCAAGATCGTGGCCGATTATCCGGGCACCCTGAAGCGGACCATTCGGGTGGTGCTTTTCGGCTCCGAGGAAGTGGGTCTTGTGGGCGCGAAATTCTATACCGATGCGGAACGAAACAATCTGGACAAGCATGTTCTGGCGACGGAATCGGACTTCGGCGCGGACCGGATCTGGCGTTTCCAGACCCGCTGGGGAGAAGACGCTCTGCCCAAGGCCCGGAGCTTTCAGCGGGTGCTGCGCCGCCTGGGCATTGGCCCTGGGGACAACCGCGCCAGCGGCGGACCGGACATGTTCTTCCTGCGGCAGGCCGGTGTCCCTCTGGTCGGTCTGACCCAGAATGGCTGGGACTATTTCAACTATCACCACACCCCGGATGATACGTTCGACAAGATTGATCCCGAAAAGCTTGCCCAGAATGTCGCGGCCTATGCCGCCTTCATTTATGTGGCTGCCCAGATGGATGGGGATTTCCGGTAACTCCATCCGGCAAGCTGTAGACGGAACAAACCAGGGTCGGCGGACATCCGCTGGCCCTTTTTCTATCCCGGCCCCGTCTCCCCTCCTTCCGCCACCGCCCCCGGAGCGGGCTGTCAACCATTCCTTAACCGGACTGGTCTGATCTCGGCATACGCCACGGCACCGCTGACCGTTGCCTGCCTTGTTCCCGCCAGCGTTCTCAATCCGCGTTCCAAGTCTGCGTTCCCGGTTCCTGCTTTCCTGCGGTCAGCCCTGCGCCAATCCTTCCTCCGCCCCCATCCCCACGGGAGGTCACCCATGACACGTGCGCTACCGGCCCTGGAAATCCCTGCCTCAAGGCCTCAAGAGCCAGAGGACAACGCGGCTATCCTCCGCATGCTGACCGGCGCCGCCGTGGAAGCCCGGATGTGGTTGTTCAATCAGGCCATGCCCCTCTGGACCCAGGCCGGTCAGCACCAGGACACGGGCCTCTTCTACACCGCCATCACCCAGAGCGGCGCGCCGGTCATGGATCAGCCCCGGCTTGCCTCCGTCCAGGCCCTTCAGATTTGCGCCGTCTGCGAGGCAGGGCGGCTGGGATGGACCGGCCCCTGGGAAGACCGGGCCGGAGCGGCCCTGGAGGCCCTGAACGACCGGTTCACCCGCGCCGACGGCACCATCCGCGCGACCTTTTCACCGGGAGACACCGACCAGACTGACCATTGGACAACGGAAGATCAGGGTTATGTCCTTCTTGCTCTGGCCCATGCCAACCGGGCCGGGTTCGGGCCGGTCACAAGGACCGCAGCCCTTCAGATCATGACGGTTCTTCTCAAGGAACGCCGCCATCCCATCGCCGGTTTTGAAGAGACCATGCCACGCAGTCTGCCCTTGCGCGCTTCCACCCACCTGCCGCTTCTCGAAGCCATGCTGACCTGGAGCGCGATCGACGACATCCCCCTGTGGCGGGAAGCGGCCGATACCCTGGTCAATCTGTGCATGAACCGCTTTGTCGATTCCGTGCGCCACTGCCTGTTCGAGACCTTCGACGGGGCCTGGCAGCCTGGACCCGCCCTCAGCACAGGGAGTAACACCAGGGCCGGGGATACCCCTGAGGCCTGGGAAACAGCGGTGGCGGACTATTATGAATGGGCCTGGCTGCTGAACTGGTGGGGGCGACAGACCCGAAACCCCATGGCCCATCAGACCATGGACCGGCTTTACGGCTTTGCGGAACGCCACGGCGTTGGCCCGGACGGTGTGACTGTGGCCACCGCCCTCTCCCGGGACGGTATCGTGACCCGTCCGCACCTCAGCCCCCAACCTCTGGCGGGACGCCTGCTGGCCGGCCTGGTCATGGCCCGAGACAAGGGCACCGATCGCCCTCAATACGGCTTCCAACCCGCCCAAAACGCCTGGACGGGCCTCCAGAACATCATGAATGCTTCCGAACCGGGATTATGGCGGGAGACCATCAGCCAGGACGGCGCAATCAGTCCGGACCCGTCCGATGCCAGAACCCTCTACCGGATCGTCCGTGTGGTCACTGCCCTCAGCGAAACCGTGCAGGGGCCGACGGCGAGCGCAGATGAACCATCAGCCGGAGCCGAGACCGGCACCCCCAGCCACAAGGCCGGTTCATGACCGTGCCCCCCCGGATCCGCCAGGCGGTGATCCTTGCCGGTCCCGGACCTCGGGCGCCGGTGCACAGCCCCCCCCGGAGCGGCATTCCGCAGAGCAGGGGGCGGGAGATTGACACCCAGGAAAACACGATCGGCACGCTCGCGATCGTCGACCGGGTGATGTCCGCCCTGGCCCGGCAGGGCTTCACCGACATCATCATTGCAACGGATCCGGATAGTGAAACTGGCCGGCGTTACGCCGCCCGCTCCCTGGATGAAGCCCGGGTTTCCACCGCGCCCTGGCCCGCAGGGCTTGGGACCGCGGGTCTTCTTCAATCCCTCCTGCCCCGTCTCGACCCGGCCTTTCTCATCCTGGATGGTCACAGCTGGTTTGACATCGCCCTGCGCGGCCTGGAGGCCACCCTTCACGACTGTCCGTCGGCCCAAGCCGTGCTGGCCCTGCGTCATGTGCCCCGGCAGGCCGGTTCGGAACTCCGCGCCGTGCTTGACCCCACGGGCTGTATCCGGCGGCTCCAGGGGGGCCATGGCTTTGCCATCCCCGCACCGGGCCTCGTCCATGCCGGGGTTACCCTTTGCCGCCGGGAGGCCGTCGCCGGCGCCCCCAATCTGGACGGACTCGATGGCCCGGTCCCCCGCCCAATTCCCAGCCCGATCCCCCGCCCAATCAACTGCAGCAGCCCCATCGAACGCGGCCTCCTGCCCGCCCTGGCCGCCCGGGGCCACCTCTATGGCCGTCTGGAGCGGGGACCGTTCTACCGGACGGGCGAACCCGTTGAGGACACTGAGCCCAAGGCAAGGCGCCCGGCTCTGTTCCTGACCCAGGACTGTGTCGAGACCATCGCCTCCATGGGGGCCAGCGGTTGGCGGGACGGCACCCGGGAAGCCATCCGCTGGTTCAACACGTCCGGCTGGTTCGTTTTTCTGGTGGAAGAACTCTGCGCCCCGGACCGGCGCACGAACCCGCAATGGCGCGGCGCATCCGGCGCCACGGATTTCCGCGAGGCCCTTCAGGACATGCTGGCCCAGGGTGGCGCCCATGTGGACCGTTTCATTCGCGCTGAAGTGCCTCCCTTGCCCCGCCCCGGCCACGCCAGACCCGCCAATGCCGATCCGGGCTTGTTGCTGCGCACCATGCTGGACTGGCCGGTGCTGCGCGAACGCAGCCTGATGATCGCCCGGCGCTACGGCGATATCGAAGCCGGTCACGGGGCCGGGCTCCCCGCCTTTCGGTTTCCCGGCGGCGATCTCCTGACCTTCGCTGATACCATTCCCCCGTTCCTCCTGGAGCCGGTCTTGCCGAGCCTGCGGACCCCAACGGCCCTGGATTGCACTCCGCCAAGAGGCGGCACCTCTCCCTTTGAGCGTTTCCCACCCTCGCGCTATAAACGGGCTGATTGACAGCACCGGTCGGGCACACGCCCGGAAAACCGCGAAAGGGTGAGCTCATGGACGCCAAGACCGGACCGGAAGAGGGCGAGCCGGATGTCGGCTTCAAGCGGATGGTATCCGTGCCGAAGATCTTCACCGATGAGGAACTCGACGGGCTGATGCAGGTGGGTGAGGAGCAGGCCAACAAGCCCGCCACCACCTCCGGCGGCAATGATGATCCCCGGATCCGGCGCTCAAGCGTGGTCTGGCTGCGCCGCAGGGACGGCTATGACTGGATCTATGACCGGATCTGGGACCAGATCGCCAAACTGAACGAAGAGCGTTTTCAGTTCGATATCGAGGCTTTCAACGGCAGCATCCAACTCGCACGTTACGATTCGAAGAATCAGGGCTTTTACAACTGGCACATGGACAACGGCGACAAGAACGCCGGTCGCAAAATCAGTTTTTCCGTCCAGGTGAGCCGTCCCGAGCTTTATCGCGGCGGTGACCTGGAGCTCTGGTACAAGATGAATGCGGTGAAGGCCCCCCGGGACCGGGGTTCGATCATCGCGTTTCCGAGCTTTGTCATGCACCGGGTCACGCCGGTGACCAAGGGCGCCCGCTACAGCCTCGTGGCCTGGATCATCGGACCCCGCTGGCGCTGACGGCCCTCCCCCCAGCGGGGAGCGGCGAACGGGGAGCGGGAGATTGCGCCCGCCCAAGCGTCTGCGGTGTGCGCTTCTGCAGTACGCAATGGTCTGCGCCGTTGGGGCCACGCAGAGACCGGATCGGGCCCCATGACGGCCGCCTGCGCAACGATCATCCGCACACCCCCTTCTCCCTGGCGCTGACTTCGCTGGCCTGCCATATATGGGGTCTGGGCTTTCATGCCCATTCGTCTCCGCATGCCCGAAGGGAGCCCCGCACCATGGCCACTCTGTTCCAGTCCCTCGATCTTCATCCGGCGGATCCGCTGCTTGGCCTGATGACGGCCTTCCGCGCCGATGATCGGCTGGACAAGACGGATCTGGGGGTTGGGGTCTACCGCACGGAAGCCGGCACCACGCCGGTCATGGCCGCCGTCCACAAGGCTGAACTCCGGCTGGCGGATCGGGGTGAGACCAAGGCCTATGAAGGTCCCCGGGGAAACCTCCGATTCTGCGAGGCCGTCGAGCACTTTGTTCTCGGTACCGATTATAAGGACCACGGCCGGATCGCGTCCTTCACGACGCCCGGCGGCTGCGGCGCTCTTTATGTAGGCATGTCCCTCATCGCCCGCGCCAATCCCGATGCCCAGGTCTGGCTCAGCGACCCCACCTGGCCCAACCATCCCCATGTGGTGCGCACCTGCCGTCTGATCCCGGCCCGGTACCGGTACTACGCGCCGACCAAAGGGGCCGCCGTGCCCGAGGCCATGTTCGAGGATCTGGATGCCGCCAAACCCGGTGACGTGGTGGTTGTTCAGGGTCCCTGCCATAATCCGACGGGTGCTGATCTCTCCCCCGATGCCTGGGCAGCCCTTGGGAAGGTTTGCGCGGACAAAGGCATCACGCCCTTTATCGACATCGCCTATCACGGGTTTGCCGCGCCCCTGGACGAGGACCTCAAAGCCGTGCGCCTGCTGATGGATGCGGTGCCCGTGTCCCTTGTCTCCTATTCCTGCTCGAAAAGCTTCGGTCTTTACCGGGAACGCACCGGTGCCCTGATCATTCAGGCGGCATCCCGGGACGAGGCCGCCAGGGCCGCCAGTCACGGAGCGGATATTGCCCGGGCGAGCTATTCCATGCCGCCCGCCCATGGGGCCGCCCTGGTTGCGGAGGTGCTTGGCGACCCGGCTCTTCGAGCGCAATGGGAAGAGGAACTGGGTGGGATGCGCCAACGGATCATGGATTTGCGCCGGGGGCTGAGCACCGCTCTTGGGCGGATCACGGGCACGAACCGGTTTGACGGCATCGCCCATCAGCGCGGCATGTTTTCCCTTCTCCCGGTCACCCCGGCCCAGGTGGAAACCATGCGCGCCCGAAAGGGGCTTTACCTGCCCGCGTCCGGACGGATCAATATAGCCGGTCTGAGTACAGACAAGATCGACAGTGTGGCGGAAATCATTGCCGCCACGGTGGCCGACGCCCCCCAAGGCAACGCCGCCGCACTCTGACTCTGCCCGCCAGGGATAGCCTCGCACAATAAGACGCAGGCGAAGGATTAGAGCATGAGGCGTTTAATCCGCATCATGCTCAAGGCCGCGACTGCGGTCCGGCGCCACTGCGCCGCCCTCGCGGAGGCGCCTCGCGCCGTGAGCGAAAAAACCAGAGCGGCGGCCACCCTGTTTAAAGGTGATCGTGATTTTGCGCCCGCCGCTCTAAGCGGGACGGTCCTTGTTCCCGTCCTCAGGCCCTGCGTCCGCCCCGGCATCATCGCCGTCATTGTCGATGGATGGCGGGGCCGGGTCCGCCACACTTTCCACAGGCACAACCGGGACCGCCGGAGCACTCTTGCCCGGATCGTTCTTGGCGTTTTCTTCCGCTTCCAAAATATCCAGGACATGGCGCTTGACCGAGACATAATCAGTCTTGCCGGTACCCAGCACCGGTATCGACTTGATGTGGATCAACCGGCGGGGAATGGTCAGTTCGGAGACGCCGTGCTGCTGGGCCCAGGTGCGCAGACGCGCCGGATCCAGGTCCGGACATTCCGTCACCAGAATGATCTGCTCCCCCTTGCGGTCGTCCGGCACGGAAACGGCGGCATGAAGATAATCGGACCATGTTGCGGAGGCGCAGTTTTCCACCACTGTCAGGGACACCATCTCCCCGGCAATCTTGGCGAACCGCTTGATCCGATCACGGATGGACACGAAGCCATGCTCGTCGATGGTGACCGCATCACCGGTGTCGTGCCAGCCCTCTTCCAGTTCGATCAGCTCTCCGGGGCGGTCCACGGACAGATAGCCCAGCATGATATTGGGGCCGCGCACCATCAGGCGCCCCCCCTCCTCAAGTCCATCGACAGGCTCGATCCGGGCCTCGACCGCCGGCAGCAAGCGCCCCACGGTGCCGCTGCGATTGTTGCCCGGCTGGTTCACCGCCAGCACCGGCGCGGTCTCGGTCACACCGTAGCCTTCGAGAACCTCCAGGTCGAACCGGCGCTTCACGAGGCTCCGGGTCTCGTCCCGCACCCGTTCAGCGCCGCATACCGCATACATGAGGGACTTGAGTTCATCCCCGTTGCTGGCCCGGGCGTAATGCTGAAGGAAGGTATCTGTCGCTACCAGCACCGTCGCGCCGGTTTCCTGGATCCGCTTAGGGATGATCTTGGTCTGGAGGGGCGAGGGATGCATCACCGCAGCAGCGCCGCTGAAAATGGGAAACAGGGTGCCGGCGGTCAGGCCATAGCAATGAAATGTGGGCAGAGGGTTGAAGAGAATGTCCGAGCGTTCCAGTTCCACATGACCGTTGATCTGAACCACATTGGCCACGATGTTGGTGTGGCTGAGGACCACGCCCTTGGGAGCGCCTTCGGTTCCTGACGTAAACAGAATGACGCCCATGCTGTCGGGGTTCAGGCGGGCACGGACCATCCAGGGCACGGCGGAGCCGACAATCGCCATCACCTTGTCCCAAAGGCTCAGATTTTCCCGCGTGTCTTCCAGATAGACCAGTTCCGCCACTTCGCCGACCTGGCGTTCGAGACGACTCAGATTGGCAACCTCGATGAACTGGTGCGCGGTGAGGATGATCTTGATTTCGGCCATCTTGCAGGCTGCGGCGATATTCGTAATCCCGCCGGTGAAATTGATCATGGCCGGGACCCGCCCGTAGGCGAGAAGGGCGAAAAACGCCACAACCGTGCCGACGCTGGTGGGCAGCATGATCCCGACCCGTTCGCCCCGTTTGGTTTTCCGGGCAATGGCACTGCCGAGCCCGAACGCACCGCGAATCACGTCCGTGTAGGTTAGACGCCGGTCGTCGGCTTCAATCAGGGCAACGGATTTCCCGCCATAACGCTGTCGGGCATCAAGCAGGGCCTTGAAGATTGGACGGCGCGCTTCGCGCAGGATTTGACGGTCGGATTTCCGGTGGACTACCGCGCGCGGCAAGGCGGCCTCCCATTCGCTTAAGGACTGTTTTTGTTCAGATGGGCTGTGAGCTTATACCAAGCCGCGCCGGGCACCAATGGTGCGCAAAGACCGGCAACGCAGTGTTGATCGCGCCCCTTCCTCAGGCAAGGCAATGGCTGCGCGCCAATCACCCGCAAGGGTGATCTCCAATGTGCATGCTCGCGGCGCATGTGGGCGGCGCTATTGGGTCGAACCCAGATGAGGGCGAGGAAACAAGACCGGTTTCGGGGAAGAGCGCGCGGGAACTACGGGAGAATGAATAAGACGGTCAAATACACGCTTGAACCGTGATGGCGGCGCCACCTGGGATCCCGGCGCCGCGGCAAGGGCGGTGAGGCTGGCGGGATCAGGCCCGCATCTGGATCCGGTAGCGCCGGGGCGTGGCATCAAGAATTTCCCGGAAAGCGGTGGTGAAATTCGACTGGTCCGAGAACCCGACTTTGGCGGCCACATCCGTCAGGCTCAATTCCGTGCCACGGAGAAGATCAGCAGCCCGCTGAATGCGCCGACTTTTGACGTAACGGGGAAAACTCTCGCCGAACGCATCCTTGAAGTGCCGCGAAATCCGCCACCGGTTTGTCCCCAGCAACCGGGCAAGGTCCTGAACGGTGACACCAATTTCAAGGTGATCTTCCACATACTGACGGATGATTTCCATTTCCGATGCGGAGAGGGGCTTGCCCTGGATGTCCCGGCTGACCTTGTCGGCTTTGTAACAGCGCAGAACATTAAGGCTGAGCATATTGGTCAGGCATTCATGGGCCAAAGTGGAGCCCGCGAACTGGTCCGGCGCGTCGGCAATGAGCTGGCACAAATGCAGAATTTCCGGGCGCTCTGTCTGGTAAAGGGAAGGCAGATCCGGCTCGCCCAAATCGAAATCAAGTTCTTCCGCCGCTCGGCGCATGCTTGCCAGATCGAGATAGGCCACGGCGGCCCGGCCCGGCCCATCGAATTCCCAGTCAGCGGGTTCAGTGTGGGGGGCGATGAGGGAAGGCTGACGGTGGCAGGTGCCCCGATGAACCAGTCTGTTGCTGATATAGCGGCGAATTTCGATGTTGTGATTGAGCCCGAATGCAATACCGAATCCTGAAAGAGGCGGCAGCGTAAAACGGCCCCTATCGTAGGTGTACATGATCAGGTCAACGTGATCCGGTCTCCGGGGCGCCATCCAGGACATGTTGAATCCACTGACCGCCCGATCTTGCGAGCCTATTCGATCTTTGGATCCTACAGAGTGCTCATTCATTGCTAAGGCCTTGATTTGGCGCGCACACACACTGCCTAATATTCGGCACCGTGCTGCTTTCAACAGCACCTCAGCCACCCAGTTTAGTCGTTCCTGAAATATGCGCAAGCATCCCTTTTGCACGCATTTGGACAGGCGCCCGCCATCCTGCCCCCCGCCCTGTCACACGGCTCACTCCCCTCGCTTCGGCCCATCGCTTCGACCCACGGCACCAGCCCGCCGCCTCAATCCGGCCGACCCAAAATGGGCGGACATCAAGCGGTCCGGATTAAGCCCCCATCCCCACAGGGATGCCTCTCCCTGGCCCCTTGCCGGGCCGGGCCCGATATCTCAAAAGAGACACCCAGAAGGCGCCTCCCCTAAAATGGTGCCAAACAGAAAGAAGAGTGGCCGCAAATCCCGTCCGGCCCGGCAGGCACCCAGTGCCTGGTCGCCGGCCCCACCCAGCGGCGCCGCGCCCGCGCAAACGCAAAGGAACCCGTCCATGAGCAAGACCTGGCTGCCCGTCACCCATGCCGCCGAAGGGGTGTATTCCCGCCAGGCCCATGCGGACCTGCCCGACAACACCTATGAGCGGGAAATCTCCAAGGAGGGCTTTTTCGGCCCCGCCTCCTTCTTCTACCACCGCCGCCCGCCCACGGGCTGGACCTCCTTCGAAGGTCCACTGCGGCCCCGGGCCTTCAATCTGGTTCAGCTCAACACGGCGGATCTCTCCCCCTGGGATGCACCGGTGGTTCTGCACAATCAGGCCACCGAGATGCGGTTCTGGACCCTCGACCGGCCCATGAACGGGCTCGCCCGCAATGGCGACGGCGACCAGATGTTGTTCATTCATCAGGGTAATGCGGATCTCTATTGCGATTACGGCCATCTGTTCGTCACCGCCGGGGATTATGTCTATCTGCCCCGGGGGACCATGTGGCGGCTGATGCCCCAGGCGGCCCTGCGTATTCTGATGATCCAGGCCACCAACACCCACTTCACCCTGCCCGACCGGGGGATGGCGGGACCCCACGCGGTCTTCGATCCGGCCGTTCTCGATGTTCCCGCCTATGATGAAGCGTTCCGGGCCCATCAGGCCCAGGAAGGGGAGACCCCTGTCTTCATCAAGAAGCGCGGCCAGGTCTCCGTCGCCACCTATCCCTACAATCCGCTGGATGCGGTGGGCTGGCACGGCAATCTTTCCGTCCTGCGGCTCAACGTCAAACACATCCGCCCCATGATGAGCCACCGCTACCACCTGCCACCATCCGCCCACACCACATTCCTATCGGACCGCTTCGTGATCTGTACCTTCTGCCCACGGCCTTTTGAGAGCGATCCCGGCGCGATCAAGATCCCCTTCTTCCACAACAACGACGACTATGACGAGGTGCTGTTCTATCACGCCGGCGATTTCTTCAGCCGGGACATCATCGATGCGGGCATGATGACCTTCCACCCCTCGGGCTTCACCCACGGCCCCCATCCCAAGGCGCTGAAAAACCTGTTCACCCAGTCCAAACCCGCCACCGACGAATACGCGGTGATGATCGACACCCGCGACCCGCTTGATGTGGGCGAACAGGCCACCTCCGTTGAAATGGCCGACTATGTGAACAGCTGGCGCACCCAGAGCGATTGACCGGCCATTCCGGTCAAGACCCGGTGGCTACGCGGTTTCACAAAAAACGGGGGCACCAATGGCCCCCGTTTTCATGATCGCTCCCGGATGATCGGTATGCGCACCAGAATGGCCTGTCAGGGCTTGCGCACCACTTCTCCCGCGGGTGTCCGGAAATAGGTGCCGCTCGGCGCGTCCCCGTAGATCTGCTCGGCATACAGACGGCCGACCTGTGCAGCCTCCACCTTGTTTTCCCGGGCCCGCTGGTCGTAGATGGCCTGGCGCTCGCCATTGACCCGCTTGATATAGGCCCGCAGTTTTGACGACGCCCCGTTGCTGTCCCGGGCCTCAATCAGACCGTCGAACCGTTCGACAATCTGGCCATCCCGGCGCAGAGCATCGAGATCGAAATCATCCCCACCCTGGGCCAGCGCAATCCCGGGGAGAGCCACGATCATCCCCACCCAGAGACAGATCAGGGCCACCAGTGTCGCCGGAGCCACGCGTGTTGCCGGGACCGTGTGAGCCGGCATGCAGAATTTGGTCATGGGCCAAAGCCTCCCGTTAGAATATGTCATCCCGCTTTTCGATGTCGCTTTGGGCCTGCTCTTCCAGGCGCACCCGCACTTCCGCATCGAGCCGGATATTGAGATTGATGGTGATCGGTTCCCGGGGGGCTTCCACACGGACCGTGGGTGTGCAGGCGCCTCCCCCTGCCCAGACGCCCGCCAGGACGCCTGCCACAAGGACGGCCCTTGGGGCCGCCGTCTTCAGAAAGGTCATTTACGAACCCCCATTTTGTTTCTCCAGGATTGTTCAGCACAGCGAGGCCGGTGCGCTCTTCAGCGCCGGGGCGCCGCGCGCAGCAGATTCATGGTAACGCCATTTCCCTGGGACAGGGCGTTCAAAAGCTGATCCGGATCCGTCGCCAGGGAGATATTGAAATTGAAGGGCTGATCATCGAGCACCGCCGGATTGCTGCCTTCCAGAGACACGGACAGGGTCAGGTCCTCCCCCGCCGGACGGGAAATGCCGGCGGCCAGACGCCGGTAGCGGAAATCCCCAAGCGCATCGACCATCAGCCCTACGGCTTCCCCCTGCCCGCGCAGGGTCTGCTCTATTTCCCCCCAATCCACCTGTAATGTCCCGGGCTCCGAAGCCTCAAGACGCCCATCGGGAATGACAAAACCGTCCGGTCCCAGATCCAGGGGCAGCCGCCCATTGATCCGCCCCGTGCCGGACACCTGACCGCCGCTCCATTGGGCCAACAGGTTTTGCAAGGACACGCCATCCAGACCGAGGGCGACCGACAGGATGTCCTGGTCCGCACTGATCTCGGTCGGCTCCAGGGTAAGGCGTCCCTCTGCGAAAGTGGCCTCGCCGCCTTCGATCACAAGGGTCACGCCCTTCTCCGGGGACGAGGCCCCATCCGGTGGGCGGATACTGAAGCGCAGGTCCACGTCCGTGAGGGGAATGGGGCCATCGAGAGTCTCTGCCCGGAGCGTTTGGGTTTCCGAGGTTTGCGGGGCGGCGAGATTGTCCAGGGCCAGCACGCCGGTCACACCCGTCAGACGCCCGAGTGGCGCGCTTGCGGGCAGTTCGAAGGCCAGGTCTCGCAATGTCAGCGTGACGGAACTCGTCATCCGGCCACCGGGCTCAAGCCGCAGCCTCGCGCTGAGATCCAGGGGGCCCTCCGCATTTCCGAGATCCGCCAGAGCCGGGGTCAAATCGCGCGGCTGGGTTCCCCCCGGGGTGAACGGAATCGTGCCCGGCCCCAAGGTCAGTGATCCGGCGCCGGTTTTGGCGTCATAGCCTCCGGTGATGGGGATCCGGTCGGAACGCTCCGCAGGCTGAACCGATCCGGTGAGGTCGTATTCAGCCCCTTCGCGCGCCACGGTGACGATCAGTTTCTGGGGCGCGAACAGTCCTGATCCCTCCGGCGCTCCGCTCTCGGGCAGCGGTGCGATCACCCCGGTTACCTGCGCGGGCGCGGTAAGCCCGTCCCCTGTGAAAACCACGGTGGTGCTCGCCTGGGACACACCGACGCCCAGGCTTGGCAGACCGATGGCTGTGCCACCGACAGTGGCTCGGAGGTTGAGCCCATCGGCCCAGGCCACCACAAGGCGCTCGGGCCGCAGGCTCAGATCCGCCGGGAAACCGTCCCTGTCATCCTGCCCCCCCGAGACGAACCCGCCCGAGACAAACCCGGCCGACAGATCGCTATTGCCTTCCAGGGCGACACGGGTTCCCTCCAGGGAAACATCCATCGGTCCGTCATAGGCCAGATCCAGCAGTCGGGACCCACCGGCAGAAAGCTCCGGCACATCCAGGCGCAATTGGGCCTGGAGGGTCAACGCCCCCGGCGTGAGCCCGCCAGTGCCCTTCAAACTGAGGATCTCCCTGCCCGCCCCTGGATCCTGATCCGCTCCTGGTCCCTGATCCGCTCCTGGGCCCTGATCTCTCCCGGCCTCACCCATGAAGCCGCGCACCGACAACCCGGCCGGACAGGCCATCATCCGCTCACGGTCCGGATTGGAACAATCCACATCCACGTCCACCGTGATGCGCTCAAGAGACGGTCCCGCCCCCCTGAAGATCACTTCCGCATCCTTCAGGGAAAGACGGGCATTCATCCCGTGAACAGGCCCGAAAATGGTCTCAAGGGAGAAAGGATCCTTGGCCCCGCCGGACTGCTCTTCGGCCTCCGGTTCCCCCTGCGCGCCACTGCCTGAGCCCACCGCCGCCCGGACCCCCTCAATGGTGAGCGAGGTCAGCCGCCCCACAAGGAGCCCCGGGAGTGTGTAGGTGGCTTGCACTTTAGCTATCGACGTCCGCTCCTCCTCCGGCTCCGGCGTCAGAACGATGCCCTCCAGGGTAAGTGATCCGATGGCCAGTTCGGCGCTCTCAATGCGGGCCTCCGGGAACCCGCGCGCCGCCACGGTCTGGCGCACCATCTCCTTCACCAGGGCCTCCCGCCAGACCCAGGAACTGACCAGCCCCATGGCGAGCACCAGCACGAACAGGGAGGTGAACCGCCCGATCCGGCCCATTACGGAGCGGCCGATAATCGCACGATAGAGGAAGGATCGGCGGGGCTCCCCCGCCGTCGGGGACTGCCGGTCCTGCTGGCCTTGAGTGTTTTCGTCCGGCCTCTGCGCCCCCATGGCACTCCCCCTTTACCGTTGCGACCCATGCTTCGGACGGAAGCCAAGACCCGCCGTGGCCTTCCGCGTTGCCTTAAGAGATACCCCAGCCAGCCCGGCTCCGCAGCATGCAATGGACCGGGAAAGGCTCAGGGGACGCGGCCCGGGCGAACCCGGCAACCGGCACTCCGTATGCGAACGGCAACCGGTCGCGGCGGCTTGATCCGGCTTTGCTTGGTCCGCCCCGGCGCTTGCGTTAGTGTCGGCGCCAATAAACGGCAAGACCAGGGCGGTACCGGAAAGATGAAATGTGGCACCCGGTACCGGATTGGAAAGCGCCAACAGGCTTTCACGCAATAATATGAAAGCCAGACCGTATCCGTGAGTGTCTTCAGACAACAAGAGGCTTCAATCCATGTCGGAATTGACCCAGGACGGCTATGCCCCCCTGAAACTCCACGTTCCCGAACCTGAGGCGCGTCCCGGCAACCCGGTGCGCTTTGACCACCTTCAACTGTCTCCAGCCGGGGCCGTGGCCAAGCCGCCCCTGGATGTGGAAGCGACGGACGTGCTTCCCTACTCCCGGCAGTTGATCAGGGTCCTTGATGATGACGGCAAGGCTGTCGGACCCTGGGCGGAGGACATTCCGGAAGAAGCCCTGCTCGACGGGCTGAAAGCCATGCTGAAAACCCGGGCCTATGACGGGCGTATGCTGATGGCCCAGCGCCAGGGCAAGACGTCCTTTTATATGCAGTGCCGTGGCGAGGAGGCCGTGGCCTGCGCCCACCGGTTTGCCCTGCGCAAGGGAGACATGACCTTTCCCACCTACCGCCAGCAGGGGCTTTTGATCGCGGCGGGCCATCCCCTCGTGGAGATGATGTGCCAGATCTACTCCAATGCCGGAGATGTACTGAAGGGGCGCCAGATGCCCGTGATGTACGCCTCCAAGGAGAACGGCTTTTTCACCATTTCCGGCAATCTCGCCACCCAGTATCCCCAGGCTGTAGGCTGGGCCATGGCCTCGGCCATCAAGGGCGACACCCGGATTTCCTCCGCATGGATCGGAGACGGCGCGACGGCGGAAGGCGATTTCCACGCGGCCCTGTTGTTCGCCGCGGTCTACCGGGCGCCGGTGATCCTCAATGTGGTCAACAATCAGTATGCCATCTCAAGCTTCCAAGGCATCGCCGGCGGTGAACGGGCCACATTCGCTGCCCGGGCCCATGGTTACGGGATCCCCTCCCTGCGGGCGGACGGCAACGATTTCCTTGCGGTCTACGCGGTCTCCCGCTGGGCCGCCGAACGGGTCCGCCGGGGCTTTGGACCCATACTGATCGAATGGGTGACCTACCGGGCCGCCGCCCACTCCACATCCGATGATCCGTCCAAATACCGCCCCAAGGAAGAGGCCGAGGCCTGGCCCCTGGGTGATCCCGTGGACCGGCTCAAGACCCATTTGATCACGCGTGGCCTGTGGAGCGAGGAGCGCCATTCCCAGACCGAAGCCCAGATCGACGATGAAATCCGTATCGCCGCCAAGGAAGCCGAAGCCATGGGCACCCTGGGCAAGGGCCCCCGCCCCAGTCCCAAGGACATGTTCGAGGATGTCTACGCCAGCATGCCCCCCAATCTGCGGGCCCAGCGTCAGAAGGCAGGAGTTTGATCATGGCACGCATGAATATGATCGAGGCCATCCGCAGCGCCATGGACATCAAGCTCGACCAGGACGACAATGTGGTCGTGTTCGGCGAGGATGTGGGCTATTTCGGCGGCGTGTTCCGGTGCACCGACGGCCTCCAGGCCAAACACGGCCGCACCCGGGTTTTCGACACCCCGATCAGTGAAGGGGGCATTGCAGGCATTGCCATCGGCATGGGAGCCTACGGCCTGCGCGCCGTGGCGGAAATGCAGTTTGCGGATTATGTCTTCCCCGCCTTCGACCAGATCAGCCAGGAAGCCGCCCGACTGCGCTACCGCTCCGCCGGTCTCTTCACCTGCCCCATCGTCTTCCGTATGCCAACCGGTGGCGGCATTTATGGCGGCCAGACCCACTCCCAGAGCCCGGAAGCGATCTTTGCCCATGTCTCGGGCCTCAAGACCGTGATCCCCAGCAATCCCCGGGATGCCAAGGGTCTGCTGATTTCCGCCATCGAGGATGATGACCCGGTGATCTTTCTGGAGCCAAAGCGGCTCTACAACGGCCCCTTCGACGGCCACCACGACCGGCCGATCGTGCCCTGGTCCAAACACAGTCTGGGCGAAGTGGAAGGGGGTCATTTCACGGTGCCCCTCACCAACGCCTCGATCTTCCGTCCGGGTGCGGATGTGACCGTCCTGACCTACGGCACCATGGTGTTCGTGGCCGAGGCGGCGGCCCAGGAAACCGGCGTCGACGCGGAGATCATTGATCTGCGCACCCTGGTGCCCCTGGACCTCGAAACGGTGATCACGTCAGTGAAAAAGACCGGGCGCTGCATTGTCGCCCATGAGGCCACCTACACCTGCGGTTACGGCGCGGAACTGGCGGCTTTGGTGCAGGAACACTGCTTCTATCATCTTGAAAAGCCCGTTGAGCGGGTGACCGGATGGGACACCCCCTATCCCCACGCCCATGAATGGGACTATTTTCCCGGTCCCGCCCGGGTAGGCGCGGCCATGACCGCCGCGATGGAGGGTTGAGATGGGAACCTATGTCATCAAGCTCCCGGACGTGGGTGAGGGCGTTGCCGAGGCGGAGATCGTCGAATGGCATGTGGCCCCAGGGGATCAGGTCCGCGAGGACACGGTGCTGGCCGCGGTCATGACCGATAAGGCCACCGTGGAGATCCCCTCCCCCGTCGACGGCACCGTTACGGCGCTTGCGGCCGAAATCGGCACCATGCTCGCCGTCGGCGCGGAACTGGTACGCCTCGAAGTGGTGGGCGAAGGCAATCTGAATGCGGATGATGATGCCGCCCCAGCGCCTTCCGCCACATCCCAGCCAGTTCCCCCGCCCCAGCCTGCGCCCCCTTCTTCTCCGGACGGAGAGCAAAAGGCCGCTCGCGAACAGGCACCGTCCGCGCCGGCGGCGGCAGCGCCCGCCCCCCAGCCGAAGAAAGCGCCGCAAAAGTCGGCACCTGCGCCTGCGCCCCGGCCCGGCGGGTCCGGCGGCCTGCCCCGCCCGGAAGGAGAAAAACCCCTCGCCTCCCCGGCGGTGCGCCGGCGCGCCCATGACATGGGCGTGGATCTGGTCTATGTGCCCGGCAGCGGTCCCGCGGGCCGGATCACCCATGAGGACCTGGACGCCTATGCCCATGGCCGGGCCGCACCCCGGACCCGGTCCGGCGGCCTTGCGATCAATCCGGATGTTGAGGATATCAAGGTCATTGGCCTGCGACGGCGCATTGCCGAGAAGATGCAGCTGGCCAAGTCCCGCATCCCCCATATCAGCTATATCGAGGAAGTGGACGTCACCGAGGTGGAGGCCCTGCGCCGTCAGCTCAATGACAATCGCCGGGAAGATCAGCCCAAGCTCACTTTCCTGCCCTTCCTCATGCGGGCCATGGTCAAGGCCTTCGCCGATTTCCCCCTCATGAGCGCCCATTTCGACGATGAGGCCGGGATCATCCGCCGCTTCGGCGCCGCCCATATCGGCATCGCCACCCAGACCCCCGCTGGCCTCGTGGTGCCCGTCGTGCACCATGCGGAGGCCAGGGATATCTGGGGGTGTGCGGAAGAAGTGCTCCGCCTGGCGGACGCGGCCCGCAACGGCACCGCAAGCCGGGATGAACTGTCGGGCTCCAGCATCACCATCACCAGCCTGGGCGCCCTTGGGGGGCTGGCCACAACGCCGGTCATCAATCATCCGGAAGTGGCGATCATCGGTGTGAACAAGATGCGCATGCAGCCTGTCTATCAGGACGGGGCCTTCGTGCCGCGCAACATCATGCACCTGTCCTCTTCATTCGATCACCGGGTGATCGATGGCTGGGATGCCGCCTCCTTCATCCAGAGGGTCAAGGGGCTGCTGGAGCATCCGGCCACCATCTTCGTGGAGTAATCGCGCCCATGTCCGATCTTATCTGCGACGTTCTGGTTATCGGCGGTGGCCCTGGCGGATATGTCTGCGCGATCCGGGCAGGTCAGCTTGGCTTGAAAACCGTGATCGCCGATGCGGGCCAGTTCGGCGGCACGTGTCTGAATGTCGGCTGCATCCCCTCCAAGGCACTGATTCACGCGGCAGAAGAATATGACAAGATTCACGGGTTTGCCGCCGAGAGCCCCCTGGGGATTTCCGTCTCCGCCCCTGCCATCGACCTTGCCAAGACCATGGCGTGGAAGGACGGCATCGTCTCCCGGCTCACCCAAGGGGTGGGCGGTCTGCTGAAAAAGGCCAAGGTCACGGTGCTGGACGGTTGGGCCACCATGGAAGACGGCAAGACCGCCAAGGTGGAAACCGCCGAGGGTGTACGGACGGTCCATGCCCGCCATGTGGTCCTGGCCACCGGCTCCCGCAGTGTTGAGTTGCCCGGACTGCCCTTTGACGGCCCGGTCCTGTCCTCCACCGGAGCCCTTGCCCTTCGCGAGGTGCCCGGACGGCTTGCGGTCGTGGGCGCCGGGTATATCGGCCTGGAGCTGGGCATGGCTTTCGCCAAACTGGGCGCCCGTGTGCAGGTGGTGGAAGCCACCCTGGATATCCTGCCCCAGTTCGACAAGGACCTGAAAAAGCCCGTGGCCACCAGCCTCGCCCGCCACGGGATCGAGGTTCTGGTCAACACCAGGGCGATTGGCGTCTCGGGGACCCATCTGCATGTGGAGACCCCCGACGGTCCCAAAGATCTGGAGGCGGACAAGATCCTCGTCACCGTGGGCCGGGCACCCTTGACCGATGGCTGGGGCCTTGAGGGTCTGGATCTGGAGCGCGACGGCCGCTTTGTGCGCATTGATGACCGGTGCCGAACCTCCATGACCGGGGTCTTTGCCATCGGCGATCTCACTGGCGAGCCCATGCTGGCCCACCGGGCCATGGCCCAGGGGGAAATGGTGGCCGAACTCATTGCCGGACAATCCCGGCGCTTCGACGCGAGGGCGATTCCCGCCGTCTGTTTTACGGACCCGGAAATCGTGTCCGTGGGTCTGGCCCCTTCCGCGGCCGCCGGTATCGACACCGTGGTGGAGCAGTTCCCGTTCCGGGCCAATGGCAGGGCCATGACCACGGAGGATGAATCCGGCTTTGTCCAGGTGGTGGCCCGCAAGGACAATCATCTGGTGCTCGGGCTCCACGCCGTCGGTTACCAGGTTTCCGAACTCTCGGCAGCTTTCGGGCTGGCCCTGGAAATGGGCGCCCGTCTCGAAGACATTGCCGGCACGATCCATGCCCATCCGACACGGGGGGAAGCCTTCCAGGAAGCGGCCCTGAAAGGCCTGGGTCACGCGCTCCACATCTGAAGCGTTTCTTGTCCTCGACAGTGCGCAGCCGTGCCGCC
>CAZLPU010000051.1:0-36333 GCA_964561475.1 uncultured Alphaproteobacteria bacterium
ATCATGCTCAAGGCCGCGACTGCGGTCCGGCGCCACTGCGCCGCCCTCGCGGAGACGCCTCGCGCCTTAAAGGTGATCGTGATTTTGCGCCCGCCGCTCTTGTTGGCATCTTTATCGGGCGGTTCATTGCGTCCGGCCACAAATCTTGGTCGCCAATCAGGGCTGGTAAAGTCATGCCGGGGGGAGGGTGCGGCCCACACTGGCCGGGGTCTTAGGGAGGGGCGGTTCGGGCTGGACCGGGGCCCCTTTGAAGAAGAGGCGCAGGGCTTCCCAGTGGATCGCGGCGAGGGTCTTGAAACTCATCAGGGGACTGGCTTTGAGGGCAGCCCGGAGGGTTTGATCGTTCAGGGGCTCGCGCCGGCTCTTCATCCGGGCCATGAGCAAGGGTCCGGCAGCATCATTCTGATGGATTGCGAAGGAAAACCGCTCCCCGGGCAGCCGGAAATGGAACCGGTACCGGCAATCCATGGGAATGAAAGGGGAGACATGGAAAAGCTTGTCCGCCTCCTGATGGATGGGTTCCGGTGTCTCCGGAGGGACCGGGATGACATAGCTGTGGCTCTGGCCGAAGGTGTTGGACACTTCGTGGATGACTGCCCGCAGATCATTATCCGGCCCAAAACAGAAAAACACCGAAATCGGATTGAAGACATGGTGGAAGACCCGGGGAAAGCACAGGAGACGGACGGGTCCGCCCCCAAGGTCCACACCGGCAAGGGCGCACTGGGCGTCCACCCACGGCCGCAGGGGCGTTCCATCCCGGGCGCCATGATCCCGGTCGTGAAAACTGAACCATCGCCCCCGGTTATGGCCGAACCGGTCCAGTGTCCGGTCCAACTTGTCCAGCCGGTCAATATCCAGATAAAGCTGGGTGATGGCATAGGAAAACCGGTGGAACCGGGGCTTGAGACGGGCATGCATCACCCGCCCCGTGTAAAGCGCCCCGGCGGCCTCAGTTTTCATGGCTGGGACGGTCGTCGCGCCGCCGGTCATTCCGCATCCTTCCGATCACGCCGTGGCCCCCGTGTTTCATTGGACCGCTACGCCAGTGGCACAAGCTTGTGACTCAAGCTACGGGTCCTGAACGATCCTGCACACCCCCAGGGCCGTCATCCCGGCTTTGGGTGAGAATGCCGTCGGCGGCCCTATAACCGGCCATCAGACCATCCTCGTGGAAGCCATAGCCGCAATAGGCCCCCGCAAACCAGGTGCGTCGCCGGCCTTGAATGGTGGGGAAGGCCTGTTGGGCCGCGATGGCGGCACCATCGAATTGGGGATGATCATAGGTGTAAACACCGAATATGTCTTCCGTCTTCGGGGGCTGGGCAGGATTGAGGGTGACGAAGAGGGGACGATCCGGGTCCAGGTTCTGAAGCTTGTTCATCCAGTAGGTCACGCAGACGGGGTCGCTCCGGCGCTCCTTTTCGGATCCGGTCTCGGTACTGATCGTGTTCCAGGCGGCCCATGCCAGACGGCGCTTGGGCATGAGGCTTTGATCCTTGTGCAGATAAGCGGTATTGGGGGCATAGCGCAGGGCACCAAGCAGGCGGCTTTCCTCCGGATCCGGATCTGCCAGCATGGCCAGGGCCTCATCGCTGTGGCATGCGAGGATGACCTGATCCACCATGCGGTGTTCCCCATGGCTGTCCGTGATCCCCACACCGCTTTCCAGCCGTTCCACCCGGGTCACTTTCCGGCCCGTGAAAATCCGGTCCCGGAACGGCGCGGTCAAGCGGTCCACGTAAGCCCGGCTGCCGCCGCTGACCGTGTTCCAGAGGGGGCGCTCATGGCCCAAAAGGCGATGATTGTTGAAAAAGCGCAGAAAACTCTCGGCCGGGAAATCGAGAATGTCCAGTTCAGGGGTGGACCAGATCGCCGCACCCATGGGCAGGATATAGTCGTCGCGAAATCCTTTGCCAAAGCCACATTGGGCGATGTAGTCGCCCATGCTTAGCCCGCTCAAACGCCCGCTTTCAAGGTCTTTCCGGGCGAGGGGAAAGAAGCGCAGAATATCCCTCAGCATCCACAGGAACCGGGGACTGGCCGCCAGGGTGGGTTTGGCAAAGATCGTGCGCAGATTGTCCCCGCACCATTCCATCCGGCCGCCCCGCAGGCTGACCGCAAAGCTCATATCCGTCTGCTCGACCGGCACACCGAGCTCCTCGAACAGCGCCGTGAGCAGGGGATAGTTGAACGTGTTGAAGACGATAAAGCCCGTATCCACACGGATGGGTTTGCCGTCATACTCGATCTCGACGGTGTTGGCATGGCCGCCGGTGCGGTCGTTCTGTTCGTAAAGCACAATGTCGTGGTGGGGGTGAAGCCGGTGGGCCGCACCCAGGCCGGCAATGCCCGTGCCGATGATCGCGATGGTCATGGATAAGTGAAACCTTGGCTGAGAACGGGAAAGTGTGTGATGGGAAGGTCGGTGAGCAGAGTGTTTTCGCGAGAAGAGGCTCCCGTATTTCCTGAAAGCGCGCCAAAACGACGGGTTGGACCCTATGGGATGACCGGAAGGTCATTGAAAGGCCGTCAGGCGGCGTCCGACTTGATGGACTGAAACGCCTCCAGGGCCCGGTCGCGCCCTTCCTTCAATCCGACAATGGGTGCGGGATAGTCCTTGCCCAGGGTCAGGCCTGCATCCTTGAGCGTGTCTTGGGAGGCTTCCCAGGGTTTGTGGATCAGCTTGTTGGGAAGCTCCGCGAGTTCCGGCACCCAGGTGCGGATGTAGGTGCCTTTGGGATCGAATTTCTCGCCCTGGAGCACCGGGTTGAACACCCGGAAATAGGGCGCGGCATCGGCGCCGCAGCCCGCGATCCATTGCCAGCCCGCGCTGTTGTTGGCCGGATCCGCGTCCACCAGGGTGTCCCAGAACCAGGCTTCTCCGTCCTGCCAGGGGATCAGAAGATGTTTCACCAGCAGGGACCCCACGATCATCCGCACCCGGTTATGCATCCAGCCGATGGCGTAGAGCTGGCGCATTCCGGCATCCACAATGGGATAGCCGGTCATGCCCTTCTGCCAGGCCTCCAGCGCCTTCTTGTTCTTTTTCCAGGGAAACTTGCGGAACTCCGGCCGCAGACTTTGCCAGGGCAGGTCCGGATTGTGGAACAGAAGCTGGTAGGAAAACTCCCGCCAGCCGATCTCCGCCAGGAACTTGTCCGCCTCGCTTTTGAGAGACGACTTGGCCTTGACCTTCCGGGCCACTTCCACCCATATCGTCCTTGGGCTGATTTCACCATGGAGAAGGTGAGGGGACAGCATGGAGGTGCCGTCCTTGCCCGGAAGATCCCGGTCTTGTGCATAGGATGCCAGGGGCCCGTCGAGGAAAGCCTTGAGCCTTGCCCTGGCGCCCTCTTCCCCCGGTGTCCAGGTCTCCCGCAAACCGCCGGCCCAATCGGGCTTGGTGGGCAGCAGGGACCAGTCCTCAAGGGTGTCTCCGAACGATCTGCCCCGCGTATCGGAGGGGGCCAGATCAGAAGGAGGCTCGGGCAAGGATTTTGGCGCGGGAGAGGTCGCGGGCATATTGCCAAGGGCGCGGGAGGCTTTCCAATAGGCGGTGAAGACCTTGTAGGGATCTCCGGACCCGGAACATACCTCCCAGGGTTCCCGCAGCAGTGCCCCGTTGAAGCTTTCGACGGTGACGCCGGCATCCTGGAGGGTCTTTTTCAGCTTTGTGTCCCGTTTCACCGCCGCGCCGCCATAACTGCGGTTCCAGTAGACGGCAGCCGCGCCGGTGCGCTTCACCAGATCCGCCAACAAATCATCCGCCGCCCCCCGCAACAGCAGCAGAGACTGGCCCAGACCCTCGAGGGTTTTCGACAGGCTGGCGAGGGAATGGTGCAGCCACCAGCGCCGCGCCCCGCCCATGGTCCGCTCGTTGTCCTCATCAAGAATGTAGACACAGACCAGAGGACCGTCCCAGGCGCATGCCGCCTCCAGGGCCGGATTGTCTTCCAGACGCAGATCGTTGCGGAACCACAGGATGGCAGGCGGCGCGGCCTTGGCGGACTTCTTGGCCATGGGATCTCCTTGGTTATGAAGCGGAAGGTACGTGCCGCCGGACTGAACGGATCACGGGTATGGGGCGGTTCCGCATGTCCGGTTTGGCGACTGGGTCGAAGAGGGCAGGGCTTGCGGGTGTCATACGCCCGTCAAGTCGGTTTGCTATCAGCACGCAATGGGAATGAAACAGCGCGAACGAACGGCAGAACGGGACGCTCCGGGCTTTGTCATGTCCTGCGTCTGTCCGCTGAGATACGGTTCTGCTCTGCCAAAACAATCGCCAAAACAATCGGTTGCACGCAAGCTATCATCCGGAACGGGACCGTCCGGTGCGCTATTCAGTCTTCATGGTTCCTATTCATGGGCAACAGAGGGGGTGCCATCATGACCCGTAATACTTCCCAGGCCAGCCTGGCCGACCGCTTCCGTTTGGGTGTTTCCGTTTTCGCCGTGGCCGCATGGGCCATGGCCGCACCGGCTTTTGCGCAAACCCCGGCTGGTGAGACCGCAGACGGTGACGCGGCGGAAATGCCGGCCGACGGCGAAGTCATCGTGGTGACGGCCACCACCGTTCCCCGTCCCGCCAAGGAAATCGGCTCCGCAATCACCATTCTCGATGCCCAGGCTTTGGAAGACCGGCAGACCATTCTGGTCTCCGATCTCCTCAGGGATGTGCCGGGCCTTGCGGTCAACCGCACCGGCGCCCAGGGCACATTGACCCAGGTGCGCATCCGGGGTGCGGAAGGCAACCAGACCCAGGTGATCATCGACGGGATCGAAGCCAATGACCCGTTCTTTTCGGAGTTCAACTTCGCCAATCTGCTGGAAACGGATATCGAGCGGATCGAAGTGCTGCGGGGCCCCCAGAGCGCCATCTACGGCAGCGAATCTCTGGGCGGTGTGATCAGTGTCCTGACCCGGGTGCCGGAACCGGGCCTTGAGGGCTCGGTGGAAGTGGAAGTGGGCTCCTTTGATACCCAGCGTTATGCGGCCAGCCTTGGCGGCGGCACGGAACGGATCCGGGCCCGGGGTGCGTTCACCTATTACCGTACCAACGGCATCAACACCTCGCCCTTCGGCAAGGAAGAGGACGGCTACCGCAACTACACCGGCCATTTCAAGGTGGTGGCCAACCCCACGAGTTATCTGTCCCTTCAGAGCGTTGTCCGTGTGGTGGACAATGTCGCGGAACTGGACGGCCAGGATTTCACCTTCGGGTCCCCGACCCAGGGTCTCGTGATCAACACGGATCAGGTCACCGACAACCGGCAGATCTATGCGGCGAACCAGGCGACCCTCACCCTGTTCGACGGCCGCTGGGTGACCAAGACCACCGCTCAGTACACGGATACAAAGAACGACAATCTGACCGAAGACGTGGTCCAGAACGGCAGCACGGGTCAGCGCTGGAAATACGGTGTGCAGACCACAGGCTTTGTCACCACCGGCGCCTTCGATCACGCCCTGACCCTGGCGGGCCAGTATGAGCGGCTGGAATTCGAGAGCATCCAGCCCTTCTTCACCGCCGCCAATCAGGAACAGTCCGATGAACAGAAAAGCGTGATTGCCGAGTACAACGGCACCTGGTTCGACAGCCTGTACGTCTCCGGCAGTGTGCGCCGGGATTTCAATGACCTCTTCGACGACGCCACCACCTATCGCGCCACGCTCGCCTATGTTTTCGACGCCACGGGCACACGGCTGCACGGCAGCTATGGCACCGGCATCACCGACCCGACCTTTTTCGAGCGGTTCGGCTTCAACCCGGGCACCTTTGTGGGCAATCCGGATCTTCAGCCGGAGACCTCCCAGGGTTTTGACATCGGGGTGGAGCAGCCGTTTCTGGACGGCCGTTTCGTGGTGGACGTGACCTATTTCAATGCCAACCTGGAAGATGAAATCACCACGGTGTTCGCACCGGATTTCTCCTCCTCCAGCCCCATCAACCAGGAGGGGGAGAGCGAGCGCCAGGGTGTTGAAATCTCCCTGCGGGCGGACCTCACCAGCACTCTGAGCCTGACCGCCGATTACACCTATCTGGATGCGACGGACCCGGACGGCCGGATCGAAGTGCGCCGCCCGGAGCATACCGCCTCGGGCAATCTGACTTGGCGGTTCCTGGAAGACAGGGGCACCTTCAACGCCAATGTCCGCTACAACGGCACCCAGGAAGACTCCGAGTTCATTTTTGCCACACCCGAGGACCGGGTGGAACTGGACTCCTACGTGCTGGTCAATCTTTCCGCGTCCTACGCCATCGATCCGGGCTTTGAGATCTTTGCCCGGGCCGAAAACGTCCTCGACGAGGACTACCAGGAAGTCTTCGGTTTCGAAGCCCAGGGCTTCGGCATCTATGGCGGCCTGCGCGGCCGCTTCTGACGGTCCAGCAAGGTCTCTCTGTGTTTTCTTTAGCTGATAGTGTGACCTATCCCAACGTTTGGCGAGGTCACACTTTTTTGCGTTACGTCTTTGATAATCTCGATACGTGTAAAACCCGTTTCTGATAATCAGTTGCAAAAGCAAAAATATCACTTTGAGGTGTGGTTCGAGTTTTTGATGCGCCTGAGCTTAAGGAGCCTGTTGCCCTGTTGCTCATGAGCAACGCATTTTGATACACGAAGTGTTGTGCACAACTGAATATGATGTATCGTTCGAGTTGAGATATCTAGCCCACATGTCATCTTGAGATTGGCGTTTGAGGCGAGTTTGCCTAGCCGGTGATGCTTACCATGCTTGCTGGCGAATGGAGGCGTTGTTGCCGTTGAGATTGATAGATGTCTTGAGAGTAATCTTTGTTGAAATCCGTGGTCTCATTGCAGAACTACAGTTTGGCCATTTCTCGTTCCCTGTTGTCGGAAGCGTCGATGAAACGTTCTATTGCAGATACACCTCCGCTAAAGTTGCCTCGATACATGAACCTTGATGAAGCTTTGTTTGAAACAACTGATTTTTTTGACAGTTTTCGGCGTCGTGCGATCGTTGATGATGAATGGATCAACCTGAAATTTTCAGAGCTTGAGAGTATAAGCCTACCCGCCGCCCTGATTTTGGTTGCAGAAATTGATCGTTGGACAAAAATTAAGCACATTGAGCACAAAGTTACTTATTATAATGATTGTCAGGAGCATATCGCCGCATTTCTCACGTCCATGGGGTTTTTTGACCTTCTGGGACAAAGTGTGGCACCAGCACCTATATATGTTCCCAATGGTCAATGTAACAGTTCAGTAACTTTTCTTCCTTATCGAACTGGTGGTGAGTTAAATTCGGAAGTATGTCAAAACGCGCGAGACTTGAGCTTGCAAATGCGAGATGCTGATAGGGCGATATCGCAGTTGTATGGTGGTTTAATCGAAGTGATGGAGAATGCTGCCAGTCATGCATATCCAGAACATTTTGAACCCAGATTTACTTGGTTGCCAAACCGGTGGTGGATGTGTGGGCTTAGAGATCGTAATCAGCAAACATTCACGGCTGCGGTCTTCGATCAGGGAGTTGGTATCCCCTACACTGTTCACCAAAAGATCTCTCAATTGGATCTACGTCACGATGTACGGCATGCGAATTTCACCTCGGATGCTAAGAGTATCGAGAACGCCTTCCGGTTACACAAATGGTTTAATGCAAACGACCACAAACCGAGAGGGTTAAAATGTGTCATGGATGTAATGGATGCGGTTGAGAATAGTTCCCTGCGAGTAGTAAGTCGCTACGGGGATGTTAGGTATGAAAGAGAAAATGGTTATCGCTCGAATCCGCTCCTTCGAAATCTAAACCGATCAATTGGGGGTACACTGGTCCAATGGGAACTGCAGCTTTGAGAAATACAGTATCTGAAAAGACATACTTCTCTATCGCTGAGCAATTCACCACAACACCTGGTGGACGGAACCGTGCTACCAGTGGTAATTTAAGCGGAGAAGTTCTGCGAGAGCTGCATCTCGCACCACTGTTACGAGATGAAGATAGCAACGGTCTTCTAGTCGATTTGGACGGGACCGCAGGATATGCGTCCTCCTTCCTTGATGAAGCTTTCGCTGGGCTAATTAGACAGGAAAAATTCACTGCGGATTATCTCAAACAAAGGCTGGACTTTATATCCAATGAAGATCCGACTCTCGTGGTTGAGATTTGGAGATATATACATGAATCAAAATGATTTAGCACGTTCATCCTTGATCCGTATCATACTTTTCGGATGTACATGCCATCCAAGGCCACCAATGTAGCTCTTTTATAAAAATGGGAAGTTGGGATGCTCGGAGAGACAACAATCTTAGCTTCGCTTCTCGCAGCGGTTTCAGGGGGCTTAGTTGCGAATCTTGCGCAAAATCTACTCTTTTCTCGACAGTATTGCTATGATGAGGTTGAACGTATTTGTAATAAGATTGAGCAGGACTGTCTTCGGCGGGAAAAATGGCTGATCTCTGATAAGGAATATCGAGAGGATTTTGCGGATCAGTTCAGTAGTCGTGTTGCATTTACCGTACGGAGTATTGATCGGTTGCGCAAGCATAATAGGTTTTTCTCATTTCCAGACTTTGATGACAAAAACAATCCAGTGATTGAATATCGACAGGTTTTAACTGGAGATGTTATTGACTGGGATCATATCAATACAGAACTTTCTAGGTTAAATTGGGCTGCATATAGGCTCCAGTCAGAAGTAGTTGATGGCGTACTTCCGAATATTGTAGGTAAACGCCCAATACTGATCAAACAAACTACGATGAATTGACACACTTTGAATTGTGAGTTTATTGGCAGACGATCTCCAACAAAATGGGCACACTGTGTTGAAGATGATCCAATTATAAAGCCTATCGGATCGCGATGGGATTTATGACCATTTGGACGGCGCCTTCGAAGCGGGGGATGCCAAGGACGAAGAAGAACGCGCTCACCTCGTCCGCGATCAGCTCCGCAGTCTGAATGTTTTCCAGGATATAGACGCCGTGTCTGGCGAGCAGGGTCTGGTGGACCGGGAAGATCTCCGAGTCCGCCGTCATGGCGGCGGGGTTGACCGCCTCCAGGCCCCAGGTGTCCGCCCCGACGGCGACCACGCCCTGGTCCGCCAGCCATTCCGCACCCTCGACACCAAGGCCCGGCTGTCCGGACAGGAAGCGTTGCGGGTCTTCCGTGGCCAGTCGCTGCCAGCCAGTATGAAAGATCACCACATCCCCCTTGCCGATGGTGACACCCTGGCGCTTCATGGCGGCCTCGATGTCCGCGCGCCCGAATGGCGCCGCATCGACATCGAGCATCTCGACACCCTTCAGGCCGGCCATGTCCAGGACCACACCCCGGGTGGCGATGGGCGGAATGGCATGGGTCCCGAAAAGCTGGGCGCCGGTGGGGCTGAACACCTCATCCACGGTGCGGCCGTTATAGTAACGGTGTTCCATACCCCCATGGGCAAAGCCGTCGATCTGGGTGCCGATGCCCGGCCAGACCACCATGAAGTCGTCATTGAAGGTGGTCCGGTTCGGACCCATCGGTTCGCCGGATCCGTTCCCGTGGGGATAAAGGAAAAGCTGGAAGGTGCGATGGCCGTAGGCGGGGGTGCTCCGCCCGGTAACGCCGCCCAGGGCATAGACCTTGCCGGTTTTGATCAGGCCTGCGCCTTTGAGGACCGCTTCGGGCCCCAGCTGGTTCAGGGCACCGATGGTGTCATCGGCCCCATATCGAGATGGGTACCAGTCCGCCTGATCCCGGGCCTCGCCCTCCTGAATTGGGGCTTGGGCGGTGGCAACGGTCGGGGCCAGAGCGGTTATGGCCAGAGCGGCGAGGCCCAAACCAAAAAGCGACGTGAGCAGTGTGGCCTTGAGGGTGTTTCCGGGATTTTTCATTGGGGCGCTTCCTCCATTTGTTCGGAAGCGCCCAGGGTATAATACCAGCGGCGGCGGACAAAACGGTCCCGGGACCGTCCCCCAAGGCGTGGCAGTCAGGCGGGTTTTGCGTTCTTGGTCCGGCTCTTCATGGCCCACCAGACGATCCGGGCGATGGACTCGGCCACAATGCCCCGCGGTTTCAGCCCGATCGCCTTGGCGATCATGCGCACACCCTTGCGCAGGTGGCGCCAGTGATAGAAGCGCAGGGTTTGCTTGTTGTAGGCCTTGGAGTAGGTGTCCCGGTCGTAGGGGCGGGCCTGTTCCTCTTCCGCAGGGACATTGCCGCAATAGTAGGCGAAGGCGAGTTCATCATCTTCCGCCTCCTGAACCCGGGTGAGTGCAATGCCCAGGCGCCGGGGAAAGCTCAGTTTCTCCTGGGGCTGATATTTCAGATAGGCCATGTGGAAAAGCTTCCAGTGGCGGAACTCATCGGCGGCGATAAAGGCCGCGATCTGTTTCAGCACCGGCTCGTCCGTATTGTCCCGCATGCCGGAATAAAACGAGGACGTGCCGCTTTCCACCACGCTGCGGGCGATCATTTCTCCCGCCCGGGATCCCCGCACGGACTGGTCCGCGCCTTCGTTGATGGTGTAGCCGTCCTTGAACCGCTGAAAGGCCACTTTGAAATCGAAGCTGGGGTCGGCCATTTCCGCCCAGCGCCCCAGGGCTTCGCCGTGCTGGGCTTCCTCGATCCCCCATTGGGCAATGCCTTCGAGCATGTCGGGGTCGTCATGGAACACCTTGTTCAGGTAGCCCACATAGTCGGCGGAATTGAACTCCACCATGGCCGCTGCCTTAACCGCTTTCAGGGTTTCGGTGTCCACTTTTGAGGCATCGAAGGCCCCCCAGTCCACGTCGTCCAGCTTCCAATACCCAAGCATGTGAATCCACCAATCAGCCTTAATGTCGGAACCGCCGGTGCAGTGCACATAGCCGTGAGTGGGGAGTCAAGCAAGGTTTCGTCACCGTTTACAGCCCCTACACCGAAGGGACTGGACCAATAGCGACCGGCCCAGGCCCAGCGGAACCTCACGCCGGGCAGCTCCCAATGGCCCCTAAAAGGGCCACCTTGCGGGTGAAACGTCATGGCTCCGGTCGGGCTTCCAGCACCAGGGTCCACGGGCGGTCGGTGCCCCCTTCCCGGCGGGCGTCCTCCTGATGGACATCGACGACCTTGAGGGCCATGGCCTGGCGGCCCATGACCGTGAGCCGGGCGGTTGTCGGGTCGGTGCCATGGGGGACGAGCAGGACCGTGGCGCGCTTGCCACCGTCTTTCACGGCCATCCGGCGCATGGGTGTGCGCAGGCCGAACAGCGTGAGATCCAAGCCGTTCCGCGCTGTCTTGAAATGAACAGGCCGTGTGGTCTTCAAGGTGATCCGCAGGGCGCTGCCCTCTCCGGTGTCGTCCAAGGTGCCGTTGACGGCGAGGACTTTCGCCGGGGCTCCGGTCACTGCTCTGCGGCGTGGGGCCAGATCCCGGTCTTCATGCCACCGGTTCGGGTCCGCCCGGTCGGCGGTGGCGGCGGCGGAGGCATCCGCCAGGGTCAGCCCCTCGGTCTTGATGGAGCGGGCACACAGATCCGGACCCACCGCGTAAAGGCGCCCGATCAGTTCCAGAACGGCACGCTCAATGACGGAACGCACCGCATACTGAATGGGTTCCAGGGCTCCGGTCCCGGCGGAAATGTCGAAAAGGGCGCTGCCGAAGAAATCGAACACCCCGGCGCTCACCTCCCGGCCCACGATCTGCTTTTGATAGGACACCAGATCCACGACCTGGAGGGATTTCGTGTCCACCAGGCGCAGGTCCAGGCTGATATCCATGACATAGGCGTTGGCGCGCACAAAGCCCTTGGCCCCGGTGCTTTTGGAGGAGCCCCCGAACCCATCCAGACCATTGGAGCGGATGTTGAAATTCAGCTCCGTGATTCCGCCCACAAGATAGAAGTCACTGCCCTCGACGGTGCCCGCCATGATCCGCCGGTATCCGTCCTCCCCGTCACCCACCAGCTTGTTGTTGGCAAAGCGCAGCTCAAGCTCCGTCACCGCCGTGTCAAACCGCTCCACAAGGGTGATGCCCGCCTTGGCGAGTGCCGACATGGCCATGAGGGAGGCGCCCTGGGTCAATTTGAACCCGCCTTCCAGTTCCTGTTTGCCGGTGAAATCGGAAATGCGGCCCACCGCGATCCGGGCGGGACGCGCGGGACCGTGGCGCAAATAGGTGCCCAGGCATTCCAGGGCGGCGGAATAGGGGGTGTGGCGTGTGGTGACCGTTGCGGTGCCGATCGGCTCGGCATACTGACCGGTTGTTCCGTCTGCGGCGGTGTATGTGTGGAGGGTGGAGCAGGCGGAAAGTCCGGACGCCATGATCAAAACCGTCAGCCTGGAGCGCCACCGCAGCCTGTACCCCATCACACCATCCTTTTGTCCGGGCGCTTACCGGGACAACTGGATGGTGCCCGTCAGATCGCCGGTGTTCACCTGGGTGGCATCCACCACCACGGTGTTGTAGGACCCCTCGACATGAACATTGAGCATGTTGCCCGCCACCAGGCTGGTAACCTGACCGAAGCCCCCCGCGACGCCCACACCACCAGTCCCGCCGCCGATGGTCCGGGCCCCCTGACCCACGCCGCCGCCCCAATGGGCGGGCCGTCCGCCGGTCATGGTCAGATTGCCCCGCGGGTCCCGGAAGCTCCGCAGGGTCAAAGAGCCCTGGTCGCTGCGCAGTGTCCTGCCGTAACCACGATTGTAGTCGCTATGGGTTCCCATATGGTGACGGCCCGAACCGTTTCCCTCGAAAGCGGCCGCCTCACCGGTGCCCGCCGCCATGCAGCCCAGAATGACAGCAAGGAAGAGCAGTACGGCCGCCGGGAAGGCTGTGAAAATGCGCTGTGTGGTAACCATGTCTTTGTCTCCCAGGCCGGCCGCAACGCTGCGGGCAGGCTGGTGAGGAGCAAAGGTGGTGCCAACGGAAATTAAGGTTCAGCGGGTCAATTCCGGACAGGGCCTGGCCGTGAGCGGACCATTCATCATGAATGGAAAATGAGGCGGATCCACACAATCCGATACGAAACCGCAAATGTCTGTCTACGTCTCAGTTACGGATCAGTCATCCCGGTCCTGTATGGTCTGCGTCATCACGGTTTGCATCATGCCGGTCCGGAACGGGGGCGGGTGCCGCCGCCGCCGGACTGAGCCCGGATTGAAACCCTGCCGAGATTGAAGCCGTACAAGGAGCGTTTACCATGCGTATGAGCCTTCCCGCCATTGCCGTCCTGATGACCGCCTCAACGCCTTTCACCGCCCTTGCGGACAACGCCAACGAGGTCACCAATCTCCAGCTCAATGACGCGGATATTTTCTCCAGCCTGAATGTCGAGGTGAAGGACATCAGCGGGGAACTCTCCGCCACCTCCGCCGCCATCGCCAACTCGTTCTCGGCGGAACTGGGCGGGTCCACCACTGCTGACATTCTCCAGAACGCCGCCGGCAACGTGAACTCCCGCCTGGATGTGTCGGCGAACAATTTCGATGGCGCGGTGGACCTGACCTCCGCCGCCATCGCCAATTCCGCATCGGTGAGCGTGGAGGGCGGTGATTTCGCCGACATCACTTCGATCCAGAGCCGGGAGGCGGCCTTCAATCCCCATGCGGCGCTCGACTTTTCCGGCAGCGGCGTCGGCGAAGTGTCGGCCACGGCGGCGGCGATCAGCAATTCCCTGAGCGTGAGCACCCTGCCCAGCACCGTGAACACCAATGTCAACCTGTCCCAGTCCAATCTCTCCAATCTCACCGCGGAGGCCAATCTGGTCATGCGCAATACCGGCGGGGTGAATGCCACGGCGGCGGCCATCGGCAACTCCGCGTCCATCAGCAATCTGCTCAAGGACGATTGATCCCGGCCCCTGGCCTGATTTCACGGGGAGGCATTGTCCTCCTCAACGCCCCTGTCTGCCTGCGGAAGACCTGTCATGACATTCAAGACCTGCGTTTCGTCCGGATTGCTCTTTGGTGGTCTTCTGCTGACCGCTGCGGGGAGCGTCCTGGCCGCCGACAACACCGTCAAATCCAATCAGGACAACCGGGCCAATGCCTGGAGCGATCTGGATATCAGCATCGAGGACGTGACCGGCGATGTTTCCGGCACCTCCGCCGCGATCCTCAATTCGATCTCGGCGGATCTGGGCGGCAGTTCGACAATCCGCAATACCCAGCACAGTTGGCGCAATGCCACCTCCAGCCTTGAGCTGGACGGCGGCTCCATCGGCGGAGATCTGGATGTGACCTCCGCCGCCCTGGGCAATTCCGCGTCCTTCGATGTGGATGGAGATGCGGGGATCAGGAACCGTCAGTTCACCCACTGGGGGAAGATCCGGTCCTATGGGGACATTGATCTTGATGATGTCACCGGCGATCTGAATGTCACCTCGGCGGCCATTGCCAACTCTTTCGCCGCCACGGTCGAGGGCGACGCGCGGATCTCCAACACGCAGGCCTTCCGGTGGGGAGCCCTGTCGGATCTGGATGTTTCGGCACGCAACATCGGCGGGGATGTGGCATTGACCTCCGCCGCCATCGGCAATTCCGCCTCCATCGATATCACCAATGCGGAGCGTGTACGGATCGCCAATACCCAGCTTGGTGCCTTCGATCCCACCGCCACCACCGATCTCTTCGCCCGGAGCGTGGACGGCGATTTCACCTCCACCACGGCGGGCATCGCCAATTCCTTCAGCCTGACAGCCTTTCCGGGCACCCAGGATTTGGGCGTAAACACCCTTCAACGCAACCGGGCCCTGACCGCCGCCCAGGCCAATCTGAATCTCACTTCCGTACGCGGATCCGTCGGCGCCACCGCCGCCGCCATCGGCAATTCCGCCTCCATCACCAATCTGTTGCAGGAATGATCCGCTGGCGGAGTGTAATACCACAAGATTGGATCATGCCCGACCACGATCGGGCCGTGACTGCGCCCCTGCACCGCCCCCGCGGCGGTGCTGCGCACCCTGAGCGACAGGACAGCGGAGCATTGCAAAATCATGGGGCATGAGAGCAAAGGGAGGGACGGCATGACCATCCGGTATTGGGGTTTTGTTCTCGCTGGGGCCGGGGTGGTGGCCGCCCTTGCCCTGGCCGGTGACCGTCCGGCCCAGGCCATTGATGTGAACGCGGCGGTTCCCCCCGCCGGCAGTCCCGCCGGGCTCGCGGATGTGGCCCTCATTCCCGGGGATGCCGGGGCCCGTTCGGTATGGCATGCCCAAGGCAGCCGTCTGCGCCGCTGCACTCTGGAAGGCACGGACGCGTATCGCTGCGGCCCCTGGCAGTAACCGGATCCCTTCCTTCTGCCGCCGGCCATTTCCAGCCCGGGGCAAGGACAACGGACCCCGGGTCCATTGCCCCAGGGCCATCCATTCCCGTGCGCCCCTCTGATATGATCGGCCTACGCCTTACAATCTGCTCCATCACAATCCCCTCCATCAAAAGCCTCGGCATCTCAGGGGACGGCCAAATTGACGACTTGACCAAAAGAATGAATGATCGACCTGAACAGCCCTTGCACTGCACGGGCGCCGACAGGGATCAGCAGAGGGGCGAATGACCATGGAACCGGTGACGCTTTACGGCATGGAGGTTTCGGGCAACACCGGGCGGGCGCGCAGCTATCTCATCAAGGCGGGCATCCCCTTCCGCGAGCGGGCGCCCAACTCAGCCCATTACATGACGACGGTTGTGCCCTTGGCGGGGGGCGTGCGGACCATGCCGACCCTGGAGTTTCCCGATGGCTCCGTGATCCGGGATGGCGCGGCCATCATCGATCATTTCGAAGGGGAGACCGGCTACACGTTTTCACCGACGGGCCCGAAACAGCGCTTTGTCAGCCGACTTTTCGATGTGATTGGTGCCGAGGGCATGATGCGTCCCGGCATGCACTATCGCTGGAGTTTTCCGGACGAGAATCTGGCGTTCATGGATTATCACACCATAAAGGTGATCCCAGACGGTTTCGATGTTCCTGAAATGACGCGCAATGCCCACCGCCGGATGCAAAACGCAACGGGCATGTTCGGTGTCAATCCCCAGACCTTCGATCTCGTCGAACAGCTTTATGCGGAGCAACTCGCGGCCCTGGACCGTCATTTCGACGTCTACCCCTATTTGCTGGGTGGACGGCCGAGTATCGGCGATTTCGGGATGATGATCATGCTCTATGCCCATCTTGGCCGGGATCCCAAGCCGCTTTCGCTGATGTATGCCCATGGCCTGAATGTCTACCGCTGGGTCGAGCGGATGAACCGTCACGGTTCGGATCTTGTGGAGTTCGGGGACCTGGCGGAAACCTATCTGGACCATGACGAAATCCCGGAAACCGTGATCGACCTGCTCGCGGTCATGGCCCAGGACTTTGTGCCGGAAACCCTGGCGGCGGCGGAGACGATCAACACCTGGATCACGGCCCAGGAAGATCTGGCGCCGGGTACCCCTTGTGCCAGAGGGTTGGGTTATGCCGAATTCGAGTTGCGCGGCACGCCGATCAGCGCCCTTGCGGCCCCCTACCGGTTCTATCTTCTGAAGCGCGCCCAGGATGAATATGCGGCCCTTGGCGAGGACGACCGGCAGGCCCTCAACGTCATTCTGGATCGGTGCAACATGACGCCCGTGCTCGGCGCCACACTCCTTCGGGATATCGGTCGCAAGGACAATCTCGAAGTCTGGCTCTGACCCCACTCCCGCACCAAGCCGTAGCCCGGATCAAGCCCCGCGGATCCGGGCATGCACCACGCCCGGTAACCACACTGTCCAAACGGTCGTCTTCCTGCCATAGTCTCGCCGCCAAGGGCTGGCCCCTGTACACTTGAATTGACGCGGCCAACGGGTGCGAGCGGGAGAGGACGGCGGATCATGAACAAGCAGATGGTGAAGGCGAGGGCACGCAGGGCCTCGGGCGGATTTTCGCTTCTGGAACTGTTGGTGGTGCTGGCAATTCTGGGGCTTCTGGTCGGGGTCGTTGGCCCGCGGGTCATGGGCTATCTGGGCAAGGCCAAGTCCCAGACCGCCGGTGTGCAGATCCAGAATGTCAAAACCGCGCTGGATGTCTTTTTTCTGGATACCGGGCGCTACCCCACGGAAGATGAGGGCCTCCAGGTGCTCGTCTCCAATCCCCAGGGCATTCCGGGCTGGTCCGGGCCTTACATGCAGGACGGTGAACTGCCCCTTGATCCCTGGGGCCGGACCTACCGCTACCGGCAGACCCAGGAAGGCACCATCAAGGTCTATTCCTACGGGGCCGATGATGCGGAAGGCGGCTCCGGCGATAACGCGGATATCGGTCTTTGAGGGTAGGCCGTCGTATTGCCATGGAGGCGCGCTTTCCCGGGCAGACATCATTGAGCGGATCAGCTCCGGCTTTGCGCGGATCCATGGCACGAACCGGCGGCTTCTGTGCCAGACCCACGGCCTGCCCGTCTTCGAAACACTCTCCGCCTATGTGGAAGATGGCCGTCTTTGAACACACCAAGCCAGATCACAGGGTGTGAGAGGCAAGGCCAAAAGGCATAGGCGGGTGACTGGTTGCCTTTGCTTCCTGTTGTGGTCAGACTTCCGGGCTCTTTCGGGAGCGCCAGTCAGACGTGAACCATTGGGGAGGAGATTCAAATGCTGACACCCGTTCTGATCCTTGTTGCCTGGACCCTTGTGATCTGGGTCTGGATGTATGCCCTGCGCATTCCCGCCATGCAGGCGGCCAAGGTTGACCCGGACAGTGCCCGCCATCCGGGCTCCCTGGACATGCTGCCTTCGAATGTGCGTGCGGCGGCTGACAACTATAACCACCTCCACGAAGCGCCGACGGTGTTCTACGCCATCGCCATTTACTCCCACCTCGTGGGCGTGGCGGACGGCTTCAACATCATCTGCGCCTGGGCCTATGTGGGCTTGCGGATTGCCCATTCGGTGGTGCAGATCGTCAGCACCAATGTCACCATGCGCTTCCTGTTGTTCGTGCTCTCCACCAGTGCACTGATCATCATGATCGTGCGCAACCTGATCGCCCTGGCGGTCTAAAGCCGGTCAGGCTTGCGCCCGACAATGAAAACATAGCCGTAAGCGTCCGGATGATCCCGGCGCAGAGCGATTTCCCGGCGGGTCAGGTCCAGAACCTGGCCCGCCATGTCATCACCCCGGAAACGCTCCGTCAGTTCCGGGAGTTTCTGCTCCAGGGGCGTATAGTAATGCGCCCACCAGGCCCGGTCCGGCAGCAGGAAATGACCGGCCACCTCAAAGCCGGTGTTCTCGAAAGCTTTCACCGCACCCTCGACGGTTCCCATTCCCGGATAATCCGTTTGCAGAAAGGCCCTGGCCTCTTCCGGCGGGGTGTCCGTCGTCCATACCAGTTCGCTCGCCGCCAGATATCCGCCCGGTGTGAGCAGAGGCTTCCAGGCGTTCAGGGCCTCGGCAAATCCCATGATGTAGGCGGATCCTTCCGCCCAGATGAGATCGAACCGCCCGGCATCATAGGGCAGGGCGGCCATGTCCTGCCGCTCCGCCGTGATCCGCTCGGCAAGTCCGCATGCCGCCGCGCTTGCACGCAGCTGATCCAGAAACATCACGATCCGGTCCACGGCGGTGAAATCGCACTGAGGCAGGGCGCGGGCGAGGGCCATGGTCTGCATCCCCGGTCCACAGCCGATATCCAGCACCCGGGCGGCCTCGGGCAGGCCGGCGCACAGGTCCAGAGCCTGGAGGGTGCAGGCATCCAGGCCGGGTCCCTGGCGGGGCAGGCCCCGGTGCACCTCCATAAAGAGGTCGAACAGCCGCGCGTCCTCGCCGCCTGTCATGATTTCGCTCAAGATTCCATCCCTTACTGCGCCCGTTGGCGGGAGCCCTTGCTGCGCCGGTTACCGGACTTTACGTCCCAGAATTTGGAGTGCGGGTTTGAACCGGCTGCAAACCTCGCCCATAGTGAAGGTCGGGGTTTGGACAATGCAACAAGGGGCGCGGGGCTGGTGGCGCAAATCTACGTCAGTTATCCCGAAGGAGAGCTTGAAGCCGTGCGGCCCCTGCTTGGGGCGCTTCTGGTGGAAGGCTACAGCCTGACCTACGACACGGGCCGGTGCGATGCCGCCCAGCTCCAGCAGGATGCGGATGAAGCGGCCTGTATTGTGGTGGTGTGGTCCGCCCGCGCCGAAACCTCCCCCCGGGTGCACAGTGAAGCGGCCCTGGCCATTGCCCGCCGGGTGCTGGTGCCGGTGAGCCTGGACGGGACGCCCGTGCCCGCCGCTTTCGCCGATCAGGGCGTGACGGATCTGTCCGGCTGGCGCGGGCAGTTCGGCCATAAGGGCTGGGCGGGCGTGCTTGCGGCGGTGGCGGGTCTCGTGGCCAGTCCTCACCATCCGGGTCCGGCGCCCACGCCCCGTCCGGCAAAACGCTCCGCTGTACCCCAGCCCAATCTGCGCCCGGAGCCCGCCCGGCCCGCTTACGATGGTCCGCCTCCGGAACGGCCCGATCTTGTGGCCGTGCCCGGGGGAACCTTCCGTATGGGCTCCGAGGCGGAGGATCCGGGCACCCTGTGGGATGAACTGCCCCGCCATAAGGTGACTTTCGCCAAGGGCTTTGCCATGGGCCGCAAGGCGGTGACCTTCGCGGAATACGATCTCTTCTGCGCCGCCACCGGACGCAACCGTCCCGCGGACAACGGGTGGGGCCGGGGCGCACACCCGGTCATTCATGTCTCCTGGCAGGATGCGGCGGACTATTGCGCCTGGCTCAGCGCCGTGCTGGGTGAACCCTATCGTCTGCCTACGGAAGCCGAGTGGGAGTACTGCGCCCGGGCGGGCACCGTCACCCTCTACAGCACCGGTGATACCATCTCCCCCAGCCTCGCCAATTACGACGGCCACTATGCGTTCAATGGTTCGGTCAAGGGCCTTTACCGCCAGCGGACCGTGGAGACCGGCAGTCTGCCGCCCAATCCCTGGGGCTTTCACGAGATGCACGGCAATGTGTGGGAGTGGTGCACCGATCACCACAAGGACAATTACGTCAACACACCGGTAGACGGTGCGCCTTACCTTATTCCGGAACCAAAAGCCCCCCGCATCATCCGCGGCGGCTCCTGGCACACCAACCCCCTCTGCCTGCGCAGCGCCCACCGGGACAGCCGCATTCCCCTGGAACGCTCCAACGAGGTCGGGTTCCGGGTGGTGAGCAGTGGTTGATTTGATCTCTCCGCCTGCAAATGAGATCGCTCAGATCAAATCGCCCAGCGTGTCTCTCAAGGGTCCCAGCCAGGGATCGAAATTGCGCCATTGGTCGAGGCCGTCGGTGTTCAGGGGGCGGCGGACCTGTTCGGAACTGGCGGTGCGCACGGAACGGTCGGTCTTGTGGAACTGGATGCAGGCCTCCTCGAAGGGCAGGCCGCAGAATTCCAGGAGACGGCGCACCTGGCCCTCCAGGTCTGCCACCACATCCTCGTACTGTACACGGAGTACATGGCCGGGCAGCACCCGGTCCCAATGGTCCATGAGATCGACATAGCCCTTGTAGTACCGCCCCACATCCTCCAGGCCATAGGTGAACTCCTGACCTTCGGCGAAGAGCTGCTTGAAACAACTGAAGGAGCAGGCGAGGGGATGGCGCCGGGCGTCGATGATTTTCGCATTGGGCAGGATCAGGCGAATCAGGCCGATATGGCGGAAATTGTTGGGCATCTTGTCCGTGAAGAACGGCGCGCCCTTCCGGTAGATCCGGGTCTGTTCGATGTAATCCTCGCCGAATGCCTGTAATTTCTCCGCAGTCAGATCATGGAGGATGCCCGGGTAACGGGCTTCCTCGTCGATGCGCCGGCGCCCGTTGAGCCGGTGGGCCAGGGCCAGGATGTTGGGCAGTTCCAGGGTGCCGTCCACCTGGGAATGGGAGGCGAGGATCTGCTCCAGAAGGGTGGAGCCCGCCCGGGGCAGACCCACGACGAAGATCGGATCCGGCGCCTGCGCCCCCACGCCCTGATGCTTGTTGAACAGGTCCGGCGTGCAAATGTCCGCCTGGGTCTGAAGTTCCCGCGCCATCCGGTCGGCGCTGTAGCGCAGCTCCGCCTTTTTCAGGGCATTGCCCCGCTCATAACAGGCAAAAGCCTGCTGGTATTCCTGGCGGTCTTCCAGGGCCTTGCCAAGGGCAAAACAAAGATGATAGCGATCAGCCAGCTGAATGCCCGGTGTGTCCTCGGCCTCCCGCATCCGGTTCATCTCCTCATCGGTGAACCGGTAGGTCTTGAGATTGGCAAGGCTCCAGAAGGCGTCTCCGAAATCGCTCCGCACCCGGAAGGCAGACCGGTAGGCAGAGACCGCATCTTCCTGGCGCCCGACAGTCTTCAGGGCATGGCCCTTTGAAAGCAGGGTGGTCGGATTATCCGGCAGCACGTCCAGCACCTGGTCGAACAGGGTCAGGGCCTCATCAAACCGGCCGACCGCCAGGTTCTGGTTCGCAAGGGCCGTCTCGAACACCGGATTGCCCGGATCCCGGTCCCGCAGGGTGGCGGCTTCTTCCAGGGCCTTTTCATATTTCTGACGTCTGTTCAGGACCGTGACATAATCAAGGCGGGCATGGAGATTGTCCGGGGCGAAGGTCACACAGCTTTCCAGCAGGAATTCCGCGTCGTCGAGCACATGGAGCCGCATGCCGATCTCCGCCAGAAGCCGCATGGCCTCCACATGATGGGGCGTCTTTTGAAGGAAGGCCCGGCACAACTGCTCCGCCTTGAAGAGCTTGCCTTCGTGGAGAAAGCTCGTCACCGACACCAGCTCCCGGGGCAGGGCGCCAAGCCGGGCGGCCTGGCGGCCACAACGCTCTGCCCCCGTCTCATCGCCCGCTGCCTTGTGCAGTTCACTGAGGGCCTGCCAGCTCGCCTGCAGGGCCGGATTGAGGTTCACCGCCCGTTCAAAGGCTGAAATCGCGGCGCCGGTGTCCCCCTGGGCACGGAGCACATGGCCTACTTCCTGGTACGCCCGGCCATAGGCGGGGTGGGCCGTTTTCAGACGGTCCAGAGTTTTCAACGCCTCTCCGGGTTGCTTCAGGTAGCGTTGGGCCACGGCCAGAATGTAAAGGCCGTCCAGATCGTCCGGTGCCTCGGCGAGCAGGGCCTCGGCGGCGCTCGCCGCGTCCCTGACCTGGCCTTTCTGCAAAGCCGCCTTGGCTTTCGCAACAGCGGCGTCGTGATCCTGGGCGGTCTTCTCCGGCTGGGTCCTCAATTCCATGGCTCGGTCTCCTAACGGGCACGCTCAACCCACAAGAAAAAGGGGCGGCCCCTTGCGGACCGCCCCTTATTATAGCCCCCGATCCGCTTTCGCGGACAACCCCCGCCCCGAAGCTCCGTCAATCCCGCAAGATCGCACCATGCGGGCCTTCCGGATCCGGAAGGGATCAGTAGTCGTAGCTCACCCGGACCCCAATGGTTCTGGGCCGGTTGGTGGTCGTGCGGCGGATATTGTCCTGGGTGTTGATGAACAGTTCCGCCCGCTCGTCCGTGGCGTTCTCGATGAAGATCTCCGCACCCCAATTGCCCGTGGTCACGCCGGCTGCGAAGTCTGCGGTGAACCAGGCATCCTGCTCGAACCGGTTGTTCGGATCGATCACGATGGAACTGAAACTGTCGGCGGAGTAGATCAGGGCCACCTGGGCAAAGGGCTCATAATCACCCAGGAACCAGGTGTACCGGGCCCGCAGATTGCCCTGGAAGGAAGGCGCCAGTGCCAGTTCGCTGCCCACGGGGGCCACGTTCACGGCGCTGTCCTGGATGTCCACCAGTTCGGTGTCGAGGATGGAGAATGCACCATTGATGGTCAGATTGTCCGTCGGTGCCCAGATGAAGTCGCCTTCAACACCCAGGATTTCCGAGTCGGCGGCGTTGTCGTTGTAGGTCAGGAAGAAGATGTCCTGGTTGAACACCGACGTCTGCATGTCCGACCACTGAACGAAGAAGACGGCACCATTGAACTGCAGATTGCCGTCGAACAGGGATGTCTTCCAGCCGAACTCATAGTTCGTGACCGTATCGGTCTCGAAGAAGAAGGGCACCACGCCCAGTTCCGGATTGTTGGACTGGCCGCCGCCGCGGTTGAAGCCGCCGGGCCGGAAGCCCTCTGAGTAGGTGAAGTAGAACAGGGTGTCCGGGGTCGGTGTCAGGCTGACATTGCCCTTGAAGATCACGTCTTCTTCGGTGTTCGGAGCAAACTCGGACAGCACTTCGTCCAGGTTCACGCCGCTGTCTCCGTCCACGCCCCGGTTGGCGAAGTTGGCGGAGCCGACCACGTCAATTTCGAGATTGTAGTAGCGCAGACCGCCGGTAACCGTCAGCAGGTCGGGGATCACGTCGAAGGAGATTTCCCCGAAGAACGCATACTGTTCTTCCGTGCGGGTGATGTCGTTGAAGAAGGCGACACCAGGCTGGCGCACGGACGGGTCGGAATTGCTGGCTCCGGGGATCGGCGCGTTCGGCGCAAAACCCTGCTCGATGGTGCCGAGATAGAGGAAGTTGCCCCGTTCGGTCAGGTCCTGATCGTCATAGAAGAAGCCGGCCGTGGCCCGGATGCGCTTGTCGCCGGGGGTGTTCACCCGGATCTCATGGGTATGGCGCTCGTTCTCGATTTCACCCTTGAAGCCCAGTTCCGGCGAGGAACAGGACGCATAGCTCGGGTATTCGCAGATGTAGTAGGGGATGAAACCGCCGATATTGGCATAGCCTGTATAGTCAATGCTCTGATTAACGTCCCGGTTCAGATATGCACCGGTGTACAGAACATCGAGCATGGCCAAACGGCCGTTCAGGGTCCAGGCGGTGTTGTGCCAGCTTTCTTCCAGCTCATCCGGGAAGAAACGTTGCACATCCAGATCGCCTACTTCCGGGTCGAAGTCGAACACACCGTCCGCCTGAAGATCCTGGCGCATGTGCTGGACGAGAACGTCCCAGTCGTCATTGATGATGTAACGGGTTGAGATCCGGAAACCGTTATAGGTGGTGTCGTTGAAATCCTCTTCCACCAGGCCCGTATTCACCGCCTCGTCGAGTTCCGCGCCTACTGGGAAGGCCGGGTTTTCTTCCGGCAGGGTCTTGGTGGCGAAGACATTGTCGATGTAACCGCCTTCACGCACGGTGAAGAATGCGGCGCGTACGGCCCATTTGTCCTCGATGATCGGCACATTGATGAAGCCTTCGACGCTGTTGCTCATTTCACCGTCTTCGGTGAAGGAGACCCTTCCTTTCGCGGAGGCTTCGAATTCGCTCACCGTGGGCTTGCGGGTGATCAGACGCACCGTGCCCGCCTGGGAGCTTGCACCGAACAGGGTGCCCTGGGGACCGGCAAGGACCTCGACCCGTTCCATGTCCGTGGCGTAGACATCCAGGTTCCGGCCCACGAGGTTCACGGGCTGTTCGTCCAGATACAGAGCAACGTTGGGTGCCTGACCGTTGGCCCCGGCAAGCTGAACGGGGATGGTGTCGGTGGCCATGCCGCGAATGTAGATCGTGGACTGACCAGGACCGCGTCCGCCAGCGGTCACGTTGGGGAGATAACGCAGGTAATCATCGAAGTTACCGATGTTCAACTGCTCAAGCTGTTCACCGCCCAGGGCAGACACGGCCACGGGAATGTCTTGCAGGCCTTCTTCCCGCTTCGTGGCGGTCACAACGATCTGTTCGATCCGCTCACGCTGTACCGGTGCTTCCTCTGCCGCGTCCTGAGCAAAGGCAACCTGGGTGTGGCTGACCGCATAGAATGCGGACGCCATGGCGATCACAGACACACTCGTTCTGGGTTTGAACATCCGATTAGCTCCCAACAATTTACATGCCCCGGGGAATTATTATGCGTGCGGACAGGAGAAAGTGCAGAAAGACGTGCAAAGATGACGCAGGCTGGAACCCGTCTTCAATGGCCAGCCACACGAATAGGTCTGTGCACGCCCCAACGTGACAGTCTCACCATGCACGGCTCAAGATCCTCCGTACACCACACTGCTCTTGATGGTAAGCACCCTACCACGCGACAGGCAGAACAAAACCCTCAAGTTGCGGCAACATGACGCCATTCATGGGTAAAAAATTTACTGGACATCTGATTTGTGTATTTGATTTCAATATCTTAAGGCAATAGTTACAATTTTGCAACAATCCGAGTTGATTGCTACTATTGCCCGAATGAGGCCTGATTATTGGATAACCCGGGCGCATAACGACCATGGTTGTCGCGTCGATCATCCAAAACGGGAGCTCAACGGCGCCATTCACTTGGATAATATCCACCGTTACAATGGGTTCAAAACCGGAAACGAATATTCATGCCTCCTGTCGGTCCTGTGTGGCTCACCTTGTTGCTGGCATCGGTCACCACGTGTGTCCTGTTGATCCTCGCGGTCCCACTGGCATGGTGGCTGGCCTTTACCCGGTCCCGGCTGCGTCCCTTTGTCGAGGCGGCGACGGCTCTGCCCCTGGTTCTGCCGCCCACGGTGCTGGGCTTTTATCTGCTGACCATCATGAGCCCGGCGGCCCCCCTCGGGGCGTTCTGGGTTGAGGTCACCGGAAGCACACTGACCTTTTCCTTCACGGGCCTTGTGGTTGCGTCGGTTTTCTACTCGCTCCCTTTCGCCGTGCAGCCCCTCCAGGGGGCATTCGAGGCGGTGGGCCGGCAGACCATGGAAACCGCCGCCAGTGTCGGGGCCCGGCCTCTGGATGCCTTCTTCACCGTGGCCCTGCCATTATCTGTACGGGGATTTCTGACCGCTGCCGTGCTCAGTTTCGCCCATACCATTGGGGAGTTCGGTGTGGTGCTGATGGTGGGCGGCAGCATTCCGGGGCAGACCAAGGTGATCTCCATCGCGATCTACGAGCATGTGGAGACCCTGCGCTATCAGGAAGCCCATATCCTTTCGGCGGGGCTGCTGATCTTTTCCTTTCTGGTGCTGCTGGCGGTCTATGTGGTCAACCGGCGCGGTCCTCTGACATGGCGGCCCCGCCATGGGTGAGCATGATCTCGATCTGACTATTCATCTGTCTCGGGATGGGTTTGCGCTCCAGTGCAGCGAGACGGTGGCGGGCGAGGGGATAACGGCGGTGTTCGGACCAAGTGGCGGGGGCAAGAGCACCCTTCTCCGGGCCATCGCCGGACTGGTGACGCCGGACCGGGGGCGGATCGCTTCCGGGGCGGATGTCTGGTTCGACACGGCGGCGGGCGTCAACCGCCCGGCCCATGAACGGCCCGCGGGGCTGATGTTCCAGGATCTGCGCCTGTTTCCCCATCTCACGGTGGAGGGCAATCTGCGGTATGCGGACCGTCGGGCGCCGGCGGGCAAGGAGGGCAGGCCCGATTATGCCATGGCAGACGTGATCGCCGCCCTGGATCTTGCCCCCCTGCTGGGGCGCCGGGTGCAGGGCCTTTCCGGAGGCGAGGGTCAACGGGTGGCCCTCGGGCGGACACTGCTCACCCGGCCCCGTCTTCTCCTCCTGGATGAGCCCCTTTCCGCCCTGGACCGGGACCGCAAGGCGGCCATCCTGCCACTGATTGCCGACCTGCCACGGCGTTTTTCCATCCCTGTACTGTATGTCAGTCATGCCCTCGATGAGGTGGCGCAACTGGCCGACCGCATCCTGGTTCTGGACCAGGGCAGGGTCGCGGCCCACGGTCCCGCCGGAGCTGTCATGGAGCGGTTGGATCTGGAGCCTGTGACCGGCGCGTTCGAGGCGGGTGTCCTTCTGGAGGCGCGGATCACCGGCCATGACCGGGATCTGTGCCTGATCACCCTCGATCTGGCTGGCCATCCCCTGGTCATGCCCGAGCCGGTCATCCCCCCGGCATCCCCAGTGGCCTCCGTGGAGCAGACAGGGGACCGGAAACAGGTCGAAGGCCGGATGGTCCGCCTGCGGATCCGCTCCCGGGATGTGGCACTCGCCACCGCCCGCCCGGAGGGCCTCAGCATCCGCAACATTCTGCCTGCCCGGATTCGCGACGTGACCCCGGATCCGGCGTCCGCCTATGCCCATGTGCTTCTGGATGTGGAGGGCCATCATCTCCATGCCCGGGTCACCCGCGCCTCCGCCCGGGATCTCGCCCTTGCGCCCGGCATGGCCGTCTTTGCCCTGATCAAAAGTGTGACCCTGGATCAGCGGCTCGATTGAGGCGGGATCAATTGGCCGCATTCAGAACGAAATAGAGTTCAGCCAACCGGTCATAGGGCAGGTTCTGCTTTTCATAATTGCGGGTATAAGTGCGCCAAGCATAGATGGTCTGGTCGACCTGACCGATGGCCACACCGAGGCGCCAGAAATGGGCTTTGGAATGATGGAGAAAATCCAGAAACGGTTCAAGTTTCGTTTCCTCACCAATGAATTCCTGATAGGTGGTCTGGTAGGTCTTGAGGATGGTCAGGGCACGCCCCCAGTTTTCCCGCACCTTTCCCCGGATATGCTCCGCCGTGTGACGGTTCGCCTGGGCCAGTTCCGGAGGCAGCGCTTCCCGGGGCATCGAGAAGCACTTGAACCACTCTGCAAAGTCCCGCATATCCTTCGAGAGCCGGTTGAACTCATACTCGAAAAAGGTCATGCCGCTCCAGGCACTCAGGGTCTCCGCGGCCGACTCCCGGGGGATCCGCAGGGCCTCAATCAGGGGCATGATGGTATCAATCTGTCCGGCCCAGATCTTGTCGACGATGGATTCAAGATAGGTGTTGTGATCCTTGGTGGATTGGGCAAACGCCGCGTAGACCAGAGGCCGGAGCCGCGCCCGCAGCCGGCGTTTCACCACACCCGCCTCATTGAGATCCAGCAGAAGATAATCCGTATCGATATAGACACCGGCCCGTTCGAATGCCCCCTCCAACAGAAATGGATTGAAAGTGGGCACACTGTCCAGCACATCCAGCTTGTCGTAGTCATTCTGGAGGTGATGATGGTTGAGACGGACGAAGTCCTTGTTGGAGGACAGGTACTGAAACAGGGCCTCCTGGCTGTAGACCACGGATTCACCGCCTTCGCCGGGCTTGGCCACGTCATAGGGAAAATACATCAGGGTCTTGAGTGGTGCTGAGCCGCCCCGCTTCGATTCCGTGTCGAGATATTTGAACAGGACCGCCCGATTCAAGATCGCGGTGTTGAAAAAGGCAGGCGGGGCCTTGCCCCACTGCTCCCGCAGTGTCTGGGAGGTGCGCGGAATATCGAACCGTTTCGACGGACCCGAATTCAGGAAATATTTGAGCAGGTCCCGGTCCATGGGCATGGTGCGGGCCCGCCCTAGAGGCCGATATCCGCATCGGGCAGCGCCGCCCGGCGGAATGTGTCATGGCGTTGCAGAACCGCTTCCCAATCGGCGTTCTCGATGCCTTGAATGTCATAACTCAGCACGATGGACAGGCGGTCCCTGCGCACAAGGCGTCCTGAAGCCGCATAACGGGCGATCTCGCCCCGCTCCACAGTATGCTGATTAGCCCATTCCGGCTCCGGAAGAATACCATGGCAGACGAAGAAAAAGGGGATCGTCTCATTATCGGAAAGGTCGGTCCGGGGGTAGGCGAGACGAACCGCATAGCGTGACAGGTCAATGGTGGCAAACTGTTCCCCCCGCAGCCAGACGGTCATGTCTTCGACCACGTGGCGGGGCGCCAGCCGTCTTTCCCGGGGCTGTTCGGCATGGGGGTCCGCCGCCCCGTCGCCTACGGACGATTGGGCTGGATCTTCGGCGGAACCCGGCTGCCTGGGAACCGCAGTGTGGAAGGGACGTGTCATCACGCTGCCGGAAAAGTGTTGGGGCCAGAAAGTGTTAAGGGCCCGGATTTGTGCCAGCGTAGGATCACAGAGTAAAAGGCGCGTAAAGGCGCGGAAAGGCAGGGGCATAGGCGGATCCTCGTTCCCCCTCGCCACACTCGTCATTCAGTCGTTGCACGTCGGACAGGGAATGGAATCCATGGCGCAAATCGTGATTGTTGGCGGCGGACCCACGGGTCTCATGGCCGCCTCCCGTCTGGCACCGCACCATCGGGTCAGCGTTTATGACCGGATGCCTTCGATGGGGCGCAAATTCCTTATGGCGGGCAGGGGCGGGCTGAACCTGACCCATTCCGAACCCCTTGAGGGTTTTCTCCGGCGCTACACCCGGGAACGGGACTGGCTTGCCCCCTTTATCGAAGCCTTCAGCCCGGAGGATCTGCGTTCCTGGTCCCACGCGCTGGGCCAGGAGACCTTTGTCGGGTCAAGCGGCCGCGTGTTTCCGAAATCCTTCAAGGCATCGCCTCTCTTGCGGGCCATGCTCCGGCATCTGGGGGATCAGGGCGTCACCCTGCATCCGCGCCACAGATGGACTGGCTGGAGTGCCGACGGCCATCCGTGCTTTGAAAATCCGCAGACGGAAAGCCATGAGGTGGCGGCGGATGCGGTTCTCCTCGCCCTTGGCGGGGCAAGCTGGCCTCGTCTGGGCTCCGATGGGGCCTGGGCCAGGATCCTTGAGGACGCGGGCTGCCCAGTCGAACCCTTTGCCCCGTCGAATGCCGGGTGCCTGATCCGCTGGAGCGACATCTTCCGGGAGCGGTTCGAAGGCCAGCCGGTCAAGAGTATCGCCCTGTCCTGTGGGGACGAGACTGTCCGGGGAGATCTGGTGGTCACGGCCACGGGGCTGGAAGGCGGCCCGGTTTACGGGCTGTCGGAAGCCATCCGGTCGGCGGTGAAGGGCCAGGGGGGCGGGGAGAGGGGGCGCGCTGTCCTGTCCCTGGATCTGCGCCCGGATCAGGGACCGGATAAAATCGCAGCCCGCATCGCCCGGGTGCCCTCGGGCCAGTCCCTCTCCAATACTCTGCGCAAAGCCGGTCTTGCGCCCTTGGCAGCGGGGCTGGTGCGGGAAGGGGCGGGCACCTCTGTCCCCCGGGAACCGCAAGCCCTGGCCAGCCTGATCAAGGAGATCCCTCTCAAGGTTGAGGGCCTGAGCGGTCTGGACAAAGCCATTTCCTCCGTGGGCGGCATACCTGCCGCGGCCCTGGACCACAACCTCATGTTCAAAGCCCGCCCGGGCGTCTTCGCAGCCGGAGAAATGGTCGACTGGGATGCCCCCACCGGCGGCTACCTGCTCCAGGCCTGTTTCTCAACCGCCACCGCCGCCGCCCGCGGGATCAACACCTGGCTGAAGGCACAATCTTTAGGCTGACCATCCTGACCTGTACCCGTATACGACGGGACCCAGAAACAGAAAAAGCCGTTTCCGTCGAGACGGAAACGGCCCATGAATGGGGGCAAGATCGTTCAAAGAACGTCGGACAGGGATCCGGAGCGTTCGCGCAGTTCGGTGAGCAGGGCGTCAAAGCCGCGGGCACGGATCAGGGCGTTGAACTCGTCGCGCTTGACCCGGACGATGGAAATGCCTTCCACGGAGATGTCGATCACCTTGCGGGCCACCTCTTCGGCGGCGGCTTCGGTGGCCTCGGTTTCGCCTGGCGTCGTGGTGTCCTGGGTCGGGGCTTCCGGCGCGGCGCCGGTGGTCTCCATGGCTTCCCCGGCCATCTCGTCTTCCATGAATTTCCGGATCCGCCAGTCGATCAGGATGGGCTCACCGGACATCCGCTCCAGCCGGGTGCGCACCAGCACATCATTGGGATTGCGCTCATAGGGGGCGGTCTGGATCACTTCCAGGGGCTTTTGGGCGATGGTCGCCAATTGGGCCGCATAAAGACTGGTGATGTAGTCGGGGAAAACCGCCTGATAAGTGGCCAGTTGTTCCGGCGTGATGGAGGTCCGGTGACGGCCGAGCATCACCCGCCCGATGATGTCGATTGCCAGGCCTTCGCCCAGGACGGTGCGGAACGCTTCATGGCGCGCTTCACTATCCATGGTCTCGTCGTTGAGGATCTCGAAGGCCTGATTGGCAAGGCTTTGGAGAAACCGGGCAGCGGCCACCTGGTCGGGAAGACGCTCCGGATCGTTCCCGGAATGACGGACACCGGATGCGGCTTCGCTGGATTCCGCCCCAGCGTTTTCAGTCATATCCGACTCAGTCGTCTCAGCCCCCCGGGACGTCGCACCTTGTGTGTTGGATCCGGTTTCTGTGTCCGCCTTGGCGGACAAGGCAGCGGGCCCCGCCAGAAATACGGCCCCTGCCAGGAGGGCGGTCACGGCGGTCAGGGGCCGGCTCGTGCCGGTTCGGAGGGCTGCAAGCCGGTTCGCGCTGTTGATCGCAAGCATCCCCGTCCAAGCGTTCATCCACGTCGAAAAACGTGCCATTGAAATCCGATCCTTCATCCTGTGCCGCGCAACAGGCCCAAGCCCGGTGCGCTCCAAACCTTGTCCATGACCCGTCCACACCCATGCGTCCCAGCGACCCGTGCTCTGACGACACTGATCGGCGCTGGTATGCAGGTCCCGGTCCAAAACCCGGTTATTGCAGTGCAGTCCGTAACGCAGGATCCGCACATCCGTCTATCGCCCTTGGCGGGTTCGGGCGCTCAATTATTCTACCAGACCGGAACTGGACCGTTCTGATTTGTAAACCGTAACCCAGGCGGCATTCTGGCTGACCCAGGGCGACCCGCAAGGCCCAAAAGGGCCATTCCCTAGGGAATTATGGCGGAAAAAAGTAATCGTGATGACCGGAGGGGCCTTGAACGCCGTCCCTCCGTCGATCTCCCCATCCAAAGGCCTATCCGGGGCCTATCCGGGGCCTATCCGGGTGCCTCCCTTAGATGTTCTGGCGCCGCTCACGCCGTCGTTCCTTCAATTGATCGATCTGGTCCATGACGACGGGCAGCACAATAAGGGTACACAACAGTGTGAAGCCGATTGAGATGGTCAAAAGTGACCCCATGCTGGCGGTGCCACGGTGATCAGACAGGGACAGGCTCCCGAAGGAGGCAATGGTGGTCAGTGCACTGAACAGCACGGCCCTGGGTGTCGTGGTGGAGAACACCGCGCTGTGGCGCACCATTTGCCGCGCCCTGAGGGCCAGGTGAATACCGCTGTCCGCTCCCAGGCCGATCAGCAGGGGCACCACGATGACATTGGCGAAGTTATAGGGCTGATTGAGCAGAACCCCTGCCGCCGAAGTAAAGATCGCCGCCAGAACCACGGGCAGCATGATCAACAGGACCGTCAGCGGCTCCCGGAGCAGGGCGAGCAACAGCAGGAATACCACTGCCGCCGCCAGCAGACTGGCCTGAAGCATGGCCCCGGCCACCACATCACCGGCCCGCAGCACCACCAGGGCACTTCCCGTGACGTCAGGGGTCTCCTGGGCCACCGCCTCCACGAAAGACCGCCGGTCCCCCTCATCCCGCAGATCCAGGTGGTCCGCCGGTGCAATCTCCACCCGGTAGATCCCATTGCCTGCCACATAGCGCTCGGTGATCACGTCGGGCAGGCTGGTGTAGGTGATGGGCACCGGATTGAGCTGATTGCGCAGCCTTTCGATCTGGAAGGGCCAGAACCGGAACACATCCTCGTTGGAGGCGGCGACCAGATTCGGGTCTTGTGCCACCGCCTGCTCATACTCCTCCAGAACCGTGCGCAGGAGTTCGCTTTCGTCGGTCTGGCCGCCGGGACTGGCCAGTTCTTCACGCAGCCGGGCCGTACCTTCTCCAAGCTCGTCCACGGGCGTTGAGCCGGTCTCACGGCCCGCCGCCTCGATGTTCGGCGACAGGGCAAAGCTCAGCGTGCCGGCGGCGAAATCGATGATCTCCATCTTGATGTCCTGATCCGCGGGCACGAAGTCCGTCACGGTCAGGGCCTGGCCCACTTCCGGGAGATCTTTCAGCCGGTCCGCCGCCGCCTGGGCTTCCGCCTCGCTGCCAGCCAGCAGATCAAGCCGATAGGGTGCGGTCTTGGGGTCGTCGAACAAGCGGTGGAACACCCGCACCGACTGGCTTTCCGGATTGCGCAGGGACATGGGGTCCGCGTCGAAACGGACCTGGGGCAGGAGCGGGATCGCGAGCACGCCTGCGGCCAGGATCAGCACGGTCAGGATCTTGCCCCGCCGCCCGGCACTGAGCGCCGGCATCCGGGGGGCCCGCCGTGGCTCAAGACCCGCCTCCCGCCGGCCCCCATGGCGCCTGGGCCACAGGGCCACAGCCGCCGGGATCACCGTCACCGCAACCCAGAACGCAATGATCACGCCCGTGCCGGAGATGATCCCAAGCTGGGCCATGCCCACGAACTGGGTGGGAATGAAGGCGAAAAAGGCCAGCGCCGTCGTGGGCGCACACAGGGCCAGCGCACCGCCCACCTCATGGACCGTGGTCTCAATGGAGTTGGCCGCCGTGTGCCCGAAACGCCGGGTCTCAAGCACATGAAGCGCCAGATGGATCGCAAAGTCGATTCCAAGGCCGATGAGCAGAACCGCGAAAGCAATGGAGACCAGATTGAGGGCGCCCACGGTCACCGCCGCAAATCCCGCCGTGATCAGCAGGGTCAGCACCAGGGTGGACAGGGCGGTCACCGCCATGGCCCCGGACCGCAGGGCAATCCAGAGCAGGAAGGCAACGGATATCAGGGAAATGATCAGCGAGATTTCGATGCCCTCGGCCACGCTGCGCAGCTCTTCGGTGCGCAGGGCCGGATTGCCGGTGATACCCACATCCACCGCCGCCCAGATGGGTTTGGCGGTCATGGCCGCCACCTCTTCCCGGATCACCGCGATGGTCGCCTTGGCCGGTTGGAGGGATTCGAAATCCAGCACCGGGGAGACCGCAATCACCCGCTGTTCCTGGCCCGTATCGGCGGTCTCTTCCGTGAAGAGGCGATGCCAGGACAGGGGGACCGGTTTGCCCGCGAGGCGCGCTTTCAGGACATGGGCCACTTCCGCATAAACCGGTGCGAGGAAGCCGGCAGCCAGGCCGTCACTGTCGGAGGTGCGGGCCAAGGCCGCCCGGTCGGCGATGGCGGCAAACAGCGTGTCCAGGGATTGGTTACCGTTCAGAGCCTCGATCACCGGGGCCGCTTTCGTCAGACGATTGAGCTGGTCCTCCAGCTCGTCCTCGGGCAGCAGAAGCAGGCCGCTCCGGGCGAAAAACGGGTGGCTGGATGGCGCGAACGCATTGCGCACCACGTCCTCCCGCGCCTCCAGGGCCCGGGTGAGTTCGGCGGTGAACGCATCCGCCTCATCCGTGCTGCGGGCGCGCACCAGGACCAGGATCAGCCCGTCCAGTTCCGGAAAGGCCTCCCGAAAGGCAATCTGAGCCTGTCGGTAGGGCACGTCCTCGGCGATCATGTCCCGGGCATCGGTGTTGATTTTCAGATTGGTGGCCGCCAGACCCGCACCGAGCACCGCCAGAAGCAGGACGCCGCCCAGGGCACGCCTGGGTGCGGCCGTCACGAGGCACACCCACCACAACAATACCCGTTCGATCATGTTCAGCGCGCCCATCGTCTCGCCTCTCCGGTTTTGGCAGTGCGGCGGAGTGTAAAGCGGTTCGCCCGCCATTGACCACTGCGCCGGTCGGTTTTGCAGACCGCTTTTTCCCGCGGTCTCACGGTCCCGCCGGGCCCTCGGCGTTGTCCCGCCATCGAGCCTCCGGACCAGCCTCCAAACTCAGAACCGGTGAATGGATCCAAGCTCCGCCGATGTCTTGGGCCTGGAGGCCTACAACCAAGCCCAAACGAAAAGGACCCCCGAAAATCGGGGGTCCTTGCCGTAAGTTTATCACGATCCGCCATCGCCATCGCGAGGGGGCTGGGCGCCAAGGCGCCCTTACCCGCATCAGGAGATGATGTCGCTTTCGTTGATTTCCGCCAGGGCAACTCCCTCCAGCAGCAGAGTGGAGCCGTTGGGCAGGGAGAACATCACGCCAGCATTGGTGTCGGAGCTGGCGGCCAGGAAGTCGGCGAAGCTGACGCCGAGAGCGGATAGGTCGATCTTGTCCTCGCCGCTCCGGAAATCCTGAACCGTGTCGTTGCCCATGGTGAAGGTGAAGATATCGGACCCGGCATCCCCTTGCAGGGTGTCGTTTCCGGCACCGCCCACCAGCAGGTCGTTGCCCTTCCGGCCGATCAGGTAGTCGTTGTCGTCACCGCCGAACAGGAAGTCATCGCCGCTGCCGCCCCGGATCAGGTCATCACCGCGGAAGCCGAACACCGTGTCGTTGCCGCCCTCTGCCCGGACAATGTCGTTCAGGGCGCTGCCGAACACCGTGTTGTCCTCATTATCGAAGCGCTGGGTGATGCGCTCGGCGGTTTCGCCGGCATTGGTGTCGATGGCGTCGTCGCGGACGGAGAGGTTCTGGATCCGGGTATCCAGTTCGATGGCCGTGTCTTCTTCAGAGAACGGTGTCTCGGAGAAGTTGGCGGCCAGGAACTCCGCCAGGGCGTCCTGCTCGGTGCCGGACGGCGCGAAGGTGGCCACGCCATCCCCGAGGCCGGCATCGAACAGATCCACCCGGTTGGCGAAGGCCGGGTTGTCGGCCACGAAGTCCGGATAGGGATAGCCGTCACCGCCGTCGGCCAGGAAGTTCAGGGTCACCACCCGGATCCCGTCCGGGAACTGACCCGGAATGACCACACCATTCTCGGCCACCAGAACCGGGCCGCTGTCCGTGTCCACGGTCACGTTCTTCACCCGGGCACCCACCGGCGCGTCCGGATCGAAGCTGAAGTTCACGCCGGCCACCTGGGCGAACTGGCCCGGAGTGGCGCCCGGTGCCGTGGCGGCAACCGCGTGGTTCAGCACGTCGACCAGCTGAGCGGCGGTCAGGGTGACAGCCGTCAGACCGTTGTTGAAGCGCAGGCTGTTCTCGATGTCGAGCTGGCTGATTTCCCCTTCTTCCTTGCCCGCAAGCGGGTTGGCCTGGGGCGGGAGCAGGGTGCCGTCGGCGTCCACTTCACCGATGGGCGCCCGGATACCGCCGCCGTTCTTCAAGGAGACCAGGATGCTGGCGTCGACGGCCTGAGCTTCGGCCAGGTTGGCATCAGCGGTGAGGTTGCCGAGATTGGTTTCCTCGGTCCGCACGAAGGCCCGCTCGCCGTTCAGGTAAACGCTGGTGGAGCCGAAGGTATTGCCGTCCCGCTCGGTCACCAGATCGGTGACCGCGCCGACCAGGTCGTTCACCAGATCCGCGTTGGATCCTTCCGCGAACAGATCCCGGCCATCGGCCACTTCCGCGACCACCGCATCGGTGGTGGCGAAGGCGCCGGAGACATTGGCGTCAATGCTCTCGGTCAGCAGCAGGCCCTCATCGTCGAACTCGACCACGAGGCGGCCCAGATAGCTGTACTCGCCATCGGTGGAGACGATCACCGTCGGGTTGCCGTCGGCGTCGCTGGTCAGGAACGGATAGTCCCCGTCCGCCGTATCACCGCTGCGCAGGGTGTCGGTTTCGTCAGCCAGCAGAGTGTCGGAACCGCCGGCCACGATGATGTCCACACCGCTGAGCAGGCCCGCCAGTTCCTGCTCCAGAGCGAACTGCTGGAGGTGGGAGACGAGCACGATCTTGT
>CAZLPU010000052.1:0-35686 GCA_964561475.1 uncultured Alphaproteobacteria bacterium
GCCCACACCGAAAACCTGCGAATTGGCATAGCTCGGAGCATCTTCCAGGGGGAAACGCATGCCTGGAACATAGATCGTATTATCCCGGACCCCGGTCCCGGATCCGGGCGCGAGGCTGCCCGGCGGCTCAAACCGGAAGACCGCCCCGGTCGGGTCCCGCAGCTCGGCAGGGGGCGGGGCCGGTGTGGGGGCAGGGGCCGCGCAGCTTGCGAGACCAAGAACGGTACTGAACAAAACGGTACGGAGCATGTGCTGGGCGATCATTCCGGCTTCTCCCCATCCCTGCGGACGCCCTCAATGGTGGCGCCGTCCACATACCGGCCTTCCCGGATCGGCGCTCCGCCCTTGGGCACACCGCCCACATAGGCCATGGAGCGCACCAGGCTGAGAATAAAATCGTCCTTGTTGCAGGCGCTGTTGGCATCCGCATTCGCGCATTGCAGGGAGACGGTGTAGGAGGCGTTGAAGGCAGTGAAGCTTAGATTGACGCCATATTCCGAGTTGGACAGGACCACCGGCCCGTCCGCGTACCAGGCCGATTCCCGCGCCAGTTTCTGACGCTGGGCCTGCATCCGGCTCATGGTTCCAGACCTGCTCCCGGCTTGGCGCTGCGCCTGGGAATATCCCTCTTCGGTGGCATAGGTCATCCGCTGAGCCAGATTTGCCGTGCGCCGGACGGGCTGAGCCAGCCGGGACCCGATTACCTCAAGGCTGTAGTCCTTACCCTGATAGAATGCCGCGTAGTAGTTTTCCTTGGGGTAAAGGGCCATTTTGCCTCGGACATCCCGATGGGCGGGCAGCATGATCGGCACATTGCAGGTCTCGATGGCGCTCCGGGCCGTGGTCCTGGGATAGGGCAGGCGCATCATCCGCCCGCTGCGCAGCATGGTGCGCACCTCATCCCACCGGACCGCCCGTTCTTCCGGCGCGATCATGCGGCGGACCCGAGCCCTTTCCCCATCGACCCGTTCCCCATCCGCCCGCTGCTCCACGGCGGTCCCGGTCTCCTCCCCACTGACCGCCCCTTGAGCGCAGGCGGCGGTGAAGCTCGACACACTCCCCGCCACGAGAAGAACCGCAGCGGCCCTGCGCCATGGACTGTTGGAGGCCAGAAGCCGACGCCACGACCGTGGATGACCAAGGCCAGGGCGGCTGACGAAAGTGTTACCGGGAGACTTCATAATCAAAACCCTCAGTCCTCCAGGGCGCATCCCCCGTCCCGTGGCATGACGGGTCCGGGGGCATCCCCTATGGCGGCATGTTGGAGAAAAGCCGCAGAAACCTTGATGCAGGGACGATAAACCCTGAGACCGGGCCTGTCTCCCATCCCGTCGGCTTTCGAAAAAACTGTGATCTAAAAGCGTGTATCTACGCCCATTGCCGGGCGCCCTCCGCGTGTCTTCCCGTGACGGTCCAATTTTCCGTGCGGTCGCCGCAGACTTCCGGCCTATATCCGTTTGTTGGTAGTCCTGACAGGATACCCATTGCTCTCTTGAACACCGGTCATTTTGCCTGGTTTGGCCGCGTGTTTTGCCCCCATGGTTTGGTTAAGGCCCGCATGGTTTGGGTAAGGGACGGGGCACCTCATCAGGAACAACCGGCGATTTGAACGGCGAACAATTTGAAAGGCGAACGGGGCTCGCTCATGCGCGTGATCGCGAACAACATCTTCCTCGTCATTGTCTGCGGGGTGCTGATTGCCGCCGCGGTCATCGGCTACGGCCGCTACACCCAGGTGGCGGATCAGGGTCCTCCCAGGAGCCGTGGGCCTGTGCCCGTGGTCGTCACGCCCGTCACCACCAGGACGTTTTCCGACAAGATCGAGGCGCTGGGCACGGCACGGGCCAACGAATCCGTGGTGATCACCGCCCAGGTGACCGAGACCGTGCGGGCCGTGGGCTTTGAAGACGGCCAGGAGGTGGAAGCCGGCGCCGTCCTGGTACAGCTCACCAGCGATGAAGAGGCGGCGGAATTTGAAGAGGCCCAGGCTTCCCTGCGCCAGGCCAACCAGCAGTTTGAGCGCATTTCCGGCCTGGTGGAACGGCGCAATGCCTCCCAGAGCGCGTTGGATGACGCCGTCTCCGCCAGGGACCAGGCCCGGGCCCGCCTGAGGGCCATTGAGGCCAGGGTCGATGACCGGCTGGTGCGCGCGCCCTTCTCCGGCGTGCTGGGTCTGCGCCAGGTAAGCCCCGGAACCCTGGTCACCCCGGGCACGGTGATCACCACCCTGGATGACGTGGATCCCATCAAGCTCGATTTTTCCGTGCCCGAGACGTTCTTTTCCGCCGTGCGGCCCGGCCTGGACGTGACCTCCCGGAGCGACGCCTATCCGGGTGAGACCTTCCAGGGCAAAATCAACGTGGTTGATACACGGATCGATCCGGAAACCCGTTCCGTCCTGGTCCGCACCCTGATCGCCAACGAGGACCGGCGCCTGCGGCCCGGAATGCTCATGCGCGTCGATATTTTCAAGGACGAGCGTGAGTCGCTGATGGTGCCTGAAAGCGCCATCGTGCCCCTGGGCCGTCAGGTCTTTGTCTACAGGCTGGGCGCGGAAAACACCGTTCAGCGGATCGAGATCACCATCGGCGCACGCGAGCCTGGGGCCGTGGAGGTGACCGGCGGTCTGGACCTTGGCGATCAGGTCGTCTCCACGGGCACGAACCGGGTCCGTCCGGGCTCCGCTGTGCGCGTGGTGGACGAGTAGCTGCTGGTGACACAGCATCCCGGGTTTCAGGTCACACACATTTAGGCAAGAGGGAAGGCCGCCATGTTCCTGTCGGATATCTCGGTCACGCGGCCGGTGCTCGCTACAGTGATGAGCATTCTGCTCGTGGCCTTTGGTCTTCTTTCTTTCCAGTCCCTGCCGCTCCGGGAACTGCCGGATATCGACCCGCCCATTGTCGGCGTCAGCACAAGCTATCGGGGGGCGGCGGCGGATATCGTTGACACCCGGATCACCCAGGTGCTGGAGGACCGGATCAGCGGCATCGAAGGGATCGAGGAAGTCGAGTCCGTCAGTCAGGACGGGCAATCCAATGTCACCATCACCTTCAGCCTGAACCGGGATATCGATGACGCAGCCAATGACGTGCGCAGCGCCATCGCCAGAGCCGTGGACGAACTGCCGGAAGAAGCCGACCCGCCTGAAGTCGCCAAGGTGGATGCGGATGCCCGGCCGATCATGTGGTTCAACCTCGCCTCCCAGACCATGGACCGGTTGGAGCTGACCGACTACGCAGAGCGCTACATTGTGGACCGTCTCTCGGTGGTCGAAGGGGTGGCCCGTGTCGTGGTGGGCGGGGCCCAGAATTATGCCATGCGCATCTGGATCGACCGGGGCGAGCTTGCCGCCCGGGGCCTGACCGTCAATGACGTGGAAGAGGCGCTGCGGGCCGAGAATGTGGAGCTTCCCGCCGGTCGGATTGAGTCCGTGGACCGGCAGTTCACGGTGCGGATCGCCCGGGGGTACCGCTCGGCGGAGGATTTCAGTCGGCTTGTGCTGGCCGAGGGGGATGATGGCTATCTGGTCCGCCTCCGGGATGTGGCCCGGGTGGAGCGGGATGCAGCAGAGCGGCGCAGCGACTTCCAGGGCAACGGTCAGCCCATGGTGGGTCTGGGTATCGTCCGTCAGTCCACTGCCAATACCATTGATGTCTCCGTGGGCGCCAACGAGGAAGTGGACCGGATCCGCCAGAGCCTGCCCGAAGGCACCGATATTTTCGACAGTTTCGACAGTTCGGTCTTCGTCAAGGCGGCGGTCGAGGAGGTCTATCGGACCCTGGCCCTGGCCATCTTGCTGGTGGTGCTCGTCATTTACATCTTCCTGGGCTCCTTCCGGGCGGCCATCATTCCCGCCGTCACCGTGCCCGTTTCCCTGGTGGCCACCTTCGTCGTCCTGGCCGGGTTCGGTCTCACCATCAACCTGCTGACCCTCCTTGCCCTGATCCTGTCCATCGGTCTGGTGGTGGACGACTCCATCGTGGTCCTGGAAAATGTTCAGCGCCGGGTGGATCAGGGGGAGCCGCGCCTCGTGGCGGCCTATCGGGGCACCCGGCAGGTGGGGTTCGCGGTGATCGCCACGACCCTTGTGCTCATTGCGGTGTTCGTGCCCATCGGCTTCCTGAGCGGCAATATCGGGCGGCTGTTCGGTGAGCTGGCCATTGCGGTCGCCGCTGCCGTGGCCTTCTCCAGCTTTGTGGCGCTCACGCTTTCAGCCATGATGACCTCCAAACTTCTGGTGCCCCAGGATACCCACAAGGGCCTTGCGTCGGTCGTGAACAAGGTCATGGGCATACTGACCAGGGCCTATATGAGCTCCCTCGAAACGGTCCTCTTCCGGCCCCGGCTCTTGGGTGTGGTCCTGGTGCTGATCATGGTGGGCGGATATTCCCTCCTGCGGGTTGTGCCCTCGGAACTGTCGCCGGCGGAGGACCGGGGCTCCTTCTTCATGAGCATCCGGGCGCCGGAAGGCACGAGCTTCAACGCCACCGTCGAAGTCATGCGCGAGATCGAGGAAATCCTGCTGCCCTATGTGGAGGCGGGGGAGGCCCAGCGGGTGCTTCTGCGGGTGCCGGGCAATTTCGGCGGCGGTGAGGAATTCAATACCGGCATCGGCATTTTCGTCATGCGCCCCTGGACAGAGCGGGACCGGAACGGTCTCGTCATCCTCAACGAGATCCGGGGCAAGCTCAGCCAGATTCCCGGGGCCCAGATCTTTGCCGTCATGCCCCAGGGCTTCGGCCGGGGATCGAGTGGCGACCCGGTCCAGTTCGTCATTGGGGGATCCAATTATGAGGAACTGGCCGCCTGGCGTACGGAAATCCTGGATGCCGCCGATGGGTTCCCCGGGCTGATCAATCTGGACAGTGATCTGCGCGAAACCCAGCCGCAACTGCGTGTGCGCATCGACTTCGAGCGGGCCTCGGATCTGGGCGTGTCCGCCGTTGCCATCGGTCGTACCCTGGAGACCATGCTCGGCGGACGGCGGGTGACCACCTATATCGATCGCGGCGAAGAATATGACGTGATCATTCAGGGGGAGGAGCTGGACCAGCGCCGCCCCTCGGATCTGAACAATATCTTCGTGCGCTCCGAGCGTACCGGTCAGCTCATCCCCCTGTCCAATCTGGTCAGTTTCGAAGAGCTTGCCGATCCGGCGCGCCTGAACCGGTATAACCGTCTGCGGGCCGTGACCCTGTCCGCCAGTCTCGGGCCGGGGGTGACCTTGGGCGAGGCCCTGTCCTTCCTGGAAGCAACCGCCCGGGAGCGTCTGCCCGCGACGGCGCAAGTGGACTACAAGGGTCAGAGCCGGGAGTTTCAGGACTCCCAGTCATCGATCCTGTTCACCTTCGCCCTGGCGCTGGTCATCGTGTTCCTGGTGCTCTCCGCCCAGTTCGAAAGCTTCGTGCATCCATTCGTCATTATGCTGACCGTCCCGATCGCGGTGGCGGGCGGGCTCTACGGCCTCTTCATGATCGGCAGTAGTCTGAACATCTACAGTCAGATCGGCATGATCATCCTGGTGGGGCTGGCGGCCAAGAACGGCATCCTGATTGTCGAGTTCGCCAACCAGATGCGCGATGCAGGCCTTGAGATTGCGGATGCGGTGCGCAAAGCCGCCGAGACCCGGTTCCGCCCGGTGATCATGACGGGCCTGTCGACCATTTTCGGTGCGGTCCCTCTGGTCATCACCTCAGGCCCCGGGTCCGCCAGCCGGATCACAATTGGTATCGTGATTATCACCGGTGTGGCCTTCGCCACCCTGCTGACCCTCTTTGTGGTGCCGATCTTCTACCGGGCCCTGGCGGGCTTCACCCGTCCCCCAGGCTATGTCGCCCGGGAACTGGAAGCCTTCGAACACAAGAACGGCAACGGTCATCCCTGAGCGGATCAAGCCCGGGTCACGCGCCTGTACGACCCGGGAACAGGGCTGGATTCCACAACCAAACCCTCAGGCTTCCTTTGCCGGTGCATCCGCGTCGAGGGGCGGCTGGCTTTCCCCGGTCCAGAGCCAGCGGGAAAACCGGGCGATATCGGCGCCGATGGCGTAGAGGGCGGGCACCAGAAGCAGGGTCACGAAGGTGGCAAACAGAATCCCGAAAGCCAGCGCCACCACGGTGCCTTTCAGGAACTGGGCCTGGGTGGACTGTTCCGAGATCATCGGTACAAGGCCGATAAAGGTGGTCACCGAGGTCAGGATGATGGGCCGGAAACGGGATACGCCGCTGTCCACCAGGGCGCCGATCGCCGAGCGCCCCTTGTCCCTGGCTTGGTTCACCGCATCCACCAGCACCAGATTGTCGTTCACCACGACACCCGCCGCCGCGGCAATACCGAAATAGGAAAAGAGGCTCAAGGTCAGCCCAAAGATCATATGGCCATACACCGCCCCCATGAAGCCGAAGGGAATGGCGGTCATGATCAAGAGCGGCTGCCAGTAGGACCGGAAGGCGATGGCCAACATGGCGTACATGGCCAGGAACGCAATGGTGTAGAGGGCTGCAATCTCCGCCTGGAACTCCTCAAGCCCTTCCGCTTCCCCAAGCACACCCCGGGTCATGGTCGGGTACTTGGCGTCGAACTCCGGAAAAAAGGTCTCGTTCAGATCCGCGCGGATTTCCGTGGCCTCGTCCCCGGCCACATAGCCGCTGACCACGGTGGAGCGCTGACGTTCCCGGCGGATGATGGTCTGAACCCCCGGCGCGGTTTCCACTTCGGCCACCGAGAATAAGGGCACCTGACGCCCGTCGGGCAGGCGGATACGCACGCTTTGCAGACTGGAGATGTCCCGGCGGGCCTCTTCCGGATAGCGCACATAGACCCGCACATCCTCCCCATCCCGGGGCAGGCGCTGGACTTCTTCGCCGAAATAGGCCTGGCGCACCTGGCGGGAGACTTCCTGAAGGGTCACTCCAAGTTGCTCTGCCCCCGGAAGAAGAGCGATGCGCAGTTCCCGCGTGCCGCTTTCCAGGTCGTCGGACACGTCAAAGACGGGCCCGTAGGTCTGAAGCTGTTCCTTCAGGTCGAGGGAGGCGGCCCGCAACACCTCAAGTTCCGGTGCGTTCAGGGAGAACTGCAGATCCGGCGCCGAGCCACCGATACTGAAATCCAGACTGACATTCTTGGCCTGGGGAATCTCGCCGATCAACTCCCGCAATTCCCCCGCAAGCTGGGATACGGGAATGTTGCGCCCCTGGGGCGGGGCAAACAGCACATAGATGAACGTCGATCCGGGACTGGCTGAACTCAGCCAGTTCCGGATCAAGTCATCATCCCCTTGTTCCGCATAGCGCCGGGTAAGCGCGTTCTGGGCAGTGACAAGCTGCTCCTGCACCGCCGCCGATACCGAAAAGGGGGTGCCCGCAGGGAACTCCACATTGACCTGCACCAGCTCGTTTTCCACGTCCGGCAGAAAGGCAAAGCGCTGAATCCCCGTCGAGAACAGCCCGAAACTCATCATCAGGAAAAAGAAGAAAATGCTGGCGGTCAGGTAACGCTGCCGGACGCAGAAAAGAGCCACGGGACGATAGACCCGCCGGGCAAACAGGATGAGGCTGTCCCCAAGGCCCTGCTGCCAGCGGGCGATCCGTGTGCGGCGGGTCTTCTGCTTCAGATGAGCCAAGTGGGCCGGCAGGATCAGCATCGCCTCAATCAGGGAAAAGGCCAGGGCGGCGATGACGATCATGGACATCTGCCGGGTGGCCTGAACCCCGGAGCCGGTAATGAACAGCCAGGGCGCAAACGCGATGATTGTGGTGATCACCGCGAACATCACCGGCTTGAGTACAAGCTGGGTGCCCAGCACCGCCGCCTTCAGCCCTTCATACCCTTCTTCCACCTGGGCATGGATCTTCTCCCCCACAATGATCGCGTCATCCACTACGATCCCGATCACCAGAAGGAACGAGAACAAGGAGAGCATGTTCAGGGAGACATCCAGGGACGGCAGCAGCACGAAGGCTCCGGCAAAGGCCGTGGCGATGCCGATGGTCACCCACACCGCAACCGCCGGGCGCAGGAACAAGATCAGGACGATGAACACGAGGATAAGGCCCATCACCGCATTGCGGGAGATGGAGGACATCCGGTCGAAATAGAGATCGGAATTGTCGAACCAGAGGGAGACCTGCACCCCGGGCGGCAGATCGTCATTGGCGGTCTCCAGCCATCCGCGCACGGACTGGGAGGTTTCCACCACATTCATTTGTTCCGTGGACATGACCCCGAGCAAGGATGCGGGCTCGCCGTTGAACAGGGTGCGGGAATCCACTTCCTCGAAACCGTCGATCACCGTGGCCACGTCACCGACCCGGATCACCGCTCCGTCATCGGTCTGGCGCACGACAATCCGCTCAAACTCCGCTTTCGTGTCCGCGAGATTTCTGGCCCGGAGCTGGAGTTCCCCCGTATCCGTGCGCACCCGCCCCGCGGAGAGATTGAGGGAACTGGCGCGCACCGCCTGGGCAACATCATCGAAGGTGAGATTGTAGCGCCGCAAGGCCTCCTCGGAGACCTCGATGGAGACTTCTTCCCGCCGGTCCGTGAAGATCCGCGTGATCGAGGCACCCGGCAGAAGAGCGATCTGGTCACGCACCCACTCCGCGGTCCGGCTGAGTTGCCGTTCACCGACATCGCCATGGACCGCAAGGAGCAGGATCGACTGGCGGGTGAGGATCTCGCTTGTCCTGGGCGGCTCCACCCCGCTGGGCAGGCCGGAAATCGCGTTCACCCGAAGCTGCACATCATTGACGAAAGTGCCGATATCCACCCGTGGGTCCGCTTCGACTTGAACCCGGGCGAGGCCCTCCGAGGCAAAGGAGGTGAGGCGGTCGACATTGTCCAGATCCACAAGGGCTTCTTCGATCCTGAGCACGATCTGCTGTTCGACGTCCTCCGGGGAGGCGCCGGGCCAGGTGACGGAGACATTGACCACATTGACCGGAAAGGTCGGGAACACTTCCTGTTCCATGCGGGAATAGGCCAGAAAGCCGGCCACGAGGATCCCGACCATGGCCAGATTGGCGGCGACCGGATTGCGGGCCCACCAGGCGATAATGCCGGTCATAGGGTCTGGTCTCCCTGCTGGTCTGGCTCCACGCCGGAACCCGTGTCAGGATCGATACTGCCGGGCGCCTCTCCGTCCGCATCCTGAATATTGACCCGCAGGCTGGCGGTCACCCCTTGAAGGGCGGAAATCACCACAGCTTCACCGGCCTCCAGTCCGTCCTGGATGATCACCTGGTTGCGTTCGGCAAAGCCCGGACGGACGCGGCGGATATCGATGCTGCCATCTTCCTTGACCACATAAACGAACTCATCATCCCGGATGGCCTCCCTCGGGACCGCGATCACGTCCAGGATGGGCTTGCCGCGGATTTCCGCCGTCACGAACAGGCCCACGGCCAGGGGCACGCCGTCGTCCGCCGCCGCGCCGTAGGGGTCGTTCACCTGGGCGATCACCGAGAGCACCCTGGTGGCGGTGTCGATGGCCGAATTGGTGCGCACGATCCGACCTTCCCAGGTGCGCATTTCTCCGGCGACAATGGCGGTGAACTCAACGGGCAGACCGTCCCCCTCCGGAGCGACAAAGCCGATGGGCAGACCGATCAACCCCAGTTCTCGGTCATTGAGGGGCAGGGCGATCTCCACCACATCCGTCGCGAAGATCCGCCCGAGATTGGTCCCCACGGAAACGAACTGGCCCACATCCGCGTTCTTGGACCGGACCCGTCCGTCAAAGGGCGCAGTGATCCGTGTGCGCTCCAGGTCCAGTTCCGCCGTGCGCAGATCCGCGTCCGCCGCTTCCAGATTGGCCTTGGCTTCCGCAAGCTGGGGTTCGCGCAGGGTCAGGGGGGAGGCTTCCCCGCGGCCCAGTTCCTCCCAGTCCTGGCGGGCCATGTCCGCCTGGGCGCTCTCCCGGTCCAGGACCTGCTGGGCCTGGGCGACCCGGGCCCGGGCCCGGACCACCGCCAGTTCATAATCCGTATCCTCGATGCGAATGAGCACATCGCCGGTGGCAAAAGCGGCGCCCACCGCAAAGCTTGGCGAGAGTTCCTGTATGCGCCCGGAGACCTGGGGGATCAGATCGATTTCCGTGCGGGCCTGGACCTCACCCTGGGTCACCACCCGGGGCAGGATCGTGGTGCGCTCGGCCCTGGCCACGGTGACCGTCAGGCGGCGCTCTTCCGGTTCCTTGCGTTCCACTTCCGGAGCCGCCGCCCGCATGACGCCCAGGGCCAGGAAGGTCAGCACCACCACACCAAGGGGGGCGGTGACGACCAGGATCTTGCGCAGCATCATTCGCTCCCTTCCGTTTCTCGGCCCAGCCGCTTGCGGGCTCATCAGGTCCGTCAGGTTCCGGTTTCACCGTCAGGTTCCGGCACGGAAAAAGCCCCGCCCAGGGCTACATGAAGGGCGACCCGGTTGGTCAACCGTTCCCGGTGAACCGCCAGCAGGGCACTTTCCGCCGAAATACGTCTGGATTGGGCATCCAGCAGATCGAAAATGGTGGTGAGTCCGGCCCGGTAATTCCGTTCGGTCTGGGCTTCCGCCGCCGCGGCTTCTTTCAGGGACCGCTCCAGGGCCGCCCGCCGCTCGGTCAGCAGCGCCTCGGCATCCAGGGCATTTTCCACTTCCTGGAACCCGGTCAGGGCGGTCTCGACATAGGCGTAAAGGGCCTCTTCCGCCTGGGCCTTGGTCCGGCGGATATCCGACTTGAGCCGCCCGCCCTGGAACAGGGGCTGGGTCAGTCCCGCCACCAGACGCCCGATCAATTCCTCCGCATCAAACAGATCCGCAACGGTGTTCGAGCCGTTGGGGCCCAGGGTGCCGGTGAGGGTAATCTGGGGCAGCAACGCCTTGCGGGCCTCGGCAACCCGCAGCCCGGCCGCGTCGATGCGCGCTTCGGCGGCGAGCAGATCCGGACGTCGGGTCAGGAGGTCCGCCGGGAGGCCGGTGCCGGGCAGAGCCGGCAACTGGGGCAGGGTATCGGGATAGGCGATGCCTGCGGCCGGGTACCGGCCCAGAAGAAATTCCAGGGCCCGGGCCGCTTCCCGCTCCGTGCGCTGCCGGGTGGCAAGGGTGGCCCGGCGTCCTTCCAAATCGCTGCGGGCCAGCCGCACATCCAGGCTGCTCGAGACCCCGTTGTCATAGCGCCGTTCGATCACAGCGACAGTGCGTTCCCGGTTTTCCACGTCCCGCCGGGCGAGATCGCTCTGCTGGCGGGCCTCGATGAGGGTGAACCAGCCGGAAGCGACCCGCCCCGCGATGGAGAGAGACACCGCGGCCAGATCCGCGCCGGAGGCTTGGGCGTCGGCCCGGGAGGCTTTGGCCCGGTCCCGTACCCGGCCCCAGATGTCCACCTCCCAACTGGCCTGGAGGGACCAGGACAGATTCGCCGGACTTTGCTGGAACACGGGGATGCCGGGAATGGTACTGATATTCGGCTGCTCGATCTGGTCATTGGAGGCAAACCGGGTGCGGCTTGCATCGCCGGCGACTTGGAGCGCCGGGAACCGGGGGGCCCGGGCAACGCCGGCGGCGGCCATTGCCGCATCCAGCCGGGCGGCGGCCTGGCCGACATTCGTATTGTGCTTGAGTGCCTCCACCACCAGGTCCGTCAACCGCTGCGAGGCAAAATCCCCCAGCCAATCCGCCGACGGGGGCAGGGTGGTCGCGGCATCCCCCGTTTCATCGACGCTGGTATCTAAGGAGGTGGCCTGCCAGCTATCGGGCAGAGCGGGCACGGGGGCGTCCTCGACCGTGACTCCAGCGCATCCGGCCAAGGCGAGGCACAAAACCGCCACCCCGGAGGCAGGCTGGATCAAGGCGGCAGGTGCAGCACCGCCCCGGGCACGATGCCCCGATGGCCCGCCCGTTTTTCTGCCCATGATTGTCACGATCATCCCGATTCCCATGACAGCCGCATTGTCGTCAGCGGCCTTTCCCCAGTTCCACTCTAATGGCGCCATAGCCTGGGGGATAGCAAATCCCCCTACACAATTTGAGGTCTTTCAAGGCAAGTGGACGTCGCCTCAACCAGCGGCGGAGATTGCTGCATCCCCGTAGATCCAGTCTTCTTGGTTCCAATGGTTGTCCCACGATTGCATAAGCCTGCGGCCCGGCCCAAGCTGCGAATTGTGTCACTATGTGTCCTGGAGAGGGGAGCGGACCGTGCCTGACCATGCTGCCGATCAATCCCAGCAGAGCGATGAAGAAGGGCGCCTCGGCGAAGGACGCGAAGGGGCCGGCGCCCGGTGGCGCAACTGGTCCGGCGCGTTGAGCGCAACACCGGCACAGTGGGCGGAGCCTGCGGATGAAGCAGCCCTTGCGGCGCTGATGGCCCATGGGTCGCGGCCGATTCGGGTCACCGGCGCCGGGCATTCCTTCACCCCCTTGTGCGTGACCGACGGCACCCTGGTGGATATCGGATCCCTGTCCGGCATCTATTCCCATGATCCGGTAACCCAGACCGTCCGTGTGGGAGCGGGCACCAACATCCATGCACTGGGCCAACCCTTGTTCGACCGGGGTCTGGGGCTGATCAATCAGGGGGATATTGACCGGCAGACCATCGCCGGGGCGGTCTCCACGGGCACCCACGGCACTGGCCTGGGCCTTGGCGCCATCGCCACGGCGGTCAAGGGGCTCAGACTGGTGAGCGCAAGGGGCGAGGTCATTGTCTGTGACCGCGAGAGGGAGCCGGAAATCTTCGAGGCCGCGCGCCTGTCCCTGGGTGCCGTCGGTGTGATCAGTGAGCTGACCTTGCAATGCCGCCGGGCCTACAAGCTCGCGGAACGCAGCTGGGTGATGCAGGCGGAGCAATGTCTGAGCCAGCTTGATGACCTTGCCCGGGCCACCCGTCATTTCGAGTTCATGTGGTTTCCCTACTCCCAACGCGTCGTGGCCAAGTCCCTGGCGGAGACCGACGCGCCCGCCCCGGCACCCCTGGGAGCCACCGGGGACGGGGCGGAACAGGACGCCATCGGAGGCGATGAAGAGCTGGGGCGCATCCTGATCGAATTGGCCCGGAAGTTTCCCATGATCACCCCCGCCTTGAACCGGGTCGTGACCGCCGCCGTCTCAGGCCGGGCGGACAAGGAGGCCAAGATCCGCTGGAGCCACGAGGCGTTTCCGAGCCCCCGCAATCTGGCATTCAACGAGATGGAATATGCGGTGCCTGCGGAAGATGGGCCTGACTGTGTCCGCACCTTGATCAAGGAAATCCGTCAGCGCCGGATCAATGTGGCCCTGCCCATCGAATACCGGTTCATTGCCGCGGACGATCTCTGGCTTAGCCCGTTTCACGGTCGGGCCTCGGTCTCGATCTCCGTCCATCAGTACTGGAAGCAGCCTTATGAGGGGCTGTTTGACGTGGCCGAAGGGGTGTTCCGGAGTTTCAACGGCCGCCCCCATTGGGGCAAGATCCACAGCCTGACCGCCCGGGACTTCGAAGCTCTCTATCCGAAATGGCCGGACTTCCTGGCCGTCCGCGACCGTCTGGACCCGGAGGGCATTTTCCTTAATCCCCATCTTCGATCCGTCTTCGGCGTGTGAACCCGCCTTACCCGCATTCGGGTGTCAATTGTAAAGAACGAGGACGGTCAACATGCCAACCATCGCCGCGTATTGTGGCGCAGCGATCGCTGAAATCGCCGGATGCTTTGCATTCTGGGCATGGCTTCGACTTGACAAGCCGGTCTGGTGGGTGCTTCCGGGCATGGCGTCGCTGGCGCTGTTTGCCTATCTGCTCACCCTGGTGGACAGCGGCGCTGCGGGGCGCACATATGCGGCATACGGAGGGGTTTATATCGTGAGTTCCCTCGCCTGGCTATGGGCGATCGAGGGTGTCAAACCGGACCGGTGGGATTTGATCGGCGCTGCCGTCTGCCTCGTTGGAGCTGCGATTATCATCGCAGCGCCACGCCCATCCCCATGATTGTGTCCGTCCGGACGGCATCCGCACCTATTTGACCGCGCCGAACTGCCCGGTTGCGGTCTGGGTGACGCTGGGCGCCAGGGGATCGCTATAGAACAGGTCGAACCGGCCTGTCACCGCCTGGGCCTCATTTCCGAGGAAATTGCCGCTGATTTCGCCGCCGATAATCTCGCCGCCGGTAAAGGTGCCCTGGACATTCTCGAAGACGTCGGAACTGAAGTTGTTCACGTTCAGGAACTGTTCCGTGATGCCAAAATCCGTAGTCCCCAGGCCTGGCAGAGAAGCGGTGAAGTTCGCGTCCAGGGTGCTGTCGCCGAAATTGGCATCCAGACGGACATTCCCGCCGAAGGAACGGTTCCAACCATCCGTGGCCCGGAAGGCTCCGAAATAGGTTGCCATGCCCATGTCGGGCATCTGGAAGGTTCTGGTCAGATTGAAACTTGTGTTCAGGTCGTTGATTAAGTTCGTCGCCTGATTAAAGCTCTGGGTATAGGCTGGCCCGCCCGCGCCCGGATCGGGCACATCCGGCGGCTGTTCGGGAGGTGCGCCGGCTGCCTCGACGCCAGCCTGAAAGGTGCCCGCCGCGAGATCCAGACTCGAGGAATTTTCCGCGTTACCACCGGCACATCCGGTGGTCAGCCCAGCGATGATCGCTGAAAGGGCCGAGAAACTCACAAAACGCATGGGCTGCACCCGTACTCTGAAACATCACTCATGAACACACGATAACGGTCAACCAGGGATTTGTCAGCCCTGTCCGTTGGACCTCGTCTTGATTGCCCTTGATCTTTGATCACAAAAGCAAGGTCAACTGGTTTGCGTCTTTGTCAAACGAATTTCCGTTCACTTCAGGGGTTCATCCGGCCCCGATGGCATTTGACTGTCCCCAGCTTACCAAAACAGGAGGGCACACCAAAAAAGGAGGGGACACGGCAAAAGAGCAACCCGCGCCGACGGGTTCAGGATAGCGTCTCAAGCAAGGCGGGCAGGGTGATATATGGTGGTGCCGATTGACGAGCGGTTCGGCCCAGAAATGTGCATCCCGTTCGCGGCTCGTCTGTTTGCAAATGTCCGGCGTTTGCAAATGTCTGGGCCATAAGAACCGCGAGCAAGGTCTTGGTTCTAGTGGCGCTTTTGGCTCTGACGCTTGAGTGATGAGCGTGCCGCCCAGTGAGACTTAAGCAGTGAGGCTCAAGCAGCGGGACCCAAGCGTCAGGGCCGCTCCACTAGGCAGGATCGGCGATTTCCTGTTTTATGCAGGGCGGACAAAGGCTGTGCCGATGGTATGAGGGCCGATCATCCGGGGAGAGGGATATGCAGTTCTGGGATATGACCAATGCGCTCAACGGGACGGGCTCCATTGTGGTGGCGCTCTATGGGATTCATGTCACCGTCTCCGCGGCGGTGCTGGGTCTGATCGGCACCTTGCGGATTAATGGCATGCGCATTCCCATGACCACCATGGGTCTGGCCATTCTGGGCTATTCCGTTTTCGTCGCTGCCCAGTGGTACACGATCCGGTTTTTGCTCCAGACCTCCCGCAATTTCATCGAGTACTACCGGGCCACGGAGGATTTCGCCGCCGAGCAGGCCCGAATCCCCGAGACCATGTCCGTGGTCATGTCGGACTTCAACATGGGCATCTTCTCGTTCATTCTTCTGGGTGGCTCGGGCGTCGTGGTGCTGGCCATGGTCCTCATGGGGCTGACCCGGGTGCTGGTGGCTGACGGCAAATCCGGATGACCGCCGAAGCGCCCCTGAGACCGGCTGAACGCGGGATTCTTGAGCGCCATGCCCCATCCGGACCATGACCGCTATCGGCTCGTGCCCCATGATCCCGCCTGGGCGGGACAGGCCGAGGTCATCATCAACCGGATGGAGGATCTGTTCGGGGCCTGTCTGGTCAGGGCGCATCATATCGGCAGCACCGCCGTGCCCGGCATCCTGGCAAAGCCTATCATTGATATCCTGGGCGAGGGGATCGGTCTTCACGAGGCGGATGCATGCCGGGACAAGGTGGAAACGGCAGGTTATGTCTGGAAAGGGGCGCACGGCATCACGGATCGGCGGTACATCCATTCCCAAGCCCGAGACACCCACTGGCACCTTTTCGAGGCGGGCTCGCCTGAGATCCTCCGGCATCTGGCGTTCCGGGATTATCTGCGCACCCACCCGGACCGCGCTCGGGACTATGAGGCCGTGAAGGTCACGGCCATGGCCCGGCATCACGAAGACCGTGGGCAGTATACGGATATCAAATCACCGGTCCTCCAGGCGATCGAAGCTGAAGCCCTGGTATGGCATCGGCTGGGACGACCTTGAGTGGATCAGCACACCGGCATGGTCAATGGGCGGGCGCCGGAGCATGCCTGTATGCGCCCGGGCTCATGACCGTCGACAGATGAGGATGGGGTCCGTCCCGGTCCGCCATCAAGGCACGCAGGGCAAGCCGTAAGGCGGCACGGTCCATCTCCCGGTCTGCCGATCCACCCGTTGGCGATCCACCCGTTGCCGACCCGCCCGTCAGCGCCCCGCGAGGCATCGGGGGCGGGGTTTGAAACACATCCGAAACAGGCGAATCCGATGACCCCTCCAGGACCCCCCGTGACTGCCGCAGGAGAGCGATGAGGGCGCGGGCCCTGGCCTTGGTGACATCATCCGCCTCGGGATGAACATCCAGGATCGCCAGAAAATCGACCAACAGGGCATCCACCGCGCGCAACTGGTCCAGGTCCTCCTTGAGGATACCGGCAAATCCCAGCGCCAGGGCCAAATCCATGGTGGTGTCCGCCCATTGCCGAAAGTCTGAATCCGGTGACCAGTACTCAAGAGCCTGCATATTGCCTGCCGCTGCGGCTTCCAACCGCTTTATCGCCGCGGGCAAGTCACCTTGTTCGAAATAGCGCAAGCCCGTCTGCACCAGGACGGCCCCCAGATTGCTCAAGGTCAACGCCCATTGGCGGGGATCCTGGGCCCGTGTGAACACTTCCAGGGACAGCCGAAACGCCGTCGCGGACTCCTCAAGCCTTGCGGTACCGTTTTCCATGAGGCCCAACGGAAACAAGGCCGCACCCAGATTGTTCTGGGTGGCTGCCCAGAGCAGGGGCACCTGCGCGCGCACCCGCACTTCAAGGGCCCTGCGATAAGCCGCCACCGCCTGTTCAAGCAGGGGCGCATTCTCAAGCCGTTCCCCAAGATTGCTGTAGGCGATGCCCAGATTGTTCTGCACATCTCCCCAGAACGCGGGATGGTCCTTGCGGGTGAGCACCGTCAGGGCCCCTTGGAACGCCTCGATCGCGTCCTCAAACTGCTCCGGACCCGGCAGGCGTTGTCCCAGATGGACCAAGGCAATGCCGAGATTGTTCTGGCTTACGGCCCAGTCCATGGGTACCCGGTCCCGCCCGCGCACCTCAAGGGCCCGGCGGAACGCGGCGATGGCCTCTTCAAGCCGGGCGGTGCCCGTCTCCCGCTGGCCCAGGGCCGTCAGGGTGCTGCCGATATTATCCTGCACTGAGGCCCAGTTGTCGGGCACCGTCTCCCGTGTCCATTCCAGCAAGGCCAGATTGAAGGCCCGGAGAGCCTCCTCAAGCCTTTGCGTGCCCGGGTTCCTGTTGCCCAGAAGAAGCAGAGTGCCGCCGAGATTGTTCTGGACCATGGCCCAACTCATGGGCAGTTTCTCGCGGGTCCAAGACTCCAGGGCGAGGCGGTAGGCGGCGACGGCCTGTTCAAGCCAGTTTTCTTCGTTACGCCGCTCGCCGAGGAGGGTGAGGGCATTGCCCAGATTGTTCTGGGTTCCGGCCCACAGCAGAGGCACCTGCTCGCGGCTGTAGACACCCAAGGCCCGGCGGTAGGCGGCAACGGCAGCATCCAGATCAGCCATGCCGCCCCGGAGTTCGGACAGCCGGTAAAGGACAATCCCGAGATTGTTCTGCACCATGGCCCAGACCAGAGGTGTCTTTTCGGGGCTCAACACTTCAAGGGCACGGTTGAACGCGGCCCGGGCCTCGTCGAGGTCGTCGCCACTGCCCAGGATAAGAGCCCGTTTCTCAAAGGCCGTGCCGATGTTCATATGGAGTGTCGCCCACTCAAGGGGTGCCTCGCTCCGGGTGATGACCGTCAGGGCCCGGCGGTAAGCGGCCAGAGCCTCGTTCAGGAGAAGGGTGTTTGAGGTCAGTTCACCAAGGCCTGACAGGGCCGCACCCAAAATATTCTGGGTGCCCGCCCACTGGTCCGGCAGCCGCGCCTTGGTCCATTCCTCGGTGACGGCCGTGGCGGCCCACAGGGTCTCTTCATACCAGGTGGCGGCGTCGAGCTGCTGCCCGAGCAGGATGGTCGTGCCCGCATAGTGATACCGGATCTCTGCCCGGGCTTCCGGACGCAGACGATCGCCGGACCGGGCCAGGGCCCGGAACCGCACTGCCAGGGGCTCCAGAATATCGGCCATGTAGCGCCCGTCCGCCTGCCAGCCCGGCGCCAGCCGCGCAATGGCCACGGCCGCCACGGCGTCGGACAGATCGAGATCGAAATCAATGGGCAAGGTCAGGCCCTGTCCTGCCTGGGTCCCAGCACCAGTCAGTGTGTAGACGGTTTCCGAGGGGAGTGCGTTGAGGGCGTCGCTGGCGAGGAACCGCAGGCGGACCATGCCGTCTCCGGCCCGGTCGCCCCAGATCAGCAGATCCCCCCGGGCTTCCCTCAACCAGGACCGGCCGCAGGCCAGCGCCCTGTCCGCCATGGCCTGTTCCAGTCCGCCGTCCGCCAGGGTGAGCGGTGCGGTCAGGGGCAGGATGGACAGCGACCGGGGCTGTCCCTCGCCGTTGTCAGGTGCGGTGCGCAGGGATGCCCGGATGTTGCGTGTCAGTGTCCCGTCCTCGTCTCCTTCGATGCGGGCTACAAGAATGCGGAACAGAACCTGATCCGCACGCTGAAGGGATTGGGGATCAGATACGGGGAGGGCAGGGCAGGGGGTTGGCTCGTCCGTCTGCCCGGCGGTCCCGGGCGCTGCCGCAAGGGGCGCAATCCCCGCCAGCCAGGCCGCACACACCATGCCTTGCAGGAGTTCAGTCCACCGGCCCATGGTTCCGTCCCTTCACTGTGTTTCCCAGGTGCCGCCGAGAGCAAAATGGCGCAGCACTCCAATCCGCGCAGTCTACTAATCCTTGAAGAGGTCGACAATGCACACTGTTCATTCTGTCTCTCCGGTAAGGTCCCCCCGTCTCTCCGGTAAGGTTCCCGTGAACCAGGACCGGACACAAATCATCCGCCGGATTTGATAGGTATCGGGAGCGGGTCAAAGTAGGCTTGGCGTTTCAGATACTTAAGGCAATGCCGGAGTGAACGGCGGTCCATCCAGCCAATCGGAGAATGGTGCCATGTCTTTCCTGATGATGATCCATGTGGTGACGGGCACCGTTGGCGTGCTCTCGGGTGCCGTGGCTCTTTTCGCGCGCAAGGGAGCAACCGTGCACCGTGGCGCCGGAGTTGTCTTTTTTGTCACCATGCTGATCTCAGCGGGGGTCGGCGCGGTCATCGCTCTCATGATGCCGGAAATGATCACCATGCTGGCCGGCGTGTTCACCTGCTATCTTGTGACCAGTTCATGGTGGACCGCCCGGCACGGTGACGCACGCACGGATTTTGCGACTGCGGCCATGGCGGCCGTGGGCCTCGCTGTCGCTGCCGGTGGCATGGTGTTCGGCCTTGAAGCGGTTTCCGCCCCGGACGGCACCAAGGACGGTTACGGCCCGGAACCCTATTTTGTGTTCGCCGGCCTGGCACTCCTTGCCGCCGGTCTCGATGGCAGCGTTTTGATCCGCCGGGGAATAGGCGGTGCCCAGCGCATTGCCCGGCATGTGTGGCGCATGTGTCTCGCCCTGTTCATCGCCGCCGGTTCCCTTTTCACCGGACCGGGGGCCACCGCGTTTCCTGAGGCGTGGCAGGGCTCACCCCTGCTCTCGGTACCTGAACTGATCGTCCTGGTAATGATGGTTTTCTGGCTTGTCCGTGTCCTGTTCACCGGTTGGTGGGCCAAGGCGACGTGACCAGACCGGCTCTCTTGTCAGCCTCGTTCCGTGATGACACACTCAGCCTGCGTTATGTCAGCATGGGAGAGGGTGCCATGGTACCGGCGGATTGCGTTCTGGAAATGATGCGCGGTATTGGCCGGTTGGGTGTTGTCGCCGCCGCCCTCTTGTGCTGGTCAAGCCTGCCTGCCACGGCCGGCGAGGCCCTCCAAGGGCAAGGCAGTGTCACCAAAGAGAGAGCCTGTCGCCCGGAATTGGTAATGCGCCGCCCGGTTTTCTGGCCTCCCGGTGTCAAGCCTGTGACCGGCTGGGCGAAGATCGGTTTCTCCGTGGATTCAAACGGCACGCCCTCAGATTTGAAAATCCTGGATGCAACCGGATCGGTCTTTGGGCGGATCGCCCGGGATACGGTCGCCCAATGGCGCTATAGAATAACAAACACAGACGGTTCCGGTGGGGCCTGTACTCCGTTCGGGGAGGATAGGTCTGCCATCCTCTACGCCGTGGTGCGAAGTGCCTCATGCGACGGGAAGCCGATTTTCAGGCCGGCCCACATCTGGCCCGTTGGCGAAGTGCCCCGGAAGGGCTCTGTCCGTGTCCGGTTTGATGTGGACCGGGACGGTCTCCCAGTCAATGTTGACCTATTCGAAGCCAGCGATCCGGTCATCGCCAGCATGATGGCGCTCATGATCCCGGCGTGGCGCTATCCCGCGTTCGACCCGGATACGCCGGACAGTGCGTGCAATGCACCGTTTACAGATAAATCCGTGGCGCTTGAGCTGCTCCATGACACGGAGAGTGTGGTGGACTGCAGCCCTGTGCCCCTCTATCGGACTGCGCCCCGCTGGCCAAAGGGGACAATACCCGAAAGCGGCTTCGCCAAAGTGCGCTTCAACGTGAATGCGGATGGCGTGCCCACGGATCTTACCCTGCTGGAAGCGAGCAATATGCTGCTTGGGCAAATCGTGTTGAGAGCCATAGCCCGGTGGCGTTACCGTCCCGAAGATCCACAAGACCCATCAGGGTGCAGAGCGCCCTTCAGGAACATCATTGTCGAAGTGCCGATCGAAGTCATTGACGGGGAAGAGGCCGACAGTCAGTAACCGGCCGCCTTGCCGTTGGGCTCTCCGTCTACGATCTGATCGAGATACTCGCTCATGCCATAACCCACCCGGTCACCGCAGCGATACTCGGTCATCCCTTCGGTGATCCGGGTATGGAGCCTGGTTCCGTCCGGCGCGGTGCGGCGGTTGCGCAGGGGAATAAGGGACAGAACCGTGCCGGTGATCTCATAGTCATGGCCCGCTTCCGTCCGCACCCGGGCGCGCAGGGCCGTCTGATAGCCCCGGTCATCCCAGTCGCTTTCAATGGCGCACTCCGTAACAAGATCATAGTCCCCGTCCCGGAACACCATGCCCCCCTGGCGTATGCCGCCTTCGCCGTCGCTGATCACTGAAAGCATCATGCCGAAATCCGGTCCGAAATTCATCGGACACCACCGGTACCAATCAATCGCCTGCCAGTGACGGGGACCCCAGGACTTGTCCCGCAGACCGAACCCGTCAATGTCGAAGCGCTCCTCACCAATGGTGAAGAAGCCCCGTGCGGCGCAGTGTTGCTCGTAATGGGCCCGGGCAAAGGACTTTTCCGGATCGATCTCGATAGGGGCGCCGTCCTCTCGGACCATTTCGCCGCCGAACATGGGCGAGACGCCTTCATAATCGAATTGAAGCGTGCAGGGCAGGCGGGGATTGTTCGTGAACGCCTCTTTCGGATTGGCCATCTCATGGGGGTCCGTCAGCACCAGGATCTCGCCCTCGTAAGTGACGCGAAGATGGCGGAAAGGCTCGATCACATCGACCCGCAGTCCGCCCGCATCCATGGCCGTATTGCCCGAAATAGCCGGACGCCCGAACATGAACCCCACCCGTCCATCGGGCAGATAAAGGCACACGGACATTTCCGCATAGGCCTCATTGGGTCGGTTGCCGATACGCATCCATCCGCCCGCTTTCAGGGCCGGATCGAACACATTGAAATACATGCTCTCGTTATAATTGGACGCCTCACCGGGATCATGGGGATACTCATCCCGGGGTTCCAGCCGCATCCGATAACCATCCGGCAACCGCGCCATTTTCCGTCTCCTTCCCAATTTGTATCTGTTCTTGGGCGCATGCTAGCAATCCAAATCCCGGATGCCAAGAAGGCGGTGCGGTCAGAGGGCGACCTCCCGGTCGATGCCGATGGCGTCGAGGAACCACCGGTCATGGCTCGTGACCAGCAGTGCCCCGTCGTAGGCGGATAATGCGTCCTCCAGGGTTTCCACACTCTCCAGGTCCATGTGATTGGTGGGTTCGTCCAGGATCAGCAGTTGCGGCGGCTCCGGCGCGGCCAGGGTGACGGCCAGGGCCGCCCGCAACCGTTCCCCGCCGGACAATTGCTTCAACGGGGCTTCGCCGGCCCGGTTCCGGAAGCCGAACCGGGCCAGGGCCGCCCGGGCCTCATTGGGGGTCTGGTCCGGATTGGCCGCAAGGGCGTAGTCAATCAGGGACATGTCCGAGCGGTCATCGATGGTGTCCTGGCGCAGGAACATCATCCGTTCGACCCCCACCAAGACACTCCCGGCCTCAAGGGGCACCAGACCGACAAGGGCCTTGAGCAGTGTGCTTTTCCCCGCTCCGTTCCGGCCCGTCAGGGCAACCCGCTCCGGCCCGAACATGGCCATACTGATATTCTCGATCACAGGCGGGCACTCCGGATCAAACCGGACGGTCAGGCCTTGTGCCAGAAGCACCTGTTTGCGCTCGGGGATCCGGCAGGGCACGATACCGAAGGCGAGGGGGCGGTGAATTTCGATGTCCTTGCGGGCCTCATCAAGACCCTGCTGGGCCTCCACGATGGCCTGATCGCCGAGGGACTGTCCTTTCCCCGCGGAGGCCTGAGCATTCTGCTTGTTGGCGTGCAGGGCCATTTTCGGGATGGAACCTGTGAGGGACCGTTTGCCCTGGGATGCTCTGCGGTCGGCCTTTTCCTTGCGGTCCTGGGCCTCCCGGCGGGCCGATTTCAGGGATTTTTCCGCGTCCGCCAGCCGCCGCTCCGCCGCATCGGTTTCCGTGGCCTTGACCTCCTTGTAAAGATCAAACCCGCCGCCATAGCTTTTCAGCCCAAGGGCGCTCAACTCCAGGATCCGGTCCACTTCGGACAGCAGCGTCCGGTCATGGCTGACCACCAGCAAGCCTGCACGCCAGTCCTCGACCAGACGGTAGAGGGCATGCAGACCATCCCGGTCGAGATTGTTGGTGGGTTCGTCAAGAATGAGCATATCCGGCTGCTCAAGCCGGGCGCGGGCAAGGCGAACCCGCATGGCTTCGCCGCCGCTCAACGCTGCCAGGGGCGTGTCCCAGGGGCGATCCGGCGCGCCGGACAATCGCAAGGCCTGGCGCGCCCGCTCCTCAAGGTCCCAATCGGTTCCGATCACCCCAAAATCGTCCGCTGCCACAGATCCGGCCTCGACCCGTCTCAGAGCCGAGAGTTTCTCCGCAATCCCAAGGGCTTCGGCGATGGTCAGGGCAGGATCGGCGCGTTGGGCCAGGAACAACAGGCGCTCGGGGCGGCTGATACGCCCGCCGAGGGGTTCCCCCTGACCGGTCAGCAGCCGGATCAGCGTGCTCTTGCCAGCGCCATTGCGCCCCACAAGGCCCACGCGCTCGCGGCCCACGGTGAAAGAAATGTCACTGAAAAGGAGATCATCAGGCGACCAGCCAAAGGACAGGCGGTCGGCAACGAGGGCAGACATAGGCACACTCCATCAATCGCTTGAAAAGTCAGGCGGTCATTTGATGGGTGTGTGATCCATGTCTTCCTCCACTGATTAAATCACTGGAAACATAGCACAGAAAAATTCGTTTGGTAAAGCCGGATATCTGCGGATCCCGATTGGGAGGATCGCCATGGCTAGACCATGACGGTCTTCCGGGCGCTCTCTTGACGGTCTATGCTGACGCAGAGGAAGACCGCCCCAAGGTCCGGGCGGCCCATGATCCGCATGCCATCCATACCATGCCAATCATTCCATACCATGCCAATCGTTAAGGAGCGACCCATGCCGAAGAGCCCCTACTGTCTGATCGCCGTTCTCGCGGCTCTCCTGGCCCTCTCCCAGCCTGGTGCTCCGGCCTTTGCGGACAATCCTGATCCGGCTGAGAGCATGACCGCCGACGGCAAGGAGACCGAACAGGCTGTCCCTCAAGACGAAGCCGTCACCACATCCGGGCCCGTGACCATTGATGGCACACGGATCGATTATGACGCCACCGTCGGGCTCATGGTGATGAAGAACGACCAGGACGAGCCCCGGGCGACCTTCGGCTACACCTACTATGCCAAGAAGGACGTGGCCCGGCCCGGCAACCGGCCCATCATGTTCGCCTACAATGGCGGCCCCGGTTCCGCGTCGATCTGGCTCCACATGGGGGTGCTCGGCCCCCAGCGGGTGGTGATCGACGATGAGGCGCACACGGGACCTGCGCCCTATGGCTATGAGGAGAATATTTATTCCGTTCTCGACGTATCCGACCTGGTGATGCTCGATCCGCCGGGTACGGGCTATTCGAAACTGCTGGCCGAGGATGCCGGCGATGATTATTGGAATGTGGACGGTGATGCGGCCGTGGTGGCCGAATTCATCGCCCGGTTCACCACCGAGCAGGGCCGCTGGCTCTCGCCGAAATTCATGCTCGGCGAAAGCTACGGCGGCATGCGGGCGGGTGCCGTGGCCTACAGACTGCTGACCGGCCACAACATGGACCTGAACGGTGTGATTGTGGTCTCCCCCTTCATGGATGTTGCCTCCGGTGATGACGGGGTCGGCATGGACCTGCCCCATGTGCTTTATCTATCTACCCTCGCAGCGACCGCCTGGTACCACGGCATGATTGCGGACCGGCCGGATGACCTGCGCGCCTTTTTGGACGAGGTGGAAGCCTTTGCCGGGGGTGAATACCTGCTGGCGCTCTACAAGGGAAACCGTCTTGGTCAGGAGGAGCGGTCCCGGGTCATCGGCAAGCTGAGCGCTTTTACCGGTCTTGATCCGGAATATTGGGACAGGGCCAATCTGCGGGTGAGCCATGTCCAGTTCCTCCAGGAACTCCAGCGCAAGACCGGGATCACCACGGGGCGCATCGATTCCCGCTATGTGGGACGCAGCACCAACCGGCTTGCGGAGACCATGAACTACGACCCTTATTTCTCGAAGGTCCGCGCGGCCTACACCAGCGCCTTCCACGAATACATGACCAAGACCCTGAATTTCGGCCGGGACCGTCAGTACACCATTTCCGCCGGGCTCTGGCGGAGCTGGGACTACCTCCACAAACTGCCCGGCGCGTCCACCACATCGCCGGCCAACACCGCCATCGACCTGGAGCATACGATCAAACAGAATCCGACCATGCGGGTGCTGGTGCAACAGGGCTATTACGACATGGCCACCCCCTACGGCGTGACCGACTATGTCTTCGATCATATGGATCTGGATGCGCAGGAGCGGTCGCGGGTGATCACGGAATACTATGAGGCGGGCCACATGATGTATGTGCATCCGGAGTCCCTGGAAAAGTATGCCGAGGACCTGCGCCGTTTCGTGCGTGAAAGCGTAGCCCGTTAGAAAAGCGGCTTCTGTCCCTATGGGAACTACTGGGCAGACGGCAAGACCGGACCGGCATCAGAAACGGACAGAGAGGTGAGGGCAGGCCATGAAGCTCGTCAGTGAAGACATCCTGACTGAATCCAATATTCAGACCCCGGCTCATGAGGCGGTCTATCCCATGCTTGAGGACTTCGAGCTGTGGAACCCCACCGCCTGGACCAAAGGCCACCCCTTCGATTTCTACCGGCGCATGCGGGAAACGGCTCCGGTGATGTGGTCAAGAATGGGCCGGGGCGGCAATGGATTCTGGTCCTTGAGCCGGTATGAGGACATCAAGCATGTGGAACTGGCGCCCCAGACCTTCTCCTCCCAGCGGGGCAGCATGGGCATCTTTGTGCCGCCGCGCAAACTGTGGCGTCCGAAACGGGGCATGCAGGCGGGCTTCAACTCCCTGATCAATCTCGATGCGCCCCGGCACTTGGAGATGCGTATTCAGCAGAAGGACTTTTTCATCCCGAATTTCGTGTCCAGTCTGCGCGAGCGGGTGGGCAGGAAAATCGACGCCCTCCTCGACGATATGGAACGCAAGGGACCGGTGGTGGATTTCGTCAAGGTCTTCTCCACGGAGCTGCCCCTTTTCACCTTGTGTGAAATGCTCGGCGTCGACGAGGCGGACCGTCCCCGGATGATCCACTGGATGCATTATCTGGAACTGGGCCCCCTGTTCCTGGCCAGCCCCCTGAAAATGCTGTTCAAGGAGCCAAGTTTCCTCTTTCGGTTTGACCGCGTACTGAATGAGATGTTCGAGTATGGCGAACGGGTCATGCTGGACCGGCGGGCCAATCCGCGCCAGGACCTGCTCACCGCCATCGCCCAGACCCGGATCGACGATGAGCATCTGCCCCAGGAATATCTGGACGGGTCCTGGCTGCTGATCGTCTTTGCGGGCAACGACACCAGCCGCAACTCCCTGTCCGGCACCATCAAGCTGATGACGGAGTTTCCCGACCAGCGGGCCATGGTCCTCGACGACCCCTCCCTGATCTCGCGCATGTCCCAGGAAGCCCTGCGCATGGTCACGCCGGTAAAATACATGCGCCGCACCGCAACCCAGGAGACGGAAATCAACGGCCAGCGGATTGGTGAGGACGAGAAGGTCGTCATGTGGTACGGCGCTGCCAACCGGGATCCGGCGGTGTTTCCGGACCCGGACCGGTTTGATCTGACCCGGGACAATGTGGACCGCCATCTGGCTTTCGGCCACGGGGTGCACAAATGCCTGGGCAGCCGCATCGCGGAAATGCAGCTCACCATGGCCTATGAGCGGATTTTTGAGCGCTTCCCCAACATCACCTGGACCGGCCACGAAAAGATCGCCCCCATCACCTTGGTGCACGCCATTTCCAGCATGAAGGTCAATCTCTACGGTCCGGACGGCAAACGCCCCGTCCGGGTCCCCGGTCACAAGACCTGATGTCAGGGACAGTCCTTCAGGCTTTTTGACACAAGCCAATGGTTCACGGGCCATGCGGCAAGGAAACCGGCCGGGATCGCCAGAGCCATGGCGATCCAGAACAGGGGCGCGGTCAGGGATTGGGTCTGAACGCCACCGATCATGTAGTCGGTACCGTTCATGGCAATTTCCATGACCGTGATGGAAACCACCTCACCGAGCCAGACCGCCCCCAGCGCCCGCCGGAAACTGGCGCCCCTGTTCATGACCGGAAGGACCGCAAGCCCGATCCCGAACAGGAACGCCAGTCCCGTCGCCAGGCCCATGGTCCCCCACACACCGAGACCGATGGCTGTACCGACAATCAGCCCGGTGACTTCTCCGATGGCACATCCCGTAAGGCAATGGAGGGTCACGTGAGCGGATGTTCTCCAGCTCACGGAACCCTCATGTTGATGGTGATGATCATGGGTCATAAAAGAAGATCCGCTGCAAAAAAGGCAAAGAAGCCGCCGACAAGATAGGCCGTGACGGCGACGGCGAGGATAACCATCCCCCATCGTCTCAAGCGCATACAGGCCCGGGCTTGATCGGGATCGATCGGACACGGCGCGTTGCGGTTCAGCCATTTCACCAGGACCGCAGCAGCGAGCAGGATGCCCGCGCCGGCGAACACCCATTCCTTCTGGGCGGAAAGCCAGATCAGGCCGGGCACATTCGCCGCCAGACCGGCCATCGCCGCGCCCGCGCCGATGACAATGAGAAGAGCAGGCAGAGCGCAGCACAGAAGGGTGGTCACGCTGGCGAACACCGCCAGCGTGGGTCCCAATAATTCCCGGCGGGACACGTTCATTGGGGTTTCTCCGTGTCCTGCGCCCGGGCAATGGTCTTCACTTTGTAGCCGGACCGCCCGACAAGTCCGGTGATCGTGCTGTCGTCCAAAGTCTGGCCTTTGTTGAACGCGACCCGAAGACGCTTCGTGTTCAGATCAACCTGAACTGCGGCCACTTCGTCCCGGCGGCCGAAGGTCTTGGTCAGCGCCGTGGCGCAGAAATCGCAGACCATGCCAAGAATGCTGACCTCCACAAGGGTGCCGCCCTCGGCAAGGGCGCGTTTGACGTCTTCACTGTGGTCGGCCGCCGCGCCCCCGTGGTCATGGTGTTGCCTGTGGTCATGGTCATGGTCGTGATCATGGTGGCCGTGATCGTCGCCGTGTTCCTGGGCGTGGGCCGGAAGGGCGAGGCTCAGGGACAGGGCGAGTGCAAGAATACGAAGCATGATGATCTCCAGAGCGGTCAGAAACGATAGGTGAAATTGGCAAGGGGCTGGTCATCGGTGATGCTCCAGCCGAGTTCGAGCAGAGCGGGCCCCTTGAAGACGCGCACAAGGGGCGTGACGCCGATGGGATCGGGATTGTCAGGACGGTGATCGACCTCGACCATGATCCAGGTGTGCAGGTCACCGAATGCGCCGATATAGGGGGCTACGCCGGCACGGGCGGCCTGGGCAAAGGAGCCATCCACATCCCCGGCCTCGAAGCCCCGGGCGCGGTAGGACAGAAACCAGCGGCGGGTTTCCCAATCCGCCAGGACGCCGGCAAACCCGGCTGCGCGGGTCCCGGCCTTGTTGTCGTCAACCCCATAGGCAAGGCCCAAACCGGCAATGCCATAGAAATTGGCCTGGTAGTTTTCCCCGAACCAGCGTTTGACCAGCCATGTGGCCTGTCCCCCCTGGAACACCGCGTCGGACCGGCGGTCCCATTCGCCGCGATAGCCCAGGGATAGCGCCGGAGTGACCGTGTAGTGGGTCCAGAGTGCCGTGCTTTGCCGGTCGGTTTCTTCAATCACAGTCCAGCCGCCCTCATAGGAGACCGGTCTGGCGAGCGCCGGACTGATCCACCCAAGGCAGAGGGCTGCGAGCACGATGCTTACGCGTGCCATCGCCAAACCTCTCAAATTGTCTGTATGGAAACAGGGTGCGGGCGGACGGACTCCGCCTGTGGGGTCAGGCGCGCGGTGGTGGCGGGTCGAAGCTGGTTACGATCCCCCGGGCGCGGCGGGAACCGGCCATTGTGGGGGGGAGTGCCAGGATCCGATCGGCCTCAGTAGCTGCGGGCTTGAAAAGGGCCGTCACCGCGATGCAGCCGGAACACCCGGAACCGCCATCGCAATCGTCATCACATCCCGGATGGGTGTCATGATCGTCCACCGGATCGACAGCGCCAGGGCCATGGTCGGCGCCATGGCCGACATGGTGTTGGGTTTCATCCTGCCTGTGGGTCTGGCCGTGCGCGTGGGTTTTGCCGTGCGCGTGGATCTGGGTGTGAGCCCCGGAATTCCTCTCCATGTGCACGCCATTCCGCGCCATGGCCCCGGACATACCTTCAGTGGCTGCCGCCAGGGCATGGGGGCAGGACACAGGCACAGTCAAGATCAAACTCAACGTGACCAGAATGGCAGCAAATCGGCGCATCCTTTGAAATTATCAGTTGAGAGCACCCGGGTCCAGGGATGGGGCGTGGATCTGGCGCGTCCATGCCCCTCGATAAAGTGCGCCCCATCCATTCGGCGAAGGTGTGCCCCACAGCTCAGGCCGATGTACGATTGCTGCGCGCCCCGCCGCATCCTATGGTGCAGGGCAGTCATTATGAGGAGGGTCTTATGCGTCTCATACTCGCGTTCATTCTTGCGCTGACAGTACCGGGCCAGGCTTGGGCCTGGGGAAAGACGGGGCACCGGATCACCGGGGCCATCGCCGAGGACTACCTGTCCGATGAGGCCCGGGCGAGGATTCGCGCCATTCTGGGCGTCGAGGACCTGGCGGAAGCCTCGAACTGGCCGGACTGGATGCGCTCCGATCCCTCAGAGTTCTGGCAGAGAACCGCCAACCCCTGGCACTACGTGACCGTGCCCGAGGGCAAGACTTACGAAGATGTAGGGCCGCCTCGTCAGGGCGACGCCTTCACGGCTCTGAACCGGTTTTCCCTCACCATTCTCGATCCGGACGCGTCCGTGGAAGACAAGCAGCGCGCCCTGCGGTTCGCAGTCCATATCATCGGCGACCTGCACCAGCCCCTGCATGTCGGCAATGGCGAAGACCGGGGCGGCAATGACGTGAAAGTCACGTTTTTCGGTGAGGAGACCAATCTTCATCGGCTCTGGGATGAGAACATGCTCGACCGGCAGCTTCTGTCCTACACCGAATATTCCGAATGGCTGCGGCGCAAGATCACCACGGACCAGGCCCGGGAATGGCTGACCCCTGATCCCCTGGTCTGGATCGGCGAGAGCGCGGCCATCCGGGATACGATTTATCCGGATGGTGATGAGCTGAGCTATGGCTATGTCTTCACGTCCCTGCCCATTGCGGAGCGGCGCCTGGCCCAGGCAGGTGTGCGCATGGCGGCCTATTTCAATGCCTTGTTTGCCAGCCGTTGAAGGTCAAGGGCGTTGGGGCCGAGATCCCGTCGTCCCGGTGGGCCGTTCATCCGGTTCGGATAAGGCGTAAATGCCGTGTAAGGTGCCGTATCAGGTGATGCGGAACACAGACGGGCACCGGAACGCGTCCTACAACACGGCAGTGTCGATCCGGAAGGGTTGGCGCACCGGTTCAAGAGGCCGTACAGGTGGCTGCTGGAACCGGAATTGTCAGACCTGAATACTGTGTTGAACCTATTCATCGGTATGAAGAGAGAGAGAGCGATCCCATGGCCCAGGGCGCCCCGAAACACGGTTCACGTCATTCCGGCACCGGTCATCCCGGTCCGGACCATAAAGACATCCACGTTGCCCGCATCAATATGTGGCAGGCGGTCTTCGTTGCCCTGATCTCCGCGGGGGCGGGTTTTGGTGGTACCTTCCTGACCATCAGTAACGGGAACAGCAGCAGCGTCTGCTCTTCCAACGAGGCCGAACTGGCGCTTTTGAAAGAGCACTTCGATCACATCAAGAAGACCAATGAAGAACTGACCGCCGCGGTTCTGGATGCCCAGAAAGTGCTCATGGCCCAAGCCCATGCCGTGTCACCCATCGGTGAGGGCTTGGGCAGTAGTGGAGGCTTGGGCAGTGGCAGGGGCGGCCATGCCCAACCCGTGCCGGTCAATCGGGTGGAGACAAACCCCGCAGCGCTCGCCCCGAGCACGGCGGTGATCATAACACCGTCGGAAAACAGCAGCCGCGTTGCCAATTCAACGGCCACGTCAAGTGATGCGGTGAACGCAATATCGCAAGACACCCCACTCGGATCAATCCAGGGTGTTATCGGGTCCACGCGGGACTCCGCCTCCCAGGATGTGGCGGTCCAGGAGGGTGTTTCCCAGAGCCCGACCATCCAGACCAAACCTGATGGAACCATGAATGGCGTGCTGGGCAGCGGAACGGTCATCCATCACTCGCAGTCTGACCTGGTTGACCGTCTTCCCGTCGATTTCAGTGCCGCCAGCGCGGTCTCCGTCGAAGCGGCAGACGTGGCGGCCAGCCTCGCCGGGCGTCTGACTTCCAAACTCGAGGCGGTGCAGGAAGCGACGAAAACCTACGAGGCCGAGTTGCTGCGCCTTCGGCCCGGAAGTGGAGAGTGATCCTTTTTTCAGGATCACGCCGCCACCAACGTCTCCCATCCTTCCCACAGATAGGCCGGGTGCGGACTGGTTACAGCCGTACCCGGATTGCTACCTTGCCCTCGAATACGGTGCGCAGGACGCCCGGTCTGTCAACTGGTCTGTCAATCGGAATGGTCCTGATAGCCCGCATAGGACGCTTTCAGGGTGGCGTGATTGAGCAGCATTTCCGCCACCTGCTGGGTACCGGTGCGGTCGAAGATGCGGCTGCGCACCCAGTAGCTTTCCGTCCGGCGGCTTTCCGCGAGTGCAACGATCTCCCGGCGGATGAGATAATCCTCGCCCACAAACAGAGGCCCGTTGAGCATCCTGATCTCCTGGTCGGCGAAGAGACCCACGGCGGGGCCCTTCACGGGAAAGGCGGCCTTGCGGCTTGAATATTCCGCGAGCACACTGACCATCTCCAGGGGAATGACCGGCCGGCCCCACGGGGAGAAGTCCCCATCGGAATAAAGCGGGGAGTTTTCGGTGATCACCCCAAGTTTGTTATTGAGGGAAAAGGGATAGAGCGCGCCCATGTGCTGATCCGGATCCATGCGGACCATTTCATCCTCCGCACCGGTCATGCCCACATGAAGATCCTCCAGGATCAGCAGTTTTTCCGGCGGGCGCAGGCGCGCCATGCGTTGATCGAGCAGGGTGGGGCGGTCATTGGGTCCCAGACTGGCGCTGGCCTCCAGAACCGGTGTGCCGTCGGCCTTCTCCGCCCACACCTTCGTGCTCGGCGCCCCGTCGGCGGGGACTTCGGCAAAGGCGCGGACCTCTTCGCCTTCCACGACCATGTTCAGGTAATGGGCGGAAATGCAGCCCCGTTCGAACCAGTCCCGGCCCCAGATCCGCGCCATCAAAGGGGCAAACTGGCTGAAATGGGTGGGCCCCTCAATGGGACCGGCCCGGAACCCCAGATTTTCCGCCATGGCATCGTCGTGAATGGACGCATGGCCGCCATATTCCTGGTCCGCCAGCATTTGGCGGGGCATGCGCAGGGGGCCGGACAGGATGAGCGGCGTATCAAAAGCCATGACGGTTTCCTCATTTTTTGTGCAGTTCTACAGACAGTCCGTAACAGACTGTTCCCCGACCCAAGCCTAACCGGAATGGGCGCCAATGCCAGTCCCACCCGGTTTTCGGTTCCCTTTGACGGTTTGAGCGGGCAGTTCCATGATGGCGCTAAAGGGGGAATTGAGAGTGGAGGCAAAGGTCATGGCCCGGCGTACGGTGAGCGATATGACGTGGGAAGAGTTGAAATCCCTGGCCCTTGGCCTCGATCTGCCCGGCGTGGAGGAGGCGACGTCCTGGGGCCAGCCCTGCTTGAAGGCCCACAAGAAGCTGTGGGTGTGGTGGAGCCCCCACGAGGATGCGCCGGTCTTCAAGGTTGCGTTCGAGGAGCGGGAGGTCCTGCTGGAACATGAGCCCGAGCGTTTCTTCTGTACACCCCATTACCAGAACCACCAGCTTGTGCTCATGCGCAAGGACAGGATGGATCTGGACTGGGTGCGGGCCAACCTGCTCCGGGTCTGGCGCGCCCAGGCCCCGAAGCGATTCCTCAAAGCTTATGACGAGAGCCAAGGCTTATGACGAGGGCCAAGGTCTGTGACGAAGGCCAAGGTTTGTGACGAAGGGGAGGCGGGCTGAACGGGCGCCATTCTCCGTGCTGGCTGCGTGCCGGAACGCCATGGCCTGATCCAATCACGCCGGTCCAACCGCTGGCGCACCATTGTAGCATCTACTTCACTCAATTTGAAATGTAGCGGTCGCTTCAGAACTTCGTCGATTGGGAGAACGGCATGTCACCCCTCAGAACCCTCCTGTTTCTCGTGATCGGCATCGTCGCCTGGGCCCTGGCGGCGCTGTTGATCGGGGCCGCCGGACCCGTCCTTCTGGAGGCGAATGGAGCGCGCATGGTCACCTATGGGGTGACAGCCCTGGTCTCCCCCCTGGTGACAGGGCTCGTGGCATGGGCCACGGGCACGCGGTTGCAGGACATGGTCTGGCCCATGGGGGTGATGGTGATGATCGCCACCCTGTTCGACGGCATCGCTCTGGCCTGGTTTCCCTGGATCTACGGCGGTCCGGGGGAGATCGTTGGCCTGGGCGGCGCGTTGATCCTCTGGGGGGTCGGCTGCCTCATGCTCAGCGCCCTGGTGTTCGCCTGGAGGGCCGATCCGGCGGACTGAGGCCAACATCCACCGTTGCGCTGCATCTTGAAGTGGCAGGCTTCCCGTCGCTCAATCCTCCGCCCTCAAAGACCCGACCCATGACCGGTCCCTTTTGTCCGGCCCCCTTTTGTCAATCCAGGCATGCCCGTTATGTTTGAGATGAACAAACACCTGGGTTGCGCGGCCCGGCGGCCGGCTTCTGTTCTGCGAACATGGCAGGGCGCCGGACGAGAACATCGCCAAATGGCAGGACCGGATCAACCCGGTCTGGAAGCGCATTGCCGGCGGCTGCAATCTCAATCGCCCGATCCCGGATCTGATCCGCACAAACGGCTTCACCATCGCCGATCTGGAGACCATGTATCTCCCATCCACCTGGCCGATCGCCGGCTTCAACTATTGGGGCAGTGCCACAGTCGCGTGAGGAAGGCCCTGGTGCCGGTTACAGGCCGCCTGCTTTGCCTTCGCCCGCCCCAAGAAAAATCATTCCGCTCCAGATAGAAGGACACTTGATTCATGACGCTCCGGAGATTGTTCGCCGCTGCTCTGGCCCTTCTGTTGGCGGTCTTCATCTGGCTGGCCTGGCCGGTCTATGGCTTTTATGCCCATCGGGGCGAAGTGCCCTTGCCCTTCGGCTGGATCGATGCGCCGGAGGAGCCCGCGCCCCTGACCCTTAAGGCACCGGACGCAATCTATAACGGGGCCAGCGCCCGGGTGATGGCCCTGTTGCGCGATCACCGGGCGAAGATCGGCGCTCCTGCCATTTCCGCCGCAGTCGGAAGAAAAGGGGAGGTCATCTGGGCCGGAACCGTGGGCTGGGCTGACCTGAAGGCGCAAACACGGGCTACTCCCGATACGATCTTCCGGGTTGGGAGCACGTCGAAAGCCATCACGGCCACCGCCCTGGCCCGGCTGGTCCAGAAGGGTATCATTGATCTTGATACGCCCATTTCGCGATACTGGCCGGGCCTGCCCAACCCCGCCTGGGCCCAGATCACTCCGCGTCAGCTTGCCTCCCACATGGCGGGTCTGCCCCACTACAAAGAGAACACCGATTATGCCGGCCTCTATCAGACACTGAGTTTGTCCACCCGGTTTGCCGATGTGCGTGACGCGGTGGAGATATTTGACGAAAGTGAACTGCTCTTTCCTCCCGGGACGGATTTTCATTACTCCACTCTGGGCACGGTGCTGCTGGGCGCGGTGATGAGCGAAGCGGCGGGCAAGCCCTATCGCACCATTGTCCAGGAAGAAGTGCTGGCTCCGGCCACCATGACCGCGACCCTGCCTGCGCCCCGCGCCGCCGGCACGCCGGAGGCGCTGGCACGGTTTTATCTTCAAAGGGATGGCCGGTACCGGGAATGGCGTCCGGTGGATCTCAGCCACAGGCTGCCCGGCGGGGGATACGCGTCCACCCCCTCGGATCTTGTCCGCATGGGCCTGCGCCAGCTTGACGACTCGTATCTGTCCCCGGAAATTCGCAAGGCGTTCTGGACACCGCAGAAACTGTCATCCGGCGAAACCAATGAACAGGACTATGCCGTGGGTTGGCGCTGGCGGGAATGGGATGTGGACGGCGTGGGTGTGGCCCGGAACGCCAATCATGGCGGCGTCTCCCGTGGCTCACAGGCCTGGCTGATCGTCCTGCCGGACTACGAGATGGCGATTGCCTTCACCATCAACACCAACACGGACGAGTTTTCCGATTTCGGTCAGATTTGGGACGACATCTTCCGGGCCTTCGTCCGCGTACCAGCAGAGTAGGCCGGGCCGCGATCCCAGACGGGAACCAGTTATACCAATCTGCATTGATCAGAACCGATGCGCCCAGTCGCGCAGTCCGATGGACA
>CAZLPU010000053.1:0-35110 GCA_964561475.1 uncultured Alphaproteobacteria bacterium
TCCGGCGCCACTGCGCCGCCCTCGCGGAGGCGCCTCGCGCCGTGAGCAAAAAAACAAGAGCGGCGGCCACCCTGTTTAAAGGTGATCGTGATTTGGCGCCCGCCGCTCTAATTCCCGGAACCGCCGGCGCGCACCCTTACCCGCTCGTTGTAGATCTCGCCGACATAATGGCGGATCAAACTGCCGGACTGTCGCTGAATGTCGAAATTGTGGAAGTTCTGCCAGGCGGCATCATCGATGTTGAGCAGATCAGCCACGCATTTCGCCAGATGGCTGCGAAACACCACACTCACCGCAAGCCAGTAGAACGCGATCAGGAACACCCCGTTCTGGGCGAGCCAGATGCCGATTTCCTCCAGGGCACGGACATAGTCGCCGGTCATCAAGCCCGGCGCCAGGGTGCCCGGGTTGAGAATGAAAATCACGGCGATGGCCAGGGAGACCGGCAGCAGGAAAAGCATCGGCACACCCAGGACATAATAGCCGCTGTTGCGCTTGACCTGATAGAGAATGCTCCGCAGGAAGACTTCGATGTGGAACATCCGGAAGCCGATCCACTGCATGTTGACGAACCAGATTTTCGCCAGTTCCCGAGAACTCAGGCTCATCCGGTCTCCGCTGAACGCCCCCCGGGCCTGGCTCAGGGCCTGATAAAAATCCCGGTTCAGCCGCGCGGTCTTGGAGCGCATGAAGGCCACCACTTCCGTCCGGTTCACCCGCTGGAAATGGGAATAGGGAAAGCGGAACACGAACACCGCGCCGAGATAGCCCGCGATCACCGTGACCAGGGCAAACAGGGATTTGCTGATCCCGATGATCACCAGATCCGCATCCTCCGACATGACCGGAATGCCGCTGGTTTCCAGCCAGGTCCCAAGCTGGGGAAAGATATTGGTGATCCAGAAGGTCTTGGCCAGGTCGTAATATTCCCCGGTCTGAAAGTCCTTGTAGACCACTGCATAGCCATAGAGATAGTTGGCAATCAGAACAGTGGTCAGGATCGAGGACAGGATGATCGACAGGAAAAAGACATTGTGGTTGGCGGTCATGCGCCACTGGGTGAGGAAATAGAGGGTTTTCCGGTCGCTGTTGCCGATCATGTCGGCGATGGCCGCGTCATTCAGGTCTTCATAGAGAAGATCCGGATCATCGTTCACGCTGATGTCGTATTGGAACAGGTCCGATGCCAGGAGGTAGTTTTTCGCGGCACCTGTCGCGTCGGGTTCGTCCCGGTCCGGCAGATAATGGGCCTTGGCGGAAATCTCCTGGAAGACCGATCCCTCCCGCTCCAAGGCATCCTCCTCGGCAGCGAAGGCGCCCTGATTGATGATCATCTCCTCATCAAAGGGGGTGAGATGGGGGATGGCCACCTTGGAGAAATCCAGCATTCCAAAGGTCAGTTCACCATCCGCCGGACGATCCTCTCCCGGATCGCCTCCCGTGGCGCCGATGAACCGGCCCTCTTCGTCGAGATACTCCGGTTTGACCACAAGGGCCGGATCGGCCCGGAACCGCTTGAGCAGGGCGGTGTAATGGCGCTCGAAGGCCGTCCGGCGCTCCTTTTCCAGAAGCCGTTCCCGTTCCTCGTTCCAGCGCCGGGCCACGTCATCCCGGTAGCGGGTGATGTAGTCGTCGAAATCGGCGGTTTCCTGGCTGGGCAGGTAGTCTCGGACCATCTCATCCAGAGCCTGAGCCACGATGGGGGCACGGATGTCACTGCGGTCCATGGCCCGTTCCGTGAAGGTTTTGGGCTGCCAGATCCGCTTGATCGCCGCATAACCGCTGGTGCCGACCACTCCCTGAACTTCGGAAATTCCCCGTGGGCCGCGCAAGGACACCCGCCGCCCCATGCGCAGGATCCGCCCGATCCGGGTCAGCAGAAAGCGCACCACCGTGGCCCGGGACAGAATGATCGTAATGAGAAGCACAAAGAGGACAAGAAACGTGGCCAGGATCGCAAAAACAACGATTGGCACACTCACGGATTCGTTCAGGAACATCGCTCACCCCCGGTTTCCGGCCACCGCTGCATGAACCGACCTTTGCAGGGGGCACAGACGCTACACCTCAAGGGACGGCCACGGGCCGCCCCGCCTCACCCAGCTCAAGGCTAGCAGACTTTGTGGGGGAAAAGTACATGCCGGGGCTTGTGTCCGGCCAGTCCTCGCGGAGATTGGCACGGGGCTCAATACAAGGTGTCTCGGAAGACGGTCTCCGGCGGCAAGGGTGTTCTTTGTCTTTCGGGGGGAAAACGAGGCCCTTGTTTTAGAACTCGTAACCGAACAGTTCGATTTCCCGGGCGCAGGTCCGGGCGACAATGTCCCTGGTCTCGTCGGTATAGTACTCCCGGTAGTGCTTCTTTTCCTTGCGAAAGCCGGATTTGGTGCGGGGCAGTTCCGGGATTGTCTCCACACCGATGGCTTCCAGGATGGAACGGAAATCCTCCGCCAGGGTCTCATACCGGCCGATCCGGTCCATGGCGATTTTGCCGTCCACGCTGTAACGGCCCACCTGGCTCGGAGGTTTGCGCACCGCAAGCCAGTCTTCGAAAGTCTGGGGGACATCGAGCCGGGTGCGTTCCCAGTTGAAGGCGGAGACTGCCTTGTCCCAGGGATTGCGTTCGAAACAGAACTTGTAATAGCTGTCGAAGACCGGTCGGCCGACACGCCGGCGCACAAGTTCCGCCGGGATATGATTGTAGAATTTCTTGCCCCGCATGGCGTCCTTCATTTCCCGCCGGGTTTGGGCCAGGGGAATGCCGGGGCCGAAGGCGGGCAGAAAAAAGCCCTGCCAGTTGCGGGGTTCCAGGGCCTCCTCCCCCGGGCGGCTGGAGCGGCCTTTCAGCCGCTTGCCCAGGGGCGTGCAGATATCATCGGGACCGCAGATCTGGCTCAGGGCCACCTCGATGCTCGTTCCGGCGGTCTTGCCCGTCTTGATAAAGATGAATTTGTGCCGGTGTGAGATGATCATGTCGGTGTTTCCCCCTTTGCCGCCGCCAGACGGGTATCACGGTCTACGGATGGTTCCTTGCCCTATTGGGTTGGGTTGGGTTGGGTTGGGCTGGACCGGGCCGGAGCCGGACCCTGCCTCCAGAGCTAGACGGTTTCGCCCAGGGTCATGAGGGCGGCATTGCCGCCGGAGGCAGTGGTGTCGGTGCTCACCACCCGCTCCACCGCGAAACGGGTGAGATAATGAGGGCCGCCCGCTTTGGGCCCTGTGCCGGACAGGCCCTCGCCACCAAAGGGCTGGGCGCCGACGACAGCACCGACCTGATTGCGGTTGACATACATGTTCCCCACACGGACCCGGTCCCGCACGAACCGGGCGGTTTCCTCGATCCGGGTGTGAAGGCCCAGGGTCAGACCATAACCGGTGGCGTTGATGGCGTTGCACAGATCTCCCAGCCGGTCCGCCTTGTAGCGCAAGACATGGAGGAAGGGACCGAAGATCTCCCGTTCCAGCACCGAGAGACTGTCGATTTCAACGGCCCTGGGCGCGAAGAAGGTGCCATGGTCCGTGTCCGGACCCAGGGGAACTTCATGGAGCGGACGGGCGAGATTGTGCATCCGCGCCCCGTGGGCCTCCAGCATGGCCTTCGCTTCATCGTCGATCACCGGGCCAATATCCGTGGCCAGATCGAAGGGATCGCCCACGGTCAGTTCAGCCATGGCACCGGTCAGCATGGTGATGACCTTGTCCGCCACGTCGGATTGAACCGCGAGCACCCGGACGGCGGAACACCGTTGGCCCGCACTGTCGAAAGCGGAGGTGAGGACATCGGCGACCACCTGTTCGGGCAGGGCGCTTGAGTCCATGATCATCACGTTCTGGCCCCCGGTCTCGGCGATCAGGGGCACAATGGGACCGGGACGCTCCGCCAGGGTCTGATTGATCAGCCGGGCGGTCTGGGTGGAGCCGGTGAAGGCCACGCCCGAGACCCTGGGATCCTTTGTGAGAGCCCCACCGATGGCGGCCCCGTCACCAGGCAGCAGGTGGAGCACCTTCGGATCGATGCCCGCTTCCAGAAACAGGGTAACGGCCAGATGGGCGATCAGCGGGGTCTGTTCGGCGGGCTTGGCGACCACGGCATTGCCGGCGGCCAGCGCCGCCGCGATCTGCCCCGTGAAAATCGCGATGGGGAAGTTCCAGGGACTGATACAGGCAAACACCCCCCGGCCGTGGAGGGACATTTCATTCAGTTCGCCGGTTGGTCCGGGCAGGATTACCGGTCCGCTGAACCGGGTGCGGGCCTCCGCCGCGTAATAGCGCAGAAAGTCGATGGCTTCGCGGACATCCGCCAGGGCATTGGGAACGGTCTTGCCCGCTTCACGCACGCACAGGGCCATGAGCCGTTCAAGATGCTCTTCGTAAAGATCAGCCGTGCGCTCCAGACAGGCAGCCCGGGCCTCACCGCCTTTGGCATCCCAGGCGTGCTGACCCTCGACAGCGAGCGACAGGGCACAGTCCACATGGGCGGCGTTGGCTTCCCGGACATGACCGACAACCCGGCGCCGGTCGGCGGGATCGGTGACAGGGCGCGGGGCACCACCGTCCTGGAGGGTCGCACCGCCCACAATCGGCCCGGCGGTATAATCCGCCTTGAGACAGTCTGCCATCCGGGCCAGCAAGGGGGGATAGACCGCCCGGGCGGGCAGGAGCAGACCTTTGGCGTTCTTGCGGCCCGGAAACACGTCCCGGGGCTGAGCAATCCCGGGATTTTCCTTGGGCTCGATCCGGTAAAGCCGTTCCACCGGGTCTGCGATGATGTCCTCGATGGGTGCCGCGTCATCGGCGAGGCGGTTCACGAAGGAACTGTTCGCGCCATTTTCCAGAAGCCGGCGGACGAGATAGGCGAGAAGATCCTCATGGCTTCCCACCGGGGCATAGATCCGGACCGGGAAAGTCCGCCCCAATGTCGGCCCCAATGTCGGATCAGGGGACGGGCCGGGGCCTTTGGTCTTGGTGCCGATTTGTTCGAACAGGGGCTGACCCATGCCGTGGAGGCGCTGAAATTCGAGCTCCGTATCCGGCCCGGCATCCTCCGCCAGAACGGAGATGGCCGCGATCGTGTGGGCGTTGTGGCTGGCGAACTGGGGATAGAAGGCCTTGCCGTGGCGGATAAGGGCCCGCGCACAGGCCAGATAGGACACATCCGTCGCTGCCTTGCGGGTGAAGACGGGAAAGCCCTCAACACCCAAAATCTGGTGATGCTTGATTTCCGTGTCCCAGTAGGCGCCCTTCACCAGCCGCACGGGAATGCGCATATCAAGCGCCCGGCTCAGCCCCGCAAGCCACTCCACGACCCCGAGCGCCCGTTTCTGGTAGGCCTGGACGGCAAGGCCGAAGCCCCCCCAATCCCGCACCGCCGGATCCCGGGCGACAGCCTCGAAGATATCGAGGGACAGCTCAAGCCGGTCCGCTTCCTCCGCATCCATGGTCAGCCCGATGCCGTGCTCCCGGGCGGCCTTGGCCAATTTCAGAAGCTGAGGCGCAAGGTCCTGGAGGATCTGGTCCTTTTTGGCCTCCTCATAGCGGGGATGGAGGGCGGACAGTTTCACCGAAATACTGTTGCGGGCATGGATGGGGCTGTCGGAGCCTTTTTCCGCCTCGCCCACGGCCTGGATGGCATTGAAATAGGACTGGAAATAGCGCTGGGCGTCGGCCCTCGTGCGGGCGGCCTCCCCCAGCATGTCGAAGGAAAAGCGCGCGCTCCTGGTCTGGCGGGCTTCGCCCAGGGCTTCCTTGATGGTCCGCCCGAGGACAAACTGACGCCCCATTATGCGCATGGCATGGAGCATGGCCCGGCGAATCACGGGCTCTCCGCTGCGCTGCACCAGACGGCTCAGGACCCGGCTTGAGTCGGCCACTGATTCGTCCTTGAGGCGCACAACCCGGCCCGTGAGCATGAGACCCCAGGTGGACGCATTCACAAAAAGAGATCGGGACCGGCCCAAATGGCGCTCCCAGTCGGCTGGGCCGATCTTGTCCTTGATCAACCGGTCGGCGGTGTCAGGATCGGGAATGCGCAGAAGGGCCTCGGCCAGACACATCAGGACCACGCCTTCTTCACTGGACAGGGCGTATTCCTGGAGAAAGGCGTCGATCCCGCCGGCGGGGCGCCGCCCTTGGCGGATCGCCTCCACAAGGGCCCGGGCGCGCTGGGCTGTTCGGTCCCGCTGGGGCTGGGCCATGCGGGCGACGTCAATCAGACGGTTGACGGCAACCGTTTCATCTTCCAGTACCCCGTGGGTGATGACCTCACGCAGGGGCTGGAGAGCGTCTATAGGTTTGAGCATGTCCATAAAGCTCACATACGCCCTTCCCAGGGTCCCATCAAGCGGAGCGTTCGACCGCACCAAGGGAACCCTATCGAGGCGGTGGTCAAACTGCAGCAGACCGAATAAGGCGGCATGACCACTGCAAGGACCAGACGTTTTATAAGATGGGGCGCCTCGGATACCAAGTGCCGCCCTTTTCAAAGCCTTCCCACGGAGAACACGGCACCATGAGTTTTGAAGTATCAGCCGCTCAATCCAACTCCTCCCCGGCGCATGCCCATCAGGGAGCCCAGAACCAGACTGTCGGCCAATACCGGGCGCGGCCCCCGGGCACGGCGCAGACCGTTGAGGATCTGCGCGAACAGGTGCGTCTGTGGCGCGCCCAGGGGTTGAGCGTGGCGCTGGTGCCCAGCATCGAGATCCCCCATGCAGGTCTGCATCCGGTGATTGCCCAGGCGGCCCAGCGGGCGGACCGGGTGATTGTCTGTCCGGCCCTGCCCCTGCCGCCCTTCGCCCAGGTCTCCGTGCCAGGCATGGTCACAAGCCTTGGCGGCGACGTGACCAACGCCTTCCTGGCCCTCCTGGAAGGCCAGCCCGCGGACCTGCTCTACACCCCCGCCGCCGAGACCCTTTATGGCTCCGGGTTCACCACCAAGATCAAGATCACCGGGGTGGCCGACGGCCTGGAAGCGGCCCACAAGCCGGAGTTTTTCACCGGGGTCGCCACGGCCATGGGCAAGGTGTTCCTCCATGCCCTGCCGGACTTCGTGTTCATGGCCCAGCGGGAATATCAGCAACTCCTCGTCATCCGCCGCCTGATCCTTGATCTCGACCTGCCGGTGACCGTGGTGGGCGTGGACACCCCCCGGGACGCGGAAGGCCTCGCCCTGAGCCCGGCGGTGGAAAATCTTTCCACGGAAGAGCGCAAGACCGCGCGGCTGCTCAATCGGATTCTGCTTGCCCTGGCGGGCAGCCTGAAAGCCGGTGCGCCCGTGTCCGCCACCCTGGCGGCAGGGTCCCAGATGCTGAAGGAAGCGGGCTTCACCGCCGTGGACTATCTTTCCCTGCGGGACCGGGACACTCTGGACCCGGTGGAACCCCTGAACCGGCCCGCCCGGCTCATGGCTGCCGCGCGGATCGGCTCCCACCGCATTCTGGACAATGTGGCGGTCGAACCCTGATCGGCGGGGAGACGACGGAACGCGTGGTTCAAAATCGGGACCAGGACGGAGCTTGAGAGAAGACGGAGCCAAAGACATGACAGAAAGCCGGTTCCGCCTTGCCGCCATCCAAGCCGCCCCGATCCTGTTCGACAAGGCCCGCAGCACGGAAAAGGCCTGCGCCCTGATTGCCCAGGCCGGATCCGGAGGTGCTACCCTGGCAGCCTTCGGCGAAACCTGGCTGCCGGGCTATCCCTTTTTCGTGGACGCACCGACTTCGCCCCTTTTGTGGGAAGCCAGCGCGGATTATCTCGCGAATGCCATCAGGATCCCCGGGCCGGAAACCGCTTCCCTGTGCGCCGCCGCCGCCAAGGCCGGAACCGATGTGGTGATCGGCGTAGCGGAGCTTGATCCGCACACGGCGGGGACGGCCTATTGCACCCTTCTGTTCATCGGGCGGGAGGGCACGATCCTGGGCCGGCACCGCAAGCTCAAGCCCACCCACAGCGAACGGCTCGTATGGGGCGACGGGGACGCCCGGGGGCTTACGGTCCATGACCGGCCCTACGGGAAAATCAGTGGGCTGAACTGCTGGGAACATCAAATGATGCTGCCCGGCTATACCCTGGCTGCCCAGGGCACCCAGATCCACGTGGCCGCATGGCCCGGACGGGACGGAGACGCGCCCGCCGGAGAATTCTGCTGGACCCGACAGGTCTTCCTCTCACGGGCCTATGCGGCCCAGGCCGGGGCCTATGTCATCTGCGCCGGGGGGATGCGGCTTCTCAGCGATATTCCGGAAAAATACCGTCCGCTCGGGGAATGGGAACATAATGGCGGGTCCTGTGTTATCGACCCGCGCGGCGAAATTCTGGCCGGCCCGATGGACGGGCGTGTGCATGGTGAACAGATCCTGTTCGCCGACGGGGACCTGGACACGGTGCGCCGGGCCAAGGCCGCCAGCGACATTGCCGGTCATTACTCCCGCCCCGATATATTCGAACTGCGGGTGAACCGCTCCGGGGGGCGGCTGCTGACCATGGACTGAGGCCACCGCACGCGCCACCGGTTCGGACGCAGGCAAGCCCGTTGTTTGAGACGCAAGCCCCCCATGACAGGAGAAGCCCATGCGTGCCCTGGCCCTCGTTTCGTTAAGTTTTCTCGCGGCCGCCTGTGCCACGGACCCCATGGCACCGCCCACCCGGGCAGATGCGATCACCGCCAAGGCCAAAGCCCTGATGGCATCGGAAGATGTGAAAGGGCTCGCCTTTGCGTTGATCCGGGACGGTGAGGTGGAGCAGGTCTCCGCCCATGGCTTCCGGAATGTGGAAAAGGCTCTGCCGCTGACCACGGACACGATCATGTATGGTGCGTCGTTCACCAAGACGGCCTTTGCCTACATGGTTCTCCAGCTGACCGACGAAGGGGTGTTCGATCTGGACGAGCCCCTGGCCGCCTATCTCGAAAAACCTCTGCCCGCCTATGATCGGTACAAGGATCTGGAGGGCGACGATCGCTGGCGCCGGCTCACCGGGCGCCATGTCCTGATCCATGCCACGGGCTTTGCCAATTTCCGCTGGCTGGAGGAGGACCGGAAACTTCGGTTCCATTTCGAACCCGGTGCCCGGTATGCCTATTCCGGGGAGGGCTTCAATCTCCTGCAATTCGTGCTGGAGGAAGGGCTTGGCCTGGATGTGAAAGAGGAAATGCAGGCCCGGGTCTTCGACCGGTTCGACATGGATCGGACCAGCATGCAGTGGCGCCCGGATTTCGCGGACAACCTCGCGGACGGTTATGACATGGACGGACAGTTCGAGCCCCATGACGAGCGCAGCAATGTACGGGCCGCTGGCTCCATGGACACCACCATCGCCGACCAGGCGCGCATGTGGGCGGGGATCGTGAGCGGTGACGGCCTGTCGCCCCGCTCCAGGGCGGAACTGGTGCGCGCCCATCTGCGGATCCGATCCGCGAAACAGTTTCCCACCCTCGTAGACAGCGAGGACGGACGGGCGGGCATGGTCTCCCTCGCCGCGGGCCTGGGCCTCGTCACCTATCAGGGAACGGATGGTCTCTCCTGGTTCAAGGGCGGCCATAACGACGTGACCGGCAATTTCGTGGTGTGCAAGGAAGAGAGCCGGGACTGTGTGGTGCTCATGGCCAATAGTGTGCGTGCGGAACTGATCTATCCGGAACTTGTCTGGTCCATCATGGACGATCCCCTTGTGCCGTTCTGGTGGGAATATGGGCATGTGGAGTGATGGGCGTGGGGCGCTCCGGCCCCGTGTTCCAGCCTCCCTGGCGTGTTGCCTCGCGGTCCTGATCATTGTTCTGGCGGGTGCCCTGCCCGCCGCCGGGGAGACCCAGGACCGTTTTCCATCTGAAAAGATTGCCCGGCTGACGCAAGAGGCCATGGAGGCGTTCCATGTGCCGGGCATGGCCGTGGGCATTCTTCATCAGGGCAGGACCGTTTACGCGGCGGGCCACGGTGTGCGGAATACGGCAACCGGCGCACCGGTCACCGCTGACACGGTGTTCGAGATTGCCTCCCTCACCAAGGCCTTCACCGGGCTTGCCCTGGCCATGCTGGCGGAGGACGGCAAGCTGTCCCTGGATGATCCCGTCGTCCGCCATTTGCCCGAGTTTGAAATGATCCGTCCCCGGCTGACCGGGCGTGTGACCGTGATGGATCTGTTGACCCACCGGTCGGGGCTGGGGCTCGGCCAGGGGGATCTGCTGTTCTGGCCTGATGTGGTCTCCACCCGCGACCAGGTGCTGGAAGCATTCCGCCATCTGAAACCGCCCCATGATCTGCGCGCCCGCTTTGCCTACAACAATCTGGGCTATATCGCTGCCGGATCGGTCATCAAGGCGGCCTCAGGGATAGCCTGGGAGGGCTTCATCAGCCAGCGGATCATGAACCCCCTCGGGCTCGATGGCTGCGCGCCCGGGGGCGGCGATGTTGCAGAAACGGTGCCGGTGGCCGTGCCTTACATGCGCTTCGGCGGGGACTGGGTCGAGACCCGGCCCTGGAGCCCTGAACCGGTGTCCGCGGCCGCCGCCATGGTGTGCGATCTGGACAGCATGCTGGACTGGGCCCGGTTCCATCTGGAGGAAGGGGTGAGCGTAGGGGGAGACCGGCTGATCGCCCCTGCCACCCATGGCCGTCTGTGGGAACCGGCAGCCACGGCCCCCCTTTCCGCCGGTTTGCGGGCGCTGGGAGGACGTGACGGCGGCTACGGCCTGGGCTGGTTTACCGCCCAAATCCGGGGTGAACCGGTGGTGTTTCACAGTGGCGGGGCTTTGGGCTTTACCACCTACATGCTGATTGCTCCGGACCGGGACTTTGCCGCCATTGCCCTGTCCAACGCGGCCTATGGCGGTGATGACGCCACCAACCATGGGCCCCAGGCGGTGGTTCTGGCGGCCTTCGAGGCGGCCTTCGAGGCGACATCGGGGACAGCGTTCGGGGCGGCGGCCGATCGGCGGGCGCGGGACTGGATCGGTTTTTTCAAGGACAAGGAACGGGCAAGCCTGGACCGGCACAGGGAGAGCCTTGCAGCCGCCGCCCGAATGGACACCCGCCCCCCTCGCCTGCCCTTGCCCGCTTATTCAGGCCGTTACCGGGATCCCTGGTTCGGCGCTGTGACCGTGGATCATGAAAAGGGGGCAAACGGAGAAAAGGAACTGTCTCTCACGTTTGACCGTTCGGATCTTCTGCACGGGCGGTTGCGCCCCGTGGGCGGAGACCGGTTCATCCTGCGCTGGGACATACCCTGGCTCCAGGCGGACGCCTTCCTGACCTTTCACCGGGATGAGAACGGCGCGCCGGGCAAAATCACCATGGAAGCCATCTCCCCCCGGACGGATTTCTCCTTCGACTTCCACGATTTGGCCCTGGTCCGGGTCGAGGCCCAGTCCGCACCGCACCCGTAGCCCGTGCGTGATGGATGGCTGTCAGACTTCCCGTATGTCCGAATCGTGGTCCCGGTTTGTGCCGGTGAGATTGAATTTGCGCACAATGATCTGGGTGAAGGTGCCCACGGCCAGAATGCCGATGACCGCGAAGACCGATGCATTGAAGGGTTCCGTGATCCGGATGGGATTGAAGGGTGTCCACAGGACGACGGAAAACGGCAGGTCATTGCCGTCGAAGGTGAAATCATAAAACCACACGCCGATACGGGCGATGGTGTAGGAGACATAGACCGCCAGAAGCCGGACCGTGAGGGTCAGTACGCCATAGGCCGTATCCTTTTCGAAGACCCGCACCACAATGGCGAAGGACGCGAGCAGGGACAGGATCACGAACAGGATGGGCAGCATTTCGCTGACGCTTTGCGTACTCACACCGAAAAGGCCCGAAAAGAGCGCGGTGATGACCACCACGATCATGGTCTGAATACAGAAGACCAAGACCGATGCGATCAAGACACCGATGATACCCGGCTGGGGCGCGGCCGAACCACGATGCATGCCGCCGACGTTGCGGGCGCCGGGGCGGGCGCCGGGGCGGGCGCCGGGGCGGGCGCCGGGGCGGGCGACGGGCGCCTGCTTGAAGGCCCTGGCCCTCCCATAGGTGGTGAACGGATCAAGGATCGGCAGGAGCATCCGGCCGGCATTGCGCAGGATCAATACGATCTGAAAAACATGCGCGTAGATGACCGCCTTGACCGCCCGAACCATGGCACTTCCCCTGTTCAATGTCTCCGGTTGGCCCTGGTGCAATCGGTTGCACCAATGCCGCCCCTTCACCATACGCACCCATGACCAGGGGAGATAGGGGCCTGACATGAGGCCATCGGTCCTGATCCCCATTGGCCGGCACCTGTGGCCCCACGGCACCAGGGTCGCTTCGGGGCACCGGGGTCGCTTCGGGGCACCGGGGTCGCTCCAGGGCAAAAGGTCCCTTGGCGCCTTGCAAAGGCCGGACCCTGCCACTTAAACGAGATACCCGTCAGGGTGCGCCCACAATGACCCCGATCCGGTGCAGTGCGTCGGTCCACCCGGTTTCCATCTCCTCGGTCCACCGCTCTGCGGCGGCCTCCCGGAAGACATGGTGGATGACCGTGAAAAACGCGGCGAATGTTTCGGCGGGAATGTCGAGATTGGCGTGGGTGGTGCGCTCCGCGGTCAGGATTGGCCCGGCCATGAAACCATCCGCTTCCAGATCAAGGAGGCAGATCAGGGCCTGGTGGAGCATCTGGCCCTTGACCAGGTCTCCCGGGTCCGGACCGAACTTGGAGGCCATGTCCGGAAAGCGTTCGAACAGGCGGGCATAGACCAGAGGGGCCGGGTCGCCGACCGCTGCGGCCACCAGGTCCAGACTGTCATGGATCGCCCCTTGTCCTCCGGTGCCGGGTCCGAGGTTGCGTTGGGTCATTGCTCCGCCGCCCCCGCAGTCAGGAACCGGTCCATGAGGGAGACATAACGGGGCAGGCCGATATTGGACCCACAGGCAATCAGCCCCACCCGTTTCCCGGCGAGGGTGTCCCGCAAGGGCCCGCAGGCGGCGGCCAGGGACGCGGCACAGGCGGGTTCGGCGGCCAGTTTCAGTGTGCTGAAGAGGTGGCCCATGGCCCGGGTCAGGTCCTCGTCGGAGACAATCGCGATATCATCCACAAAACGGCGCACACGGTTGAAGGTATCAGGCAGGGTCATGGGTGCGCCCAGACTGTCCGCGATGGTCCGGACCGCGTCGAGAGAAGTGGGCCTGCCAGCAGCAAGGCTCCTGCTCATGGCCGCCGCCCCCTCCGGCTCCACCCCGTAGACCGAAATGGCGGGATCTAGCTGCTTCAGGGCCGCGGCGATGCCGCCGATCAGACCGCCGCCCCCCACGGGAATGACCACCGCCTCAAGCCCCTGGTGCTCACCCGCCATCTCCAGACCGAGGGTGCCCGTGGCAAGGGCGACACCGGGACCATCGAAGGGGTGGATCATCACCCGTCCCTGTTCCGCCACGGCCCGGTCCAGTTCCGTAAAAGCATGGGCGATGGTCTCGCACAGCACCACCTCGGCCCCCAGATCCCGGACCATGGCCACCCGGGCGGGATCGGCGGTTTGGGGCAACATCACCGTGGCATGGATGCCTTCCGCCCGGGCCCCCCAGGCCAGGGCGATGGCGTGATTGCCCGCGCTGACCCCGGCTACGCCTCGCGCCCGCTCCTCCAGGGTGAGGCGATCCAGATTGACGAGCACACCCCGGGATTTGAAGGACCCGGCCTTCTGCAGATGCTCCAGTTTCAGAGTGCAGACCGCCCCCTCCGGCAGGACCCGGGCAAGCAGGTCATGGTTGAGGGCAATGGTCGGGGTGCGGTTGATGCGGCCCTCAAGGGACCGGGCGGTCTCCCGGATGTCCGCAAGGCCGGGCGTATCCGATTGTGAAGGGGCTGCAGCGGTCATGGCCGGTCCTTTGATGGCGTCGTTATCACCGGCGCGTGGGCAGACGGAGCACGGCGCGCGGGGTTGGTGATATTGTGGGCTTGGTGGCCGGACACATGCAATCGGCTACTGTTGCGCACTGGACTATTGGTGAGCGGGCAGAAGCGGGGGACTGAACATGGCACAGCGCGGGCATTGCCCCACATCTCGGAGCCTCGCGGCAGCCAGTACCGCCCTTATGGCCGTGGGCGCGGTTTTGGCCATGGTGATGACGGGTGTTCTCGCCATCGCGGCGGGTCCGGCGTGGGCGCTCGAGGACGCAGGCAACGATGACACCATCCTGGTGGGCTCGGATGTGAGGATTGCGGGCCCCTTCCGGCAGGTCCATGCCATGGGATTCCGGGTCAAGGTGGCGGGCCCCATCATGGGGGATGTGCGGGTTCGCGCCTTGTCCGCCCTGGTCACCGGATCCGTGGCCGGTTCGGTGCATTTGCGGACCGTTAACGGTGAAATCGAAGGGGTGATTGCGGAGGATCTCGAGGTCGAGGGCATCAATCTCGAAATGCAGCCGACTGGTGCGGTTCTGGGTGATCTGATCTTTTTCGGCACCGATGCGGAACTCGAAGGGCGCATTGCGGGGGATGTCATCATCGAGGCCACTTCCCTCACCCTGAATGGCACGATCGAGGGCAATGCCATTTTCAAGGGGGAGTCGATCCGCATCGGCCCGGAGGCAAGGATTGCCGGTGACCTGATCATCCGGGCCTATGAGCGCCCCGTGATCCCCCCTGAAGCGGTGATTACCGGAGAGACCTATTTCGAACCGGTCTTCCTGCCTTTTGCCCAGTGGATCAGGGCGCCTTTCGAGGGATTGCCCGCCATCGACCTGCCCTTCCCCGTGCTTCTTGGCTTGGGGATCTTTCTGGGCGGCGTGATGATGGTGTTCGGATTTTCCAACCTGACCGAGCGCAGCCTGGCGACCTGGAACCGCCGGCCCATTGTCAATTTCCTGGCCGGACTTCTCTGGCTTTGCGCAGTCCCAATTCTTGCCCTGGGTCTGATCATCACGATCATCGGGCTGCCCATCGGTTTGATGACCCTGGCGTTCTATCCGGTGATGCTGGGGGCGGGGCTCGTGGTCAGTGTGCTTGCCCTGTCGCGGCTGACCTGGAGGCTGATCGCCGCCTTGACCCGGCTTTGGAACCGGGCGCAGGGCGTGAGCCCGGAGGGGGTCCCGGAGGAAGGCCCAGAGAGGGGCTTTGACTGGACCGCCAAAGGGCCGCCGCTCCTCCTTCATGGTCTGTTCAGTGTGCTGCTGGCCCTGCTGACGTTCCAGGAAACCGCCGCGACGGTGATGATCTGGCTACTGCTGATTGTGGGTCTTGGCGCCTATGGCGCTGGCCTGTTGGGAGATGGCCCGCCTCCGGTCCGCGACCGGACCAGAGACGTCAAACCACAGTCATCTGTCTCAAGCGCGGGCTAAGCCTAAGCCGCGGCGAAAGACGTTTGGGCTGAGGCGGTCAGCCCCCTGCCAGGGACTGGCCGTCATCCACGGTCATGACCGTTCCGGTGATGAAGCCGGACTGGGGCGAGACGAGCAGGAGGAGCGCGCCGTCGAGATCCTCTTCCTGGCCCAGGCGGCGGCGGGGGAACCGCTTGATCTGGCGCTGGCCGCCTTCGGAATGAAACCACTCGGAATTGAGTTCCGTCTCGATATAGCCCGGACACAGAGCATTGACGTTGATCCCCTCCCGGGCCCATTCCCGCGCCAGCCCCTTGGTCATCATCGTCACCGCCGCCTTGGACATGCAGTAGGTGACGAGCCCGGGCAGGACCGTGAACGCGCCGATGGAGGCGATATTGACGATGCGCCCGCCGCTGCCCCGGGCGATCATCCGCCGGCCAACCGCCTGGGCCATCAGAAAGGCCCCGCGCACATTGGTGTCCATGATCCGGTCGAAATCCTCAGCAGACAGATCGGCGGCGGGGCTTTCGACATTCATGCCCGCATTGTTGACCAGAATGTCCACGGGCCCCAGGGCCTGCTCGGTCTCCTCGACACAGGCCGTGACACTGGCGGCGTTGGTGACATCCAGAGCCAGGGAGACCGATTTCACCCCCATGGCCTCGATTTCTGCCTGAAGGGGAGCGAGCCGGTCCACCCGCCGCCCGGTCAGGGCCACATTGGCGCCAGCCCGGGCCAGCACCTGGGCAAACCGGCGCCCGAGACCGCTGGTGGTGCCGGTGATCAGGGCGGTCTGGCCGGTTAGATCAGCCGTGAAAGGGTGTTGAGGTTGTCCGTCCGCCATTGTCATCGCCTTTACCTGTGCCGCGTTTCCATTGTGCGGGCCAGCATGGCGGGGGCGTGCTGGAACCGTCAACCGGATGCGCTTGGGCCAGTCCGCCTCGTCCCGTTCTGGCTCAAGGGCCGGGAATCACAGCATGGTCTTTCTTGGTCAGAATTCGGTGTTCCGGCGTGATGAAAACGCGTTTGGGGCGCGGCTGCCGGGCACCGGGAATGGCTGAACAGTCCGTTGGGGGACCTTGAGGGAAAGATTGAGAGACGCCATGACGGCACAACGCCAGAACCGCCCGGAAATGACCCCCGCACCCGAGTCGCCAACCCCTGATTTGCCAACCCCTGATTTGCCGACCCCTGATTTGCCGGCCCCTGATTTACGCGCATCTGAGTATTCAGCCCCCCCGTCGGCTGAAACGAACGCGGCAGGGGCAGACCCGGCCAGCCCTCCGGCTGCTGAAATGCCCCAGACCCCCGGCGAGGCCCTTGCAGCGCGGGCCATTCACGACCGGCTCATCGAGGACCGGCCCATCGCCGCGCGCATTCTCGTCTCCGCCCGCACCATGGAGCGGGCCGCCCTCTGGGCCAATCTGATCCACAGCCTGGGCTATGAAACTCTGACAACGGGCATGAATGCGCCGGTCTCCGCCATGAAGGACATGGGCGCGGACTGCGCCGTGGCGGAACTGCCCGCCGGCGGCTATCTGCTGGAGGCGCTCGAAGAAGGGCCGGACGGCACACCGCCTCTGCCGGTCATGGTGCTCGACGGCGCCCCGGCCATTGCCGACCGGATCCTGGCGGAGGGACATGGCGAGGCCGTTCCCACTCTGACCACGCGGACCTTCGAGGGACCGTTCGATGATACGGCTCCCCGGGATGTGCCGGCGGATGCCCTGGCGCGGCACCTGCGCCGCCGCCTCATGGAAATGGTCCGGGTCCGCTCCATGATCGATGACTGGCGCCGCCGCCAGCGCCTGATCGAAGCATCAGTTCAAGAAGAAGCTGGGGGTCCAGAAGAAGCGGCTTGGGAGAGTCTTCCGGTCATGGTGGCGAACCGGAGCCGCACCATTCTGTTCGCGGGCGAGCCGGGTCCGGATTATCCGGGTCTGGAGAACCGCTTCGCCGACGAGCGTACCACCGTGATCGCGGCCCTGACCCCATCCAACACGATGGATTATCTCGCCCGCCATTCCTTCGACGGCATGGTGATCAGCGTGCGGACCTCCGTGGAGGACTATCTGCCGGTGATCGCTGCGGTCCGGCGCAATGCCCGGCTTTCGGCCATGCCCATCATGGTTCTGTTGGACGAGGAGGCCCGGGGACAACGCCACGGCGCTCTGCGGGCCGGGGCCAGCGACGTGCTGTGCCATCCCTTCCAGGAAGACGACCTCACCTTGCGCCTTCAGGTGCTGCTCGCGGAAAACGGCCTGCGTCTGACCCTGAGAACGGCCCTGGCCGCGCCCCTGCCCGCACCTTTGACGGATCCGGAAACGGGTCTGGCCGGGGAGGAAGCCTTTGCGGACTATCTGGACCTAGTGGCCGGGGATCTGAGACCGTCCGCCTCCGCCAGCGGGACCGGCCGCCCTGCCGGTGCGGGACCGGCCCGGCCCTGGTCCGTCATCGGGTTTGACCTGAGCCGGTGCCAGAACGGGGGACCGGCCCTGATGCCCGTATCGGATGAAACCTTCAAGGCCGCGGTCGCCGTGATCAGCCGGATCACCCGGGGCATTGACCTTGCCGCCCGGATCGGTCCGCGCCGGATTGCCCTGGCCCTGCCGGGCACCAACCGGGTTCAGGCTTTGGCGGTGGTCCGGCGGATTCTGGGCGCCCTTTCCGCCACCCGGTTCGACGGACCCGGCGCCGACGGGATCCGTCTTGTGCCCGATCACGGCGCCCTCGACGGCATTATGGTGCCCGTAGCCCGAAAAATGGGGGCCAAGACGGGTGTCAGCCACGGCCGTACAGTGCTGAACAGCCTCCAGACCCGCCTGGATGACGGGCATGGCACCGGTTGACACAGCAGGGACACGGATTGGTCATTCCTGAACCGGGCTGAAGGGCCTACATTGGTCCTATGAGCAACGAGCAGACATACCACCCCGTGGAGATCGACGTTGTGTCCGACGTCATCTGCCCCTGGTGCTTCCTGGGCAAGCGGCGGCTGGACCGGGCACTGGCGGCTTTCACGGCCCAGGACTGGACGGGTCTTCAAGTGGATGTGCGGTTCAGGGCCTATCTCCTGGACCTGAGCATTCCCCCTGAAGGCATGGACCGGTCGGCGTATCTGGCGGAGAAATTCTCCGATCCGGAACGGGCCCAGGGCCATGGGGAAAGCCTCAAGGCCATTGGTGCCCAGGACGGGATCCCCTTTGCGTTCGAGCGGATCACCCGCACACCGAACAGCATGGATGCCCACCGGCTGATCACCTGGGCCTACTCCGCCGGGGTCCAGAACCAGGTGGTGGAGCTGATCTTCCAGCGCTACTTCCTCCAGGGCCAGGATGTGGGCGACCGGAGCGTCCTACTCGGCATCGCCAACGACGTGGGCATGGATATCTCCCTGGTGATGGAACTGCTCGACAGCGGACGGGACCGGGATCTGGTGATGGAAGAAGTCCGCTCCGCCTACCGGCTGGGAATCAGCGGCGTGCCCACCTTCATTTTCAACCGTCGCCACGGGGTGGTCGGTGCCCAGGACCCCCAGGTCCTCGCCGACATCATCGCCAAGCTGGCCCGCGGCGAAGACCCGAGCCCCCAACAGGGCTGACGCTCACGGGGCGTGCGCGCCTCTGAGGCGGTCAGAACAGGCCCGCAGCCCATTGCGCCGCCGCCACCAGGGATAGAAGCCCGATGGCGGTGAAGGTCAGCACCATGCCCAGAACGCGGAACCGGCCCGGGGCATCGGCGCTGCGGAACCCGCTGAAATGGCAGAACCGGGCGACCAGGATCAAAATCCCGAAACCGTGCACGGCAATGGCCGGAAGGCCGCCCATCTCGCTCAACCCGAGCAGGATGAGCATGATCGGGGTGTATTCCGTGAAATTGCCCTGGACCCGCACGGCCCGTTCCAGATCCTCATTGCCTCCCGTGCCCACGGAAACGCTGTTGCGCCGGCGCTCATTGATGACCCGGGCGGACAGGAAAATGAGAAAGATGCCTGCAATGGCGGCGTAGAGTGCGGTGATCATGGGCGTCTCCCGATTGTGTCTTTTGGTTTGTTGCCGGACGCCAGTATCGGACAGGGGGGCGGGCGTGTGGAAGGGCCTTTGCGGTTCAACCCGGGCGACAGGCGATGGGGGGATGGCCCGCCCTCAGCCATTGGAGCGCCCTCACCTTTTGGAGCGCCCTCATCCTTTGGGGCAAAGCGTTATTAATCCGTACTTTGCCCAAAGCGGATCAGAACCGGAAAATAGAGCGCAGTCGGAATAATGCGGGCGCCATTGGCCGTGGTGGTTACAGACCGGGTTTCTTGAGGACCCATGCTCAGGTGGTTGCACCGGGGCTGGCCTGGGTCTTGCGGGCCTCTTCGACGGCCTGGGCAAACGCTTTCGCGCGATACAGACGGACGGCCAGGGAGCCGGCCTCGGTCTCGATCTCGACAATCCGGGTCACCAGACCGAACCGGGTCTTGACCGACTTGACATCCTCCAGGGCAATGGCGACTTCGCCCAATTCCTCGTGGACCGCCCGGTTGATCCGGTTCGGCCAGAATACGATCCGGTGAGAGGTCAGGAAAACCCGTCCGCCCACCCATAAACCACCACTCAGCTTACGGATGAGCCCCAAGACCGCATCGGTCTCGGGGCCGGACCCCATGGCATTCAGCATCAATCCGCTCAGGCGGTTCACTTTCGCGTCCTTCAGGCACGCATTGCAGACATGATAATCCACCAGCGTCTCGCCGGGAAAAGCGCTGGTGAGGAGAACGGTCTCCTCAATGTCCGGATCGCTGATCATCATCATGACGCCGGAAAAGATCGCGATGACAATGGCCGTGCCGATGGCCACCGCCGCTACGAAAATGAAAACACCCCCGAGAACGTCAAGCATGTATCGTCTCCAGTATTCAACCTTCCCCTGCCCGCCATCCTAAGGCGAATGACCCGGGATATGAAGGCTTGGGATATGAAAGCTGGGGATCTGGGGGCTGGGCATCTGAAGGCTGGGCGTTGGGCAGCTCTGCTCTGCCGGTCATGTCCAATCTTTCACTCTGCCCTGATCTCTGTTATGGCGTGTGCGTGCCGATCCGAACTGGTGGACTGGCCGGTCTCAGCAAACTTCCATGCGGATAAGGACTTAGACATGTTCAAGCCAATTGCCCTCGCGGCCACCGCCGCCATTCTCGCCGTTTCCCCCGCCATGGCCGAAGGTCTGTCGCTCAAGGTTCGGCAATACCACGCCGATGAAGAGCGTCGGTTCGCCGAGGACGGCTATATCCAGGACATGAACGAGGCTTGCGGCACCGACATGCCGGCCAGCATCTCCTGGGACAATTTCCCAAGTGACGATACCCTGTTCAGCAACTCCATCAACGGACGGTGCGAGAGTGTCGTCGCCGCGATGAAATCGATCTGCGCGCGGGATCTGGGCAAGGAAGCGGTCAGCACCACAATCAATGCGGTGGTTTGCCGGTACGGCGACTTTGAGCAAACCAATATCGATGCGGACGGTACATTCAACGCGTATTTCACTTGGGATACGCCCAATCTGGATTCGAAATACAGGGACTTCCTGGAAAACAATCTCTGACCCCGGCCCCTCACAAACCGGACCGCTTTGCGGGATCAGTGAGATTGTTTGGCAATGGCGTGGGGGCCGACTGGCTGGCGGCCCCCAAGTCTTTCCCGAACCTTCCCGTGCCAAGAGCCGACAGCGCCTGCCAAGGGCAGGCAGCGTCACCGGCCGTCAAGGTCATCACGATGATCGGGAGATGACGGATCATGGCAGGATCTGAAGCCGGACGTCCCGAGGTTCTCCTGTTCGACCTGGGCGGCGTCCTGATCAAGTTCCAGGGCTTTGAAGCGCTGCACACGCTCTTGAATGGGCGTCTGTCTACGGAAGAAATCCGGGAAAAGTGGAGCGCCTCGGATCTGCTCCATCAATTTGAAGGCGGACGGATGGACCAGGAGACCTTTTCCCGGGCTTTCGTGTCGGAATGGGGACTGGATATGCCGCCGGATGCGTTTCTGGACGCGTTTTCCCGGTGGGCCGGTCCCCTCTACGACACCGCCCAGGACCTGCTGGACAGTGTGCGCCCGTCCTTTACTCTGGCCTGTCTCAGCAACACCAATGCCCTCCATTGGCGCCATCTTGGTGCGGCGGAAAACCTGGATGGGCTGTTCGACCGGGTCTATCTCTCCTTTCAACTTCGCCTCTTCAAACCCCAACGGGACATCTACGACCATGTCATCGGCGACCTGGGCGTTCCGGCGGAGCGCATCCTCTTTTTCGACGATGCCCCTCGCAATGTGTCCGCCGCCAGGGACGCGGGCATGATGGCCGAGGAAGTGCGCGGGCCCGAAGAGGTGCGCCGGGTCCTCAAGCAACGGCGCCTGATCTCCTGACCTGGGTGTTGGAATAGGCTGGCGCGTTCCCCGTGCGGACGCTTTCGTCATGGAGTCAAAGGCGGGCCGACTCCCCTTGCCTGCCATCATTCCACCATGGAACCGGAATTTCCTGCGACGGATCCTGACCGGTCATCCCGTTGGTCTTTTCGGAGCCCGACGGCGCGCATGACATGGCCCCCAAAGGCGCACCTCATGGCCGGAACACGGGCCCATGAGCGCGCGGCGGGTGCCCCGCCTTTCGATGTGCCCTTTCGATGTGCCCTTTCGATGTGGATAAGACCATGACCCTTGAAGCGGCATTGGCGTTGACCCGGTTCGGGTTCGGCGCCAGACCCGGAGACTTGCAGAAGGCCGCCGGCGATCCCCACGCATGGCTGCGGGACCAGACGACGCCGGGAAACGGTTCGTCCCTGGAGCCGGATGGCAATGGGGTTGGCGCAAACGGGGCTGACCGCCTGATCAGCAGCGCCGATGCCACCATGGCCCTGTTCACCTTTCTCCGGGAGCGCCGGGGCCTGGACCGTGTAGAACGGATTCCCTTGGCCCAAGCCTTCCACCGCCAGTCCCAGGAGACCTTCCTCCAGGATGTCGCCGCCCGCACAAACCGCGCAATCAGCGGCCCGGACGGTTTCCGCGAGCGTCTCGTTCATTTCTGGACGAACCATTTCACCATTTCAGTCAGAGCCAAGACGGTACTGCGGATCCTGGCCGGAAGCATGGAACGCGAGGCGATACGCCCCCATGTCATGGGGCGGTTCGAGGACATGCTCCTTGCGGTCACCACCCATCCGGCCATGCTGATCTACCTGGACAATTTCCAGTCGGTCGGCCCGGCATCCAGGCAGGGCATGCGGCGCAACCGTGGCCTGAACGAAAACCACGCCCGGGAAATCCTGGAACTGCATACATTAGGGGTGGACGGAGGATATACTCAGGCGGATGTGGAAGGGCTGGCCAGGATCCTGACCGGCTGGACCATCGACAAGAACCAGGGCACATTCCGCTTCGCCATGGCCATCCACGAGCCCGGCACCCACACCATGCTGGGCAAGACCTACGATCAGCAGGGGGAGGACCAGGGCCGGATGGCATTGCGGGATCTGGCGCGCCACCCCGCCACCGCCCGGCATATCGCCCGGAAACTGGCAATCCACATGCATTCGGACACCCCGCCGGACCGTCTTGTGCGCCACCTGGAACGCCGTTTTCTGGACACAGGCGGCGATCTTTCCGCCCTGTCCCAGGCCCTGATCGAAGCGCCGGAAATGTGGGATACGGATCTTTACAAGATCAAGACACCAAAGGATCTCATTTTCTCCGCGCTCCGTGCCCTGGGCGTCCCCGACGGCATGATCCGCCCACGTATATTGAAGTCTTTCAACCTGCTGGGCCAGCGCCCCTTCTCCGCCCCCTCGCCCGCCGGATGGCCCGACACGGCCCAGGACTGGGCGAGCCCCAACGCCCTCAAGCAGCGGCTTGAATGGGCCAACACCCTCAGTCACCGGATCGGCCGGTTCGCGGGCCCGCCCCTGGAGCGTGCGGAAACGGTTCTGGGGCCCCTTCTCTCGAACCGGACCCGGACGGTCATTGACGAGGCCATGGATGCGGAACAGGGCCTGACCCTGTTCCTGATGAGCCCGGATTTTCAGAGACGATGAGCAGTGAAGAGATTGGGAAAGGGCGCATCATGACCGATAACCGCTCCGGGTTCATCTCCCGCCGTGATGTTCTGGCGGGTGGTCTGGCCGCCTCGGCCCTGGCCAGCACCAGGGCCGTGTTCGCCTCGGCGGCAACGGACAAGCGTTTTGTGTTCATCATCCTGCGCGGTGGTCTTGACGGTCTGTCCGCCCTGGTGCCCGTCGGGGATCCGGCCTATGGCCGCCTGCGCCAGAAAACACGGATCAGCCGGTCCGACGCCCTTGCCCTGGACGCGGACTTTGCCCTGCACCCGTCCCTCCAGGGCCTCCATGGTCTTTACAAGGATGGTCAGGCCCTCTGTCTCCATGCCTGTGCCACCCCTTACCGGTCCCGGTCCCATTTCGACGGCCAAGATGTTCTGGAGAACGGCGGCACGTCTCCCATGTCCAGTGAAGACGGCTGGCTCAATCGGGCCCTGGCCGGTTTGCCGGGCGCCACGGGCCTGGCAGTGGGCCAGAACCTGCCCCTCATCCTTCAGGGAGAGGCGCCGGCCACCACATGGAGCCCGTCGGTTCTTCCGGAAGTGGATGAGGACACAATCGACCGTCTACAGAGACTATATCGCGGCGATCCCGTCCTCTCCGCATCCCTCGAGCAGGCCATCGCAACGGACGCCATGGTCGGCGACAGTGGCATGGACCCGGCCACCATGCGCGAAAGGCGGCGGGACCTGGGCGGACTGTTCGCCGTGGCGGCGGAGGCGGCGGCATCGATCATGGTGGCGCCGGACGGTCCCCGGGTGGCGGTCCTGCAATTCAGCGGCTGGGATACCCATGCCCGCCAGGGCGGTGTCAAGGGTGCTCTGGCCTCGCGCCTTGGGGCCATGGACCGGGCCTTCCTGGCCCTGAAGGAAAAACTGGGTGCACAATGGGATCGCACCGTTGTGGCCGTGGCCACGGAGTTCGGCCGCACGGCGGCGGAGAACGGCACTCTTGGCACGGATCACGGTACGGGCGGTGCCGCCTTCCTTCTGGGCGGCGCGGTGCGTGGCGGACGGATCATCGCCGACTGGCCCGGTCTGGGCGCGTCCAGCCTTCTGGAGGGCCGGGACCTGCGGCCGACCATGGATGTGCGCAGTCTGCTGAAAGGCGTGCTGGCGGAGCATCTGGGCCTGGGCAGACGGGCGCTGGACACCACCGTGTTTCCGGACAGCGGGAACGTCCGTCCCTTGAAGGGTCTGGTGGTGTGAAGCACCTGCTGGTGCTGGGTGCGAGGTGTTGAGTGCTGGGGGGAGTGAGCGGTCAGTCCGCACCCTGGCGGGTCCCCGCGACCATGACCCAATAGCGCCCGGGAATGACCGTGCCTTCGGACTGGACATTCCGGCCCCGGGCGAAGCCCGTGCCAAGATCCCGGACATCCGCATCGAGAATATTGCGCCGGTGTCCGGGACTTTTCATCCAACCCGCGACCACCGCCTCCACCGTGTCGTAGCCTTGGGCGACATTCTCGGTGATGCGGCGATAGGGGTAGCCGACGGACCGGGCCCGGTCGGCCACCGAGGAGCCCCCTGCCCCTTCGTGGCTCAACCGGGACTCCACGGCCATGTATTCGGCGTGGCTGAGGGCGATGCGGTCGAGCTGGGCATCGGCCTTGAGGGGTGCCAGCCCGGCCCGGCGCCGTTCCGCATTCACGGCCCTGAGCAGATCGCTGCGCAACTGGGCCAGTTCACGGCGGCTGGGCTGGCTGGTGTTTTCTTCAAACCGGGCCCCGGCGACCATCACCCAATAGGTCCCGGGAATGACCGCCGCCCCGGACCGCCCCGAGCGGCCCCTGGCATAGCCCACCCCCAGTTCATCGGCATCCGGATCGAGGATGTTGCGCCGGTGACCGGGACTGTTCATCCAGCCTCGTACGACCGTGGGCACGTCGGGCTGGCCCTGGGCCACATTCTCGGAAATCCGTCTGAAGACATATCCCTCCGCTCGAGCCCGGTCCGACACGGATGATCCGTTCGCCCCCTCATGACTCAAAATGCCCCGGTCGGCCATGAAACGGGCATGGCCCTGGGCGGCCCGGTCGAGCAGGGTGTTGGGCTTGAAGGGGGGAAGACCCGCCCTGCGCCGCTCCTGGTTCAGGGCGGCGAGCAGATCCACCCGCAGCAGGGGCAACTCCCGTTCCGACGGCTGGCTCCCACTCTCGGCCTTCGCAGAGCCCACCGGCCCCCACCCCGCGGACATGCTGACCGAAATCAGGATCATCATTATGAGGATGGAAAGTCTGGTCAGAACGGGCATTGCAATGGACATGGGCGGTTTCCACTGTTCATCGGAGCGCTTTCAGGAAGAGTGTGTGCGAAACTCTTCCCGAAAAGCGCGGAAAATCCGGACTTTTGCGCACACTGTCCGACTCTGTGGTCCGTGAGCGTGCTCGGGGTCACGGAGGCCAGCGGACAAACTGTCCTTGACGGCGCGGCATGGACGCGAGGTTGAATGATCAGACGGGCGGACCCGGCTGTCAAATGCATGCGCACGGCCGGTCTGACGAGGACGGGCACCAGGGCTTCAGGGTGTCGTCTCGGACTGGGCGGCTGCGTCTTCCGCCTGTCTCAGCACACGAAGGAAATTGCCGCTCCAGATCTTGCCGATCTCCTCCGGGCTGTAGCCCCGGCGCAGGAGACCAAGGGTGACATTGAAGGCCTCGCCCGCGTCATTGAAGCCATTCACCCCGCCGCCATGATTGAAGTCGCTCGCCACGCCGACATGATCGATGCCGATCCGTTCAACGATGTAGTCCATGTGATCGATCATCCGGTCCACACTGCTCCGTCCGATGATCGTGCGCATGGCCTCCAGGAACGCGCGGCGCTTTTCCGGGTCCTCGATTTCCCAATACAGTTCGTAGGGGTAGGAATAGCCCTCGGCGGGCAGTCCGGCTTCCATCCGGGTTTCGGCAATGCGGGCCCGGCGCTCCGGATCCGACAGATCCACCAGATAGGCGGCGAAAGCGGCCACATGGATCACGCCGCCGGTCTCCCCGATCCGGTCGATTTCCTCCCCGGACAGATTACGGGTGACATCGGACAGGGCACGGACATTGGAATGGCTGGCAATAACCGGCGTGGCGGACAGGGCAATCGCCTCGAGGGTGGCGGCCTTGGAACTCTGGGAGACATCGACCACACCGCCCAGGGCATTGATCCGCCGGATCGCCGCGCGCCCGAGATCGGACAGACCGCCATGTTCCGCCTCCGGTTCATAGGTGCCGGTCGCCCCGTCAAAAATGAGGCGGGAGGAGTCGGAAAAATCATTGTGCCCCAGATGGTTCAGGGCAAAAACCCGGACGCCCGCTTCATGGAACACATCAAGGGACGCGGTGGATCCTTCCAGGATACGGGCGTTCTGAAAGCCGAGCACCAGGGCGGTTGTTCCGGATTCATGGGCGGCCAGGATCTCGTCCGCCGTCCGCGCGATTGTCAGCGTATCCGGATGATCCGCTGCCAGAGCTGTGACCGCCGCCAGCTTTTCATCGGCCAAGGCCCTGGCCCCGGCATCGCCCGCCATGGTGCGGGGACCGGGACCGGCGGCGAGCGCCATCACCACCGCGTCCACACTGCCCTGGCGGAGCTTGTCCGGATGGGTTTTCGACAGACCATCCGCTCCGAGATATTGTGCGGAGGTGGAGGGCAAAACAATATCCGCGTGGGCATCCAGGACCAGAACCTCCTGGTGGATGGCCTTCGCCCAGGCAATGAGCGCGTCATCCGCCGGAGCGGGGGGAGCGGTCCCGGCCACACCCGGCAGCGCACTTGCTGCAAATGCGGCGGCGCATAGGAATGAGAGCCCCGCCATGCGCGAATATGTGCGCAAACGCGTGCCCAAACCTATGCTCAGTCTGGCGCCGATTGCCGTGAAGCGCAGCATCATGGCATGACCTCCCCTTGCGGCAGGCCTTGCGGGCCTGCTCCTTTGATTTATCAAGCCGGTGATTTATCAAGCCGGTAACGATTTCAGCTCCCATGGTCTGGGCAAGCTGGCTCCGTTCTGGCGTGCAGTATAGGACGGATGATGAATTGGGGGTACCGGCCCCCCCCCAGAAACAGGCTGGGGAAACAGGCTGGGGAAACAGGCCGAGAACCAGTCGGTCATGCGCAGATCATGGGAGGTGGATGGTGATGAGCGGGCTCGGCGGTTGGACGGAGTTTATCGCGGCATTCGCCGTGTTCTTTACCAGCCACGGTGTGCCGGTGCGCCCGCCGGTTCGCCCCTGGCTGGAAGCGCGGCTTGGCGCGGGGGGCTTCACCCTCCTTTATTCCGGGGTTTCCCTTGGGGTTCTCACCTGGCTGATCATCGTGGCGGGACGGGCCCCTTATGTCCCCCTTTGGACCTGGGCTGCCTGGCAGAACGGCGTCACCCTGGCCCTGATGCTGCCGGCGTGCCTGCTTCTGGCTCTTTCCGTGGGCAGACCGAATCCGTTCTCCTTCGGCGGCGGTTCCAGCCACCGATTCGATCCCGCCCGCCCGGGACCGGTGCGCTGGACCCGCCATCCCCTGCTCGGCGTCCTCGCCCTGTGGTCCCTGGGCCATCTCATGCCCAACGGCAATTTGGCCCATGTGCTGGTGTTCGGGAGTTTCGCGGCCTTTTCCGTGCTAGGCGGAGGGATGATCGACCGGCGCAAACGCAGGGACATGGGCAGGGCATGGGATGACCTCAGCGCCGCCGTTCACCGTGCGCCGATCCTCTCCTTACGGATGGTCACGGTGGACACGGCCTTTCGCCTTGCCGCGGGGCTGGCGCTTTTCGCGGTCCTGATTGCCCTCCATCCCCATGTCCTGGGCGTGAACCCTCTGCCATGGTAACCGGGCCGCCCGGGTGGTCACGGATCAGCCGGTTTCGGTGAAGAGCTCCCGGCCGATCAGCATGCGGCGGATTTCGGAGGTGCCGGCGCCGATCTCATAGAGCTTGGCGTCCCGCAGAAGGCGGCCCGTGGGATAGTCGTTGATGTAGCCGTTGCCGCCCAGAAGCTGAATGGCGTCAAGGGCGACCTGAGTGGCCTTTTCCGCAGCATACAGAATGGCACCGGCGGCATCCTTGCGGGTGGTCTGGCCCCGGTCGCAGGCCTGGGCGACCATGTACACATAGGCCCGGCAGGCATTCATGGTGGTGTACATGTCCGCGAGCTTGCCCTGGATGAGCTGGAAGGTGCCGATGGGCTGGCCGAACTGCTTGCGTTCATGGACATAAGGCAGAACCACATCCATGGCCGCGCGCATGATCCCCAGAGGCCCGGCGGCGAGCACCGCCCGCTCCAGATCCAGGCCGCTCATCAGGACACCGACACCATTGTGCAGCGGACCCATGAGGTTTTCCGCCGGCACCTCGCAGTCCTCGAACACCAGTTCCGACGTGTCCGAACCACGCATGCCGAGCTTGTCGAGCTTGGGCGAGGTGGAAAAGCCTTTCATGTCCCTCTCGATCAGGAAGGCCGAAATGCCCCGGGATCCCTGGTCCGGCGCGGTCTTGGCATAAACCACCAGAACATCCGCCTCAGGAGCGTTGGTGATCCAGAACTTGGTGCCGTTGAGGACGAACCGGTCGCCCACCTGATCCGCACGCAGACGCATGGAAACCACATCCGAGCCCGAGCCTGCCTCGCTCATGGCCAGCGATCCCACATGATCACCGGAAATCAGGCCCGGGAGATAGCGGGCTTTCTGGTCCTCGGTCCCCCAACGGGCGATCTGATTGACGCACAGATTGGAATGGGCGCCGTAGGACAGGCCAACACTGGCCGAGCCCCGGGAAATCTCTTCCATGGCAAGACAATGGGCCAGATAGCCAAGACCGGTGCCCCCGTCCGCTTCCGGAACGGTGATGCCGAGAAGCCCCATGGCCCCCATTTGCGGCCACAAATCCCGAGGAAAGGCGTTGGTTTTGTCGATCTCGTCGGCCCGGGGCGCAATCGTGTCCTGGCTGAAGGCGGCCACGGACTGGCGGAGCATGTCCATGTCTTCCCCCAGACCGAAGTCGAATTCCTGCATGGCGTTCGGGATCATGGCAGCCTCTCCGGGGCGTTAGGTGGGGCGTCGGGTTACAGGCACCGATGCCGCACCGGTGTTTTCGGGATCGGTTTTTTTTGGGGCCGGTGTCTTTGGGGCCGATGTCTTTGGGGCCTGGGTCGTGTCAGGGGTCGCAGTCGGGAGATCAGGGCTCGTAGACTTCGACCACGCCGGCTTCGGTGAACACGGTGAACACGCCTGCGCCGGATCCGCCGCCGACCACATACCAACGCCCGTTTACCGCCGCCGAGACAAGACCCTGACGGGGGGTGGGCAGCGGTGATGCGGCGGTCCAGCGGTTGGCGCGCACGTCGAACACGTCATGTTCAGCCCAAGTCTTTAACGACTCCCGCGCCACGCCGCCTGTGACATGGAGGCGCCCGTTCATGATCACCGCCGTATGGCCGGCCCGGGGCCGGGGCATGGCGGGCAGATCGCGCCAGGATCCGGTCTGCGCGTCGACGACACCGGCGGTGCGCAGGGGACCTTCGCTGTTGCGTCCGCCCAGAATATAGATCCGGTTGCCATCGGCGACGGCGGCCAGATCGATGAGCGGCTTGGGCAGCCGCCAGGGTGCCCGGCTCCAGGCCCCTTGGGTGCTGTCGAACACAAACACCGCCTGGGCATCGGGGCCACTGCCGCCAAGAACGTAAAGCCGGCCATCGACCTGGACCATGGCGTGACCCGCCCGGGCCAGGGGCAGATCCGGCAGGCCCTGCCAACGGCCGGTGGCGGTGTTGAACTGCCAGACATCGACGGTTTCCTGGGTGTCTTCCTTGCCAAGACCGCCGGAAAGCACCACAGCCGAACCGAGGGGCGCCATGGCAAGCTGTTCCCGCCCTTCGGGCATGGCCGGCAAGGGCCGCCAGATTTCCCCGATGGGATCAAAGACCTCGAAGGCATCCCGGGGACCGAGAACGCTGGCGCCGCCGGCCACATAGATTTCCCCGCTCACCACCGCAATGCCGGACTGGGACCGGGCGGTCTCCATGGGCCGGGCCGAGCGCCAGGACCCGTCCGCCTGTGCCGGGCCAGTGAAGACGAAGGCATGCAGGATCAGGCTCAAGGCCAGAACGGTCATCGTGAGCAGTCGAGCGATACGGTCGGGCACGGCAGCCACACTCCCCTCTAAGATCGAACAGCGCGCCGGATGACCCCATCGGCGGGCACTTGGCGAACCTTGAACTTACGAACCGCACCTCGCGACAGATTGCGCAGACCCCATTTCGCAGGTCCTTCCGTCAATCGGGCCGGACGGTCATGAACGGTTTAACGGCCCTGGGGGCCAAATTCATCCAGCTCTTTGCCAGCTCAGTTCTTTGCCAGCTCAGTGCTTTTGTCTCCGGGTTCCTGGGCTCATGCCTGGGAATCCCATTTTTTCAGGAGCATGTCAGCCGATCAGCACGATACTCGCAAGGCCTAGAAAGACGAAAAAGCCCGTAACATCCGTAACGGTTGTGACGAAAACTGTGGAAGCGATAGCCGGATCCGCTCCCGCCCGTTGCAGCCACAGGGGAATGACGATCCCCGACAGCCCGGCAATCGCCAGATTGATGATCATGGCGACGGCCACCAGCCCACCCAGGGCCGGGCTGGAGAACCAGAACAACGCCACCGCCCCCATGATGACAGCGAAAGTGACCCCATTAAGGGCGCCCACGAGACTTTCCCGCAGGATCAGCCTCAAGGCATTGGTTTCCGTCAGATCCCTGGTGGCCAGGGCCCGGACTGCCACGGTCAAGGTCTGGGTGCCCGCATTGCCCCCCATGGACGCGACGATGGGCATGAGCACCGCAAGAGCCACCACTTCCTGGATGGAGGCCTCGAACAGGCTGATCACCATGGAGGCAAGCACGGCGGTCAGCAGATTGACCAGGAGCCAGGAGAAGCGCTGGCGCATGACCCGCAGGACCGGGTCCCCAAGACCCTCTTCGCCCACACCACCCAGGGCCAGGACATCTTCCTCGTTTTCGTCCTGGATGACTTCGATGATGTCGTCGACGGTCAGCATACCGAGAAGCCGGCCCGCCTCATCCACCACGGGCGCCGAGACCAGGTGGTACTGCTGGAAGAGATAGGCCACTTCTTCCTGTTCCGTATCGGCGGGGATGACGACGGCTTCTTCGTCGAGGATGCTGCGCAGGGGCACGTCGCGCTGGTGGCGCATGAGCCGGCTCAAGGGCACGGTGCCCAGGGGCTTCTGGACCGGATCCACCACGAAAATTTCGAAGAACTCGTCGGGCAGGCCTTCCCCTTCCCGGGTGAAATCGATCACCTGACCGACATTCCAGAATTCGGGGACCGCGATCACGTCCCGCTGCATCAGGCGGCCGGCGGAATATTCCGGATATTGAAGGGCCAGTTCCACCGCCGCCCGTTCCCGCTCCGGAACGTGGGCGAGCACTTCCTGGCGGCGCTCCTCATCCAGGTCCTCCAGGACATAGGCCGCGTCGTCGTTATCCAGTTCCGCGACGGCCTCGCCCAGAACCGCCGGTTCCATGGCATCGACCACGTCATCGCGGACTTCTTCGTCGAGTTCGGACAGCACTTCCGGGGCGAGGTCTTCGCCCAGGGCCCGGATCAACGCGCGCCGTTCGAAGGGGCGGATCAGTTCGACAAGGTCGGCAATGTCGGCGGCATGGAGTGGCAGCACCAGGGCCCGGACCTGGCCTTCGTTTTCCTCATCCAGGGCCTCGACCACCTTGCGCACGAAAGCCGGGGACAGGACATGGTCCTCATCCAGATGGGCCGTGCGGGGTTCGTCGAGGACAGCATGGGCCAAGGGCAATCTCTTTCTGTTTTCAAGCGGGTGGGTGCAGGACGGTCGGATTTGCCGGAAGAGTATCCGCTTCCATCATGGAAACAATAGGGTTTGTTGGGGCCCGCGCCTATCGCGGCGGCGGTGAAAAAGAACGGGGCCGGTCTCTTCTGTACCGTCCCGCGAAGCAGTTGTTTCAGAGTACCAGAACGCTGTGAACACTATGGAAGGGGCCTTGTTCCCCCCTCCCTGACGGTGTTCCCGGCGCCCATGAAAGGCCCGATCCGAAACGAGACGGTGCGCCGGGAGCGCGGCCGAGGTCAGCCGGTGATCTCACGGCGGGATCTTGGGGTCTCGGGCACCGAGGGCGCATCCCCAAGGATCAGGTCGAATTCCTCGGCGGCGATGGTCAGCAAGGTGAAATAGGCTGCGTGGATGGCCCTGGCGTTATCTTCGCCCGTGAACCGGTCATCGTCGGCCTTCTGGTCCTGGGGGCGAATGTTCACGGTGCGCAGTTTCGCATCCGTACCGTGTTTGCCGAAGGGTTTGAAGCTTTCATCCATGAAAGCCATGTAGGCGTTGAAAAACCGGTTGGAAAAGAACGGCCGGTAGGCGAACACGATCCGATCGGCGGCGCGCTTGCAGGCCACCACGTCCCGCTCGCTCAGATCCTTCCAGTCGCCCACGAATAGATAATAGGCATAAAGATCATTCAGCTTGTAGGCCAGCTGATCCCATAATTCGATCCGCTTGGAAACGATTTCGGAGAATTTGCGGTTGTGGTCGGCTTCCCGCCGCGCGCGAAAACTGAACCAGGCGCTGGCCAGAAGGATCACCAGAGGCGTCAGGACCGCGGCGAAGATATCCAGCAGTTCATAAGGTGTCATGTCCATACCAGCCGAGGCCGCCCGCTTTTCTTGAGCCCGAACATTGCTTTACAGCTATTCCTGGCATGCCTTGTGCCACAGGATCGCCGCCGGGTCGACCTTGACGGCTCGGCTCTCATTGTCCCGCTTTACTGGGTCCCGCGTTACTGGGTTCTAATGGCGCGGCAGCGGTGGACAGGCGGGCGTTCGCCATGAGCAATAGCAATGAAATGGAGTCGTGGTATAGACACTGGCGTTGCTGCAGCGCAAACCGAATCGGATCGACGAGGTTGATATGCCTAGCCCCAAGGATGCGAGCAGTGCTGGCAATGATCCCGTGTGGCCGGTGTCAGCGCAAATCAATCTGGCACCGCCGGATTTGCCCTATTGCCGCCTCCTGCTCCCCCGCCAGATCAAAAGCCTCTCCCCCCATGTCTCCGAGATTGTTCTGACCCTGGAGACCCAGCCGGGCAAAGGACGATTCGCCGAATCCTGGGACGACAATCTCGCCGCGATCAAACGGTTGATTGCAGAAATTGCAGAAACCTACCCCAATGTCGTGTCCCGACCGGTCCTCTATGATGACGCGAGCCGGAGTGCGGTTCAGGAGAAGCTCGGCCTGCCCTGGACCATCCCAAGGCATGATTTCCGGGGCGGGCCTTTTTTCAGCTACCTTTTCGGCTTGGCCTCAACAGAACACGACACGATTTTTCATCTCGATAGTGACATGATCCTGGGCGGCGATGCGTCCGGCTGGTTTGAAATCGCCTGCCAGCGGCTGGAGAAGCCTGATGTGGCCGCGGTGGCGCCGCTTGCAGGTCCGCCGACGGACGATGGCTCCCTTGTTCAGGACACGTCCTTGCGGGAAGACAGGCGTGCTCGGGAATACGTCCTCGACACGATCTCGACCCGTATTTTCCTGACGAAGCGCGCCACCCTCAAGACCCTTCTTGAAGAGCCGGTGCGCGCGCCGGCGCGGGGCATGGCATCCGCCCTTCTCGATGGCAATCCCTTGGCGCAACTCCCGGAAGCCATCATGACCGCCGCCATGCAACGCTGCGGTCTGACCCGCATCGATCTCGCGGGGCCGGGCCTGTTCTACTCCCTCCACCCGCCCTACAAATCAGCGAAATTCCTGGAGAGTCTGCCCCACATTCTCGAGGCGGTCGATACCAATGAAATGCCTGCGGCCCAGCGGGGCCATTACGACATCAACGGGGCTTTTTACGATTTCTCGGAAGAGCGGACCCGGCAGAGATGGTGGATGCGCCTGGGCAGGCGCTTGAGCTGACTCCAGCGCCGGAGATGATCAGCACCCATCTAATGATGGCTCCTGAGTGCCGCTCGGTACCCTCCAACACCATCACCCCGCACACAGACGAATGTTCGAAAGCCCATGGGACGTGATGGGGACCGCCCGCCATGGATGACCGTTGCCCGACCCCGTATCGAACGGAATGGACCCGGGGTGCTGGGTGGCGGTTGCCTCACCCCGGGTCCGACCGATGGCACACTGGCCTGCACCACCTGATTGGGGGGATCAGAACACTGGCCGGGTTGGGGAGGGGTCGTGGGGGTGGACCCGGCCAGGGGTGCAGACTGTCTCGGTCTTTGCACCGGGAGGGTCTGCCGCTTGGCGTGACAGACCGGACCCGGCACACATCTCGAGTAGCACCACAATCCCTAAGGTTTTGTAAAAGCTGCGATAAATCTCCCCGCCCCTCGCCTTTGACGGGATCGAGCGTCTTCCGCGGGAACCGCCATGGACACGACAGGCCGGATCCATGGCGCAACGGCTTCGTTTCACCTGGCGCGGATCAGGTGCTATGAGAAGCGCTTGTGAGGCCCTTTCCGGAGGACGGCCATGATACCCCGCTATGCCCGCCCGGCTATGACTGCCATCTGGGACCCTGAAACCCGGTTCCGCATCTGGTTCGAAATCGAAGCCCATGCCTGCGATGCCCAGGCCGATCTCGGTGTCATCCCCAAGGAAGCGGCCAAGGCCGTCTGGGACCGGGGCGCGTTCGAAGTGGAGCGCATCGACGCCATCGAACGGGAAGTGAAGCACGATGTCATCGCCTTCCTGACCAATCTGGCGGAGCATGTGG
>CAZLPU010000054.1:0-34859 GCA_964561475.1 uncultured Alphaproteobacteria bacterium
CTCGCGCCGTGAGCGAAAAAACGAGAGCGGCGGCCACCCTGTTTAAAGGTGATCGCGATTTTGCGCCCGCCGCTCTAGGCGGCAGGGGGATGAAAACGCCCTGCCGCTCGATACACCCAAGTAGCAGGCCGAGACCGACCCGGAAACGAGGGGGCGTCAATAGGGGGTGACGGGGGGATCAGGTGAAATCGACTTCCCGCTCAAAGAACGGCTGGGTGGAGCCGCCGCGGCCATTCTGAGGCGTGCGCCGGGGAGGCTGCTGAAGCACGGAGCCGCCCCGTTGGTTTTGAGGGGGAACCGGCGTGGTGTTGTTGCCGCCACCCCATCCCCAGCCGCTGCCGCCACCCATACTGGTGGGGCCCTGGCGCGGTGGGCCGTTGATGTTCCACGGGGTTTTGGTCCAGCTCCACAGGATCCACATGACCACCGGACCGGTGAAAGCCGAGGTCACCGCCAGACCCCAGATCACCGCGTCGGCCTCCGGAGCGGAGAGTTTGCCGAGGAGGCCCAGGAAGATCCCGAAAAACAGCCAGGATATGAATCCGGCCATCAAATAGGTCATCAACGTCTTTGATTCTGACCCTCGGAGAATGAAGTAGGCCGCCAGCGTGGGTAAGAGCCCCACCACCATGGTGACCACAAAGAAAATCGGATAGGCCAGGATGTAGAATACAATCGGCACAAACTCGGGGTTGTTGTCTGACGCCTCAAAGCCCTCGAAGCTCAGAATGACACCCAGTTCGAACAGCAATGTGCCGGCCAGACAGCCAAGGATGTAACCAACCAGCCATTGCCAGAAAGGAACCCCTGGCGGCCGCTGTTGGGGGATCTGGGTGCCCGGCAGATAACCGGGCTGCTGCTGCTGGGGCGGTTGCCACGGCTGGTGGGGGCCGATGGGCGGCTGTCCATGGGGGCCCATGGCGGATCCGACCGGTTGACCGGGCATCGGCGCCACCGGCGGGTAGACCGGCATCGCAACGGGCTGGCCCGGAGATTGGGGGACCCCTTGACCATGGGGATGGGGAAACATACCCGGGGGCGGCGTCTGATTGGAGAAGGTCGCCTGGGGCTGCTGGACGGGTGGGTACCCTGTCGGTGCCCCCGTCGGCGCCCCTGTCGGCGCCATCGCGGCGGGACCCTGGTGTGGCGGCGGCAATTGAACAGGCTGGATTTGCTGGGGCTGACCCTGTTGAGAATGGCCCTGGGGCCCGGACGCGTAGGACGACGACGCGAAAGAGGCCTGAGGGCCATTCCCGTGGGCTGATCCTGCGGTCGAATACGGGTTCAGGCTGGCGCCCTGGTTGCCACCGGTGAAACCGTTGCCGGTTTGCCCGCTCCCGTCATGGGAAGGCCCGCTATAGCTCGCCCCGATAGGATTGGCTCCGTTGTGGGCACCATGGCCCTGATCATATGGCGGGTTGGCGCCATAGGACGGAGAGGACCCGTTGAAACCTTGGCCGTTCGGAGAATGCTGGTTGTTGCCGGGGTGCTGATGACTGCCGGGGTGCTGGCCGTTGTTGTAGTTCTGGCCGTTGGCATCACCGTGGCCCTGAGACCCATAACCCTGTGCCCCATAACTCGGGGTGCTGACGTAGCCCTGCTGCGCCATGGTTGAGGGGTCCACGAAGTCCGGCTGGGCGCCCTGTTGCTGGACACTATACCCCGCCCCTCCCGGAAACGCACCGGAAGCGTAGGTTGCATAGTACCCCGGGTATCCCCTCGGATCCGGCGGGACCGGTATGCCCGTCCAATTGCTCATGTTCGCCCGTAATCGAGACTCGCACTCGAAACCCTACTGTCTCAAATCAGGACTGTAACGCAATCTAACTTTTGTGTCTGTCTCTATAACGGGTCGAAATCCTGCGCTTTGGTAGAACAGCGTGGCCCGATTGCCCCTATGCACCGTCAACTCAACTACCCTGCCGGTCTGGTCCGCCCATACCACCAGTCGGGAGAGCAGGGCGCGTCCGAGACCGGCACCTTGAAACCCCGGCGCGATCGCGGCGTGGATGAGAAAAAGGGAGCCTCCGGTGGAGGGAGTCTGCCGCACCCCCCAGAGACCGATGCCTCTCCCTTCGCGTTCGATGATGTAATCGGCACCAGGATGGAAGCTGCGGCGAAATGCCTTGTCCTCCGCCGTCTGATTCCACAGGCCAAGGGGCGCGAGCACGGGCTCCAGGGCCGCACGGAGGATCTCAAGCAGAACCGGAAAATCGTCGGCAGTGGCGGGACGGGGCGCGGCGCCAAGGGGCAGATGCCGGGGAATCCAGGGGGGCGCCCCCCAGAATTGGTGCGCGGGAATGTCTTTGAGGTGCGGGGTCATTCCCCTTCGAGGCGCCGCCGTTCGGAGGCGCGCATCTTCCGGCTTTCCGATTTGAGCTGACCACAGGCGGCGAGGATGTCCCGGCCCCTAGGGCTGCGGATCGGGCTGGCATATCCCGCCCGGTTGACCACATCGGCAAAACGCTCGATCTGGTCCCAGTCGGAACAGTCATAGGGCGAGCCGGGCCAGGGGTTGAAGGGGATCAGATTGATCTTGGCGGGGATGCCCGCGATCAGCCGAACCAGTTCCCGGGCATCGGCAATGGTGTCATTGACCCCGTCGAGCATCACATATTCGAAAGTGATCCGTCTGGCATTGGACAGGCCGGGATAGGCCCGGCATGCGTCCAGCAATTCGGCGATGGGGTATTTCCGGTTCAAGGGCACGATCTCGTCGCGCAAGGCGTCCCGGACCGCATGGAGGGAAATGGCGAGCATCACGCCCATCTCTTCACCGGCTTTCGGGATCATCGGCACGACGCCGGCGGTGGACAATGTGATCCGGCGCTTGGAAAGGGAGATCCCCTCATTGTCCGAGACCACGTCCAGGGCGGCTTTCACATTGTCGAAATTGTAGAGGGGCTCCCCCATCCCCATCATCACCACATTGGTGATGCGCCGGTCCGGTGTGCCCTCGGGCCCGGGCCATTCCTCAAGGCAATCCCTGGCCACCAGCACCTGGGAAAGGATCTCTCGGGCGGTCAGATTGCGCACAAGGGCCTGGGTGCCCGTGTGGCAGAAAGTGCAATTCAGGGTGCAGCCGACCTGACTGGAGACACACAGGGTGCCCCGGTTGTCCTCGGGGATGAAGACGGTCTCCACTTCCACGCCCGGGGCCGTTCGCAGCAGCCATTTGCGGGTGCCGTCGGTGGAAACCCGGTCCTCGATGATTTCCGGCCGGTCCAGACAGAACCGCTCGTCCAGAATATCCCGCAAACCCTTGGAGAGATTGGTCATCTGACCAAAGGACGTGGCGCCGCGCACGTAAAACCAGTTCCAAAGCTGGCGGGCGCGCATGCGCTGTTGCCGGGCGGGCACGCCGATATCTTCCATGCGCGCCGCCAGGGTATCGATATCCAGACCCAGGAGGTTGTCCCGGGCATTGTGTTCCGGGGGGAGAGGGTCACCCCCACCGGCGGAACCGGAAAGGCGTCCGGGGAAGGTCAGGGCCGTGACGGCCCCGGCGTCTTCGGAGCCCGCCGGATCCCGGTGGGGTGTCTCATCCATCAGCGGCACTCTTTATCGATGCGTTCCATGGCGGCTGTGAAGCCGAGGAGGGAATAGCTGTCCGTGGACTGGGTTCCGCGGGAGGAACGCGCGGTGATTACCATGGTGTTGCCCCGGCGCATGGCATCCAGAAGCCGTTCTTCCGTGCGGGCGTCGGAGAGCCAGGCACGCTCCCGGTTGGCCTCATCGTCGCCCGCATTGGGATCGAGCACCATATCAAATTTATCCGAACCGATTTGAATCCGCGGATCGCTGTTGGCGCCGAAGGGATAGCCAATGACTACGCTGGGTTGGCCTTTCACCGCTGGGTCCGTATTGGGCCAGTGGGAGACGATGAAATGCACTTCGCCCCGACTCCGGCCTGCCCTGGAGAGTTTCTTGGATTGCGGGTCGGACACGACATAACACACCAAATTCGCGCCGGAGCCGGTCTTGTACGCGGTCCAGTCTTTATAGTTGCCAAGAACCTGGAGCTCGTCGGATGCGCGAGCGTCCGGTGCGCCGACCATGAGCATGACGGCAAGGACCAGGATGGCCGGAATGGCGGATAGTGTCCGCATCGGGAGCGGGCTTCGGACAGGCGGGGTGCAGACCATGACCAGTCGTTGTCTCCATCTCAAACGGTAAAATTTCAAGCAGCGGTGAACCGGTGCGGCTTCGGGAGATAGGCCGGTGCCGCGCTTTGCCTCTCGGGACGGGCCGGTGCCGGCGAACCGTCTCTCAAACCGGCAGTCTCAAGACCCTCAACGCCTTTCGGCAATGCCATGCGCCGAGGGTGGTACGCAAGGCGTGCCATTGATCTTTCGGGCCATATGAACCATTGGACATCATTCATGGCGCCACAGGGTCAGGATGTGTGCCTGCTCAAGGGATTTTGAAGGCATCCATTGGAATTTTCGGCAGGCTGTCCACAAGGTGCGTCATGACCGCATGATCCGGTTGCCTGTCATGGACAAGGGCTGGCCACCCTGTAAATTGATGCTCCTTACGCGACAAGCGGCGGAAAGCCGGTCAATTGTAACGGGACCCAGAACCATATCCACGCTCGAGACCACACGGGAAATGCTGGCCACCTGGCTGGAAGCCGTCGCCCAGGACCGAAGCCGGGCGGCCTTCTCCCAGTTGTTCAGCTATTTCGCGCCACGCCTGAAAGGCTATCTGCTCAAGCTCGGTGCCGACGGGGCAACGGCGGAGGAGGTGGTCCAGGACGTCATGCTCACCGTATGGCGGAAGGCACACCTGTTTGATCGACGGCAGGCATCGCCTTCGACTTGGCTTTTCACGGTCGCGCGGAACCGGTGGATCGATATGCTGCGGAAGGACCGGAACCAGAACCTGGATCCCCACGATCCCTATTTCGCACCGGGATCGGAACTGGCGCCGGACGAATCGCTCCTGGCCGGCCAGGAAGAAGAGCGGGTTCACGAGGCGATGAAGACCCTGCCGCCGGAACAGGCGGAGCTTGTGCAACTGGCTTTCTTCACCGGTCAGTCGCACCGGGAAATTGCGGATGGCACCGGTATTCCACTCGGGACGGTGAAATCCAGGCTACGGCTTGCCTTCACACGTTTACGGCAGGCTCTTGACGGTAAATTATAGCGATGATGGAAAATGACCCAATCTCCTGGTCAAGGGTCCGGCCCGGCATAGGTTGAAGGTTATGATGCAGACAACACCGACACATCACCCTGATGAGGGCACTTTGGTGAGCTACGCCGCCGGGACGCTGGATCCGGCCGTATGCATCGCCATTGAAACGCATTTGGCTTTCTGTACCGCCTGCCGCGAAAGCGTCCGGTCCTACGAGGTGATCGGTGGGGCGTTACTGGATCAAACCGCACCAGCGGACCTGTCCGACGATGCCCTTGAGCGGGTTCTGGCCGCTTTGGACAGCCAGACCGCGACCGTGTCCTTGGACAGGCACCTCGCACAAGCTGGCGTGAGCGATCCTGAACTGGAACGGTTGCCGGAACCGGTTCGCGGCCTCGCCCGAGCGGCGGTCGCGGACAAGGGCTGGCGCAAGGTCATGGGCGGGATCAAGGTGCTCGACCTTGCCGGGCCGGCGCGCAACAGCGATCAGACCTCGGTCGAGCTGTTCCGGCTCGAGCCTGGTGTTCGGGTGCCCAAGCATACCCACCACGGCCAGGAATTTACCCTGGTCTTGACCGGTGCATTCACGGATGAGCGGGGCACCTTCGGTCCGGGCGACCTGTCGGTTGGCTCTCCGGAGGTCACCCACCAGCCCGTGGCGGACGAAGGCGAAGTATGCCATGCCCTGGCGATCACCACGGCGCCCTTGAAGTTTACCGGTGCCCTGGGCTTGGTGCAGCGGGTGTTCGGACCCTGAGATTGCGCTCACCCGGGTTTTATTTGGGGCGTTGACTGAATGATCAGTCAGCGCCCTTTTTGTGTCAGCCCTCGTCCATAAGACCCTTGCGGATGGCTTCTTCCAGAACCGCATCACCATGGCGGTGGGCGGGTTGCTGGTCGGGATCCGGACCGCCGGAGCGCACGGGCCTGGGCATGTGCCGGCCCATGGAGATCAGCCGGTCGTACATGACGATGGCTCCGGCCACGCCGACATTGACGCAGAACTGGGTCGGGATCTGGATGACGTGATCGGCCTTGGCCAGGAGGGGCGGTGTGACGCTGCCTTTTTCCCGGCCCAGCACATAAGCGGCGTTCAAGGGATGCCGGAAGCTGGGCAGGGCGATCGCGTCGTCGATCAATTCGACGGCGACCAGGGCACAGCCTTTCGGGAGGGCCATATCGCCGAGCGTGTCCCAGTCATAGAAGGGCACATGGCTCAGGGACCGGGAGGTGTCGGTCTTGGCCGCTTCCCGGGCCCGGAAATGGGCATTGACCGTAAATACGAAGCTGGCGCCGAAGGCATGGGCCGTCCGGAAGAGATTGCCCACATTGAACGCCTTGCTGATGCCCTCCACACCAATTCCGAAGTAACCGCGCACGTCCCTGCTGCTCCTTTATCCATTCAACACCGGTCCCGGATTCCGTTGGGGCCGGATCCCGGTGGGGTCTGACTCCGTATTGGAACCGGAAGCCCTGCCAGCGTATCGTCTTTTCAGCATAAACCCATTCACCCCAAGGACCCTTGAGCACCGATGAGCACGCCCAGCATCTCTCTGCCCGGGTCCGCCCGGGACCAGGGGTCCCCATCCGATCCTCCATCCGGCCACCCATCCAACCTCCCATGCGAACTGGCGCCCCAGCCCATGGATACCGGCGTCATCAATCCGGTTCTGGTCGAGGTCTGGCGCGGCGGTCTTTTGGAAAGCTGCCATCGGGGCGCTTATGCGGTGATGACCGCCCATGGTGACGTTCTTGCCAGCGCCGGGGACCTGGAGCGCACGATCTTTCCCCGGTCCTCCTGCAAGACCATGCAGGCCATCCCCCTGGTGGAAAGCGGTGCGGCCGACGCCTTCCGCCTGAATGCCCGGGAACTGGCCCTGGCCTGTGCCTCCCATGAAGGGGGGCGAACCCATTGGGACGGGGTGAGGAACTGGCTTGCGCGCCTTCAGTTCTCTCCCGAAGCCTTGGAATGCGGTGCCCAGATGCCCCGGGACAAAGCGGAACAGGCCCGGGTCAATCAGGGCGAGGTGATTGTAAGCACGCTCCATAACAATTGTTCGGGCAAACATGCGGGCTTTCTCACCACCGCCCGCCATCTCGCCCTCGACCCCAGGGGCTATACCCGTCCGGACCATCCGCTGCAACGCAGGGTGTTTGATACCATGGCGGAGCTGTGCGGCATGGCCCCGGAGGACATGGGCGTGGGGGTGGACGGGTGTTCGGCGGCAACCCCGGCCATGCCTTTGCGGGCGTTTGGTCTCGGGGTTGCCCGGTGCGCGGACCCGTCCGTCCTGGAGCCGGCCCGGGCCCAGGCTCTGGTCCGGCTGTTCGAGGCCCAAGCCAGGGAGCCGTCCATGGTGGCGGGCGAGGGCACCCTGGACACGGCGGTCATTGACGCAACCGGCGGGCAGGTCATCCTGAAGCGTGGCGCGGAAGGGGTTTATGCCGCCTATGTCCGCAGCCGTGGGCTTGGTGTGGTGCTCAAGATCGACGACGGCGCGGCGAGGGCCGCGGATGCGGCCATCTCGGAACTACTCCTGAGGCTCGGTGTTTTGGGTGACGGTTTTCGGGGGCTTTCCGCTTTTCGAACCCCGGTGATGCGCAATTGGCTGGGTCTGGAGACGGGCCAGTTGCGCCCTAATCCGGACGCCTTCGCCCTGTTACCTCCCGGTTGAAACAGCCTCCGCCAGTGATCCAATCACGGACGGTTATTCTTCCGCTTACTGCACAGGCCGCCATGCCGACTGATCCCACATCTTCGAAGGACCCAAAGTCCAAGCCTGACTGGCCCCAGTATCACTTCTCCGCCCGCATCGGTCTTGTGCTGGGGAGCGGGTCTGCCCGGGGCTGGGCCCATATCGGTATCATCGAGGCGCTGGAGGAATTGGGGATCAAGCCCCATGTGATCGGCGGGTGTTCTGTTGGTGCCCTGGTGGGCGGGGCCTATGCGGCGGGGCGGCTCCAGGAGTTGAAGGATTTCGTGCTCAAGCTCGATTCCTTCAGCATGGTGCGGTATTTCGATCTGAATTTCGGCGGCAGCGGCGGGATGATCGCCGGGCGCAATCTCATCCGTCTGTACCGGGAGCTTGTCGGCGAGACCAGGATCGAGGATCTGCCGCTGCCGTTCATGGCCGTTGCCACGGATATCCGGCGGGGCCGGGAAATCTGGCTGCGGGAAGGCGATCTCGCCAGCGCCATCAGCGCATCGGCGGCCATTCCCGGTCTCGTCCAGCCGGTGCGGATCGGTGAGCGTTGGCTCGCGGATGGTGCGCTTGTGAACCCGGTGCCCATTTCCGTGGCGCGCGCCCTGGACGCCGATGTGGTGATTGCCGTCAATCTCAATAATGACCTGTTCCGGACCAGGGCGGTGCCCTTGTCGGCGGAGCGGACCGTGGTCCGGGCGGAACCGGCGGCGGAGGATGACCGGCTGCCCTGGACCTGGCTCGATGATCTCGCCAACCGCCTGCCCCAGGGCACGAGGCGCAGCGCCGGGAGGTTCGTGCGTTCCCTGACGGATCCCGCTGATCGTGGCCCCCAGCAGCTTGAAGTGATGAACAACGCCATTTCCATCATGAGCGACCGCATCACCAAGTCCCGGGCGGTGGGGGAGCCGCCGGATCTGATGTTGTGCCCCAGCCTGGGCCATTTGGGCGCTCTCCAGTTTGACAAAGGGGAAGAGGCCATCGCCATCGGGCGGCGCTGCGTGCACATGATGCGGGGCGCTCTTTGCGATCTGTTTGGGATCGAGGATCATGGTGGTCAGGCTGGGGTCTCCAAACCGGCCGGACCCATGGGTGAGCGTGAGGCAACCCCAAGGCCGGAACCCAAACCCGGCCCCGGAGTCCCTGTTTAAGGTAGGTCCCCGTTTAAGGTGGGTCCTACTTCGCGCTTTTTCCTGCCACCCAGGGTTCATGCCAACCCAGCCCCTGGAACCCCGCGCCCTGCTACCCCGCGCCCCGGTACCTGCCCGCTGGCCTAAACCGGTTCCGGCGTGGCAGGATGACGCCAGCCTTGTTTGAACCTGACCAAAATCTGGAGAAACGACCCATGAAGGCCGTTCTGTGCCGTTCCTTTGGCCCCCCGGAAAACCTTGAAATCGGCGACGTGCCCGAGCCCACCCTGGGCCCTGGCCAGATCCGCCTGGACGTGAAGGCCTGCGGGGTGAACTTCCCCGACGTGCTGATCATCCAGAACATGTACCAGTTCAAGCCTGAGCTGCCTTTCTCCCCCGGCGGGGAAGTGGCCGGTGTGGTCAGCGAAGTGGGCGAGGGGGTGACCCTGGTGAAGCCCGGCGACCGGGTGATCGGCTCCACGGGCTGGGGCGGGTTTGCCGAACAGGTGGTGATCCAGGAACGCCAAGCCATTCCCATCCCGAGCGTGATGCCGATGCCCGAAGCGGCGGCCTTCATCATGACCTACGGCACCTCCCATTACGCCCTGAAGGACCGGGCCATGATCCAGCCGGGCGAATCCCTGCTTGTGCTGGGCGCGGCCGGCGGTGTGGGCCTTGCCGCCGTTGAACTGGGCAAGGTGATGGGCGCCAAGGTGATCGCGGCGGCCTCCACCGAGGAAAAGCTTGAGGTCTGCCGGCGCCACGGGGCCCATGAAACCCTGCTCTACCCGTCAGGCAACATGGACCGGGCCCAGCAGAAAGAACTGTCCATCCAGATCAAGGCCCTGACCGGCGGGGACGGCGCCGATGTGGTCTACGACCCGGTGGGCGGCGATTACGCGGAGCCCGCGATCCGGGCCACCAACTGGAACGGCCGTTTCCTGGTGATCGGGTTTGCCGCCGGTGAGATCCCCCGCATTCCCCTCAATCTGACCCTGCTCAAGGGCTGTCAGATCGTCGGTGTGTTCTGGGGCGACTTCGTGCGCCGGTTCCCTGAGCGCAATGCCGAACACGTGGCGGAACTGATGCAGTGGTACACGGAAGGCAAGATCCGGCCCCACGTGTCGTCCCTCTACCGGTTCGATCAGTATGCCCAGGCCCTCAATGAGCTGGCGGAACGCCGGGCCAAGGGCAAGGTGGTGCTCCAGGTCGCCGAGGAATGAGCCTCATACCGGTTTCCGAGACGGTGCCTACGGGCACGGTCTCGGGCTGGGCCGCGCCGGGTTTCGAGGCCGTGGCCGCCCAGTTCGTGGAAAATTTCCGCGCGAACGGTGAAGCGGGCGCGGGCGTCTGTGTGCTGAAGGACGGGGAGACGGTGGTCGATCTTTGGGGCGGCAGTGCCGATCCCCGGGCCGGCCGGGACTGGGACGATGCCACCCTGGTGGGGGTGTTTTCCTGCACCAAGGCGGTGCTTGCGGTCATCGCCCATCGGCTTGCGGAACAGGGCAAGCTCGATCTGGATGCGCCAGTCACTGATCTGTGGCCAGAATACGGGACCGGAGGCAAGGAGGCCACCACCACCCGGATGATGCTGGATCATACCGCCGGGGTGCCCGCCTTCCGGGAGCCGGTACCCGATGGCCTGTTTCTCGATTTCAATGCCACCTCCGCAAGGCTTGCCGGGGAAGAGGCGTTCTTTCCTCCGGGTACGCGGAGTTCCTACCACGGACTGACCTATGCCTGGACGGTGGGAACGATGATCCGCCGGGCCGACGGGCGCAGCGCCGGGCAGATTTTCGCCGAGGACATTGCCGGTCCCCTGGGGCTTGAGTTCTGGATCGGGCTGCCGGAGGAACAGGATCACCGGGTGGCCCGGATCTTGGCGCCGAAACTGGACACGAGCCTGCCGCCGACTTTGTTCGTGCGCAAACTTCAGGACAAGAGTTCCATTCCGGCCCTGTTCTTTCTCAATGACGGGGGCTTCAGTCCCAACAAGCGGGACTACCGGGCCGCGGAAATCGGTTCGGCCAACGGGATCACCAATGCCCGCTCCCTGGCCCGGTTCTATGGCGCCTTGAGTTTGGGCGGCACATTGGACGGGGTCACGGTGCTCAGGCCGGAGACGATCCAGGGGATGACCCGGGTCACCAATGCCAGCCATCTGGACGCAACCTTGTGCATTCCCATGCGTTTCGGCGCCGGGCTCATGCGCTCTGTGGACAACAGCCGTTTTCAGCCCCAGCCCGCCGCGAGCCTCGTGCTATCGGACAGCGCTTTTGGTCATGGCGGGGCAGGGGGCTCCCTGGGTTTTGCCGACCCGGATGCGGGCCTTGCGTTCGGTTACGTGATGAATCAGATGGGCCTTGGGTCCCTCTTGAATATCCGGGGACAATCCCTGGTGGACGCGGCCTATCAGGCGTGCGGTTATCGTGACCGGGCAGGTGGTGCGTGGGTCCGGTAACCGGGTTTTCCCTGCCGCCGCGCCCGATACGAAAAAGGTTGGGAGAAATGCCATGGGTGGACTGAAGAGTTTTGGTGCGGTGGCGATTGCCGCGATCCTGACCACAGGGTCGGCACTGGCCCATTCCGGCAATACCGAAGCGGACAAGGCCGCTGCCGCCGCGCAGCAGGACCCGTTCGCGAATGTGGTGATCGAGGCGACGGAAGTGAACGGTGGGGTCTATATGCTCACCGGCCAGGGTGGCAATATCGGCGTGCTCGCCGGTGAGGACGGCGTCTTCATGATCGACGATCAGTATGCCCCTCTGGCGGACCGGATCAAGGCGAAGGTCAGGGAAATCTCGGAAGAACCGATCCGTGCGGTGATCAACACCCATTGGCATTTCGACCACACCGGGGGCAACGAAGCCTTTGGCGAGGAAGGCGCGGTGATCGTGGCCCACAACAATGTGCGCACCCGGATGAGCGCGGGCCAGATGATGAAAGCCTTCAACCGCAAGGTCGATCCGGCGCCGGAAGCGGCCCTGCCCGTGGTCACGTTCACCGATGAGATCACCTTCCATGTCAATGGCGACACGGTGCGGGTGTTCCACATTCCCAATGCCCACACGGACGGGGATGCCCTGATCCATTTCGAAAAGGCGGATGTGGTCCATATGGGCGACACCCTGTTCAACGGCTTCTATCCCTTCATCGACCTGGAGTCCGGCGGCAATCTGAATGGCATGATCGCGGCCATGGACAAGGTGATCGCCATGGCGGGCGAGGACACGAAAGTGATCCCCGGCCATGGTCCGCTGACGGACAAGGCCGGTGTCCAGAAAAACCGAGACGTTCTGGTGGCTCTGCGCGACCGGGTATCCGCGGCCATGGCCGAGGGCAAAAGCCTGGAGGAAATCAAGGAAGCCGACCTCATGGCCGACTTCAACGACACTTTCGGCAAGGGGTTCATCAATGCCGAGCGTATCGTTGAGTCTGCCTACGGATCGCTGAGCGCGAAGACCGAATAAGGTCCTGATACGAACAAGGGGGGTCCGGTCCGCCGGGCAGTGATGGAGAACAAGCCGTTTTCGTCGCCATCCGTTGATGATCAGACCCGCGGGGAGCATGCCCCGCGGGCTGGTCAGGGTTTGGAGCGCGCCGGACCCGGTGACGGTGAGGGCGCCGTGCCCGCTCCGGCAATTTCCTGGTTTACCTCGCCCTATCAGGCCTGGAGTGCCCTGCCCGCCACGGTGCGGGGTGCGTTGTGGATGCTTGCCGCGTCGCTGGGCTTTGTCATGATGCAGACCCTGGTGAAGTTTCTGGGTAATGAGCTTCACTCTTTCCAGGTGTCCTTCTTCCGGGCTTTTCTCGGGTTCGTGTTCATCCTGCCCATTGCCCTGCGGGGCAGGGGGCTGGCGGGCCTGAAGACAAAACGGCCGATGCTTCATATCTCCCGGGGGATCATGGGAACCGGGGGCATGATCTGCGGCTTTTACGCCTTCACCCACATGCCGCTTGCGGATGCCACCGCACTCACCTTCTCCCGCGCCCTGTTCGTGGTGCCCCTGGCCATTCTGTTTCTCAGTGAGACCGTGGGGATCCGCCGCGCCCTTGCGACCATTGTCGGATTTATCGGTGTGCTCATCGTGCTGCGGCCCACCGGCGCCATGGAGCCCGCGGCCCTGGTCGCGGTGTTTTCGGCCTTCTGCGTGGCCGGTGCCCTGATCCATGTGAAAATTCTCTCGGCCACGGAAAGCGCGACAACGCTGCTGCTTTATTCCGGGCTTGTCGGAACGGTCATGACCGTCATCCCGGCGGCGGCGGTTTGGATCCAGCCCACCTGGAGCCAGTTTGCCCTGTTGATCGTGATGGGGATTGTGGGTCTGATGTCCCACAACTGCATGGTGCGGGCCTATGCCATGGCCGATGCCACCGCTCTGGCGCCCCTGGACTACACCCGCCTCATATTCGCGGCCATATTCGGATTTTTCCTGTTCGCGGAGCTGCCCGACGGCTGGACCATTCTCGGCGCACTGATCATCGCCGGATCCACACTCTATATTACGCTGCGCGAGGCTCGCATCGCCAGAAAGGCGAAAGAGGTCTCCTGAAATGCAACGAAACCATGACAAGCCTCATTACTGTGCAATTTTGAACCGTTATAGTGTCGCTCTGGTGGTGTGATCACTTCATTATGTTCCGGTGAAAGGGTATCCAGAAGCCGGATCGTCGAGTATTTTCGAGCCTTATATCCGAATGCGGAGTCTCCTGCGGCACTACAATTGCAGAGTGCTCTGCACTGGTATCTACTGGGAGTGGCTTGGATGAGGCAGGACCGGACCTCTGGGAACGGGCTTGGTGAAACCGGTTCCGTTTGGAGCTGGAAGAGTGCCTCTGTCATAGCCTGCGCCTTCCTGTTTGTTGGCGCGATTCTCGTCCTCTTGATGGGCCCCGGCTTGTCCAGTCTCTGGGGAGACCTGGCCGAAGACATCCACGGCCACCAGACCGCTTTTTACGGTGCAGCCGAAGAGGCGTTGAATGCTGTCCGGTCCCAGGGGCTGGCGGCGGGCGGCACGCTCATCCTGCTGAGCTTTCTCTACGGCGTGATCCACGCGGCTGGGCCGGGCCACGGCAAGGTCGTGATTTCCACCTATCTGCTCAGCCATGAAAGCGCGGTGCGCCGGGGCATCATATTGTCCTTCCTGGCTGCACTGGTGCAGGGCATCACTGCCGTCTTGCTGGTGGAGACCGTGGTCACTCTGGTCGACATGACCCTTGCGGAGGCCAATGCGGCGGGCTGGGTTCTGGAGCGGATCAGTTACGGGCTGATCACCGGTGTCGGCATCTGGCTGGTGTGGCGGGCCATTTTCATGCTGGTCCGCCGGACCCAGACCGCGAGGCACAGCCGCCACCATTCCCATGGTTCTCATGCCCATGGCTCCCAAGGAACCAATTCCCAAGGCCCCAATTCTCACAGCCATGGGGAGGGGTGTGGTCATACCCATGGGCCCAGCGCGGATCAGATGGAACGGCCCTTGTCCTGGCGCACGGCTCTTGCGGTGATCCTGTCCGTGGGTCTCAGGCCGTGTAGCGGGGCCATTGTGGTGCTGGCCGTTGCCATCAGCCTCGATCTCCATCTTGCGGGGATCGCCGCTGTCTTCGCCATGTCCATGGGAACGGCTTTGGCGGTGTCTGCCCTGGCGGTGCTCGCGGTGTCGTCGCGCAGCCTCGCGGTACGGTTTGCGGGTCAGCGCATGGCCATGATCGGTGTGCTGGGGGACGGGCTTGCCCTTGCGGCGGGCCTGGTGATTGCCTTTTTCGGGCTCGTTCTGCTGTCCGGGTCGTTGCAACACGGACACATGGTCGCCCTCTAATTCGTTTCACGTCTTTCCAACCCGTCATTGGTGCTCAGAGCGGCGGGCGCAAAATCACGATCACCTTCAAACAGGGTGGCCGCCGCTCTAGTTTTTTCGCTCACGGCGCAAGGCGCCTCCGCGAGGGCGGCGCAGTGGCGCCGGACCGCAGTCGCGGCCTTGAGCATGATGCGGATTAAACGCCTCATGCTCTAATCAGAGTCCACTAAGGCTCTAAGAGACTTGTATTCAGTATTGTTATAAAATAACAAGATGTAGGTATTCTTTTAGGGACGGGCTAATGTTTACTCTCGCGATACCAGGGGCGGTATTACTGGCCAGTCTGGCCGCACTGATCACAACCTTGGGCCTTTTGGCTGTGCGGCTGAACAGTCATTGGACACGCCAGAAAATTGGTTGGTTCATCGCCTTCGCGGCGGGGGTTCTGGTGTCGATCAGTATCCTCCACCTCCTCCCCGAGGCGTTCCATCTGTCCGAAGACGCGCCGATGCTCATGTTCGCTGGCTTTGTGGGGGCCTATTTCCTCAACAGCGGTGTGCTGGCATTCAGAAACGGGGTGGATACGAATAGTGGCCCGTCGGCTGACCCGAAATCCGATGGTGAACCAGGCGCGGGTGATGGCACCTTCAGGACAGATGAGGCTGCCGCTGTCTTGCGCGGTCCCCACGGTCTGCACGGGGCCCAGGCGGTGCCGGACAATCCGGTCGTGCCGGTGCTGGCCATCGCGTTCCACTCCTTCGTGGACGGAGTGGTCTATGCGGTGACCTTCTCGGTGGATTTCACCATCGGGCTGTTCACGGCTTTCGGGCTTATCCTCCATGAGGTGCCCGAGGCGATCATCACCTTCACCCTGCTTCAGCGTTCAGGCATGTCCGACCGCCGGGCATTCGCCATCGCCTTCCTGGCCGCAGCCCTGACCACGCCCCTGGGGGCCATTCTCACGGTCCTCTTCGTTCATGACCTCAGTGATGACATTTTGGGCAGGCTGTTCGCGGTGACCGCCGGTGTGCTGCTTTACATCGGGACCAGCCATCTCCTGCCCCATCTGGAGCGGGAGCCCATCCGCCGAAAGCTCACGGCTTTGACCCTGGGCGGGCTTGTCGGGTTCAGCTCCACATTTTTCCACTCGGACGATCACCATGGCGCCCATCACGGCGAGCATGGCAGCCAGAGCGACGATCCTCATGGGGAAGAGCATCATGACGATCACGACCATGACCATGATCACGACCACGACCATGATAAAGACCATGGCGAGAGCCATGAGCACAAAGACCCTCTGAGAGGCGACACCGGAAGCGGGGCACCTGCTCCCACCCGCGCCGACAGTCAGGCCTCTCAGTCCACCGCTCTGGACGCTCCGGTTTTTCAGCTTTGACACCGCCCACTACGCTGCCCGGCAGGCCGAAGGTCACCATATTATTTGTGTGCTGAGTTTTTGCCGGGGTGTGGCCGATCCAGGATGCTCACTCAGGTCCGGGCGTTTCCCGGGCGAGGGCGGTGCGGGCCAGGGAGCGGTGCCGGTCGGTGATATGACTGGCCACCACCTTGATCGCGGCGGCGAGGACGCCCGCGTCATCGGTGTAGCCCAGCCCCGCGAGCACATCGGGCAGAACATCGACAGGCATCACGAAATAGGCCAGCGCCGCCATCAGGACCGCCCGGACCTTCCAATCGCTGGCGGGATCCATCGCGCAATAATAGGCGGCGACCAGGTCCTCCGCGAAGGGCAGCCGTCCGGCCAACCGGCGGATCTTGGGCCAGAACCCTTCCTCCACGATCTTTTCGTTGTGTTCAACATCATGGGGTGATGTCACCGCGTTTGTGTCGAGATCGTCGAGACTGGGCAGGGACGCATCCCCGTCCGGGTCCCGTTTTTCATTATCCTGGGGCATGTTTGTCCCTGTCCTGGGGCTGGGATGGCTTTATCCTACGGTCCGGCCAATTCAGCGACAACTTTGGAGGAATGTCATGGAATTGAACTCAAACATCGCGGCAGTGATCACCGGCGGTGCGTCCGGTCTGGGTGAAGCCACCGCCCGTGAACTGGCGGGACGGGGCGTGCGGGTAGCTCTGTTCGACCTTAACGAAGAGCGTGGCACGGCTGTGGCCGCCGAACTGGGCGGCGTGTTCTGCCAAGTGAATGTGGCCGATGAAGAAAGCGTGGTGCGCGGATTTGCCCAGGCCCGGGCCGCCATCGGTCAGGAGCGTATTCTGGTGAACTGCGCCGGTGTCGGCGATGCGATCAAGACCGCCTCTCGGGACAAGCAGACCGGTCAGATCAACCACCATCCCCTGGACCGGTTCGACCGGGTCATCCAGATCAACCTGGTGGGCACCTTCCGCTGCATCACCCATTCCACCGCCGGCATGCTGACCCTGGATCCCGTAACCGAAGACGGTGAACGGGGTGTGGTGATCTCCACCGGGTCCGTGGCGGCCCAGGACGGCCAGATCGGCCAGGCGGCCTATTCCGCATCCAAGGGCGGCATTGTCGGTATGACCCTGCCCATCGCCCGGGACCTGTCCCGGGAAGGGGTGCGGGTGAACACCATTCTGCCGGGTCTGTTCAACACGCCGCTTCTGGCGGCCGCGCCGGAGAATGTCCGCCAGGCCCTTGGGGCCCAGGTGCCGTTCCCGGCCCGTCTCGGCCATCCCCACGAATATGGCCAGCTCGCCCGGCATATCTGCGAGAACGGCATGCTCAACGGCGAAGTGATCCGCCTGGACGGTGCCATCCGGATGGCACCCCGGTAATCGGTTCCCGGTAAAGACCCCTGCCCGCCGATCCGTCCTCTGGTTGGGGGCGGACCGGCGGGTTCCCAGATCAGCTTTCTCTCAGCCTACTCTCAACCTTCCCCGGCGAAGGTGTTCATGGTTGCGGCGAGGGTCATGTCCAGGTCCGTCAGGCCGCCGGCATCATGGGTCGCCAGGGTCACTTTGACGGTCTTGTAGACATTGAACCATTCGGGATGGTGATCCATCTGCTCGGCCACCATGGCCACACGGGTCATGAACGCAAACGCCTCGTTGAAGTCCGCGAAGGTGAAGGTTTTCTCGATGGCCTCCCGGTCCTGGGCCAGGGTCCAGCCCTTGAGCTCCGAAAGGGCCTCCTGCCTCTGCGCGTCGGTGAGCTTTTCCGCCATGATTGGGTCTCCCATTGGATGGGCCCGCTCTGGACCGGGCCACGGATTGATCGGACAGCGCGGGATTGGCATTCACAATGCCACCGGTCGGGCACACATAATCATTAAGCCCTCGGGATCGAATGGGTCCATCTCCTCACACTGTTACCTAGGTGAGCCGGGACCGGGCCGAAACAACCATCCGGGCCGGTTCTGCCACCGTGTCAGACCAACCGTTTGGTGGTACGGGTCCTGACCGGCCCAGGAAATCATGGGGTTTGCCGTGTCGACACTGCCCACCCGATCCGTGAAAGACGGGTCGCGCCCAGACAGGACCGAAGCCCTGTTCACCAGTCTCGCGCCGGATCTGGCCGATTTTGACGGGCTCATGCGGGCGGCCTATGCCGGTCTGCCCCAGGTGTTCCGGGACCTGTCGCGGGATGTGGTCTTGCAGGTGGAGGATTTTCCGTCTCCGGAGGTCTGCGACCTGATGGAGCTGGAGACCTCTTACGATCTGCTCGGCCTTTATCACGGGGTCGATCTCACCCAGAAGATGGGAGCTGCGCCCGTGGATCTGCCGGACCGGGTCCATCTCTACCGCCGGCCCATTCTTGATTTCTGGGCGGAAGGGGAAGAAACCCTCAAAAACATTGTCACCCATGTCTTGATTCACGAGATTGGCCATCATTTCGGCCTGTCCGACGAGGATATGGAAGCCATTGAGGCAGCGGCGGATTAGGGTGCCCGCCCCATCCGGATTCTGGGTCCGGATGCCGGGTCCAGGCGTTGGGTGCTGGGCCGTCGCTTTGGGCCGGGCAGAGGGGGGATCGGCGTGGACAGGCGAATGCGGTACGGGTTCCTGGACCCCCAGGTCCTGGGGCGGATGGATGCCCGGGTGGCGCGGGCCTTCGAGGCGGAGGAATTGCGGGGGCGGCGCCTGGAAATGTACGGGCGCACGATTGCCCTTGCCGTCATCCTTGTGCTGATCACCGTGGTGACGCCGTTTCCAGCCGCCCTGTTCTATTATGCACTCATTTCGGTTTTCGGCGCCCTGGGCTGGCTGCGGTACTGGGCGGGCCGCCAGTCCTGGCACCGGTCCTGGCATCAGTTTGCCCTGGCGGGTCTTGAGGTGGTTCTTGTCACCTACACACTACTCGCGCCCAATCCGCTCCGGGCGCTGGATATTCCCGCCCAGGCGATCCTGCATCTGAACAATGTGAACTATCTCACCGTCCTGCTGGCGGGCCTTGCCTTTTCCTACCGGCCGGGGCTGGTGTTGTGGGGCGGATTTGTCGGGGCGGTCTCCTGGACCGTCGGTGTGCTGTGGCTCATGAGCCTGCCCGGCTCCACCTATGGCAGCCTGCCGGAGGATGCGGACATCGCGGATGTCATGGGGATGATCGCAGATCCCTTCCACATCGATCTCGGGGTTCAGCTTCAAAGCATCGTGGTGCTTCTGATCGTCTCGGCCCTGATGGCGGTCATCGTGGCCCGCTCCCGCATTCTGGCCCTGCGCCAGGCGACCCTGGAGCGGGAACGCTCCAATCTGGCCCGGTATTTTCCCCCCGCCGCCGTGGACCGGCTGGCGAACCAGGATCAGGCCTTCTCCGCCACCAGGGAGCAATATGCGGCGGTGCTGTTCGCCGATCTGGTGGGCTTCACCGCCTGGGCCGAACGTCACCGGGCCGGGGAGGTGATCACGGTGCTGAGGGCGGTGCATGCCCGGTTCGAGGACGCGGTGTTCCGCCACCAGGGGACCCTGGACAAGTTCATCGGCGACGGCATGATGGCCACATTCGGCACGTTCGATCCCGATGCGGAGGACCCGGCCCACAGTCTGGCCTGCGTGAACGCCATCATGGCGGCCTTTCCCGGCGGCGTGGTGCCCGGCACCCAGGGCGCCTTGCGGATTTCTGCGGGGCTCCATTATGGCCCGGTGGTCGTGGGGGATGTGGGCACCCAAAGGCGCATGGAACTCGCGGTGCTTGGGGATACGGTGAATGTGGCGAGCCGGCTGGAAGACATGACCCGGGATCTGAACGTCAATGCAGCCATCAGCGATACGCTGGTCCAGGCGGTGCGGGAGCGCAACCCGGAGCGCAGCGAAGAGTTGACCCGGAAACTGCGGTTCATCGGCCCTCAGATGATTCGTGGGCGCAGCGACCCGGTCGGCGTATGGGTGATCGGTGGACTTTGACGGTCCTCAAGCCGATCGCACCTTCAAGAAGTTCCGAGCCGTGAAGATGCACCGGCTTCTTGGTTCTGCGCGTCAGAGCGGCGGGCGCAAAATCACGATCACCTTTAAACAGTGTGGCCGCCGCTCTAGTCTTTTTTCGCTCACGGCGCGAGGCGCCTCCGCGAGGGCGGCGCAGTGGCGCCGGACCGCAGTCGCGGCCTTGAGCATGATGCGGATTAAACGCCTCATGCTCTAAACGCCTCATGCTCTAATCCTGTTCCACGCCTGCGTCTCTTAGCAGTTTTTCCACATAGAGGGGCACCACTTCGCTGGCGGGGCCATAGTAGCACTCGGCGAACATGTAATCGCCGTCAGAGGGCTCAAGGTTCAATTCCACCGTATGGGCACCGATCTGACGGGCGATGTCCACAAAGCCGTTGGCCGGGTACACCGCGCCGGAGGTGCCGATGGAAATGAACAGGTCACAGAGGAACAGGGCCTCGTGAATCTCGTCCATGCGGTAGGGAATCTCGCCGAACCAGACCACATCCGGGCGCAGGGTGCCGATACTGCCACAGGCGGGGCAGACCGCATCCAGGGTCAGTTCGCCAGAGGGCCGGCGGGCACCGCAATTGTTGCACAGGTCGTTCTTGATCTCACCGTGCATGTGGATGAGGGAGGTGCTGCCCCCCTTTTCGTGGAGATCGTCCACATTCTGGGTGACCACGAGAACCGAACCCAGATCATTTTCCCGGTAGCTGTGCTCGAGATGGGCAAGGGCGTAATGGGCCGGGTTCGGACGGAAGTCCGCCAGGCCGCCCCGGCGGGAATTGTAGAACTCCAGGACCTTGCCCGGATTGCGCATGAACGCCTCCGGGGTGGCCACTTCCATGGGGTCCACCTTGGCCCAGACGCCGTCCGCGTCCCGAAATGTGGAGATGCCGGATTCCTTTGAAATGCCGGCACCGGTGAGAATGACGATACGGCGGTAATGGGCCATGGCAGGATCCCCTTTTGCCCGCTCGGACGGGACAGATCAGAACAAATAGTAGCGTTCCGGTGTGTATTGCGGCCCTTCATGGGTGCGCATGCTGGAATAGAGAATGAAGCGGCCCACGGGGAAAGGCTCCAGGCTCAGGGCGCTATTGCGCACGACAAAGTCGTGGACCTCCCGCTCGGGCACGCCGCCGAGGCGGGCCAGGGTGATATGGGGGGCATAGCGGCGCTTGTCGTAGGGAATGCGCAGCCGCCCCAGGACGGAATCGACCTTTTCCACCAGGGCGGTCAGCCGGTCGCTGGGTTTGATGCCCGCCCAGACCACCCGGGGCGGGGAGCCGAACAGGCCAACCCCGGAGACGGTGACGGCAAAAGGCTTGGAGCGGATGCCCGCCAGCAGGCTGTCCAGATCTTCAGCCAGGTGCGTATCCACATCACCGATGAAGCGAAGGGTGAGATGCATGTTCTCCGGGGTCACCCAATGGGCGCCGGGAATGCCGCCCTGAATCATCTCCAGGTGTCCAGCGATGTCGGCGGGAATGTCCAGGGCGGTGAACAGGCGCATGGGTCTTCCGTGTGCGGTGATGTGTGGGCCGGATGGGATCGCTCACAAGCAGGGATTGGGCCGGGCCTTGTGAATGGCGCGAATGGCATCCCGGACCTCGGTGCTCAGGGTGATGTCGAAGGCTTCGATATTGGTCTTGAGCTGATCCATGGTGGTGGCGCCGATGATCGTCGAGGTAACGAATTTACGTTCGTCGCAGAATTTCAGGGCCATCTGGGCCGGGTCAAGGCCATGATCCGTCGCCAGATCGATATAGGCGTTGATGGTCTCGATCGCGCCGGGGCCCTCATAGCGCTGGAGCCGGTTGAAGAGCTGCTTGCGCGAACCCTGAGGCAGGGCGCCGTCCCGGTACTTGCCGGTCAGATAACCCTGGGCCAGGGGCGAATAGGCCAGAAGACCGACATCCTCCCGCAGGGCCACTTCCCCCAGTCCGAAATCAAAGGCCCGGCTCACCAGATTGTAGACGTTCTGAATGGAGGCGACCCGGGGCAGGCCTTCCCGTTCCGCCACCCGGACAAATTCCATCACCCCCCAGGCGGTTTCATTGGACAGGCCGATATGGCGCACCTTGCCGGCCTTGATGACATCCTCCAGGGCACGGAGGGTTTCTTCGACGGGGGTTTCCTTGAACTCACGCGCGGTATCGGCACCGAACAGGGCCACGGGCCGGTCGGGCCAGTGAAGCTGGTAGAGGTCGATATAATCCGTCTGAAGACGCTGGAGGCTCTTGTCCACGGCCTCCTTGATGTGCTTGGCGTTATGGCGGCGCATTTCTCCGTCGTCGGAGAACCAGTCCATGTCCGGATTGGGTCCGGCGATCTTGGTGGCCAGGATCACCTTGTCCCGGTTGCCGCGGCTCTTGAACCAGGTGCCGATGATACGCTCCGTGGACCCCTGGGTTTCCCGTTTCGGCGGGATGGCATAAAGCTCGGCCGTATCGAAGAAGTTGATCCCCCGGTCGATGGCATAGTCCATCTGCTGATGACCCTCGGCCTCGGTGTTCTGTTCGCCCCAGGTCATGGTGCCAAGGCAGATATGGGTGACAGACAGGCCGGTGCGGCCCAGGGGGCGGGTCTGCATGGGAAGTCTCCTGATCAAGTGTGAGGTGTAAGCGGTGCCTTGCGGGTCAAGGCTGGGGGTCAAGGCTGGGGGTCAGGGCCGTTAGGGTCAGGGCGGTCAGGGCCGGGGGACGAGGCGGGCCCCGCCCTTATCCCGTTTGCTGCCAGCCCATTTCGTGCGGGCCCATTTCGCCCGGTCCCATCTCAGCAGATCCCAACCCCGGCTGGCCGCGCCCCAGGACGGCTGGCGTGGCTCGGCTGGAGCAGGCGCGGGGGCGGATGATTTGGGTGCGGCGGATCGGGACGTGGCGGATCGGGATGTGGCGGAGGCCATACTGGAAGCCAGGGATTTGGATGCCCCCGATTTAGAGGCCATGGATTTCGCCAGAAGTGGCCGGGGGGGCAGGGGACGGCACCGGGCCCAGGTGTAGCGATGGATCTGGCGCTGACCGCCCCGGGCGGGATAGAAACGGGTTTCCCGGCGGGTCAGCTTGAAGCCGAGCTTGCGCAGGACGCCGGCGGAGCCGCTATTGTCCGCGAACGTGACCGCATCGATCCGCCGGACCCGGAAGATATCGGAAAACCAGGACACAGCCGCCGTCACGGCTTCCGTACCCAGACCTTCCCCCCAATAGGGCTTGCCGATCCAGTAGCCCACTTCCCCGCGGCGCATGACCACGCGGGGCCGCTGAAGGCGCAGGGACACCGCGCCGATGAACTCACCGGTCAGAAGGTCCTCGATCGCGAGGGTGCAGCCGATGCCCCGCGCCCAGTCCCAGGCCTCCCTGGCGATCCAGTCCCGGGCGGCTGCATCGGAATAGGGGTAGGGAATGTCGCCGGTCTGCTTGGCCACGTCCCAGTCGCCCATAAGCTCGCGGACCCGGGCCGCATCGCCGGGCCGCAGGCGGCGCAGACGCAGCCGTCCGGTCACCAGGGGCAGAGAATCGATAACCCGGTCAGCTTCGATAGTCCGCGTTGATCGAAATATAGCCGTGGGTGAGATCACAGGTCCAAACCGTTGCCGTGCCGGTGCCAAGCCCCACATCGACGGCGATCTCGATCGTCTCGCCTTGCATGTGCCGGGTCAGGGCCGCTTCATCATAATTTGGGTCCCGGGCTTCCTTGGACGCCACGGGCAGGCCGCCGATCCACACCTTCAACGCCGCCGGGTCGATGGATGCACCTGACTTGCCCACGGCCATGATAATCCGGCCCCAATTTGCATCCTCGCCCGCAATGGCGGTCTTGACCAGAGGTGAATTCGCGATGGAGCGCGCAATCAGGCGGGCCCCCCGGTTTGAATCCGCGCCGGAGACCGCGACCTTGATCAGTTTCGTAGCGCCTTCCCCATCCCGAACGATCTGAAGCGCAAGATCATGCATGACCTGGTGCCATTTGGTTCGAAAATCCGCAAGGCGCCGGTCTCCGGCCCGGGCCACCGGATTGTGGCTGCTTTTTCCCGTGGCGAAGGCAAGCACCGTGTCGTTGGTGGAGGTGTCGCCATCGACGGTCACCGTATTGAAGGTGTCCCGCGCGCCGAGCAACAGCAGGGTCTGGAGCACGTCGCCGGGCAGGGCCGCATCGGTGAACAGGAAGGCGAGCATGGTGGCCATGTCCGGCGCGATCATGCCCGAACCCTTGGCGATCCCGTTGATGGTCACCGGCACCCCGTCGATTTGCGCCGTGGCGGTGGCGGATTTGGGGAATGTGTCGGTGGTTGTGATGGCGGTGGCCGCCTGGGCCCAGCGCCTTGCCGCTTCCGCCTCGCTGGAGGCCGGCTGGTCCGTCATGTCCGCGAGACGGGGCAGGTGTTCGGCGATCCGGTCCGCGTCCAGGGGTTCGCCGATGACGCCGGTGGAGGCCATGACCACACTGCCCCGGCGGCAGCGCACGGCTTTCGCTCCGGCCTGGGTGATGGTTTTCACCGCCTGATGGCCCGCTTTGCCCGTGAAGGCATTGGCATTGCCCGCATTGACGATGAGCAGGCGGGCGTCGGCGCTCTCGTTGGTCTCCAGGACCTCACGGCACCAGGTCACGGGCGCGGCTGCCGTACCCGATTGGGTGAAGATCCCCGCCATTTTGGTGCCCTGGTCGAAGCGGGCCAGGAGCAGGTCCGGCCGGCCCGTGTATTTGATGCCTGTGGCGCCGGTGGCAATGGCTACCCCTTCGATGTCCGGAAGATCCGGATGCCGGGCGGGGGCCAGGGGCGACTTGGGGGGCGCCCCCTTTTCGGATTTCCCATCGCTCCCTTTGGATTTGGGACCCCGGCCCACTGCGCCCTGAAGACCCACTGCGCCCTGAAGACCCACTGCGCCCTGAAGAAAGGTCTTTACCGGACCCAGGGCGTTCTGAAGCTCCTGGCGGGCGGTCGGTCCTGGGGAGGGCGCCGGTTGATCCTCGGCAGCGGCCTGAGCGCGGGCCTGGAGGCGGGCGACGGATTTTCGGGCACCTGGTCTCTGGGGGCGGCTGGCCATGGGCATCTCCCGGCGTTTGCGGCTTATAGGTCTGAACCTTATACGGGTCTTTCACTGCGCCGCTGACGCGACACGGGCGCAACCATGCCTTCCCGGAATTGGTGCATTCAAGCGGGCGAAGGGGGCAAGGCTGAAGAGTCACTGCCGATGTTCGGGGCTGGGTATAGGGCCAGGATATGGCGCCAAAACAGTGCCCGAGGCTTGAAATGGGCAGACCTGAACGGGAACGGCGGTCCTGAAGCGACTCTTTTTTGCGCACCGCCCCCGAACGAGCCCCAATCCAACGCGTTCCAGTCCAATGCTTCCCAGTCCAATGCTTCTCGGTCCAACCCTTCACAGTCCGAAGTGATAGGGCACCAGAAAGAAGGCGAGCAGGACGGAAACCGCCAGAATGACCCCGGCGGCGACCAGCCCCGGACGCTGCCAGGGATCCCTAAGGTGGGGATCTCTCGTGTGAGGATCCTGGGTGTCGGGATTTCGGGTACCCGGATCGGATTGGGAGGCTTCACTCATCACGTCCTGCTCCTCCTGAGTGCCGGTGCTCGATACGGCTGGTGTCCGTGCCGCAGGTGTCCGTGCCGCTGATATCCGGGCGGCTGGGGTTTTCGACCCTCGCGCATCTTTATATGAGCCGCCCGGCTTCGTATCTAGACAAACAGCGGGGCCGCGCGCATACGGGTGCTTTGATTGGCGCGCCCAGCCTTTATAGTACCTCGCGCAAAACAAAAGGCGGGGCCCGTGGCGGACATAAGGCCATGCCGGCGATCTGGCCATAAGGGTCGGCCATAAGGGATTGGGCAGTCCACCTGAATGGATGACTTGCCTAAATGGATGAATGAAACGGTGCAGGGCGCAGGAGCGTGCGCCGAACCGGATTTTTCCGGGCCTGCTCCATGGCCGGTGCATCGGCGGGGCGGATCCGGGACAAGAGGAAGGATTGAATATGTTGGGTTTGGGCGGATTGGCGCGGAAAATGTTCGGATCGTCGAACGACCGCCGGCTGAAGCCGATGATGGCCAAGGTGGAGGCGATCAATGCCCTGGAAGCCGAACTCGAGGGGCTGAGCGACCATGATGTCGCCGCCCGTACGGCCATGTTCAAGGAGCGCATCGAAGCCGGGGCCAGTCTGGACGACCTGCTGGTGGATGCCTTCGCCACGGTGAGGGAGGCGGCCAAGCGGACCCTCGGCCAGCGCCATTATGATGTGCAGCTGCTCGGGGGCATGGTCCTCCACGGCGGATCCATCGCGGAAATGAAGACCGGTGAAGGTAAGACCCTGGTGGGCACCTGCCCGGTCTATCTGAATGCACTCGCGGGCAAAGGCGTCCACTGCGTGACCGTGAACGACTATCTGGCCAAGCGGGACGCGGAATGGATGGGTCAGGTCTACCGGTTTCTGGGCCTGGATGTGGGCTGCATCGTCCATGGTCTCGACGACAACGAACGGCGCAAGGCCTATGGCGCGGACGTGACCTACGGAACCAACAACGAATTCGGTTTCGACTATCTCCGCGACAACATGAAATACAGCCTCCAGACCATGACCCAGCGGGGACATTTCTTCGCCATCGTCGACGAGGTGGACTCCATCCTGATCGATGAAGCCCGGACGCCGCTGATCATCTCCGGCCCCACCGACGACATGTCGGACATGTACAAGATCATCGACACGCTCATCCCCCATCTGGAGGAAGAGCACTATGAGATGGACGAGAAGCAGCGCACCGTGACCCTCACGGAAGAAGGCAATGAGCGGGTCGAGGAACTGCTGCGCGACGTGGACGAAAAGCGGCTGGCGGAAGATCCGACGGCGCAACGTCTGCTCCAGGACGAAAGCCTCTATGACGTGGCCAACATCTCCGTGGTGCACCATGTCAACCAGGCCCTGCGGGCCCACAAGCTGTTCACCCGGGACAAGGAATACATCGTCAAGAACGGCCGTGTGGTGATCATCGATGAATTCACAGGCCGGATGATGGAAGGCCGGCGCTATTCGGACGGTCTGCATCAGGCCCTGGAAGCCAAGGAACAGGCGCCGATCCAGCCGGAAAACCAGACCCTGGCCTCCATCACCTTCCAAAACTATTTCCGCCTCTACGATAAGCTGGCGGGGATGACCGGTACGGCGCTTACGGAACAGGCCGAGTTCGAGTCCATCTACAAGCTGGGCGTTTCGGAAATTCCCACCAATGTGCCCGTGGCACGGATCGACGAGGATGACGAGGTCTACCGGACCACGGCGGAAAAATTCGACGCCATCGTCGTGGAGATCGAGGAATGCCAGAAACAGGGCCAGCCCGTCCTTGTGGGCACCACGAGCATCGAAAAATCCGAACGGGTCTCCGAACTCTTGAAGACGCGCAAGGTCAAGCACCAGGTCCTCAATGCCCGGTACCACGAGCAGGAAGCCCAGATCATCGCCGAGGCCGGTGTGCCCGGCGCGGTGACCATCGCCACCAACATGGCCGGCCGGGGGACCGACATCCAGCTCGGCGGGAACTTGGACATGCGGGTCAGCCGCGAAATCGATCCCAATGCGGACGAGAACACGGTCTATCTGGAGACGGAGAAGATCAAGCTCGACATCGCCCGCAAGAAGAAGGTGGCCCTGGAAGCGGGCGGTCTTTATGTGATCGGTACGGAGCGTCACGAAAGCCGGCGGAGCGACAATCAGCTCCGGGGCCGTTCCGGCCGCCAGGGCGACCCGGGCCGTTCCAAATTCTACCTCAGCCTTGAAGACGATCTGATGCGGATCTTCATGGCCGAGCGCCTTGATGGCATGCTCCAGCGCCTCGGACTTCAGGAAGGGGAGGCCATCGTCCACCCCTGGATCAACAAGGCGCTGGAAAAAGCCCAGTCGAAGGTGGAGGCCCGGAACTTCGATATCCGGAAGAATCTGCTCAAATACGACGATGTGATGAACGATCAGCGTAAGGCGATCTTCGAACAGCGCGTCGAGATGATGCAGGCCTCGGACCTCAGTGACGTGATCTCCGACATGCGCCATCAGGTGGTCGACGATCTGGTCGCGGCCCACATTCCTGAAAAAGCCTATCCGGAACAATGGGACACGGATGGTCTTCAGGCGGAAGTGCAGCGGGTTCTTGGGGCGGATCTGCCCATCAAGGACTGGGCCTCGGAAGAAGGCATCGCTGATGAGGAAATCCGCTCACGTCTCAACGATTATGCCAACAAGGCCATGGCTGAAAAGGCCGCGACTCTTGGTCCGGACCTGATGCGGGATGTGGAAAAAAGCCTCCTGCTTCAACTCATCGACCATGAATGGCGCGAACATCTCCAGCAACTCGATCACCTGCGCCAAGTGGTGGGCCTCCGGGGCTATGCCCAGCGCGATCCTCTGAACGAATACAAGACCGAAGCGTTTGCTCTGTTCGAGTCTCTTCTCAGTCGTCTGCGCCAGGAAGTGACCCAGAAGCTCATGACCCTGCAAATCGACCGGGGGACCGTGGACGCGCCGGTGCTGGAAGAAGACGACCGCCCCATCGAGACGGTCCGTCCCGGTCTCGATACGGTCACAGGGGCCGAATTGCCGCCCGCCACCGATGGGGATCAGTCCGCGACCGTGCGTCGGCGACCCGCCGGTGGTCCGGTGGATCCGAACAATCCGGAGACCTGGGGCAAGCCTGCCCGCAATGCAGCCTGTCCCTGCGGTTCGGGCAAGAAGTTCAAACACTGCCACGGCAAGGTCGCGGACGCGCCCCGGCCCAGTGCGTGATGACGGGATGCCGGTCGGGTCTGCCCCTCCCTGACGGGCAGGCCAGCCGGCACACGCCATGTCGGGCAATCTTCCCTATATTCTCTTTGTCCTGATCGCCGGGAGCGGGCTGCCGCTCCAGGCCATGATCAACGGGCGCCTTGGGCAGGCCGTTGGCAGCCCGGTCTGGGCGGCGGCCATTTCCTTCAGTGTGGGGACCCTTGCCCTGCTCGCTTACCTCGGTCTCATGAGGCTTGCGGGCACCACCATGGTTCCGGGGCCAGCGGCCTTTTCCCAGACCGCCTGGTGGATGTGGGCGGGCGGACTGATCGGGGCTGTGTTCGTGACCGCGTCGGCTGCATCGGTGCATGCCCTGGGGGCTGCGGTGCTGGTGGCGGTAGTGGTCGCCGGGCAGATGTTCGCCTCGATCCTTCTGGACCATTTCGGCGTGATTTCCGGCGTCGCCCAGGCCATGACCTGGCAGCGCCTTCTTGGGGCCGTGCTGATCATTGCAGGCGTGGTCCTGATCCAGCGCTACTAGAGCGGCGGGCGCAAAATCACGATCACCTTTAAACAGTGTGGCCGCCGCTCTCGTTTTTTCGCTCACGGCGCGAGGCGCCTCCGCGAGGGCGGCGCAGTGGCGCCGGACCGCAGTCGCGGCCTTGAGCATGATGCGGATTAAACGCCTCATGCTCGAGAACCGTCTTTCCGTTCTCGGTGACCGGCTCAAAAATCCGTGCCGGACTCCCATCAGGTAAAAAGATGGTCCGTTGCCTGATCGAGGGCAGCGCGAATGCCGGGGCAGCCTGCGGTCACCGGAAAGGCCGCACTCGGATTGGTCGGGTCGAAAGGTCCCCGGGTCCATCCGCCTGCTTCTTCCACCAGGAGAAACGCGGCGGCCACATCCCACAGGCGGATCGAGGCCTCGAAATAGCCTTCCATCATGCCGGCGGCCACATAAGTGAGCTGGATCGCGCCCGAACCCAGATCCCGAAACGATGCGCCTTGGCCGGCAAGGGCTGTGAAGGCCGCCTCGCTTCTGCCCCGTGGCAGGCCGGAATAATGGGCAAAGGCGATATGGGCATTGGCCATGCTGGAGACCGGGGAGACGGCCATGGGTACGCCATTGCGGAAAGCGCCATGGCCCCGCAGCCCGTAATATTGCACCTGATGTACCGGGTCTTCGATCACGCCGATCGCATAGGCGCCCTCCACCATGAAGGCGATGGAAACACACCAGGAGGGAAGGCCTTTGAGGTAGTTCGTGGTTCCATCAATGGGGTCGATCACCCAGAGACGGTCCGCCATGGTGCCCCCTTCCTCCTCCCCCAAAACCGCATCCCCCGGAAAGGTCTCTGCAATCCGTTTGCGGATGAAGGTCTCCACGTCCCGGTCCGCGGCAGAGACGAAATCGCCCGGTGCCTTTTCCTCAACCCGGAGCGCACTGCCCCGGGCCTGCCAGTCCAGGGCAAGGGCTCCAGCGTCACGGGCGAGGCCCCGGGCGAAATGAAGCCCGGTCATCAGGTCAGCGTCATGGCTCACATCTATGGTCCTTGTTGGAGCGGGTCAGGCGGGAAACGGACTCACCGTGTCCAGAAGACCGGTGGTGGCTCCTGGATTGAGGGGGCCTGAATAGCGCATCATCTGGCGCAGGAGGGTAGCGGGAGGCAGGCTCTGGTGTGCGACGATGGCGTCATCCCTCAGACCCATCTCGATGCGGCGGCGGGTGAGCCGTTCAATGGTCCAGCCCATGGCCTTGTCCGTGACGATCGAAGCCACGGTGCCGCGCAGGAGAGACAGGCCCGCCGCGCTGGTGGCCATGTTCACGACCGTGGTCAGAACATATTCATAGGCCGTGCGCTGAACGAAATCCTTCATGATGAGCGCCAGTTCTTCGGCGAAAGTCTCCATCGCCCCATGGGCCTGGGCGTAGGTTTCGTCCCCGCGCAGAAAAGCCTCCAGGGCGCGAAAGTAGTCCTGGCGGGCCCGGCGCACGGAGCCCTTGGTCACCAGCCTGCTGACGAACTCGAAGGACTGCTTGAATTTGATCGTGCCCGGAGTAAGAAGCAGGGAATCGATGCGGGCCAGGGCATCCGGGTCGAGCCCGGCAGCCCAATCCTCCGCCCCGTCATCCGCCCCGGCGAAGGGCCCTGCACCGGCGGCGCGGTCGAGCAGTTCGGGAAAGGCGAGGGTGGTGGAGGTCATCACCCCCAGATTGGTGGTTTCCACCAGGGGGTGGGGCAGGATCAGGCCTTCGTCCTGGGAGGCCCGGGCGGCGGCGGTATAGGCCAGATGGTAAAGCTCGTTGACCGCTTTCATCAGCCTGCGGACCTGGGCGTAACCCGGTTGTTTGACGAGGTTGGGGTCGGTGGGAGAGACGGGCTTGCCGGCCACCGCGATCCAGCAGCGGTCTTACACCCGGCTGCGCAGACCGGAATAGGTGGCGCCGCTGTCGGCCACCGCCTCGCGCACCACCCGCTCGAACAGGGGCCAGTCCTCGGGATCCTCCAGCAGCCGGCGCCGTGCCTCGGTGCCGAGACTTTCATCCAGAAGGCGGAACAGGATCTCGCCGGTGTTTTTGGTCCGGGGCCAGGGCACGGTGGTGGGCCGGGCCAGCTTGGAGAGAAACTCGAGATTGTCGCGGATCTCCGGCCAGTCGGTGCGTTCCAGGATCCGGCGGTGGGTGTTGATGCTGGCCGCCCGTTCCTCGATGCCGGCCGCCAGATCCACGCCGCCCCTGGCGAACAAGCGGGCAAATCCGAACATGAGCATGTTGCCCAGAAGGGAGACATCGAGATCCGCAAGCTGAGGAACAAGCTGTTCGTTGGCGATCAGATAGCCGTCATTGATGAGCACCGGCTTGCCGTAAATCGCATGGACCACAAGGCTGCGCTCGATGGCGTCCCAGCCCTGAGTGTCGGAAAACGGATAACGGGCCACCACATCGTCAAGGAGCCCGAAATAGGTCAGGCGGTTGCCCAGAAAACTGGTCATCGGATCACCACGGCTTGAAGGGTTCCGGTCCAAGGGGTGTGGCGGATCGGGCCGCTCCCGTCAAGACAGGGCTGGCCCGCCCGCCGGTCCCTGCCTGCCGCTTACGGTCAGACGGACTCCCTATTTTGCCCGGATTGGCCCATGCTTCCAGGAACGCCAGTCAACAGGCCAGAAGGGAGCACCGCCATGTCCACCGCCCAGTCACTCTCGCCATTCACCATCCGCATTCCGGACCGGGATCTGGAGCGGATCCGCTCTCGGGTGCGGGACTACGAATGGCACGAAATGCCCGCCAACGGGGGGTGGGCCTACGGGGCCAATCTGGATTACATGCGCGAGCTGTGCGCCTACTGGCTCGATGTCTATGACTGGCGGGCCCAGGAGACCCGTCTCAACCGGTTCCCCCATTTCCATGTGCCCGTGACTGTGGAGGGGGAGACCATCCCGGTTCATTTCATCCATCTCAGAAGTCCGTGTCCGGAAGCCCGGCCTCTGATCATCAGTCATGGCTGGCCCGGGTCCTTCTTTGAGTTCGTGGATGTGATCGAGGCGCTGGCGGATCCGGTGGCCCATGGTGGGGAGCGGGCGGATGCCTTCCATGTGGTGGTGCCGTCCCTCATCGGGTACGGCTTTTCCGGCAAGCCCCGCAACCCCATGGGTCCGCGCCGGATTGCGGCCTATCTGGCCCAGGTGATGGGTGTGCTCGGGTATACGGATTATATCGCCCAGGGTGGAGACTGGGGCTCGGCGATTTCCGCCCATATGGGGCTCGATGATCCCGCCTGCGGGGCCGTGCATCTGAACATGCTGGGCTGGCGCAGCCCCGGGGTCCGGGCCGCAACCGAGGAAGAAAAGGCCAGCGAAGCGGCGGCCGCGGCCATCTTCGATGCGGAAGGGGCCTATTTCCGTCTCCAGAGCACCAAGCCCCAAAGCCTGAGCTATGCCATGATGGACAGCCCCGTGGGGGTGGCCGCTTGGCTGGTGGAGAAGTTCAACACCTGGTCGGACACGGACGGTGACAATATCGAAAGCGTGTATACGAAGGACCAGCTTCTGACCAATATCATGATCTATCTGGTCACCAGGACCTTCAACACCGCAAGCTGGCAATACCGGGGCCTGTTCGAAGACACCTATGGCGGCCAGCATGCACCCGGCACCAGGCTGGAGAAGCCCACGGCCGTTGCGAACTTCCCCAACGACGGTTTCAAATGGCCTCCGCGCAGTCTTGTGGAGAAAAGCTACAACGTGGTGCGCTGGACCGATATGGGGGAGGGCGGCCATTTCGCCGCCATGGAACACCCGGGCCGGTTCGTCGAGGATGTTCGGGCCTTCGCCCGCGATTTGCGCGGCTGACCGGGAGGAATGGAGTCCCGGGTCATGCCCGACCCGTGCATGAGCGGGGTAGCCCTCACAAATCGAGGTCGAAAGTGAGGAGCAGGGTGCGCTGGGCGGTGTTGAAATTGTCGTCCGAGATGAGGAAGAGGCGCACCTTGTCCGCATCGAGAGGAACGGCGGAGAGGCCTTCCATATTGTCGATGGTGTAGGTGGAATCGAAAGCTGCCAGGGTGGGGCCGTCCATCACCGCGCCCGGCTCAACCGCCGTGCCGGGAATACGCCGGAGCTGGATCATCGTTCCGGTCACGGGGGAGTAGAACCGCTCCACGGTGACGAGACCGCCGCCGGGAAGGCCCGCCAGATCCGTGGGCATGAAGGGTGCGCGGCCCTGGAGTGTCAGGGGGCGGAAGGATGTGCCGTCGGGTCCGCCGACCCAGCCCCTGATATTGGCCGCCTCGTCCTTGGCGCCTTCGGTCAGGATGACCAGGTTGGCGCCCGCGCGGGCCATGGATTCCAGACCGTTATTGTTGGGCACATCACCGAAATCATCGGGCAGGGGCACCGGCTCAGGCCGGGCCTCGAAGGGCGCGCGGCTGTCCGGTGCCGGGTAGCGCCAGATCCGGTGATCCCGTTCGAATGACACCAGAAACCCGTCATCCCAGCGCAGGAGGGCTTCCGCATCACCCCGAGCCTTGCCCGCGATGGATCTGCCACGGGTATCGAGCATGGGACCCATTCGGGCATCCTCGATCCCGGTCACCTGCCCGTCATCCATGCGCAGAAGGGCATCGATCCAATAGCCCTGGTCGGTGATCATCACGGTGCGGTGCCCGCCGGAATCCGATGATGGATCCACCCACAAGCCGGAAATGCCGCCGAACCGGCGTGATGGCGAGGTGAGTTCGACACCGCCGCGATAGGTGAGGGTGCCGGCGGTGGTCAGGGCCGGTTCGTCCGGTTTCAGAGGAACGGGCGTTGCCTCCACGGACAGCGGCTCGATGCCGTCAGCGGCGCAGGCGCCAATCATGGTGCTGAAAAACAAGGCGGCCAGAGCGCTCGTGGCCCAGTGTCGGTTGGTCATGTCCCCAGTCCTCTTTTTGGAGCCCTGACCACCTGCGGCTTCAGCACAGTGAGGCGGGGCTATCGGTCCTCGCCATCCCCGTCCCGGCCCCGCACGCCCTTGCTGCGGGTCACGGTCTTGCCCCGCACCTCGTCCGCGTGGCGTCCCGCCCGGTTCCGGCTTTTCGTGGTGGGTGTTTCCTCGTCGAACAGTTCCGCCAGCTTGTCGGTCATCGCGCCACCAAGCTGTTCGGCGTCCACGATGGTCACGGCACGGCTGTAATAGCGGGTGACATCGTGGCCGATGCCGATGGCAAGCAATTCCACGGAGGTGCGGTCTTCCAGGAACGCGATCACGTCGCGCAAATGCCGCTCGAGATAGTTGCCCGGATTGACCGACAGGGTGGAATCGTCCACGGGCGCACCGTCGGAAATGACCATCAGGATACGGCGTTGTTCGGGCCGGGCCATCAGCCGGTCATAGGCCCAGAGCAGGGCTTCGCCGTCGATATTCTCCTTGAGCAGACCTTCGCGCATCATCAGGCCCAGATTCTTCCGGGAGCGGCGCCAGG
>CAZLPU010000055.1:0-33453 GCA_964561475.1 uncultured Alphaproteobacteria bacterium
CCACCGCCTCTTGTGTGGCGGCCAGGGCCCCCTCCCGGTCCCCGAGATTGGAGAGCCTAATGCCCAGCCAATCCAATCCGCCAGCCAGTCTGCTCAAGTGCTGCTCATCTTTTGCGCCGCTCGCGCGCAGAGCGGTAACATGGCGCCGTGTCACCTGCAGGGCCAGGTCCAGGAGCCGGAGATCCATTTGGGGCAAGGCATAGGTCAGCCCCGCGGCCCCGTCCTCGGACAAACGATCCGAACGGGCTTCAAGGACAGAGATGAGGGCGCCGGGGGTGGCCTGCATCACGGCGCTGGCTGCGCTGGCTAGGTCCCCCATGCGGGGGCACAGAACCTCGGCCATGCAGGTCTCGATCTTCACCGCAATGCTGCGGCCATGGACCGGACCCAGGGTCTCATCGGTCAGAGAGGCCCGCTGGAGCACCGTCAGAACCGTTTCCCGGGCTTCATCCCGGGCATTCTCCGTACGCGTCCCGATCCAGTCCAGGCAGCCATGGACAGCCTCATGGAGATTGTCCAGGCCCGCCACCAGATGCTCCCCCACCAGATCCGGCTCCAGCCCCGCAAGGCCCTCCGGCCCCTGGGCATAGAGTGTGGTGAGATCCCTCAGCACAGGACGGACATCAACGGGAGACGCCCGCCTGCCTTTGTAGAAGGTGTCCGCCATGAGCAGGGCTTGCGCATCCGTCTTGGAGCGGACACCGCCCACCAAAGTGAGTTGCGCCAGTCCCCGTTCCAGATCCTCCCGGCGCTCTTTATCAAGCCCGTCCAGCACTTTCCCCCAATGCCCCCGCTCCAGGCCGAGGATGCGGTCGAGCAGATCCGCCGGACCATCGGAAGAGGTTTCCGGCGCCTGTTCCGCCAGATGCAGCAGGGCGGCCATCTGCACCGCCAGGGGGCGGGCATATTGGGGCTGTTTTTCGATGAGGTTCAGAAGCGTCTCGTGGGGTTGTCGGTCCACCTGCTGGAAACCCTGCTCTTTCATCACGGGGCGGAAGGCTTCCAGGGCGGTCTTGAACAATGTCAGGCGGGAGGCGGTTTTCTCCAGGCTCTCCATGTCGGTCGCCTGGCCCTGGAACAGAACATCCATTTCAGGGCAGCGTTTGCACAGGTCGTCCCACCATTCCCGTGCGCGGGCAAGGATGACGAGGCGCACCCGGCGTCGCGCGCCCCGCCCGTCCGCCGGCGCCCGTTCAAGCCCGGTCAGTCTTTCGCTCAGGGCGCGGACTGAGTCTTGGCGGGATTCCGCATAGTCGATGATGAGGAGCAGACCCTTGTCCCCCTCTTGCGCCGACCAGCCGGGGGCCGCGATAAGCTGTTCCAGCGCCTGGGCGTGGAGGCGGCGACAGGCGTCGGTGTTCTCCTTCGGCGCCTCCAGAAAGCCCGCACTCCAGCCCGCCTCCCGCATGGCGGCAGCGGCGGCGATCATCAGACGGGTCTTGCCCATGCCGCCGGGGCCATAGATCAGGCGGGCGGCGGCCACGCGGGCTTCGTCCCGGCACCACGCTTCCATGTCCGCCTTCATGCCGGTCAGGTCCAGATACTCCACCGCCTCATATTTCGCTTGGAGAAGTTCGCTCGGGCTGATGCGGGCGCGCTGCCAGGGGAGCGGCCGGATCTTGGCATCGAGAAAGCGGGTCTCGTACTGGTTCTCATATTGCTCCGCATGGGGAATGCGGGTGCGGATCGGGCGCCGGGACCGGATTCGCGCCACGTCCCGCAAAATGGCGTCCGTATCGTCCACAGGGTGGCAATGCATGATGTCGAAGGGCTGGGGAATGTCGCCGTGGGGCATGTCCCGCAGTTTGACATTGAGGAGCTTGGCCGCGGTGTCTGCCTTCACCGCCTCGGAATAAACCCAGTCCGAGGCAACGGCCCCGGGGCTCCAAAGGACAATGACCACCTGGGCCGCTTCCAGGGCGGCGGTGATCTGATCTGCATATTGCGCCCGGGCTTCCAGCTCCCGGTCCCACCAGACCGTGTAGCCTTCCTGGCCGAGACGGCGTGCCAAATCCCGCGTCTCGTCCATGTGTTTTTTGGAATAGCTGAGGAAAATGTCTATCCGGTCCGACATGGCATTTCCTGATTGCCTCGCCCTGATTGCCGGGGCAAATAAATCAAATGAGTCCGCTGGGGTCTGAATGCCCACAAATGCCTTGGTCGCGAAGGGCTGGTTGAAGACAGCCGTGCCACGGTCGCGCGCCGTAACTATCGGATTTAGGGACGAAAAGTGCAAGCTGCACGCGCTTCGTTAAGAGTTTTGCGGTTGGCCCCCCGCCCCGTTCTCCCTGCGCCCCATTCTCCCTGCGATCAGCCCTCTGTGAGACTCGGAAGAGCGGCGGATCATGATGCCCACCGATGGTCTGCCCGCCGCCACGATCCTCTGTATCGTGATGCTGACGAGCACGGTGTGGGTCGGGACGGCCTGGGGCCTTGCCCTGCCGTGAACTCGCCGCGCCATTTCTCGCGGCGCACAAAGGGGCAAGGACGCGCACACGCGTCCTGCTCACAGGCCGGTCCCATACGGATTATCGTTTTGAACGACCGGTATCATCTTCCCCGTGCGCCGTTTTGGTCAAAGGCTGATGCCGCCGTCGATGTCTATGGTCGCGCCGGTGATGTTGGCGCCCCGGTCCGAGGCCAGGAAACACACCAGCTCACCCACTTCTTCCGGGCGGCCATAACGCAACAGGGGGATGCGGGGGATGATGCGGCGGGCAGCGGGACCATCGGCGGGGTTTGAATCCGTGTCGAGAGGACCCGGCTGGAGGGTGTTGACGGTGATGGCCCGTCCGCCAAGATCCCGGGCCCAGCCCCGGCCCATGGCCGCCAGCCCCGCCTTGGTCATGGCGTAAAGGCCCGCGCCAGTACCGGGGGTATAGTCTGCGGCGATGCTCCCGATCAGGATGATCCGTCCACCATCGGGCATGGTCTTGACCGCCTCGGTCGTGGCTGCGAAAACGGCGCGCAGGTTGATGTTCACCATACGGTCGAAATCATCGAGGGTGGTCTCGCCGATAGGCTTGTAGGCGCCAATCCCCGCATTGTTGACCAGAATGTCGATGGCCCCCATGCGCGTGACCGCGTGGGCCAGGGCCTCCCCCACCCCTTCCCCATCGAAAGGGTCGGCCTCGAAAGCCATCAACCCGTCGCGTTTCCATTCGGCGAACTGGGCCTCATCGGGAGGGTCGCTGGTGGTGATGCCCACCCGGGCACCGTCGCGCACCAGGCAACGCACAATGGCGGCCCCGGTTCCCCGGTTGCCGCCAGTCACAAAGGCTGTCTTGCCTTCCAGTGGTTTTGTCATGGCCCGGCGCGTCCCCCTTTTCCGACTACACAGCCCTACTCAGCAGAGCCAGGAAAAGTGGACAGGAGGCGGAACGCCCGGTCAAGACTCGCCCATCAAAGACGGGGCGATCAAGGCCAGGGTAATCAAAAGAGGGCGGCCAAAGCCAAGCCGGGACACATCCCGGGCGGTATGAGGCCGCCCGGAATGCGGGCCTTACATCATGCCGAGGGCGGCCAGATAGGTGTCGAGCACGGCTTCCTGTTCGTCGCGCTCGTGGCTGTCCATCTTGCGGATCTTGATCACCTGGCGGATGATTTTGGTGTCGAAGCCGTTGGACTTGGCTTCCGCATAGATGTCCTTGATGTCGCCGGCGATGGCCGCCTTCTCTTCTTCCAGACGCTCAATGCGCTCGATCACGGACCGGAGCTGGCCCACGGACACACCGCCCACGGTGCTGGGGCGCTTGGTGCCTTCCACATGGGCGGAGTCGTTGGTGTCGCCGTTCGGCAATGCATCGGAAGCCATTGGAACCGCTCTCCTTTTCAAGGCGCGGCATGGGGCGCATGTCTCCGGGCGGGGGATTCCTGGACCCGGTGGCTCAACCATGCCGCCATGGTGACGGACGCAAGAGCCTAAAGTGATTCGGCCCCGGGTGATTCCCTGGCGTGGTTTCCCTGTGTTGTTCCGGACTACACATCCTCCGTGATGCTGCGCCGGTATGGGAAGGAGGGGTCAGGACGCGGCCTTGTCCGCCCTGGCTTTGCGGGCGGCCTCGAAGGCGGCCACCTGTTCCGGAGTTGCCTCCTTATGGTGGCGGGCCTTCCAGTCTCCATACGCCATGCCGTAGACGTGTTCCCGGGCTTCGTCCTTGTCGACCGCCACACCCTCCGCATCCGCCGCATCCTTGAGCCAGTCCCCAAGACAGTTGCGGCAGAACCCGGCCAGGATCATCAGGTCGATGTTCTGGGCGTCCGTATGGGTGCGCAGATGGGAGACAAGCCGCCGGAAAGCAGCCGCCTCCAGACGGGTCCTGGTGTCTTGATCCAGATCGTCGAGCTTCATGGGGAACCTCCTAAAGGATGGCCTGCTTGCGGGGCGGGACCGTTCCGGTCACCTCTTCGGGGGAAAAGGCGCGCAGCCACCGGCGGGAGCCGAACACCTGCACCCGGTCCGCCACGATCCGGCTGGCTTCACTCAAGGCCAGTTCGAAATCAAGCCCCCGGGCCACCCCATGGGCAAAGGCCCCGTGGAAAAAGTCTCCGGCGCCCAGGGTATCGGCCACGGTATCCACCTTCTGCACCGGCACTTCACCGGCACCGGCGGGGGTGCGGATCATGATCGGGTCCCCGCCCCGGGTCATGGCCACATAGGGCACACCAAAGGCCTCCAGCCGGTCAAGAATCTCTTCAGGTGTGTCCGCACCGGGCATCCGGAAGGTCTCACCCACAATGGCGTGGGTGGTGTGCACCAGGAGGGTCTCCAGCCCTTCTTTCCACGAGCCGCTGTCCAGAACCACGGGCTTTTCCGCTTGACGGGCGGCCTCGATGGCCGGACGGGCCACCTCCTGGATCATACCGTCGACAAGGACCACATCCGCCTCTTCCGGATGGACCCGTTCCATCGGCGCAAGCGTGAGGGGCGGTGTCTGGCGGGGGGCGGTGACCGCTGTCCGGTCCCCGTCATCGGAGGTGACAAAAATGGACGAGACCCGGGGCAGACGCTCGCCGGGGATTTCTTCGGCCATGATATCCACCAGATCCACATGGTCGGAGGCCAGATCCTCCGCAATCAGACGGCCGAGAGCGTGGGTGCCCACGGCTGCCACCACCTGGGCCCGGCCGCCCATCCGAGCGAACAGGGCCGCCGCGTTGGCCGCCGGACCGCCCGTGGAAATGGCCAGATCCCGAGAGGGTTTTTTGATGTTCTGGGCAGGCAGCCCGTCCACCAGATATTGCAGATCCAGGGTCGCGGCGCCGATGAAAAGGCCGCGCGGCTCAGTGTTGGTGATCATGGCAAGGGTCCTTTTCTTGTCAGCCGAAGGGGGGGGGTCTTGTCAGCCGAAGGGGTGGGCCTCAGGGTCCCGGCGGGGGAGATGATCGGGATGCGGTTCAGCCGGGTTAGGCCAGCCGCGTGGGCAGGGTGAACGCCTGGAGCCGCTCTTCCCGGTCCCTGCGCACACCGGAATCTGCAATCTGGCTCAGCACAAACGCCTCAAGGGACATATCGGGTTCCAGAAGCTCACGGACATGATTCATGACGCCCTTTTGATCCCGCTCCGGAAACAGCCCCGGTCCATGGGAAATCGCGGCAAGGCGCACCGGTTCCCCTTCCAGGCCCACAAGGCCGGTGAGGGAGCCATAAACCGCCGCTTCTCCCAGGGGAGCGCCATTTTCGAGTGTAAGATCAAGACCCCGCTGCACGCTGAAAGCGTAGTGTCTCCCCAGAGTTTCGGTCGCGTCCATCCGTTCGCGCTGAGAGTCGGTCAGGAAGTTTACGAAGACCTGAACGCGCTCACCGGGACACTGGGTCAAGGTCGCCGGAATCGACCCGTATTCGGTGATATGGGCGGCGTAGACCACCGCGTGGTCCGGCAGCCAGGCCCTGATGGTAGGGATGACATCGTCCCTGGCCGCATATTTCCGGGCAAGCTGGGCCGGGGAGGCATTGGAGCCGACCGCGATCACGGGCATGCGGGGCAGGTCGAGGTCTGCGGTCAAACGCGGCCCGAGGGTCTCCCGGAGCGTGCCGCCTTCCCGGATAACCGCACCGGCGAAGTCTGTGCCATGCCACCCCTCCAGAAGCCAGGCCTCGCCTTCCGCAAAGACGTAGGAACCGACCGCCTGCTCAAAGGGATAGGCGAGCGCGAAATCCACCCGGGCGGCATTGCTGAGGGGCGCCACGAAAGGATGAATTTCCATTTCACTCTCCTACTTATCCGTGCGTGCGGAGGGCCTTTGTGCCGGGATCGGTTCAAATCCGCGTCTCCCGCCTCGCGCGAGCGTTGATTCCGGCGTATATGGGGGGCCGACGGGAGAGCGCAATCTCCCGGGATGCCTCAAGGGCTGTTTCCTGCGACTGGTTGTGGGCCTGCCCTGACAACCGGCGTCTCTCTGTCATTGCCTGAGCATCGCCGACAGCCACGTTCATCCAGACACCGGAACCGTGATCCATGAGACAGTCCGCCACCGGACCCGGCCACGGCGCGCAAGGCGCTGCATCGCCATCATCGGCGACAGGGGCAGGCTTTGCCACCGGCCCCTTTCTGGCTCTGGTGCTGGGCAGCGTCGCCATCGGGGCCTCGCCGATTTTCGTGCGGCTGAGTGAGCTTGGGCCTTTTGCCACGGCCTTTTGGCGGGTGAGCCTCGCCCTGCCCCTTCTGGCCCTGTGGGCGCTTTATGAATCCCGCACCAAGGCTACTTCGGGCATGGCCCTGAGGGCGCGGGATGCCTGGCCGTTCCTCCTCGCGGGCGTGCTGTTTGCCGGTGATCTGATGTTCTGGCATTTGTCGATTCTGCACACCTCCGTGGCCAACGCCACGCTGCTGGCGAATTTCTCGCCGGTGGTGGTGACGCTCGGGGCCTATTTTCTGTTGAAGGAACATGTCAGCGCCCGGTTCCTGGCGGGGCTTGCCCTGGCCATGGCCGGTGTCGTGCTCCTGCTTGGGGACAGTTTCCAGTTTGAGCCGGACAATCTGAGAGGGGACATTTACGGCCTGATCACTGCCCTGTTCTTCGGCAGCTATGTGCTCAGTGTCCGGTCGGTCCGGGCGCGCTACGGTGCAGGCGAGGTCATGTTCTGGTCGGGCCTCGTGACAGCCCTGGCCCTTCTGGCCGTCACGGTTCTCGCGGGCGAGCGGGTGCTGCCCGCCACCGCCCCAGGATGGGCGGTTCTCACGGGTCTTGCCCTTCTGAGCCACGCGGCGGGCCAGGGACTGCTCGCCTATTCCCTGGGGCATCTGCCGGCGGGCCTGTCATCCCTCGTCATTCTGATTGAACCGGTGGCCGCCGCCCTCCTCGGTTTTCTTATCCTTAACGAGACTCTCGGACCGCTTCAGGGTCTGGGCGGCGCGATCATCCTGACCGGTATCGTCTGGGCTCAGCGGGCGGAGGGGCGTGCGTCCCGTCCCGCCGTTGTGTCCGCCGGCCAGTCTCTCAACCCCCATCCCGACGGTTCACCCCCAAAGGACTCCAGGGAACGCCCTTAACAGATTTCGTGAATTCGGCCTCAAGCCTCAAGGAGCACTGAACATGCAGCGCCGCCGCCGCAACGTGAAGATTGTCGCGACCCTGGGTCCGGCATCCTCGACGCCGGACCGCATCGCCGAACTGCATGAAGCCGGTGTCGATGTCTTCCGCATCAATATGAGCCATGCGGACCATGACACCCTGGCCTTCCTGCACCAGACCATCCGCGACGTGGAGCAGCAAAACTCCCGCCCGATCGGCATCCTCGCGGATCTTCAAGGACCCAAATTGCGGGTGGGTAAGTTCCGTGAAGGTCCAATCAGCCTGCAACCGGGCGCGACCTTCATTCTCGATCTTGAGGATCAGTTGGGCAGCAAGGACCGGGTCACCCTGCCCCACCCGGAAATCCTCAACTCGATCCGCGCCGGCAGCACGCTTCTGCTGGACGACGGCAAGGTGCGGCTGGTGGTCAAGGAAGCCACCCGGGAGCGGGCGGTCACGGAAGTAGTGGTCGGCGGGCGCCTGTCCGACCGCAAGGGCGTGAACGTCCCCGACGCCCTATTGCGCCTCTCGGCCCTTTCCAAAAAGGACCGCCAGGACCTGGACCGGGCGGTGCATCTGGGTGTGGACTGGATCGCCCTGTCTTTTGTTCAGCGCCCTGAAGATGTGGCAGAGGCCCGCAAGCTGGTCGCCGGGCGGGCCGCGGTGATGGCCAAGATCGAGAAGCCCCTGGCCATCGACAATCTCGATCAGATCATCAACCTGGCTGACGGGATCATGGTCGCCCGGGGCGACCTCGGGGTGGAACTTCCCGTGGAGAAGGTGCCCGGCCTCCAGAAGAAGATCGTCAAATGCGCGAGGGAAGCGGGCAAGCCGGTGATCGTCGCGACCCAGATGCTGGAGTCCATGATCACGTCGCCCATGCCCACGCGCGCGGAAGTGACCGACGTCTCGAACGCCGTGTTCGAAGGGGCCGACGCGATCATGCTCTCGGCTGAATCCGCTGCCGGACAATATCCGGTCGAAGCGGTCACCACCATGAACAAGATCGTGGAGACGGTGGAGGCGGACCCAGACTACCGGCGCCTGATCGACGCAAACCATCCGGAACCGGACAAGACCACTGCCGATGCCATCACTGCCGCGGCACGGGAAGTGGCTGACACCCTGAATGTGGGGGCCATTGTCTGCTACACCAGTTCAGGCTCCACAGCCCTGCGGGCGGCCCGGGAGCGCCCCCGGGCACCGGTTCTGGCGATCAGCCCCAGTATCAATACGGCCCGGCGGCTGTGCATGGCATGGGGCATTCATTGTGTGACCACGGAAGATGCCAAGGACATCGACGACATGCTGCGCAAGGCCTGTGCCGTGGCGCGCCAGGAAGGATTTGCCGAACCCGGCGAGCGGCTGGTAATCACCGCCGGTCTGCCTTTCGGCACTCCCGGCGCCACCAACCTCATGCGTATTGCCCATGTGGGTAATCAGAGCACGCCCTCCGCCCGCCAGGACCCTCGCGCGGGCCGGGTGAAACCTCAGTAAGCGGAAGACTGTTTCGCGGCAAGGAAGCGGGCCATCGTCCCCGATCCGCTCTCGGGCCGCCCCTGGGCCGCCCCCGGGCCGCCCTCGCGCCGCCCCAGCAAAGGTGCTGCGCACCGTGGGGGACAAAACCGCAGATCCGATTTCGATTGAACGAAACCGGATCTAATGATCAGCACCAGGAAGAGACCGGACAAAAGCCTCGATCTCGCTGACCACCTCTTCTGTCCGGACTTGGTGGGGTACATGGCCCACATTGTCCAAGAGGACGTAGCGGGAGCCGGGAACCGCTTCGTGGAGGCGCCGTCCATGGCGCTCCGGGGACACGGTGCTGTCCTTGTCTCCGAACAGGATCAGCAAGGGCTTGGCGATCGCGGGGTAATCCGGGGTCATTTCCGCCAATGACCCCTTGAGCCGCTCCATGTCCTGGGCGTTCGCCAGCCAGTTCCCGGGGCGGAACAGGAGCGGAAGACCCGCACGCTCTACATAATCCGGAACCGCCGGATTGGGTTCGAAATTGCGCTCCACGCCAGCAGGCACCATCAGCGGACCCGCAATGGGAATGACCAAGCGGCGGAACAGGAAACCGATCACCGGGCGCAGGGTCAAAGCGTTGTACCAGGACAGACCGCCGGACCAGGTGTGGGACACACCGGCGAGGCTGACCGCCCCGGCTACCCGGTCCCCATGACCGGTCAAGGCCGCGAGGGCCAGGGCCCCGCCGAAAGAATGCCCAATGATGACAGGGCGCTCCACCCCGAGCCGGTCCAGACCATCAAGCACCATGGCCATCTGGGTTCTCACGTCCCGGGCTTGCGGGTTCGTGCGGACACTGTAGCCATGACCCGGCCGGTCAAACGCGATGACCCGGAAGCCCCGCGCCGTGAGAGCGTCCATGAAGCCGATTCGCATATCCAGAAGATTGGCGGATGCTCCGTGGAGCAACACGATGACCGGCGCATTGTTTCCGGCAGATGCCCCGGCGCCGGGCGGCTGGTCCAGATAGTGAAGCCGCCCGCCGGGCACATCCACGAAGGACCCGCTCGGGGGAAACCGGCTCTCCATGCGCACGGTGTAAACGACACCATAGGCCATCAGCCCAAGGATGAGAATCAAGAGACCAAACAAAATGGCAATCAGCATACGTGACATCCCCCCAGAGTGTCCCCTCAAGTGTCAACCTCGCTGAGCGGTCTTGCTCTTCGAGGCGTTCAGTCCTCGACCGAGACCAATGGGATCAGGGCCTTGATCCTGGCCTCCGGTTCCGGCCAGGCCGGATAGAGTTTCGCCGTGGTCCTGTAGGCCTCCAGGGCCTGGGACCACTCACCATTCTGCTCCCGGATCTGGGCCAGCAGGAAAAGCGCCCGGAAATGACGGGGCTCAAGATCCACGGCCGTCTCCAGGTCATTCAGGGCTGCATCCGTGTCGCGCAGATCCCGGTGGATCTGACCTCGCCGGGCAAACCCTTCCGCCCCCGCCGGATCGAACTCGACAATACCGGTCAGCTTGGCCCGGGCGCCCAAGAGATCACCGGCGGCGATCAAGGTGTCCGCCTGTTCGTGGAGCAGCTTGACAGTAGGGCCCCGCTCCTCGCGCCATTGACGCTCGATTTCAGCGGCGAGAAGATCCGCCCGCTCCGCATCTTCCGTGGCGCCGAGGGCATTGAAAAGCGCCCGCTCTGAGCCTTCATCCGACGAGGCGGGACCGGCGAGGGCCAAAACGGAGGCAATCATCATGGCGGGGAGCAAAAATCGCATAGGCATGGCCCGGGCCTGACGTGAAAAGGAGATGGGGGAAGCCGCCGGCCAGGACTGTGCAAGGCCGGTATCGCTTCTCTGTCAAAGGTCTTCCCGCGTCACTCCATCGAATTCCAGAATGTAGTCGGAACCGAGAAAGCGGGCGGGGGTGAAAAAACCGGGCATGGCCGCGCCGTCGGCAATCCGCGAGGCAATGTCGACGGCCATCCGGGCGGTGAGCGTGTAGGCCTCCGGGGTGGTCAGCCGACTGATAGCCTGACGACCGTTGCCGTCTTCGGCGATGGCCACGAGCTGGACCTTGCCATACTGGCGCTGGTCCCGGTCCGGCCCCTCCGGGCGCAGATCCATCCGCTTTTTCAAATGGGACTGGATGAACTTGCGCCGCATCATCCACCGGGCCAGGGGCGAGAGCTTGGACACCCGTTCCAGATCCGGGGTCATCTCCATGAAGACCTGAATGTTCGGCACGGCCGTTGAATGGTAGGCACTGGCAATATCGCCCCAGCCGATGCCCACACAGTCTGTCCAGCCGGAACCGAAATCGAAATCCCGGCGGGGCGCCACGTCTAGCTCGACAATGGCGCCGTCCTGACGGATCCGTGGACCGATGCCGAGGGCTTCCACGGCTGTCTTCGCCGTTCCCCGGGACATGGTGGTCAGCCCACTGATCGCCAGGGTCAGCCGGTGGGTCTGGGGCAGGCGCCGGGCCGTATGGGCCAGCAGGCAATCGCTGGGGACCACGTCAAAGCCGATCCCGGGCATCATCATGACGCCCTGGCCCTGAGCTTCGGCGAAGCGGCCGGAAATGCCTTCGATCACATCCAGCTCGCCGGTGATATCGAGATAGTGCACCCGGTTGCGCAGGCAGGCGTCGAGCAGAGGCTTGGTGGTGCTGGAAAAGGGACCCGCCATGTTCAGCAGAACACGGGTACCGGCCAGATTGTGATCAAGGACCGCTGGATCACTGAGATCAAAGGCTCGCCACTCGAAGGAGTGGGAATCGGCCACGGCTTTGATCAGGGCAGCATTCCTGCCCGCGAGGACCGGCTTGAGCCCGCTGCTTTTGGCGAGCCGGGCCGTAAGGCGCCCCGTGTAGCCGTTGGCGCCATAAATCAGAATATGACCGCTCATTGTTTGCACCACCTGACGCCACTCACCGGTCCCTCACCAGGAGTGGAGACTGGCAAAAGGCGGCAAACCTCCCGTTAATCCTCCGGTCCCCCGCCACCGGAGTTTTGTCCCACGAAAAACAGATCACCCGTCGCAAGCGGGCAGCCTTGGAGCGATTTGTGTCACCCCTGTGGCCGAAGGCTCGATGGCACCCGGCAGGGCACCAGATAGGACAACGGCCACGCGAAAATGCCGCGCGGAGCGGCAACTCCGAACGGCATAAACATCTTCAAAGAGACAAATTTCGGGCTGATCAACCCTGGCGGGCCTTGAACCGGCGCTGGGTCTTGTTGATCACGTAAATCCGACCCCGGCGGCGCACCACGCGGCAATCCTTGTGGCGTTCTTTCAGGGCCTTGATGGAGTTCTTGATTTTCATGGTTCCATCTCCCGCCGCGCGGGCTCTCAAACTGGGAATGGCATCGGCGGGCAGCAGACCTCGAAGGTCGCACCGGCGCGGGACGCTCATCCGGGTGAAAAAACGAGCCGTGAAATTAGGGACCTGAAACACGGCGGTCAATCTCTTTTGTCCCCTTTTTGGCCAGCCATCCGCCTCGCCGATGGCCCCTTGCCCTAAGGACGACATTGTCAAAGGGCAGAAGCTCGGTCATGCAAAGGGGGTAATTCAGCCCGTGATTCATGAGCGTCTTGGCGCTTTCACGCGTATCCAGGCGCCGCAAAGGAGATTGCATGTTCCCCGTACGCCTATCGTCCACCCGCCTGGTCATTGAGCCCCAAAGTCCGAAATCCACGAAGCGCTTCCGGGCCGCAGGCACCTGCCTGGCGCTCCTCTCCGGTCTTTGGGTGCTGGGCTTTGCCCACCCGACCCTGGCGGCAGGCCAGCAAAACACCGGCGAGGAAGAAGTCATCGAGATTCCCCCCGGGTTTGAGGATTGGCGGACGGCCTTCCGGGCCGAGGCAGTCGCCCAAGGCATCCCGGGCTCGGTCTATGATCAGGCCCTGAAGGACGTGACCCCGGATCCGCGGGTCCTGAAGCGCAACGCCCATCAGCCGGAGTTTTCCCGCCCCGTCTGGGATTATCTGGACAGTGCCGTGTCTCCGGCCCGGGTGCGCAACGGTCAGGCCAAGCTCGCCCAGCACCGGGATCTCCTGGCCCAGGTGGAACGGCGCTACGGCGTGCCCGCACGGGTGATCGTGGCGATCTGGGGCCTGGAGTCGAGCTACGGCGCGATCACCGGCAGCTATGATGTGATCCGCTCCCTGAGCACCCTGGCCTATACGGGCCGGCGCCAGGCCATGGGCCGGCGGGAGCTTCTGGCCGCCCTCAAAATTCTGGCCGCCGGGGACAAGACCCGGGACGGCCTGAAAGGATCCTGGGCCGGTGCCATGGGCCACACCCAGTTCATGCCCTCCAGCTTCCTCTCCCGGGCGGTGGATTTCGACGGGGACGGGCGCCGGGATATCTGGGACAGCCTGCCTGACGCGTTCGCCTCCACCGCCAATTTTCTGGCGGAAGCCAAATGGGAAGAGGGCCTGCGTTGGGGCCGGGAAGTGACCCTGCCGGAAACCTTCGACTACGCCTTGACCGGCATGGGCGTGAAGCGGCCCATTGATGCCTGGAGCCAGATGGGCGTGCGCCGTCCGGGCGGTCAAACCCTGCCCCAGGCAGCCGGTCTTGAGGCCTCCATCCTTGTGCCCGGCGGCCACCAGGGGCCTGCCTTCTTCGTCTATCCGAATTTCCGGGCCCTGATGCGCTACAACGCCTCCACAGCCTATGCCCTGGGGATCAGCCACCTGTCCGACCGCATTGTGGGCGCGGGCCCCATCTCCGGCACCTGGCCCCGGCATCTCAAGGCCCTGTCCCGGACGGAACGCTACGAGCTTCAGGAACGGCTGATCGCGGCGGGCTACAGCATCGGCGAGGTTGACGGGATCATGGGCGCACGCACCCGGGGTGCCGTCCGGGCATTCCAGAAAAGCCAGGGCACGACGCCGGACGGCTTTGTCAGTTCCGCCGTGCTGGAGGGCTTGCGGGAGACGACCAAGGGTAAACTGGAAAGCGACCGGGAAAACCGCTGACCCCAAGGTCAGAGGGAAACGCCCCGGCCCGCCAATGGCCGGGGCGTTTTCTTATCAAGCGGGCGGTGCCCTACTCAGCGAACCGCATCCAGGGCGATGCTGCGCTTGAAGATCAGGAGCAGAACGGCGATTCCCGCCAGGCTCATGCTGGCCAGGTACGGAGCATTGGGCATGACCGAATAAAGCGGGAACGCCAGCAGGGGGGCCACCACAAACCCCGCTCCGCCCGTCGAACTGACCAGCCCCGCTACGGCCCCCTGCTCGTCGGGACTTACGGACAGGGACGCCGCGCCCATGGAGCCGGATCGGGCCAGGGCCCCACCGCTTCCCAGCATGGTCATGGCGGCCACCACCTGGATGATTTCACCGGCGGTAATCATCACCACAAAGCCCGCACACACGATGGCTCCCCCCCGGATCATGAGCTGGCGCACGGTCCAGCGCAGCCGCGGCAGGATGATCAATTGGGTCACAAGAGCCGCCAGGGACATGCCCAGAAGGGCAAAACCCGCGGTCTGGGCAGCCTTTTCAGGCCCTACCGAAAACCGGTCGATAATGAAGAATGTCGCGGTCTGCACGGCGATGGCGTGGGCGGTGGAAAAGAGCACGGCGACGCAGAGCGCATCCCGGATGCGCACGTCCCAGGGCCGGAGCATGGGTGGGGCCTTGCGCTCCCTCGGACCCGTGCGTTCCGGCAAGAAAAACGCGATGGCAAAAATGCTGACAATGCCGAGGATCGCCACGCCGAACAGGGGGGCCAAAATGCCAAAGGGAGACAGCACGGCGACCATGCCGGGTCCCATGGTGGTGCCCAGCCCGAAGGCAGCGCCCATCCCCGCCAGGGAACGGGTGCGGGTCTCGATGCTTGTGCGGTCGGCCACATAGGCCTGGGCCGCGCCCATGGCCCCGGGCCCCAGGGTCCCATAGATCGTCCGGGACAGGATCATCATCGGATAGACGAAGGCCAGGGGCGCGAGACCCGCCAGTCCCATGTAAAGCAGGCTGGCGAACGCCACGGTGGAGGCCACGAAACCGCTCAAACCGATCAGGATCACCGGCTTGCGGGCCCAGGTATCGCTCAGGCGTCCCCAAAACGGGCTCATGACCAGCCAGAATGCGGCGGAGACCATGAAAATCGCGCCGACCTGGAAATCCATCATGCCCAGTTCCCGGGACACCGGGGGCAGGATGGCGAAAATCACGGTCTGGCCCATGCCAAGACAGGTCAGGCTGAGAAAGAGAAGGAGGAACGCCCACCGCCGCTCTTCAGGGGTGGTCACCCGGCGCACCGAACCGGGGCCGGCGTCTTCCTGAAATGTTGACGGGGTGGTGCCGGATGGGTCTGCCGCCAGAACACTGGGTTGGTCCCGCCCGCCGGCCTGTTCTGGCCCGCTGTCTCGTTCTGGCGCGCTTTTCGGTTTCGGCGCCAGGGGGTCTTGGACGGATGCCTTGGATCCGGGTGTGCCTGACGAATTCCCCCCGTCCCCCGGCTTTGAAAGGGGTTCCCTTGACCCGCCGGACCCATCCGATTGCGTCACCACACCGTCCTCGACCTTGAGCCGGCCGACCGTCGGCCCTACTCCCGTTTCCAGACAGGTTAGCACCGATGGGCGGTCGGGGAACGGATCTGTCGCATCCTCGTATGGGGCCCGGTATGGGGCCCGGAATGGGGATGGCGTCACGGTCGAAGGCGGGACAGGTCAGAATGTGACCTTGAGACCTCGCACCCGCGCGCCTGAGGCAATGGGTGCGTTTCGCATTGAAAGGCAACACTGAGTCTCACAACGCTCTTGGCAGCATAGATTGAAGGCACCCGCACATACCACCTGACGAGGGGGAATGCGCGCCGTTATCCGACAGGGTGTCTCCTTCAGCCAGCCTTAAGCATCTCCCCCCAGTATGGCGCCCGTGGAAACGGGATTTGGCGATGAGCCGGGCGCCCCTCATGGGTGCGCCAGTGCGCTGCCGTGGGGTGGTCTTCAGTATGCTGCAGCTTGGTGGTCTGGGCGTTGTCTTCGTGATGGTCTTTGGCGGGTTCACCCTGGCCGGCGGCAGTTTCGATGTGATCCTGAAGGCCCTGCCCTTCGAGTTGATGATGATCGGCGGCGCAGCCGTAGGGGCCTTCCTGATCGCGAATGGCATGGATGTGGTCAAGGCCGGCGTGGCCGGGTTCGGCAAGGCGGTGGCCGGGCCGAAATGGAAGGGTCAGGACTATGTGGACGTGCTGTGCCTGTTGTTCCTCCTGACCAAGACGATGAAGTCGAAGGGCGTCATCGCCCTGGAAAGCCATATCGAAAATCCGTCCGACAGCGCCATTTTTTCCCGCTATCCGAAGATCTGCAAGGACCACCATGTCCTGCATTTCATCACCGATACCCTCCGCATGATGACGATGAACTTCGAGGATCCCCATCAGGTCGAGGACATGATGGAAAAACAACTCGAAAAACATCACCATGAGACGGAAGCGGCGGCGGATTCCATGCAGAATGTGGCCGACGGGCTGCCGGCGCTGGGGATCGTCGCGGCGGTGCTGGGGATCATCAAGACCATGTCCGCCATCAACGAACCGCCTGCGGTGCTGGGTAAGATGATCGGCGGCGCCCTGGTGGGCACGTTTCTGGGGGTGTTCCTGGCCTATGGGATCGTGGGGCCTTGGGCCGCGCGGCTGAAGCAGATCATCGCCGAGGAATCCCAGTTCATGTTCATCATCCGGGATGTGCTCGTCTCCCATCTCCACGGCAACGCACCCCAGGTCTCCGTGGAAATCGGCCGGGGCAATGTCCCCACCTCCCTCCAGCCCAGCTTTGCCAAACTGGAAGAGGCCATACAGGAAATCCCACCAGAAGTTGGATAGGTCGACCTGCCCTCGCGATTTGATCCTCAAGCCGAGGGCTCCGGCACCCGCGGACCCATGGTCCCTGAAGCGCCGCGGCCACACTCCCCCCTCGAAATGCCTTGCCCCGCCAATCCAGTCTTGTTGTCGCAACTGACGGATTCTAACGTCCTTGTAATGTTTGGTGCTGCGCCAAAGGGTGGGGATGTCTTTTGCGCGGGCGTGCTGGTGTGGCGGAATGACCGTGGCAATAGAAGACCGGGATGGTTTTGGCGGGGGCAGGCTCTGGCGGATCGATGGATCCGGCAGGGTTTGGATGATTTGCATCCTGTGTGCCCTCGGGTGCCTTGCGGCCCTCGCCAGGACCTCAATCCCGTTGCTGGACCGGCCCCTGGTGGGACCGGCACAGGCTCAACAAGAGCGTGCCCCTGGTGAAAGTGGAACAGACCGGCATCCCTTCGTCGACGACCTTGATTTCCAACGCCGGATGTCCTGGAGCCACCTCACAACACCCGCCTCCTCGCTCCATGGGAACCGGTTCAGCCCGCTCGCGGCCTCCGCCACACACGGACCGGCCCAGGGTGCGGCCAACAAGGCCGGTTTCTGGTTCCTTCCCCAGCAGATGACAATTGAGGGGACCGACCACGCCGCCGCGCTTCCCCCGGCCGCAGGCATGGCCTTTGACTGGCAACGGCATGACGATTTTGTTCTTGGTGCCGGGCTCAACGCTGGGGTCAACGCTGGGGTCAACGCTGGGCTCGATGGGCGGCCTTGGAATACGGGTCCGCATCCGGTGCCTGGGCAGGGCTTTGGCCTGAACGGCCTGTCGAAGTCCGCCCTTTTTGAAGAGCGGATCAATGCGGGGGTGTGCTTTGACCCCAAGGCAGGGTTTGACCTGACGGCGGATGGGCTGCTCAAGGTGCCCGGTCTTTTCCCCAGCCAGACCTCCCATACTTCCGGGAAGGCCGAGACAGTGGCGACTTACCAGTTCCTGCCGTTTTTGAGCGGCGGACTGGGCAGGAGCGCCCAGAACCGGACCAGAGAGAACCGGACTGGACAGAATTGGACTGGCAGCATTCACGATGCGGCCCCCGATGCAGGGCTCGGTACAGGGCTCAATGCACCACCACCGGTCGAGACATCCCTTGTAACGATCACGCTCCAAAGCCGCTTCTAAATCCTTCCTTCCGCGCACGTTCCGGGCAGCAAACCGCGACCACTTTTCCCCAACGGACTCAAAGCGACTGATTGGGCCTGCCCCCGCCAAATAATGACAATTTTGTGTCACACAGGAACCACCCGCCTCCTTTCCCCGTTGCCCTGACTGGATGGGCAATGCCGGTGCGGAGTTTGTCGGCTCAGCGCCAGATCGGTGAAGAGCCGTCTAAAGCCAAATGAGGCATGCCCATCCGCCAATTCTCTGCAAGAACCGAAAGGAGACATCAATGAAAACCATGATCGGGAAAGCAGGACTTGCGGCTGGCATTCTGGCACTGGCGAGCACTTCAGCATTGACCAGTACTTCAGCATTGGCCAAAGACCCGAAGGACATGAGCGATGGATCCTGGGTGACCCTGAACGGGGTGATCACCTCCGCCGGGAATGACGCCTTCAGGCTCGACTATGGCACCGGGACCATCACCGTCGAGATGGATGACTGGGATTGGTACCGGGAAGGCCGACAGCTCATTGAGGGCGATAAGGTCACGGTTTACGGGGCCATCGACGATAATTTCTACAACACCACCTCGATCGAGGCGGAGCGGGTCTACGTCAAAAATCTGAACCGCTTTTTCTATGCCAGCGACGTGGATGAGGAAGAGGCAACCTACTTCTTCGACACTCGTCCTCTGGCCGTGAGCGGTATTTCCTACACGGGCCGGGTGTCAGACATCGAAGGCCGGGAATTTACCCTGAACACGGGCGCCCGGAGGATCCGGGTCGACACCTCGGACTTGGGCTACAACCCGATGGAGGAGAGAAACCTGTTCACCCTGGCCAATGGTGATTTCGTCTCCGTAAGCGGGGCCATTGATGACGGCCTCCTGAAGGAGCGGGAGTTGATCGCCCAGACGATCACCACACTGCATAAGGACAAGACCAAACGCTCTGGCATGTAAGATCAGTTCACGAACGGCCAGGGATACTCAGGATCATTTTCCTGGCTTGCCTGGATCATCGCTTGGCTGAACGGGGGGAGCTTCTACAGCAAACCATCCTGCCATAAAAACCTGCCGATGGTCGGATGCGCTCCGCCTAGAGACTGGGCCGATGTATGAAGGATAACCTTTCATATGGGCACCTACGAGATACAAGCATCGCGTAGGTGCCCAAGCCCTGCCGTCTTCACTCAGACGTTTTTGTGGTAGTACCGTTCGTTGATGATCTTGCCGTCTTTCCAGGTTGTTACAACGGCCTGTTTCTGGATGACGTGCTGACCGTCCTTCGTTTTGAATTCCATGGTTGCTTCGTAGAAAGTCGTGTCACCCCCGGCGCCTTTCGAGTGAGCAGTGTACTGAATAAACTCGGATACGCCCGCGAGAATGTCTTTCTCAACAGCGATCGCGTGATCGCGGCCGCGTTTGGAAGGTTGGCCGACTTCTTGGATCTCCACATCTTCAGCGAAGTATGTCTCCATGCCTTCGATGAATTTACCCTCGGCCAGCATGGCGAGGAGGTCATTGAGGTGTTCGAGGTTCTGCGTTTCCATCTTCACTTTCCCTTTGTTCAGCAGATAAGAATGAAGCAACCTGGACGGATCGTTCGCGTCACGGTCGGGATCCGGCCGGACAAGTCGCTATACAAACAATGAAGTGCCAGAGCATCTGTCCGACGGACGGTGTACCCTCATCGGGGTCGGCGCATGACGGATTTGGCCGACCTGTCAGAAATGGTGGGTAGGACATGGGTACAGTGACCGGTCAAGGGAAGGCTCCCGTCTGGTCACTCGCCGCTTTTCATGCCCAGGCGCCTTCAGGTCGCGACCGGGCTCAGATCATGGCCACCATCCGCCGCAATGCTCATCTCGGCGCTGCGCCCAACCATTCTGTCTGGACGTGATTTTTGGAAGGCGCAGGGTGAGGCTTAGCCACGGCCCGCATCTGGCTCACGGCTTCGAAATCAAAAAAATCGGAAGAAAGCTGGCTACGGCCTCCTCGAAAGAGAGCGCAACTTACGCCGGCCTTTTTTCTGTCTTGCGGGGCTTTATATCCATGATCCTCGCAAGCGCTGGCCATTGGCCCTACTGAGCAAACCTCAAACCGCGCAAGACCTGTTGACGGACAGAACCGGAAACCGCCACATACAGCCATGGACAAGGTAAAACCCCTCTTTTCATACCGCAAATACTGGGCTCACCGGTTCGGTACCGCACCCTTTCTTCCCACGTCCCGCGCGGAAATGGACGCGCTGGGGTGGGATTCCTGCGACGTGATCCTGGTCACGGGCGACGCCTATGTGGACCATCCGAGCTTCGGCATGGCCATTGTGGGCCGGCTCCTGGAGGCCCAGGGCTTCCGGGTGGGCATTCTCGCCCAGCCGGACTGGCGCAGTGCGGACCCGTTCAAGGCTCTGGGCAAACCCAATCTCTATTTCGGTGTCACCAGCGGCAACATGGATTCGATGGTGAACCGCTACACGTCGGACCGGCGCCCCCGGAGCGACGACGCCTATACGCCCGGCGCAGAACCGGACAAGCGGCCGGACCGGGCGGTGATCGTCTATTCCCAGCGCTGCCGGGAAGCCTATCCCAAGGTGCCCATCGTGCTGGGCGGGATCGAGGCCTCCCTGCGCCGGATCGCCCATTACGACTATTGGTCCGACAAGGTCCGCCGCTCGATCCTGTTCGATGCGCGGGGCGATATTCTGCTTTACGGGAACGCGGAACGGGCCCTTGTGGCCGTGACCCACCGGATTGCCAATGGCGAGGACATCGCGACCTTTGATGATCTGCGGGGTGTGGCCCTGATCAAGGACGCGGTGCCGGAAGGGTGGACCGTCGCGCCCGCCGACGATCTGGACATGTCCGATGAAGGGGCAAGGCGAAGCAAGGGCGAGGTGATGATCCGCCTGCCCGCTTTCGAGCAGGTCAAGGACGACAAGGAAGCCTATGCCAGGGCCTCCCGCGTGCTCCACCGGGAGAGCAATCCGGGCAATGCGCGGGGCCTTGTGCAGCGCCACGGGGACAAGGAACTGTGGATCACCCCGCCGCCCATTCCGCTGGAGACAGAGGAAATGGACGGCGTGTACGAACTGCCCTACGCACGGGCGCCCCACCCGTCCTATGAAGGGCAGAAAATCCCGGCCTGGGAGATGATCCGCTTTTCCGTGACCATCATGCGGGGCTGTTTCGGTGGATGTACGTTCTGTTCGATTACGGAGCATGAAGGACGGATCATTCAGAACCGCTCCCATGACTCGGTGCTGCGGGAAATCGAACATATCCGTGACAAGACGAAAGGGTTCACCGGGATCATTTCCGATATCGGCGGGCCGACGGCCAACATGTACCGGATGGCGTGTAAGGACAAAAAGATCGAGGCTTCCTGCCGGCGTCTGTCCTGTGTCCACCCGGAGATCTGCCCGAACCTGAATACCAGCCACGAGTCCCTGATCGGCTTGTACCGGAAGGTGCGCGAGGTCCCCGGCGTGAAGAAGGCGTTCGTGGCCTCCGGGGTGCGCTATGATCTGGCGGTGGAAAGCCTGGACTATGTGAAGGAACTGGTCAACCACCATGTGGGCGGACTGCTGAAAATCGCGCCGGAACATACCGAAGACGGCCCCCTGTCGAAAATGATGAAACCGGGCATCGGCACCTATGACCGGTTCAAGAAGATGTTCGACGATGCGGTGAAGGCGGCAGGCAAGAAATACTATCTGATCCCCTATTTCATTGCCGCTCATCCGGGCACGTCCGATGAGGACATGATGAACCTGGCCCTGTGGCTGAAAAAGAATCGCTACCGGGCCGATCAGGTTCAGACGTTCCTCCCCTCCCCCATGGCGCTCGCCACCGCCATGTATCACTCCGGCGTGAACCCCTTGCGCGGCGTGCGCCATGGCGGTTCCGAAGAGGTGGAGACCGTGCGCAATCTGCGCCAGCGCCGTCTGCACAAGGCCTTTCTGCGCTACCATGACCCGGAAAACTGGCCGGTGATCCGGGAGGCGTTGATGAAAATGGGGCGGGCGGATCTTATCGGTCCGGGCAAACATCATCTTGTCCCGCGCCACCAGCCCCTTGGAACCGGCCGCACCGGCGGGGAAGGGCGCCGCCGGGGCAAGAAGAAGGGCGGGCAGACCTTCACCACCAAAGGGGTCTTCGGCTCATCGAAGCCCCGTGGTTTGTAAGGTGCACCCCATAACCCTGCCCCTTCGCGGCAGGAACGACAATAGACCAGGGCGTTGGCCATGCTGACCCCCCTTCCTGTTACAGAGGTCTTCACGACGCAGGAATGCACGGACATCATCCGTATGGTGCAGGCCCGTTCGCTCACCCAAGCCGGCCTTGTGGGCGGAGACCGTCATGCGGATATCCGACGCACACAGATCGCCTGGCTTGATGATCAGGGCGACGCCGCCTGGGTCTTTCATCGCCTCGTGGACACGGTCATCACCAGCAATCGAGACCATTTTTGCTTTGACCTGACCGAATTCAGCGAGCGGATGCAGATTGCCCGCTATGACGCAAGTGAAAGCGGTCATTTCGACTGGCATGTGGATGTGGGTGAAGGTGCCCTGGCGGCCAAGCGCAAACTGACGTTCGTGGTGCAATTATCTCCCGATACGGACTATGAGGGCGGTGACCTGGAGTGCAATGGATGCGGCGGGCTCCATTCTGCCTCCCGGGACCAGGGCAAGGGGCTCCTGTTTCCCAGCTTTGCCCTCCACCGGGTCACACCGGTGACCAGAGGCCACCGGTTTTCCCTCACCACCTGGATCCATGGCCCGGCATTCCGGTAAACCAGAGCGTGGCAAGCGCTAGTCTGCTCCATACAGATGATCAGGGTTTTTCCCTGGGCAGAGCTGCGATGTAGTCGTGCACGAGGCTGATGCCTTCTTTATGGAGCAGGGCCCGGCCCAATTCCGGCATGGCCACCCCAGGCTCGCGGCTCATCATGCGCGTCAGGAGGATGGACCGGTCCGGCAGGCCGGGTTCAATGACGAATGCGGCATTGCCCGCGCCCCGCCCTGCGGCCACGGGCCGTTTGTATATCCCGCGGGCATAGGGATGGTCTTCGTCATAGGTCAGGACAAGGCCGGAATTGCTGGCCGGGCCTTCGAGACGGTGACAATGGGCACAGTTGATGTCGAGATAGGCCCTGGCCCTCTCCTCGACATTGCCCGTTTCCGGATCATTCCAGACCGGTACTCTGGGGGCTTCGTCCGGGGCGGGTGCATTCGTCAGGAGCCCCGCCCGTGACCAGTAGGCAAGCTGGTTTTCAGGCCCGCTGGCATAGGCGTAGTCGTGATTGAGATTGCGAGCCTTGGGGCCGATCAGGCTGACTTCACCATTGATTTCATGGCAGCCCTTGCATTGGTTCTTGTTTGGGACCCGGTAGGTGAATGAACGTTCAGCACCCCCCGCATCAATAAAGGACACAGGCAGACGCTTTCCGATAACCCGCAACGTGGCTTCGGTCATCTCTTCGTTCCAGACATAGGGCCAGGCCGCCCAGCCCTTTTCCTCCCGGACAAGAAGGCGGGTTTCCAGCACCCGGATAGTGTCATCGGGTTTCCGGAAATCCGCAGGATAGCCAAAGCTTTTCACAAAAACCGTTCCCACGGGGAAGGAAAAGACTTCCGCCGGATCGTAGGTGCCTGCCATGCCGTCCGGGACATGCACGAAACGGTACTTCTCCGCGTAATCGGAAAAAAGCGGCGTGGCAAGAGCGTAGGGGACCAGCCCGTCATTGGGCACCTGACCCTGAACATCCTTGAACAGATTATAGGCCGACAGTGTCCGGGAAGGACTGCCCTGGATCAGGTCTTCAAGGGCCAGGTCCTCCGTCGGAAGATCGCCCGCGTCCAGGCCGCCCCTGGTGCTGCCCGATGCGAGGCCCGGGGCAGGAGCCACGAGACCTGCCACCGCCAGGACGAGCAGGCACCACAAAAGGCCGCGGGCCAGGAGCAAACCGGAAGCCCCTGCCCCGCCAGCATCGTCAGTCATGGGATCATACATGATAAAGGTCCGGCTCATTCCGGTTGGGAAGGCGTCGCGGGCTCGGACGAAGCGGCGGGCTTTGAGGGCGCCTCGGACGTCGAAGACCCGCTCTCATGACCCAGGGTCACATCCTCCGACGAGGGAACATCACCGGCGTGGGCGGAGAGATCGGTGGAAATGTCCGGTGTGGTGCGGGCCGCTTCGGTCGAACCGAAACCCAGATCGGCAAAGCTGGTGTTCCCCGCATTGTTTTTGATCACCAGATTGACATCCACCTCCTGCATCTCCCCATCCCGCATGAACCGGGTGACCCCGTCCCAGATGATGGAGGGCAGAGTGCCGTCAAAGGCCTCCTGAAACGCCGCCAGATTACCGTCCGGTGATCCGCCCGCCTCGCCCAGGGCATTCCTGTAGATGAACACATCCCGGGCCACAGGCACGAAATCGGAACTTTCCGTCTGGGCAGCGGCCTGCTCGGCGGCATCGTGGGCGGCGTTTTCCGCGCGATTATAGGAACTGACCAGAATGTTCGTGGTGTTGTTGTCGCCGATCACGTTCTGGAAAATATGCACATTGCGGTTGGCCATGACGATGACGCCGGTGCCCGCCGGGACGCCCGCGACGATATTGCCTTCAGGGGCAAAGTTCTCCGTATTATTCCCGACAAGGACATTGTTGAAGGCGCGCACCGTGTGGCCGCCCGCCTGGGGCAGACCGGGAAGATCGAATATCAACAGGCCGCCGGTATTGTTGGTGGCAATGTTGTTGTAGACATCTGCATGGTAACTGTTCTCGATCTCAATGCCTGCGACGTTGAACTCCGCACGGCTGTTGCGCACGATGATGTTCTCGGACTGTCCCACATAGATGCCCGCATCCGAAGCACCGATGGCCACGCAGCCGTCAATCAGCACATTGGTGGATTCCACCGGGTAAAGACCATAAGCCCCGTTCTCCGGATCCGGACCGTTGGTCCATTGGGCCCGGACATTGATGAAGCTGATATTGTCAGCACCCTTGGACTTGATCGCATCCCCTGCGGCATCTTCCACGGCAAAACCGCGCAAGGTGACATTGTCGGAGGTGACCAGAAGGCCCTCCCCTCCCGCTTCCTGCCCCTTGAAGGACAGGATGGTCTGGTTCATCCCCGCTCCCTCAACGGTCACACCATCCACATCAAGGGACAGACCTTCCGTCATCGGATAGGTGCCCGCGGCAAGCCGGATGGTCTGGCCGGGTTCAGCCATGATCAATGCTTCCAGAAGCTGATCCTGGGCATTCTCGCCGGGGCCGATGGTCACCACGGCCGGTTCGGCCCATGATGGCACCGCCAGCGCGGCTGTTCCAGAAACCAATACGGCGGCGGCCAGAAAACGGCCGGTCTTCATCCAGGATGTCATTATTTTTCGTCTCCTCGCCTGTAAACTGGTGCCTGTTGAATGGTCTTCGCACCGTTGTTCGCTTCTCGGGGCAGACCTCTTCCCAGCCCGATTGTTGATAGGCCGATTGGGCTGCCCAAGGCAGCCTAAGCATGAAACAGCAGAGGATGTCATTCAATCCCCTGGCAATCCCCTGGCAATCCCCTGGCAATCCCCTGGCCTCCCCCGGCTATTGATCCGGAATGGGGCCGAACAGGCCCTTGGAGCCTTTTGCTCCCTTGACCAAGCAAACCCGTTGAACAGAGTGTTACCAAGTCTTCACGGGTGGGGACCTCTGGCGCGATTATTACCATTCACTCATTCATTTCGAGGGTCGGCGATGGGCTTGGGAAACGCCATGAAACTGGTTCTGTTTGTACTCGCCTTATTGTGCGCCGGTTGGCCGGCCAGGGCGGAATGGCAGGATTGGCGCAGGATCGGCGGGACCTTTGCGGGGGATCCGACTGTGGCATCCTATGGCCAGACCACCAGGGACGGTTCGGAGTGGCTCCATGTCTTCGCTCGCGATCGCCAGGGGCGCCTGCTCGGGCGCTGGTGGGATGGCCGGTCGTGGAGTGAGGGGGGCTGGCAGGTGCAGTTCGCCTCCATGGCTTCGTCCCCCTCCTGCGTATCCAGGGTGAACAGAAAGATCGACTGCTTTGCCCGGGGACAGGACGACCGCCTTTATCAAAAGCACTGGAGCGGCTCGACCTGGTCCGGCTGGTACCGGCTCGGGGACGAGCGACTGGCCGGCGACCCGGAAGCTGCCACCTGGGGTCCGGGTTTCATGGCGGTCTTCGCGCGCAGCCCGGCAAAAAACCTCATGGTGCGCCGCTACACGGCTGAAGGCGGCTGGGACCGGAACGGGTTTGATGTCCGGGGCGGCACGCTTGCCTCGGATCCGGGATGCACCGCTCTGGAACGGGGCCGGATAGAATGCTTCGCCCGCGGACTGGATGATGCCCTGTGGCGCAAGACCTGGGTGGATGGGGATTGGCAGCCCTGGGAGAAGGTTGGCGGTCTTTTCAGAGGCAAGCCCACGGCAGCCTCCTGGCAACCGGGCCGGGTGGATGTCTTTGTCCGTGGAACGAATAATACCCTGATGCATCGCACTCTGACCATTGTGGAGAATGAATGGTCCGCCTGGGCTGATCTCGGCGGGGCCTTGTCCTCCTCCCCGGCCTGTGTCTCCAGGGCCCCCCGGCTGATCGACTGTTTCGCCAGGGGATCGGATCAAGCTCTGTGGCAACTCTCCTATGTGGGATCTCGTGCGGCATCTGAGCCGGAGCCCGTTCCCGGCGCCGGTATCGAGGAGAAAATCAGGCGTCTGAATGAAGTGATCGCCACCGCCCCGGACGGTCTGGAGAGTTCATCAGACCGGACCATTCTGACGACCCTTGCCCAGCGCGCCCTTGCCTATCGCAATGCCCTCATCGTCCACAATGCGCTTGAGATCCAGTTGGCAGAAGCCCGGCACGGCCTGTCCCTAACACCGCTCGATCAGGGCCTGACCCGCCAGATCACGGACCTGGAAAGGGAGACCGCCCTAGCTGAAACCGGCCTTGAGGCGGCTCGCAGTGCACTGAGTGCCTACACGGATGAAATTGATCGACAAAATCAGGATGCCATCAGGACAAAGATCCCGAACGCTGTCGCAATCGTCCGCGCCACGCTCTGAACAGGCGTAACACCGCACAACGCTGGGACCTCACTCGGAGGTAACGTTTCAGTGTTGATCTGCGGCGTTATCATGGTTCCGCTGCATCAGACCAAGGCCCGCGGCCATACCGCGCCCATGGAAAACCCCAGGCTTTACAGTGTGTTCGGGATGATGAACCCGGCTTAGCCTCCTTTCATCATCACACCCGCCGATCACCGCATTGATAAAAACGATGACAAGCACTCATTAAAATCGATTGGACCGATTGGATGTGTGGTTTTATCAATAGGGACGCGGGATGAACCTTGGCCGGTTTCCCGATGCGTCCCGGATTTCGGTCATGCATAATCGAGGCGTCATGACCGCGCTGCGGCCTCACGAAATGGGCCGCCCTCAGACAGAACGTGCAACCGCAGCCGGTGTTCGTCTGTCGTCCAACCATGAAGGCCATTCCACACTGGCCAGCAACCGCAAACCGATCGCGAGAGGAAACATCATGAGCACTGCACTCGCTTGCCCCTTCACCGGCAAAGACCGTTCCCACGCAGCCGGAGGCGGACGGTCCAATCGGGACTGGTGGCCCAACCAGCTCAACCTCAAAATTCTGCACCAGCACTCCCCCCAGTCCAGCCCCATGGACGCGGACTTCAACTATGCCGAGGAATTCAAGACCGTCGATCTGGAGGAACTAAAGAAAGACATCTTTGCCCTGATGACCACCTCCCAGGACTGGTGGCCTGCGGACTATGGCCATTACGGCCCCCTGTTCATCCGTATGGCCTGGCACAGCGCGGGCACCTACCGGATCGGCGACGGACGCGGCGGCGCCGGTGCGGGCACGCTCCGTTTCGCCCCCCTGAACAGCTGGCCCGACAATACCAATCTCGACAAGGCCCGTATGCTGTTGTGGCCGATCAAACAGAAATACGGCCGCAAGCTTTCCTGGGCCGATCTGATGGTCTTCACCGGCAACTGCGCCATCGAATCCATGGGCCTGAAGCCCTTCGGCTTCGCCGGTGGCCGGGAGGACGTGTTTGAACCGGAAGAAGACGTTTATTGGGGCACGGAAGAAACCTGGCTCGGGGACAGGCGCTATACCGGTGAGCGGGACCTGGAAAATCCTCTGGCCGCCGTCCAGATGGGTCTGATCTATGTGAACCCGGAAGGTCCCAACGGCAATCCCGATCCCCTGCTGGCGGCACGGGATATTCGCGAAACCTTCGGCCGGATGGCCATGAATGATGAAGAAACCGTCGCGCTGATTGCTGGCGGGCACACCTTCGGCAAGTGCCACGGCGCAGGCGATGCGGCCCTTGTCGGACCGGAACCGGAAGGGGCCGCCATCGCAGACCAGGGCATGGGCTGGAAGAGCCGCTTTGAATCGGGCCTGGGCGTCCACGCCATCACCAGCGGCCTTGAGGGTGCCTGGACCCCGACACCAACCCAGTGGGACAACAGCTATTTCGACACCCTGTTCGGTTATGACTGGGAACTGACGAAAAGCCCCGCCGGTGCCCACCAATGGAAACCCAAAGGCGGCGCCGGCGCGGGGACCGTGCCGGACGCCCATGATCCGTCCGTACGCCACACTCCGATGATGGCCACCACGGATCTCTCCCTCAAGATGGACCCGATCTACGAGCCGATCTCCCGGCGCTTCCATCAAAACCCGGACCAGTTTGCCGATGCCTTCGCCCGGGCCTGGTTCAAGCTCACCCACCGGGACATGGGGCCGAAGGTCCGGTACCTGGGCGCCATGGTGCCTGCGGAAGACCTGATCTGGCAGGATCCGATCCCCCCGCTCGACCACGATCTGGTGGATGAAAATGACGTCGCGGATCTGAAAGCCCGGATCCTGGCCTCCGGTCTCTCCGTGTCCGCCCTGGTTTCCGCCGCCTGGGCCTCCGCATCCACGTTCCGGAATTCCGATAAGCGGGGCGGCGCCAACGGCGCCCGTGTGCGTCTTGCCCCGCAGAAGGACTGGGACGTCAACCAGCCGGCCCAGCTTGCCAAAGTCCTGGACACTCTTGAGGCAATCCAGAGCGCCTTCAACAGCGCCCAGAGCGGGAACAAGAAGGTCTCTCTGGCGGATCTGATCGTCCTGGCCGGCGGAGCAGCCGTCGAGAAAGCGGCCCGTGACGGGGGCTGGGATCTGACTGTTCCGTTCACGCCGGGACGGACCGATGCCAGCGAGGATCAGACCGATGCGCAATCCTTTGCACCCCTCGAGCCGGTCGCGGACGGCTTCCGGAACTACCTTCAGCCGGGCCTTGGTGCGTCTGCGGAAGAACTGCTTGTGGACCGGTCCCAACTGTTGAGCCTCTCGGCACCGGAAATGACCGTCCTGGTGGGCGGCCTGCGTGTCCTTGGGACGAATGCGGATCAAAGCGGCCATGGGGTGTTCACCAGCCGCCCGGGCGTTCTGACCAACGACTTCTTCGTCAACCTCCTGGACCTGGGCACCGCCTGGACGCCGATCTCGGACGCGGAGGATGTGTTCGAAGGCCGCGACCGGACATCCGGCACGAAGAAATGGACCGGCACGCGGGTTGATCTCGTGTTCGGCTCCAACTCCCAGCTTCGGGCCCTGGCCGAGGTTTATGGCAGCGCCGACTCCCAGCAGATCTTCCTGAGGGACTTTGTCATGGCGTGGACCAAGGTGATGAACCTGGACCGGTTCGACCTGGCCTGATTGCCTCCCAATGTGAAGACGTGCCGGTCCCGGTTTGCGCGGGGACCGGCACGCGCTTTGTTGATCCTCCCTTGATCCGGATCCCCTTTGACGAGACCATGGGATCAATAACCAAAAACTCACGGGAGGAGTTCTCTGCCATGAAAACAACACGCCTTGGCCCTTTGCATACCGTCAGCCGTCTGACCCTTGGCGGGGGCGGACTGGGGCAGATCTGGGGTAACACCAGCCATGAAGAGGCGGTGGCCACCGTCCACGCCGCCCTGGATGCGGGCATCACCCTGATCGATACCGCGCCCCTCTACCAGACCTGTGAAACCGTCATTGCCGATACATTCCGTGGACGGCTGCCCGACGGCGTGCGGATCACCACCAAATGCCAACTGGGAGAGCCGCCCAGGGGCAACACGGCCCGTATTCTGGAAGCCTCCCTGGACGCAAGCCTGAGGGCCATGGCCCTCGACTTTGCCGATGTCTATTTCCTCCACAGCAATATCTGTGAGGACGACATGGTTTTCGCGTTCCGCAACGACCGGCGAGCCCAATTCGCGACCCCCTGGTCCATCTATGTGGAAGAGGTGGTCCCCGCCATGGAGGCCTTGAAACGACGTGGACGGATTGGTGCCTGGGGCATTACCGGCGTCGGCGTGCCCTCTACCATCCTGAAGGCCCTCGGCCAGGAGGTGCGGCCGGACATTATTCAAGCGGTCAGCAATCTGCTCGATTCCGCAGGCGGCATGCGGGCCTTTGCCGAACCTGCGCGCCCGCGCGACATCATCGCCCGGGCCGTGGAGCTGGGTATCGGCGTGATGAGCATCCGCGCGGTCCAGGCAGGCGCGCTGACCTCCCAGATCGACCGCACCCTGAAGGACAGCCACCCGGAAGCCCGGGATTTTGAACGGGCCGCCCCCTTCCGTGCCCTGTGTGAGACCTTGAATGTGCCGCCTGCGGCCCTTGCCCACCGTTATGCTCTGGACATGGCGGGGGTAGATACAGTGGTGCTTGGGGTCAAGAACCGGGTGGAACTGGCTGAGTGCGTGGCCGCCGAAGCCGCCGGGACGCTGCCGGAGGATTTACGCTCCCGGATCGACGGTCTGGGACTGGCCTACAACCATTGAAGATGCCTGCGGCGCGCCACCCTGTTGGGCGCAAACGCCGGCGGTCAGGCCGGGCTCAAGACTGCCGGCCGGCACACCCGTTTGATTTCCGCCAGGAGCTTTTCCGCATCGATGGGCTTGGAAACATAGCCGTCAAACCCCATGGCCCTGAAGCGGTCCTCGTCCCCCGCCATGGCGTCCGCCGTCAATGCGATGACGGGGATTGTGCTGAGCGGCCGGTCGGCATTTCGGATCTCGCCAATGGCCTCGGCACCATCCATGACCGGCATGTGCATATCCATCAGCACAAGGTCGTAAGAGGTCTCGCCCAGCCGGTCCAGGGCTTCACGGCCATTTTCCGCCTCGGTGAAGTCCGCATCGAGATCTTCCAGAAACAGCTTGGCCACTTCCCGGTTGGCCTCCATGTCGTCGACCAGAAGAATGCGGCGGATCCTCTCAACCGGTCTCCGGGTGCGCTCAGATGCGTGCTCGGGAGCAGGGACGGGTGGGCGCGGATTGACCGGGTTGCCCGTGCTTGTGCCCCGCTTTGCCGGTTTCTTTCTCGACAGAACGGGCTTGCGGGGCATGGGAGCCGGGCCTTCTCCACTTGACCGGTTTGTGGGTGCATCGCGGTGGGCGGCTGGTTCCGTATACGGCGTTCCTGGGACGGCCGCAAAACGGAGCACAAAAGTCGAGCCCTCCCCCACCGCACTTGAGACGGTGACATCGCCGCCCATCAGACCGGCCAGGGTCCGGGTGATGGACAGACCAAGGCCCGTGCCGCCGAACCGGCGGGCCGTACCGCCGTCGGCCTGGGAGAACGGCGTGAAGAGAGCCGACAGGGTTTCCCGCGTCATCCCAATCCCCTGGTCCTCCACCTGGATGGTGATTTCCGCCTTCCCACGATCAGCCTCCCCACGATCAGCCTGGGACACCTCCGCCCGGACCCGAACCGTGCCTGTTTCGGTGAACTTGACCGCGTTCGACAACAAATTGTTCACGCACTGGCGCACCCGCAGCCCGTCAAACACGAACAAGCCCGGATCCTGGGGCGTCATGGTCAGGGAGAGGGAAAGCCCTTTTTCCCGAGCCGCCCCGTCCCACAACCGGCAGACCTGGCGCAGCAGCTCACCCAGATCCTGTGCGCTCGGATTGATGTCCAGGCGCCCCGCCTCGATCTTGGAATGATCCAGAACATCGTTCAGCACCCCCATCAGGGCGGTCCCGCTCTCCAGGATCGTGGTCACCTTCTTGTGCTGCTCCGCTGTCAGATCGTCCCGATTGAGGGACTGGGCCATGCCGAGGACGCCGTTCATGGGGGTGCGGATCTCATGGCTCATGACCGCCAGGAACCGGGATTTTGCCTCACTGGCCTCTTCGGCCCGGCGGCGCTGTTCCTCGGCCTGGGAATGCAGATCCGAGAGCCGGCGCCGGGACCAGTCCGCACGCAGAGCGACATTGACATAGGTGCCCGTATAGATGAGCGCGCCGAAGGTAAACCATAAGGCTTCCTCATGGGTCACATAGGACCCGTCCCATGCGGGAATGAGGGGAAACAGGAACATGCAGAACAGGCGGGGCAGGTTGAGGGCCCAGGAATAGATATTGTTCCACCCGTACATGATGGTCAGGCGGAAGATCGAGGTGGTGGTGATCACATAAGCCACCACATGGACGAGTTCAGAGCCATCCCGCCAGACCGTGCCCAGCAGAACGGTCTGGGTCAGGCCATAAAGCAGCAGCATGACCAGGATAGCAGCCCCCGCGGGCTGCTTGCGCCGGGCCAGGGCGGCCCAGACAGGAATATAGATGACCTCATAAATCCCGGCGATCAGCACCACCACGAGGGCGGTCATCGGCGCCGCGGTGTACCACAAGAACAGCACCGTCGAGAGCCAGATCAGCATCCGGATCGGAAAATCGCCCCGGGCCACGGCCAGGACATCATGGGTGGCCGCCTCGCTGTACCGGTCGGGAAACGCCCACTCCCGCCATGGTGAGGCATCGCGCCCCGACGCCGACTGCCCTGACGCCGACTGCCCCGACCCCAACAGCCCCGACCCCGACCGATCCGTGGCCCGTCCGCGCGGGTCTTGCGCCGCCGCTCTATCAGATTGTGCCTGCATTGCCCCCGCCTCACGTCAGATGGCGCGTCCAGTCAAATGGTGCCCTGTGTCAGAAGGCCCTTCCGAGATGCCTCATCTCTGGGCAAGGCAGCCGCGGGCTTGGGCGCACCCCTCGCCATCGGCAGGGGTTGCAACCCGACCGCGTGCCGCCAGCACACATTACCGTATGGTAAAACAGGGAGACCCCATGGGTCGAGTGTTTTGGCGCACCACAACGCAGCGCCGCACAATCAATGAATTGCAATCGGACAATGCGCCCCGGCCAATGCCAGCCCTACGACCAGGGCCAAAGCCAGAACGCGAAAAATGGATCACCGCCCGCAGCATCGCGGGGCCTCACGGGCCCCGGATAACCTCACCCCCTGTCCCCCTCCCCCGGACACCCCGAGAACCCTCTGCCGAAATGGTGGACGCGGCTGGGATTGTACCAGCGCCCCCTACGATGTCAAGCCATCGCAAGCGCGCTAAACCATTGAATTTATTATAATT
>CAZLPU010000056.1:0-33296 GCA_964561475.1 uncultured Alphaproteobacteria bacterium
GCCAGATTGCGCCGGTAGAAGGCGTTGGAGTCTTTCGCGGTGGAAAATCCAGCATACTGACGGATCGTCCAGGGCTGGTTGACATACATGGTGGCATAGGGGCCGCGCAGATAGGGGGCGATCCCGGGATAGGTGTCCAGAAAATCGAGCCCATCCAGGTCCTGACCACTGTACAGGGGACGCACGGGAATGCCTTCGGGGGTCTCCCATACCATCGCATCCAGGTCGCCCGCCGCCTGTTCCCATTGGGTCCGGGAAGCATCAGGGGCCGTGTCGGCCGCGAAAGGGAGGGTCGTGAAATCGGGGATCCGGCTCATGGTCTCTTCACCCTGTATCCTGTTCAAAACGGCTCAGTGGGCGGGCGCGATGCCCAGGCGGGCATGGGCATCCCGGAGGGTTGCCAGCACGTCGCAGCCCGCGAAAACGGTCCGGTCGACCTTGGTGCCTTCCGGCAGTTCCTTGTCCCGGCCCGCAAGCACGATGTGCATGGCTCCGGCCTTGCGCAGGGCGGCCACGGTGTCAGCCCCCAGACGGCTGTAAACATCCGTACTCGAACAGAGAATGACCACGGGGGAGGGAGCCGCGCGGAAGGCTTTGGCGGCTTCCTCCGCACCGGGAAGGGGACCCGGATCATGGGCCTCGAGCCCGCCGGCGGCGAAGAGATTGCGGGCAAAACCGGCCCGAGCGGTGGAATCCGCGAGGCTGCCGAGGGGGATCATCAGCACACGGGGCCGTTGGCCCGTATGCGCCATGTGCCGGTCACTGGCGGTGCGCAGGGCCTCATAGGCTTCGCCGAGGCGGGTTGCCGGGAGGGGCGCAACCCGCTCCCCGGATTGACCGGGTGTCGCAAGAACCTCTTCCAAGTCCCTGGCTGGGGCCTCCTTGGTGGCCGCCTCAAGAAGAGCCTTGCTGGTCTCCTGGGGGCTCGCGCTTTGCACCGCATCGCGCAGGGCCGCGACACTTTCGCTGACGGCTTTTTCGGAGCGCCGCCCGGCGATATAGGCCTTGGCCTGCTTGGTCAGGGCCGCGCGATCCGGCGTTTCGACGGTCACCTGCTTTTCGGTGAGATTGGGGAACTCGCTCACACCGGTGATGGGCTGGGCCCGTTTGGCGATGGCCGTTGCCCTTGTGGTGCGCACCGTCTGGATCCGGGCGGCCAGGGCACCGGACGCCAGGCTCGCGGCCATGCCGCCTTCCGCCTCGATCTGCTGAAAGCCGCTCCAGGCTTCCTGGGCCAGCCGGTCCGTCAACTGCTCCAGGGACCAGGCCCCACCGGCGGGATCGACCACCCGGCCAAGACCGGTTTCCTCCAGAAGCACGATCTGAATGTTCCGCGCGATCCGGCGGGCGAGACTGTCCGGCTGACCAATGGCCGCGGTGAAGGGCAGCACCGTCATGCTGGTGGCACCGCCGACCCCGGCTCCGAATGCGGCGATCGTCGTGCGCAGAATGTTCACCCAGGGGTCGCGCACGCTCATCATCCGTCCGGAGGTCTGGACGTGGAGAGACATGACACCCGCCGCCTCGTTGGCACCGCACGCGGCGGTGACCCGGTGCCACAGGCGTCTGGCCGCCCGCAATTTCGCGATGGTCAGGAACAGGTCCGTGTCTGCGGTCAGGGTGAAGGCGATCTGGCGGGCTGCCGTTTCCGGCTCCAGGCCCGCCTTTTCCATTGCCCGCAAATAGGCCACGGCGGTCGCAAGACCTGCCGCCAGTTCCTGGGCTTCGCTGGCCCCTGCATCATGGTAGGGCCGGGCATCGCTGAGCAGGGTGGTGACGTTGGGCCTTGCCTGGGACACGGACACGGCCAGATCCGCCGCCCGGGCGATCCCTGCTTCAAGGGTACCCGCCGGCGCGCCGCCCCGGGCCGCCGCACCCAGAGGGTCCACATTCAAGGCACCGCCGACACTGGCGGCGTCGTGGCCACGCCGGTCCCACACCGCGAGCATCATGGCGGCGGGGGCGAGACCATCGCCCCGGACCGGTTCCAGGGCGATGGGGGCCAGATCGAGCAGAACCCGGTCGAGCACAGCATCGAGGGTGCGGGCATCGGGCACCAGAACCCCGTCCCCGCCGTCGCTCTGCCCCGTATCCACCGCGAGCTGGATGGAGGTTACCCCCCGTTCCAGGTCCTGGATGATCTGGGCGTTGGCGGTTTCCGGATCCGGGTGGCTGTGGCGCTGGCGCAGGTCCCAGCCGCCGGCGGCATTGGCGAGGGGGCGTGTGCCCCGGGTGAAGGGGGCAAGGCCCGGAAAACCCGCCGGGTCCGTTTCGCCCGGCCAGTCTGCCCGGGTGGCCAGGGGCATGATGGGGATATCGTCCAGGCTGCGGGAAATCAGGCGCTTTTCGAAATCAGCGCCCTTGAGCACCTTTTCCACCGCTGCGAGCCAGTCTTCCTGGCTGGAGGGCGGGAAGTCCGAGGCCAGGGCAAGGGGCGCGGTATCAAAAGAGGCGTCGGCGGTATCGGCCATGGCGGTTCCCTCTCTCCTTTATCGGCACAAACGGGCTTTTTGCCCGGTTTCCGGGTCGGTGTGCCTGATGGATGGGTCTGAGCTGCTGGAAGCACTATTGCCTTGCACCATAGCCACGGCAAGGGAGACCACCCGTTAACGGCGGCCATTCCCACCGCTTCCCCGCCTTTCTCGCCGCCAAACGCCTCTTCCTCGGTTGCAGGCCCCTAGCCCGGGTCAAGCAGAACGGGACCCGGGCCCGCGCGTGACCCCTGGGCTGATCACCAGGCGCCGGTTTTCACCAGGTGCCAGTTTTCACCAAGTGCCAGTGTTTTCCATGCTGGCCCAGGGTTCCTGGGCGGGCAGGGCATCACCGCGCTGCAGCAATTCGATGGAAATGCCGTCCGGAGAGCGGATGAAGGCCATGTGACCGTCGCGGGGCGGACGATTGATGGTCACGCCGTGGTCCATCAGCCGCTGGCACACAGCATAGATATCGTCCACCCGGTAGGCGAGATGGCCGAAATTGCGCCCGCCGGTATAGGTTTCCGGATCCCAGTTATGGGTGAGTTCCACCATGGGCGCGTTGCGTTCCCGCGCCAGGTCCACGTCATCGGGAGCGGCCAGAAACACGAGCGTGAACCGGCCTTTGTCATTGTCGTAGCGGTACAATTCAACAAGGCCGAGTTTGGTGCAGTAGAACTCAAGGGCCGCATCCAGATCGGCGACGCGAACCATCGTGTGAAGATATTGCATAACGTTCCTCCATGTCTCCAGGCATATCACCCCAGCACCCGTCCCGATGCACAAGCCCTCAAGGTGCACAGGCGGTACTGGCAGGTCCCACATCAAAAAGCCCATCTTGTCCGGGAACGGACGAGCGCAATTCACCTCGAATCCCGCACGGTGCAGTATACCGCATGATGCGGTGCGGCATTACCAAGACGATCACTTGGGCCGTCTTGACATCCCCGATCCCATGACGGATACGGATATAGCGAGAAACAGAGCCACGCCATTCACCCCTGTCATGGTATACCCCTGGTATCACCGTTTCAGCCCGGCCTGCACACCAGACATTTTGGGTTCGGACAGTACGCAGGTGAATGGTTCGGCACTGGTTTCAGGATTGCTCCCGGCGCGAAGAACAACCACGCCGCCGGTCAGCGGAATTGAACGGGACGGCGACGGAATAGTGGTTGCGCCACGTCATATCACTCCTTCGAATGCACAGATCACGATACTGCAGGGATCGCGGCATGGAAGGGCCCTACACTGGAGCAGTTCCGCCTGGATGATCCAGAGACGGACGATCTGTCTTTCCTCCTGTTCAAGCCCCTCTCTATTCCACCATGGCCTGCCTTTCCGCCATGGTCTGCCTTTCCACTGCGGTCTGCCTTTGCACCGCGGTCTGCCGGACCACCCGGTTCGGCCCGGTGCCTCCCCGCCCGTCGAGCCGTCGAGGGCGTCCCGCCGTCTCATCCTGGCCTGCCCAGTCGGGCACTTTCCCTCTTTGCACGAATTTTCGGGCTCTGCCCGCGCCGATCCGGTGCGCGGGCGCGGCCCGGAACCTGCGTCCATCGGCACGAACACTCCGGATCGCTCCGGATCCGTGCCGCTGGACCGGTTCCCTCTGTTCCGTCGCTCCAAGGGGCAATACGGAACATGCAGGGACCGGCACAATACGGACCGTTCCTTCCATCGCGCCAACCGGAAGAGAATGGTCCGGCCACTGACTTGACTTGGAGACCTGATATGCCGACTGGCACCGTTAAGTGGTTCAACGCCCAAAAGGGCTTTGGCTTCATTCAGCCCGACGAGGGCGGGAAAGACGTCTTCGTGCACATTTCCGCCGTCGAGCGGTCGAACGTCCCGCATCCGGCCGATGGCCAGCGGATCACCTACGAACTGGAAACGGACCGAAAGGGACGGACCTCCGCCGTGAATCTGGTGCTGGGCTGATCTGACGCCCCAAACCGGCCGCGCGAACCGGCCGGGCCTCTCCCCCAAGGGCCCGGCCCGATACCGGACACCGTCTCCTGATCCGTCAGGGGGCGGTTTTTTGCATTCTGGAGGCCTTGCCTCAGGTCCTGGTCTGGATTTTCCGCCCTGAATGGGCGACACATGATGCCCGGGCCGGTGACAGGCGCGGTGGGGACGGGATCAGGAGATCCAATCATGGCGGTGAGCAGCATCAAGGGTGTCGCGCGGGGGCTTTGTACCTCCAGCCGGTCTATCGGTCTGGAGAACCGCATCCTTTATGACACGAACCTGTCTATCGATCAGATCCCCGCAAGGCTGACCACCGAGAGCCCGCCCCGGATTGCTGATGGGGACGTGGTGGAACTCGTGGGGGCGGGAACCAATCGCCACGGGGGCAGGGGTGCCGACAAGGGCGTCTCCAGCGCCGCTTCAAGCCCTGCCCGGACCGAGCCCTTTCTGGCGGTGGGGTTCATCAATCACACCACTGATAGTGCTGACAGTCTCGATCCGGACAATACGGAAGGGGCCCGGTTTTTTGGCGTGTTGCTGGCCGTATTCTTCATTGCCAATCTTCTGGTCGGTCCGGTGCTCAGGCTGGACTTGGTTTTGGGGGCGGGGATCGCCGCCTGTGCCTGGGCGCTTTATGTTGAAATGCGCAAAATCAATCTTCAGACGGAGGTCCGCGCGTACATCAAGCGAACGGCGCCGGATGTGGAGATCCTGTCTCTTGACGGGGATGAGGGTCCGTCCGGGCCACCGGAAGCCGAGCCTGGGGTCTCCACCGAGGAGTATGAGGACGGCGGGCTGCCCGTCAGGTTCATGCGCAGTATCCGGATGATGGTGGCGCCGGTTCTGAGTCTGGCTCGCAGCCTCGTGCTCATCACCGCCCTGACCGTCGCCTACTATGCGACCCTGGCCGGTCCGGAGCATCGCGTCGCCATTGAGCGGGTGCAGGCCTGGATCGATGAGCGGTTCGGCCTGCCCCATATGGACCTGCCGGTGATGCCTGATGACACGATCCCGCGCGACCCCGACCCGGAAAAGGCGGGGCTGGGTGGTGGAACGATGGGCGGGGAGGTGCTGCCATGAGCTTTTCGGTGCGGATGCTGAGCGGTCCGGCCCGCGATGTGGAGGTGGTCAAGGATGCTTCCGGTATCGGCGAAGTGCCGTTCACCCATTTTGTCACGGACCTGACCATTGACAGCATTCCCGTGCGCCTCGTGACCCGGCAACGGCCGGTCATCCGGGCGGATGATCAGGTGAGGGTTGCGGGGTATCCGGAGCATGACCATGTGCGGGCCTACGGGTACCGGAATGAGACCCGGGAGGCCGAGGGCGGTCTTTCGGATCTTGGCGGGCTCGTCCTTGCCGTGCTCATGCTTCTGGGTGGCAGCATACTGGCCTATGCCGTTCTGGGTTCAACACTGGTTCAGGCTTTTCCGGTGCTTGAATGGCTGATATTCCCCATGGTGATCATTCTGGGCTGGGCGCTGATCATCGACATTCGCGGAAGCGCCCGGCGCAGTCTCGCCCACCACGCTCTGCTGGGGGCCGGTGGTGTCAGCCCGCCGATCTGCCGGGGCAGCCGGGGGGCCATGGGTGGCCAGTCGGGCGGAATGCTGGCGTCCCTGGACAGGCTGTTCATGGCCCTTGAGGACCTGATCGGGGTCGGGGTGCGTCTTGCGGAACTGGCCCTCCTGGCAGTGTTCGGCGGGCTTATCGCCTATCTGTTCGGCAGTCCGGAGATCCGCACTCTGATTGAACAGATTGCCGAACGCGTGTCTTGACCTGGAGCCGGTTCCGTTCCCAGTGCGCAGCACATCTTTTGGGAACGGCCCAGCACTTCTTTTGGGAACGGTGCAGCACCTCTGTGGGGGCGCTCCTGCATTCAAATTCGCGCAAACCGTTCTCAAGCGAAGGCTTCGTCCCAGGACCCTTTTGTGGCGGCCTTGGAGTATTCCGTGGCCCGGTTCTCGAAAAAGTTGGCGTGCTCGATGCCGTTGAGCATCTCATCCATCCAGGGCAGGGGGTTGGTGCCGGTCTCGAAACGGGGGGCATAGCCAAGCTGGGTCAGGCGCCGGTCGCCGATATAGCGGATATAGTGTTTCACTTCGTCCGCATTCAAACCTTCAATGCCGCCCAGTTCGAAGGCGAGATCGATGAAGGCGTCTTCATGGGCGATGATGGTCCGGCAGGCCTCCACCAGGTCCTTTTCCAGGTCCGGCGTGTCCACTTCCGGGTTTTCCGCCAGGAAGGTGCGGAACAGGCGGATGACCGAATTGGTGTGCAGGGTCTCGTCCCGGGCGGACCAGGCCACGATCTGGCCCATGCCCTTCATCTTGTTGAACCGGGGGAAATTCATCAGTACAGCGAAGGATGCAAAAAGCTGGAGCCCTTCCGTGAAGGCGCCGAACACGGCCAGGGTCTTGGCAATGTCCGATTTGGTTTCCACGCCCCATTGCTGCATGTAGTCGTATTTGTCCGTCATCTGCGTATATTTGAGGAAGGCCTCATATTCCACCTCGGGCATGCCGATCGTGTCGAGCAGATGGCTGTAGGCGGCAATATGCACCGTCTCGATATTGGAGAAGGCAGACAGCATCATCAGCACTTCCGTGGGTTTGAACACCTGGGAATAGTGCTTCATGTAGCAGTTGTTCACTTCCACATCCGCCTGGACGAAAAACCGGAAGATCTGGGTGAGGAGGTTGCGTTCCTCGTGGGACAGCTTGTTGCGCCAATCCAGCACATCATCCGCCATCGGCACTTCCTCCGGCAGCCAATGGATGCGCTGCTGGGTCAGCCAGGCCTCATAGGCCCAGGGATAACGAAACGGCTTGTAGGTGGCGCGGGGAGTGAGAAGGGACATCGGTCTTGGTCCGGATTATAGGGCGGTCAGGGCCGGGGCCGGAGACCGCCGTTCATGGCTGCTGCGCGGGAAAAGAGGCGGGGCCAGGGCCCTGGTCAGGATGGGGCCCTGGTCGGGATGGGGCACTGGTCAGGATGGGGCGCTGGTCGGCCCCGTCCATCTCAGCGGCTCGCTATTGGCAAGCCAAACATTCCTCGTAGTCCTGGCGGGGGAGGGGTTTGATATCCTCCAGGCGCTTCAGGGGGACAAGGGCAATGTCCGTGGTGGACTGTTTTTCCGCCGGTTCGGCCTCTGCCTTCTCCGCGCGCTGGATGGACAGGGACCGGCAATAATAAAGCGACTTCACCCCCTTCTTCCAGGCCTGGAAGTGGATCTGGTGAAGGTCGCGCTTGTGCACATCCGCCGGGAGAAAGACGTTCACGGACTGAGCCTGATCGATCAAGGGCGCCCGGTCGGCGGCATGGTCGATCACCCAGCGCTGGTCGATCTCGATAGCGGTCTTGAACACGGCCTTTTCATCATCGGACAGAAAATCCAGATGCTGCACGGAGCCTCCGTGGAGGGAGATCGAGGACCAGACCTCGGCCGTGTCCATGCCCTTTTCCGCCAGCAGCCGTTTCAGGTGCCTGTTCCGTACCGTGAAGGAGCCGGACAGAGTCTTGTGGGTGTAGCTGTTGGCTGCAATGGGTTCGATCCCTGCGCTGGTGCCGCCGCAGATGATGGAAATGGACGCAGTGGGGGCGATCGCCGTCTTGTTGGTGAAACGCTCAGCGACACCGAAATCCGCCGCATCCGGACAGGCGCCCCGCTCGGCGGCGAGCACCCGGGACGCGGTGTCCACGCCCTCCTTGATGTGGCGGAACATCTTGCGGTTCCAGGCCTTGGCGACGGCGCATTCGAAGGGCAGGTTCTGGGACTGAAGGAAGGAGTGGAAGCCCATCACCCCAAGGCCCACGCTGCGTTCGCGCATGGCGGCGTATTTCGCCTTGGCCATGGAATCCGGCGCCCGGTCGATGAAATCCTGGAGCACATTGTCCAGGAACCGCATCACATCCTCGATGAAACGGGGTTCGTCCGCCCACTCCAGATAGGTTTCCAGGTTCAGGGAGGACAGGCAGCACACGGCGGTGCGCTCCTCACCCAGATGGTCCGTGCCCGTGGCCAGGGTGATCTCCGCACACAGATTGGACGTGCGAACCTTCAGCCCGGCCTTGCGCTGGTGTTCGGGCATGGCCTCGTTCACCGTGTCGATGAACAGCATGTAGGGCTCGCCGGTCTCGATCCGGGCCGTGAGCATCCGGATCCAGAGGGCCCGGGCCGAGACCGTGCGAATCACCGCCCCGTCCTTCGGGCTGATCAGGGCCCAGTCCGCGTCCGCCTCGACCGCTTCCATGAAGGCATCGGTGATGACCACGCCATGGTGCAGGTTGAGGGCCTTGCGGTTGGGATCCCCGCCGGTGGGACGGCGGATCTCGATGAATTCCTCGATTTCCGGATGGGAAACATCCAGGTAGACCGCGGCGGAGCCCCGGCGCAGGGACCCTTGGCTGATGGCCAGGGTCAGGGAATCCATCACCCTGATGAAAGGCACGATGCCCGAGGTCTTGCCCACGCCGCCCACGGTCTCCCCGATGGAGCGCAGATGACCCCAATAACTGCCGATGCCTCCGCCCCGGGCCGCGAGCCAGACATTCTCGTTCCACAGATCCACAATGCCTTCCAGACTGTCCCGGGCTTCGTTCAGGAAACAGGAAATAGGCAGACCCCGCTCCGTGCCCCCGTTTGAAAGCACCGGCGTGGCGGGCATGAACCAAAGCCGGGACATATAATCGTAAAGGCGCTGGGCATGGGCGTCGTCATCCCCATAGGCCCGGGCCACCCGGGCGAACAGGTCCTGATAGCCTTCCCCGGGCAGCACATAGCGGTCCGACAGGGTCGCCTTGCCGAAATCGGTCAGGAGCGAATCACGGGCCGGGTCCGTGGCAGGGCCGCGAGGCGCTGTCCGCGGGGCCTCGTCTTCAGCTCTGGCACGGTCCGGTGAGGCGGAGGGAAGGGGAAGCGTGATCGCATTCATGACAAGTCCAGCCCGCAATCTAAGAGGCGCAGCCAGGATGTGCCCGCGCCTGCCCGGCCCTGAACGGCCGGTCTGGTATCTGAGGATGGTGTAAGGCCTCTATACTTTGGGGCCTGCCCGATGAGTGACACTAGATATGGTAGCCAGGGAATTGCGCCTGTCAATCAGGGGCGGCCATATTTTGGGGTGCCATTTGGTCGAGGGGCACAAGATCTTGTGGCGTAGCCCCCTTGGCCCTAGATGTTGTGCCCGAAATCAGGAATTAGCTACCAAGGGTCGTGGGTGGTTGGGCCAGGAACCGGGGAGGTGGAGACCATGTGTGGACGCTATGCGATTACGGCCCCGGCGGCGGCCCTGCGGGACCTGTTCGAGCTGGAAGAGAGCATCCACCACCCGGTGCCCAATCTTGCGGCCCGCTACAATGTGGCGCCCACCCAACCGATTCCCGTGGTGCACCAGTCCGCCGCGGGCAAACGGGTGCTCAGTCTCATGCGCTGGGGGCTGGTACCGTCCTGGGCGAAAGAGATCCGTGATCCGCCCCTGATCAACGCCCGCTCCGAGACGGTTCTGGAAAAGCCCGCCTTCCGGAACGCCTTCCGGCGTCGGCGCTGCCTCATTCCCATTGACGGCTTCTATGAATGGGGACCGGCGGCGTCCGGCGGCAGGGGCGAGGGGAAATCGGATGGCGGGGACAATGGGGGAGACAAACTGGGCGCGCCGGCCAAACAGCCCTTCTATGTCGCCCATCCCGAGGGCCGGGTGCTGGCCTGTGCGGGCCTCTGGGAAACCTGGATGGACCCGGACGGCGGGGAAGTGGACACGGCGGCCATTCTCACCACTGCCGCATCGGATGATCTGGCGGCCATCCATCACCGGATGCCGGTCATCCTGCCTCGGGCGCAATGGACCGAGTGGCTGGAAACCCATGAAAGCTTTGTGGACGGCCTACTGCCGATGCTCTCACCAGCGATGGATTCGCCATTGCGCGCCGTACCTGTCTCAAAACGAGTGAACAGTGTGCGCCATGATGGACCGGACCTCATCCTGCCCGTCGAGCTGGATGGGGCAGAGGGAGGCGAAGAAAAGACCGGTACGCAGGCGCAACAGCTTACACTTCTGTAAGTCGTATTGGCGCCCTCAAGCAGCCTTTTTAGATTGGCTGAATACCATAAACGGCATGGACAATTGACGTGTCATGCCGTTTCCTAACACCGAGTTCCCGTGTGGGGCGAAGTCCTACCTTGAATGGTACAGAGATCGTGCCATCGCCCGTCAGGATTTTGATCCGCAACACCGGCCCGTTTTGTTCCGGGCTGCATTGTTTGTTTGCCGGGCTTTTCTTGGAAAGCCCCCCTCTGATCTAAGGAGTCACCATGATCCGCACCGTTGCCCACATTGGCGCCAGCGCCGCCCTTGCGTTCACGCTCTTCACCGGCACCGCCTGCGCTGAAGAAACGACCGCCAATGAACAGCAAGCCTATCTCAGCCAGAATGCCGAGCTGGACGGGGTGACGATCACCGACAGCGGTCTGCAGATCCGGATGCTTAAGGAAGGCGAAGGCGACAAACCCGCCGCCACCGACACCGTGGTCGTGCACTATGTCGGCACCCTGATTGACGGCTCCGAGTTCGACAGCTCCTACAGCCGCAACAAGCCCGCCGAATTTCCCCTGAACCGGGTGATCGCAGGCTGGACCGAAGGCCTTCAGCTCATGAACACCGGCTCCAAGGCACAGCTCGTGATTCCGGCGAACCTTGCCTATGGCGAGCCCGGCTCCTGCCGTAACGCTCAGCTCTGCGGCAAGACCCTGATCTTTGATGTCGAGCTGCTTGAGATCAAGTAAGCCCTTTCAAGCCCACCCAAGGCTGACTGAGCGGCGGGGTCCAGTGATCCCGCCGCTTTTTTTGCGCCCGCCGGTGATGCTGGATCCGGAATTTGTCCGGCTGCCGCGGCACGGGTACCCTATCGTCAACACGCTGGAAGGCATTACACTATCCACTGGCTTGGGGGGGGGGTGGTGTGGGTCCCTTCGATAGACCCGGCTGCCCATGGCCCAGCGGATCAAGATTTGGCGGAACAGGGGAGGAAGACATGTTCGATCTTACGCGGTTGAATACCCTTGCAGACATTACCCGCAATTGCGCGGCGGACCGGCCGGACCAGCCGGCCCTGGTGCTGGACGATGACACGGTCACCTATGCCCAGCTTGACCGCCGGGCCAGCAAGGTGGCCAACGGGCTGATCAGCCTGGGCATCCGGCCCGACGACCGGGTCGGCTATATCGGCAAGAACACGATCGAATATTTCGAGATCCTGTTCGGCGGCTTCAAAGCCAATGCGGTGATGGTGGGTGTGAACTGGCGCCTCGCCGGACCGGAGATCGCCTACATCCTCAACAACTCCCGCACCCGGGTTCTGTTCGTGGGGCCGGAATTCGTCGAGGTGATCGAATCGATCCGCGCGGACGTGCCGGTTCTTCAGACGGTGATTGCCCTGGAGCCTGGGCACAGCGAATGGCCGTCCTTTGAAACCTGGCGGTTCAGTCAGAGCGAGGCGGATCCTCATCTGCCCTCTGATGAAAATGCCGATGCCATCCAGCTTTACACCAGCGGCACCACGGGCCACCCCAAAGGCGTTCAGCTCACCCACAAGAACTACAAGGCGGTGTTCAATTCCGGCAACCTCGCGGGCTACGCCGACTGGAAGCCCGAGGACGTGAATTTCGTCTGCATGCCCCTTTTCCACGTGGCGGGCGTCAATCTCGGGCTTATCGGCCTGTGTCAGGGCACCAACAACATCATCCTGCGGGACGTGGATCCGGGTGCCATTCTGCGGTTGGTGGAGAAGCACCGGGTCACGAAGATGCTTGTGGTTCCCGCCGTGATCAACTTCATGCTGCTCCACCCGGAAATCAAGACGAGGGACCTGTCCAGCCTGGATCTTGTGCTCTACGGCGCATCCCCCATTGCCGAGGACACGATCATTCAGGCCAAGGATGCTTTGGGCTGTGATTTCATCCAGGTCTACGGCATGACCGAGACCACCGGTGCCGGCACGTTTCTGCCCGCCGATGCCCATGATCCCGCCCTAGGCAAGCTGCGGTCCTGCGGCATTGCGGCGCCGACCGTGGAAATCAAGATCGTGGATGGGGATGACAATGCCCTGCCCGCTGGCTCCGTCGGTGAGATCCTCATCAAGGGCGGCGTGATCATGAAGGGCTACTGGAACAATCCCGATGCCACCAAGAAGTCCGTGGTGGACGGATGGATGTACACCGGCGACGCGGGGTATCTGGATAAGGATGGTTATCTCTTCATCTTCGACCGGGTGAAGGACATGATCGTCTCCGGCGGCGAGAACATCTATCCGGCGGAAGTGGAAAACGCCCTGTTCGCCCATCCGGCCGTGGCCGATGCCGCCGTCATCGGCGTGCCTGACGAGAAATGGGGCGAGGCGGTGAAAGCCATCATCGTGCTGAAGCCCGGCATGGAAGCGGACGCGGAAGACATCCGTACGTTTGCCCGGGAACGGATCGCCGGCTACAAGGTGCCAAAATCCGTGGACTTCGCCGAAGCTCTGCCCCGCAATCCGTCGGGCAAGGTTCTGCGCCGGGAACTGCGCGCGCCCTATTGGGAAGGGGTGGACCGCAAGGTCAACTGATAAGCTGGTCCGGAGTAATTCGCACACCAACCTTCCCGGGTTCCGTTTCCTGACGGGACCTGGAAATCCCTGCGCGCCGTCCAACCGGATTGGGTATTCCGCGCAAAACAGGAGTATGGGATGACGACCGATCGGATCACCCGCCGGGCCTGTCTTCTGGCCAGCGCTGTGCCGGCCCTTGGCGCCATCGCGCCAGAGGCCCTTGCCGAGGTGTTGGCGGAGGGGGCGCAGAAGCGACGGCCCCTGCTGCGGCAGCGGTCCTTAAACCGTGTCATCGGCAGGCCATCCGCACCGGACTATTTGGACACGCTCAAGGCATGCCGCCAGGAAGGGCTTTATCGCTTTCTGGACACACGGTTCGCCCTGACCGATCAGCAGAAGCAGGAGATCCGCTCCATTCCGAGAGCGGATCTTGATGCTCTCAATGGCCTGCTGACCCGGGCCATCGCCGCAAATGTCCCGGTGAGAGTGGAGATCATTCAACTTGAAGGCAATGCGGACAGGACCGAGATCATGCGGCGCTTCGGTCTCGAGCCCGCGGGCTTCAAAAAACTCACCGGTGTCACGACGCCGGAAGAGACCCTTGCCCTGCGCATCACCATTTGACCCGATGCCCTGCCTTCATGGCCGGGTCATGATCCATAGGCGGCTGCCAAGCAGGATGGCGGCCGCCAAAAGTCCCGCAAGCAAGCCCCACCAGACCCCCACGGCGCCGTAACTGGTGTAAAGCCCAAGCCCCGCCGCCACGGGAAATCCGATGATCCAGTAACTGATCCCGGTAATGACCATGGGCATGCGGACATCCTTGAGACCCCGCAGGCACTGGGCCGCCGCCACCTGGATGGCATCGAACAGGGCGAACGCACCGGCAATGGGCAGGAACTGGGCCACCATGGCCAGCACCGCTTCATTGTTCGGGTCGCTGGCATCCAGATAGAGCCCGGCAATGGTGTGGGGCATGATCAGACAGGGAATGGCCACCAGGAGGATCGCGGCAATGCTGGCCCCGATGGTCAGAACGGCGGCCTGGCGCACCCGGGTCCGGTCACCGGCCCCTGCCGCCAGACCCACCCGCACGCTCCCCGCCATGCTCAATCCCAGGGGGAGCATGAACGCAACGGCGGCGACATTCACCGCGACCTGATAGGCGGCAACCTCGGTCACGCCAATGCGGCCCATAAGGAACACGGCCGCGTTGAAGAGCAGCATCTCGAAGGCCATGGTGGCGAAAATCGGTCCGCCCAGTTTGAGGATCTCCACCATCCGGGCCAAATCCGCGACGAGGAAGTCCCGGAACAGATGAAACCGCCGGGCCACCGCCGTCCAGTGCACATAGATGAAGATCGCCAGAAATCCGGCGGCGCTGGCAATGGATGTGGCCAGACCCGCCCCCACCAGTTCCAGCCGTGGCGCGCCCCAATTGCCGTAGATCAGCACATAATTCAGAGTACCGTTCAGGATGGTCATCAGAATAATGATGAGAAGGGGCACCTGGGTCCGGTTCAGGGCAGCCAGGAAATTCCGGAGTATGACCGTACCCAGGGCAAAGGGCAGACCGGGGGCCAGGGCCAGAATGTAGGGGGCCGCGCGGCTGGCCAAGTCCTGAGGCTGGCCCAGGGCCAGAGTGATGGCTTCCGCCTGGAAGAGAATCAGCAAGGCCAGTGGGAAACTCAAACCCACGGTCCACAGGCCCATGCGTATGGACCGGCGCACATCCTCTACATTGTCCGGGTCCGCCCCAAGGGACTGTGACACCAGGGGAGAGACGGCGGAGGCCGGACCGTAACAGGGCATCCAGATGGTGAAATAGATCACCATGCCGACCGCGGCGGCGGCCAGGTATTCCGGTCCGAGCCAGCCGATCATCACGGTGTCAATGGTCATCGTGGAAAACTGAATGAGCTGGGTCAGCCCCATGGGAATGCCGATCCGCAAGAAGGCGTATCCTTCATTCACCCAGGGATTTGTATGAGCCCATGCTTTCGCGGGCTGTGCCGGAGCGGTCATTTCCTCACCATCCTTGTTCTTGTCGGGTACCGGTCTTTGTGCGGCCGGTTCCGTTAAAGCAGCTTGCCCGGATTCATCAGACCGTCCGGGTCAAGAGCTGCCTTGATCTTGCGCATCATGTCCAGTTCAACAGGGGATTTGACCCCACGCAGAGCATCCCGTTTCATCACACCGATGCCATGTTCTGCACTGATCGAGCCCCCATGGGCGGTGGCGATGCCATGGACGATCCCGCTGATCTCTTCCCACCGGTCCAGAAACGCCGCTTTGTCCGCACCCGGAGGCTGGGTCAGATTGTAATGGATGTTGCCATCCCCCACATGGCCGAAGGGCACCGGACGGATACCCGGGCAGGCAGCCGCCACCGCCTCATCCGCCTCGGCGATGAAGGCAGGGACTTTTGAGACGGGAACGGAAACATCGTGCTTGATGCTGCCGCCTTCCGGTTTCTGGGCCTCTGAAATCAGCTCCCGCAGGCGCCAGAGGGAAGCGGCCTGAGTGAGGCTTTCCGCGATGACCGCATCTTTCACGAGCCCGGCCTCGAAGGCCTCCTCCAGAAGCGTCTCCATCACCGGCTTGTCACTGCTCAGCTCCAGGAGCACATACCAGGGATGGGCCGTGGCAAGAGGATCGGCTGTATCCGGGCCGTTGCGCAGGACGAAATCCAGACAGATCCGCGCCATGAGCTCGAAGCTGGTCACCCGGTCGCCGCTGACCTGCCTCGCAAGGGACAGAAGACGCACCGCCGCCTCCGGGCCGTCCACACCGGCCAGGGCTGTCGCCTGTGCCCGGGGACGGGCGCGCAGTTTCAGGGTTGCCGCCGTGATGATGCCAAGGGTGCCTTCCCCGCCGATGAACAGGTGTTTCAGGTCATAGCCTGTGTTGTCCTTACGCAGACCTTTGAGGCTGTTCCAGACCTGTCCGTCCGCCAGCACCACTTCAAGGCCCAGCACCTGGTCTCGGGCATTGCCGTAATGGAGCACGTTCACCCCGCCCGCATTCGAGGAAAGATTGCCGCCGATCTGACAGCTTCCCTCCGCAGCCAGACTAAGGGGGAAATACAGATCCGCCTCAAGGGCGGCCTGCTGGATCCGCGCCAGAACGCAGCCCGCCTCCACAGTCATGGTATGATTGAGCCGGTCCAGGTCCCGGATCCGGTCCATGCGGGACAGGGAGATCAGGACCGTATCGCCGAAGGGGATCTGGGCGCCCACAAGGCCCGTGTTGCCCCCCTGGGGTGTGACGGGCACTTTGTACCGGGCACACAGGGTCATGGCGTCGGCCACCTCTTCGGTGGTCCGGGGGCGGAGCACCAGGGGGGTGCGGCCCTGATACCGGTCCCGCCATTCCCGCAGATAGGGTGCCATATCCTCAGGGGTTTCGAGCACGCCGTCCCTGCCGAGACATTGGCGCAGACCGTCGAGGAATGGTGCCGGGAGGGTCAGGTTCATTCCCGCACCCTTTCTTTCGCCTGGGCGGGGTTGGCTTTTGCCTGAGCAGGGTTGGCTTTTGCCTGAGCGGGGTTGGCGCCATCAGGTGGCGTTGGTCCGCTGCCCGCAGCCGCCCGGGCAAGACGGTCCCGGATGGCCTCTCCAAGACCTTCCGCCGGGATGGGCATTACTGCAATGGCGCGGGCGCCAAGCTGATCGAGCTTGTGGAGGGCGGCGAACAACCGGCTCGCGGCTTCCACCAGATCTCCGGTCCGGGAAAGCTGTTCCGTGGCCACGGCTCCGGTGAGGGGGGAGGGGCCGAAGGCCAGCAGGGCTTCATCCCCGCTGACATGATCCGCATCAAGACGCACTTGGGTCCGGGGCGCGTAGTGCTTCAACAATTGCCCCGGTGAGCGGGGGGCATGGGGATCATCTTCCGTCCCATCGAGGGGACCGGTCACGGCCTCCAGCATGGTCCGGGTCACGGCACCGGGGCGGAGCAGGCGCACGGTTTGTCCGTCCACGGCCACCACCGTGCTTTCAATGCCGACGGAGCAGGCGCCGCCATCGACCACAAGGTCCACATCAAGGCCGGTGGCAACATGCTCCGCCGTGGTCGGACTGATATGGCCGGAGCGGTTGGCGCTCGGGGCCGCGAGAGGCCGGTCCGCCGCGTCGATCACGGCCCGGGCTACCGGGTGGGTGGGTACCCGCAGGGCCACCGTATCGAGACCGGCGGTGACCAGTTCACTCAGGCCCGCGTCTTTCCGTAGGGGAACAACAAGGCTCAAGGGGCCGGGCCAGAAGGTTTCTGCCAGTGCGCAGGCCACATCGCTGAACAGGCCCAGGGCCCGCGCGCCAACCTGGTCCCCCACATGAACAATGAGCGGATTGAACCGGGGCCGGCCCTTGGCCGCAAATATACCCGCCACGGCGCGCCCATTGGTGGCATCGGCGGCCAGGCCATAGACCGTCTCCGTGGGCAGGCCCACAAGACCGCCGTTCCGAAGAATGCCCCCCGCCCGGCGGATCGTCTCCGTGGTGGCGGGAGCTATGGGTGATGATCCGGTCACCGATGGTTCTTTCAGGGTTGCCGGGTGGTCCGGCACCGGTCACGCCTGCCGGTACCAGTCCACCCCGTCGCTGTCGCGTTCAATAACGATCCGCCCCCGCATATAGAGGCAGTTCAGATGGGCCAGGGCCTCGCCGGTGGCCATGCCCACAAGATCCCCGGTGATTTCCCGGCGGAACAAGGCGGTGAACACATCCACCGCCCGTTTTGGCTCCTCCACCATGGCGTGGAGCTTGGCGATCCCTTCCTCATGTTCCTCCAACAATCCGGCGCACCGGGCATGAAGCCCACGGAAGGTTTTCTGGTGGCCCGGCAGCACAAGGACGCTGTCCGGCACCATTGTGGGAATGCGGGTGCAGGACTCCAGCCAGTCGTTCAACGGGTCGCTCAGGGGCTCGGTGGGCCAGACACTGACATTCGAGGAAATGGTGGGCAGGACCTGGTCACCGGAGATGAAAATGTCCCGTTCCGCGCAGTAAAGGGCTGCGTGTTCCGGTGAATGGCCCGCGCCGATGACCACATCCCACACGCTGCCGCCGATCATCATCCGGTCACCGGCCTTCAGGCGGATGAAGGCTTCCGGCAAGGCGGAGACACTGTTGCCGAAGCCGCCGAACCGGCGCTTGTAGACGTCGATCTGCTCCTGGTTGAAGCCTGCGGCCTTGTAGAACCGCACCCCTTCCGGCGGCGCCTCCCGTCCGGTGTCGGCCACCAGCATACGGCACATGGTATATTCCGTGCGCGTCATGTAAAAGTCCGCATCGAAACGGCGCACCAGCCAGCCCGCGAGACCGATATGGTCCGGATGCAGATGGGTGGCGATCACCTTGGTCAGGGGGCGCCCGCCCATCAGCCCGGAGAACACGCCCTCCCACATTTCCCGCACCATGGTGGTGTCGACGCCGCAGTCCACAACCGCCCAGCCGGGCCCATCCTCGATCAGATAGAGGTTGATATGGTTTAGGGCGAAAGGGAGCGGCAGACGCAACCAGAACACCCCCGGCGCCACTTCGATCGGTGTGCCGTGTTCGGGGGCCCGTTCATTGGGGTAGTCAAGTTTCACGCGCTGACTGTTCGCGGATGGGCTCATCGGCCATCTCCCTGGTGATCTCGTGATGTTGCAGCGAGGCTAGTGGCTGGGGACCTTAAGGGGAAGGGGGTGAGGTCAGGGGAGGCGGGAGGGGATGCCGCACCCTTGGGAAAGCTCACACGTTTCACGGCAATGCAAGGATTTTGGTCGACTCTCTCACACCGGACCGCGGCAGCCTGTTCGGGGTGAAAAGAGGCGGCAGTGTGATGAGTTTTCTCGTCAGTATAGTTATCAGCAGGATCGATTCGTTTTGCGCGCCGGCGGTCCGCAAGGACGATCACCGTGATCTTCTGCGCGCGCGCCTGATCGTCGTGTGCACGATAAGCATCATGATCGTCACCCTGCCGGTCCTTGGGACCAATATTTTCAGGGCCCTTACGGAAGTTGGTCAGGAAACCAATAAATTTCTGAACAATGCCAGTGTCTGGATGACCCTGGCGTTGCCATTGATCCTGCTTCTTGTTCCCTTGAGCCTGTCGATTTTCAAATCGACCTACATCGCTGGGCTGATCATGTCGGTCAGCCTGCTTGCCATTGTCGTGCCCTGGCCGTACCTGCGGTTCGGGATGTTTTCTCCGAATATTTCTTTCTTGATCTTAACGCCGGTCGTCCTCGGGCTTGCCATCAACGAACGGGCCTCCTTGCTTGGCCTGTTGTTTGTCCTGACGGTCTTTTTCTCCCTGATGGTTCTTCATCTTGTCGGGTTTGCGCCAATCGCCACGGCTTTTTCCACCACGAGGGCGGTTTATGAGACGGTGTGTGCGGCTTCGGCCACCACAGGCCTTTATCTGGCCACCCGCGGATTTTTGAGCCTTTACGAGATTTCCGTTGCCCATGCGGAAGCGGGCCGGGAACGGGCAGAAGCGGACTCCCAGGCCAAATCAGCCTTTCTGGCCAATACGAGCCATGAAGTGCGCACACCCCTGAACGGTATTCTGGGCATGGCCCAATCCCTGGCGGCGGACGATCTGCCCCCGAAGCAGGCGGAAAAGATCACGGTCATCCTGGATTCCGGCAAAACCCTGCTGAGCATTCTGAATGACGTGTTGGACCTGTCGAAGATCGAAGCGGGGCGGCTCGAGATCAGCCCGGTCGATCACCACTTACCGGCCCTGGTCAGCGGGGTGTGCGCGCTCTGGAAGATCAAGGCCCAGGAAAAGGGGCTCGCACTCACCTGTCACATCTCTCCCTCTGCGGATGCCTCGTTTGTCCTGGATCCGGTGCGGGTTCGTCAGTGTCTGGCCAATCTCCTGTCCAATGCCATCAAATTCACCAGGGAGGGGAGCGTTACGATTGTCGCGGATGCTACACCGTATCCTGACGGTCGCGTCTTGATCACCATCGAGGTGAGGGATACGGGTATCGGCATGTCCGAGGCGGTCATGGACCGTCTGTTCAAACCGTTCACACAGGCGGACAATTCGATCACCCGGGAGTATGGCGGCACGGGGCTTGGGCTGAGCATCAGCCGCGAGCTGGCCCGCCTGATGGGTGGGGACATCTCCGTGCGGAGTGCGCCGGGAGAGGGAGCCGCCTTCACCCTCACAGTCGAAGCCTTGCCCGCCCAAGCCCTCAAGACTGATCCCGTTACGGTTTCGGATGGAGGCTCGCCGGATGATCACGTCGGCACCGGTGAAACGGCCCGCACGCCGGATCCCATCGCAGATCCCACTCGGGAAGCGCTTCTTCCAAAAGCCGAGCCCCCCACCGCCGAAGCACTCCAAGCACATGCGCCGGACGATCCAACCCCGGAAGAGCCGTCTCCGGAACGACGGCCCCTCAGAGTGCTGCTTGTGGATGACAATGCCATCAACCGGCAGGTCGCCGGGCTTTTCCTGCAGCCCATCGGCGCGGATGTGACGGAGGCGGAAAATGGCCGCCTCGCCCTTTCTGCCCTGGAAGCGCGACCCTTCGATCTGGTGCTTCTGGACATCCACATGCCGGTCATGGACGGTACACAGACGATTGCCGCCATAAGACGGGCGACGGCCCCCTGGCGCACCATCCCTGTCATCGCATTGACCGCAGACGCCATGAGCGGCGACAGCGAGCGTTACCTGCAACTTGGTATGGACGGCTATATTGCAAAGCCCATTGATGCCCATGAGCTTCACGGCGAGATTTCCCGTGTCCTGGCCGCATCCCGTTTCAGCGCAGACGACAGCGTGAGCGATGACACAGCCCTTGCGTCCGGGCCGATCACGACCCCCCGATCGATAAGGCCCCAGGATCCCGCAAGATCAAAGGATCCCGCAAGATCAAAGGATCCGGGCCAATCGGCTGCCTGAGACGCCGCGTGTGACACCTCCACGGTGCAGTCCCGCAATCCCTGCGCATCCCTGCGCAATCCCGATCCCGCACCGTTTTTTGATGGATGCGAAAGGCAGGATTTTCGGTACTGTGGGGCCGCCCCAAGGGGGCATGGATCACGGGCAGGGAGAGGTCTGATGTCTCACAAGCTTGAATTCTTTTTCGATTTCGGCAGCCCGGCCAGCTATCTGGCCTACACCCAGTTGCCCGGTCTTGTCTCCCGCACCGGCGCCCAGCTTGTCTGGAAGCCCATGCTGCTTGGCGGCGTGTTCAAGGAAACCGGCAACGCCTCCCCCGTGGCCGTGCCTGCCAAGGGCGCCTACATGTTCAAGGATCTGAGCCGGTGTGCCAACCGGTTCGGCGTGCCCATCCGGTTCAATCCCCATTTCCCGATCAACACCATTTTCCTCATGCGTTCGGTCTTCGTGGCCGAGGAAGAGGGCCGCACCGCCGATTTCATCGACATGGCCTTCAAGGCGGTCTGGGTGGATGAGCAGAACCTCAATGACCACGGTGTGACGGCGCAGGTGTACAAGGCCGCCGATTTCGACCCGGATCATTATCTGGCCCGCTCTGGCGAAGCGGACATCAAGGATCTGCTGAAAGGCATCACCGCCGAGGCGGTGGAGCGGGGCGTGTTCGGTGCGCCCACATTCTTCGTGGACGGCACGGACATGTTTTTCGGCCAGGACCGCTTGGATTTCGTCGAAGATGCCCTCATGGCCCACCGCATGGGCACCTGAGGGTGAGGCCACCGCCCCTCATCCCTTTCCCCGCATTGAGATGGGGGAGGGGGCGGTACCCAGAGGCCATGGCTCCTGTCGGGGATGATCAGACTGCGACGGAGTGGCGTCCGGTGCCGGTCTGGAGATAGCGGTCGAACCGGGCGGCGGCCCAGCGCAGCAGGGGCCGGGCCTCTTCCGATAGAATGACCTGTTCACCGTCAATCCGCGCCAGGCCGTCGGCCACCATGGGCGCGAACTCCGCCAGATCCACGGCCAGGTCAGGCTGACCGGAAAGATCGGTCTTCAGGGTACACATGAGATCCTCGATGATCCGGCGCCGTGCCAGGTCGTCGGCGGACAGGCCCAGGCCCCGGGTGGTGGCCAATTGTCCTGCGCTCACGGTGCGTTCATAGCCGGGAATGTCCCGGTGGTTCTGCACATAGCCCTGGGGCAGGGCGGAAATGGACGATGCGCCCAGGCCGATCAGGGTTTCGGCCGTGTCCGTCGTATAGCCCTGGAAGTTGCGGCGCAGGGTCCCTGCTGCCGCCGCAACAGCCATATCGTCATGGGGCAGAGCAAAATGATCGAGACCGATCCGGTCATAGCCGTTGGCCGCCAGCCGGTTTGAGGCAAGCTCCGCCTGCTCCAGACGACCGGCGGGACCGGCGAGCAGGCTTTCATCGATCATCCGCTGGTGGGTCTTCATCCAGGGCACGTGGGCATAGCCGAACAGGGCAATCCGGTCCGGGCGCAATGTGGTGGTGAGATCGACGGTTTCTTCCAGACTTTCCCGGGTTTGGTGGGGGAGCCCGTAGATCAGATCGAAATTCACCCCGGTAATTCCCGCCGCGCGGAGCTGCTCCACCACATCCCGGACCATCTCATAGGGCTGGACGCGGTTGATCGCTTCCTGCACACGGGCATCGAAGTCCTGAACACCGAAACTGACCCGGGTCACGCCGATGGATTTCAGGGTACTGATCAGATCCGGGGTCACGCTGCGGGGATCGATCTCGATCGCGTGCTCGGTGATGCCCGTGAGGTCGAACCGGGCCCGCACCCTTTCCATGATGTGTTCGATGGCATCGGAGGGGAGGATGGTGGGCGTACCACCGCCCCAGTGGATCTGGGAGACGGGGTGAGGCGAGCCGGTTCCCGCCCGGGACAGGTGCTCGGCCACGGTGTCCATCTCCGCCAGAAGGGCATCCGTGTAGTGCTGGAGGGGCCAGTCCCGGAGGGTGACTTTGGTGTGGCAGCCGCAATACCAGCACATGCGCCGGCAAAAGGGCACATGGAGATAAAGGGAGACGGGCGCGTCCGCCGGGGTCGCGGCAAGCCACTGGGCATAGGTCTCAGCGGTCACGGACTCGCTGAAATGGGGGGCCGTGGGATAGCTGGTGTAGCGGGGCAGGTTCCCACTGGCATATTTAAGGCGCGGATCTGTCATGACGCAGCTATGCCCAGCCCCCCGGCACACTGCATTGACTTGGGTCAACGAAGGCAACGAAGAGGAAGGCTGCCCAGAAGGAACGGGGCTGCCCCGGCCCCCGGTTCGCAACGAGGGCCGCTGGGGCCGTTCACATCATGAACGCGGCGCTGTCAAAGAGGGGATCGTGTTCCAGGGCGGCCTCGTGTTCGTCGATGGCATCACCGGCCCGGGCCGCGTCAAAGACCTGGGCAATGTGGAAAAGCGCGTCACCCTGGTTGACCACCGGCAGATTGGTCTGGCCGATGATGATCCCGTCGGTGGTCGCCAGCACTTCCACGTCGTTCTCGCCGAAGGGGTCGGCGATGGCACCGATGCTTTCCCCCTTCACGATACTGTCCCCGATGGTCTTCCGTGTCCGGAAAATACCGCCTATGGGCGCCCGGACCCACACGCTGGTGCGGCACTCCACCGAGGGAAGGGCTTCCCGGTTTTCCCGGGCGGGGCCGAACATGCCCAGATGCTGCATCACCCGCAGACAGCCCCGCACGCCGGCGCGAATGGCGAACTCATCGAAACGCAGGGCCTCTCCCGCCTCATAGACGACCACGGGCACGCCAATCTCGTTGGCTTCCGTGCGCAGGGATCCGTCCCGGAAATTGGAATGGAGCATGACCGGCGCGCCGAAGGCTTCAGCCAGGGCTTTCACGCCCGGCCGGTCCATGTCGCCACGGATCTGGGGCAGGTTGACCCGGTGATTGGATGCGGTGTGCAGATCAATGCCGCAGGTGGCCCGGCGGACGATCTCGGTCATGAAGATATGGGCGATCTGGGCCGCAAGCGATCCGTCAGGCCCCCCGGGGAAGCTGCGGTTGAGGTCGCGCCGGTCGGGCAGATACCGGCTGTTGCCCAGGAAACCGAAGGCGTTGACGATCGGCACCGCCAGCAGGGTGCCCCGGAGCAGGCGGATCATCTTGAGGCGCAGCAGACGTCGGATGATCTCGACGCCAAGAATTTCATCCCCATGGATGGCGGCGGACAGAAACAGCACCGGCCCCTGATAGGGGCCGTTGATCACATGGACCGGGAGGCTCACCGGCACATGAATGGACAGCATGCTGATGGGGATCTGGATGGTGCGGCGCTCACCCGGCGCGATCACCGCTCCGGCGATCTCAAAGTCCTTGTTTTCTGGCCATGAAGTGGTGGAATCGCTCGCCATCGGGACGTTCAGCCGTTCCTTCCAGGTCTCAATGCGTGCCGGACACGCCGCCCGGCTTCAACCCAAATCTACCTGCCGTCAACCCTGCCCCCGGGTCTTGGTCAAATGAGGGCCGGCGTTCTTTTCCATGAACTCAACGATCTTGCCCGCCACATCCACGCCGGTGGCCGCCTCGATCCCCTCCAGGCCCGGTGAGGAGTTCACCTCCATCACGGCAGGTCCGGCATTGGAGCGCAGCAGATCCACGCCGCACACATTCAACCCCATGATATCCGCAGCCCGAATGGCTGTGGAGCGCTCCTCGGGGCTCAATTCCACTTCAGAAGCGGTACCGCCCCTGTGAAGATTGGAGCGGAAATCATCCTCGGCCCCTTTCCGGCGCATGGCCGCGACAACCTTGTCGCCGATGACCAGACAGCGGATGTCTTCACCCTTCGATTCTTTCACGAATTGCTGGACAAGGATATTGGCTTTCAGCCCGCCGAAAGCCTGGATCATCGTTTTGGCGGAAGACTGGGTTTCCGCCAGCACCACACCGATCCCCTGGGTGCCTTCCAGCAGCTTGATCACCACCGGCGGTCCGCCGAGGAAATCCAGCATGTCTTCCGCCTGGGAGGTGGCATGGGCGAAGATGGTATCGGGCATGCCGATCCCCTTGCGGGCCATGAGCTGTAGAGAGCGCAACTTGTCCCGGGAGCGGGCGATCGCCACGGATTCGTTGACGGAATAGACCCCCATCATCTCGAACTGGCGCACCACGGCCGTTCCGAAGAACGTCACCGAGGCCCCGATCCGGGGGATCACCGCGTCATAGGGCGGCAAATCCTCGCCCCGGTAACGCAGGGCCGGAGCCCGGCCCCGAATGCAGATATAAACCTTGAGCGTATCAAGGATGTCGATCTCGTGGCCGTTCTTCCGGGCAGCCTCAACAATCCGCTTGTGCGAATAGAGGTTCGGATTGCGGGCGAGCATAGCAATTCTCAAGACAGCCTCCTGTCTCAATCGGTGTCAGGTTTGATCTCGTCCGCATCCGGAAGATCGGCGAGACAAAACGACAGGGACGGATCGACAATGAGTTTTTCACGAAGTGCCTGGCGGCCGAGCAACATGCGGAACCCCATCTGATCCCGATTCGCCAGGGAAATTTCGATGGGCCAACTTCGGCCCCCTGCCGCCAGGGTGGTCTCGATGATGTACCGCATCTCCTGCTCGCCATTGGAACTGGTGATGGGACGCAGGTCGCGAACGGGTGCCTCACAGCGTATGGGCCGGTCAATGGGCCGAAGCCCAGAATGAAGAAAAAAAGATACGAAAGACGCACCGTTTTTTTCGAACGGATCCACATCGATTGCGTGAATCGCTGAGGTTTTGGCTCCTGTATCCACCTTGGCCTTGAGCGCATTTATTTTCAGGTCAGGAAGGCCAACCCACTCCCGCCAACCCACCATGTGGAGAGTTCGCCTCTTCTTTTTCCCATTAGAGGAGAAAGAGGGGCACTGAATCACTGACAGGGGGCAACCGCCTTTGGTCTTAGGGTCAGGGATTGTCATGGCCGGCCCCTTTCCGGGCTTGAGGGAGAGTGCGTGTTAAGCGTGCTGGGGTGTCGAGGGTATTGGACTGTGGGACTTGGGTTCGCTCGGTCACCGGATTTTGATCTCTCAACAGGTTCAAAGCATCGGATCCAGTCTCTGCCGCCCCCGAAAGCGAAGCGGGCCGGTAGTGCGACCATGCCTGCGGGACAGGCCGGGAGCCTGACCATCTCACAGGCGCGCCCATCATTCACCCGGAGTCTGGGCATCCATGAATTGCCGGTGGCGCAGGGCAGGGGACGCGTAAAGGGCGGTTTGAGGGGAACAACGACATGACGTTACGGTTTCAGGACCTGCGGACAGTGACCGCCGGGGGAATTGCCCTTCTCCACTACAGCCTGATTCCGGTCATGCTGCTTGCCTGGATGGTGCCATCGTCCACGGTGCTCATCGCCCATCTCATTGCCGTACCCCTCCTCGTCCTGCAATGGCGGCTCAACGGGGATGTATGCCTTCTGAACAATGTTGAAAGCTGGCTGCGCAGGGGACGCTGGCGGGATAAGGCGGATCCGGACCAGGGTCAGTGGATCAGAGGCATCGTTGCCCGGCTCACGGGCATCCAGCTCGGTCCGCGGGGCGTATCAATTCTCGTGAACAGCCTGCTTGCCCTCAGTTGGTCGTTTTCCTGGGTGCATCTGGCCCGGCTGGAGGGGTGGCACACTTGACGCTGTAGTCGGGCGCTGATTGCATCCCCCGGTCATCACGCTAAGGAAACCGGCCGTCTCCTGTCGTCAGGGGATCCGTGCCGGCACAACGCCGCCGGGGTGCTGCCAGTCAGGCGGAGGGATCCTCAGGGGGCAATCATGAAAGGACGGGCCATGAAGGCAAAGACGACACTGGCGCTGGTTGCGGCGCTTGTCATGACAGGTGGCGCCTGGGTTGCACCGGCGTCCGCCGGGCTGGGCTTTGACGAAGCGGCTTACAACGCTGTCGACAGTGCACGCCCGGAAATGGACAAGGCGCGCGACAAGTACCGTCACCCCAAGGGCACCCTTGAGTTTTTCGGCATCGGTCCGGAAACCAAGGTTGTTGAAGTCCTGCCCGGCGGCGGCTGGTACACCCGCATTCTTCTGCCGCTGGTGGCGGAAAAGGGCGCCTTTGCCGGCCTGAACTACGACCCGGAAATGATGAAAGCTGCCTTCGGGGATCGGATGACCGAGGAGCGTCTCGAGGGCGCGCGCAAGTGGCCGGAAACCTACCCTGCCAAAGCCGCGGAATTCGTCGAGGGAACCCCGGAAATCAACGCCTGGAATTTCGGTTCCGTGTCCGAAGACGCCCATGGCACCTATGATGCCGTCCTCTTCATCCGTGCGCTCCACAATATGAGCCGCGCCGAAGGCGAGTGGCGGGCCAATGCCCTCAAGGACGCCTACAACCTGCTCAAGCCCGGCGGTGTCGTCGGCGTGGTGCAGCACCGGGCGCCCGATGACGCGGAAGGCGCCCTGGCCTCCGGTTCCGCCGGTTACCTGGTCCAGGAAGACGTGATCGCCGCTTTCGAAGAAGCGGGCTTCAAACTCGATGCCATTTCCGACATCAACGCCAACCCGATGGACAAGCCCGAGGCTGGCGACATCGTCTGGCGTCTGCAGCCGTCCCTGCGCGGTCCGGATGAAACCAAGGAAGCCATGAAGGCCATCGGCGAATCCAACCGGATGACCCTGAAGTTCGTGAAGCCTGCCGAATAAAGCCGGTCCGTCTGCCCGCCAGGGTGGATCTTACCCACGGCATCCCGCCGCTCAAGAGGGCGGCGGGATGTCCGATCTCCTCCTCAAGGCTTGCCCCGGCACGCCGGATTGGCCGACAGTGGCGCCGGGCGAATCGGATCTGGCGCTGACCCCGGTTCAGTGCATTGGCGGGCCTGGTGGGGAGTTTCATGACGGCATTCAGGGCTTTGGCCCGCACCATGACGGGTGTTCCAGTGTCCCCCGCCATCATCAAGGGCTGGTCCCTGTGGATCAGCGGTCCGGAAAGGGGCGGGGCGAATGGCGTCTTTCAGTGATACCGACCCCGCACCCGGATCCGGCACGGATCTGACCGAGCCCCGTTCCGCCATCCCCCCTGACCACACCGATCCGCCCCAAACGAATGGGCAAGGCGCCCGTTCCCGGCCCAGGGGCTGGTTTGCAGGCCGCATCGCAGCCCTTATGGGGACGCCCTACGCCTATCCGGTTCTGTTCATCGGTGCCCTCCTGGAGAGCACGATCTTTCCCTGGCCGATTGAATTTGTTCTCGCGGGTATGATGCTGGAGGACCGCAGGCGGGTCCCCATGGTCACGGCCATTGCGGTGCTGGGCAGTGTGCTGGGCGGAACGGTGTTTTTCCTCATCGGCGCGGAATTTTTCGACTCCCTGGGCCGTCCTATGGTCGAAGGCCTTGGCATGGAAGAGGATTTCGAAGAAAAGCGGCAGCGGTTCCAGGCCTACAGCATCTGGATTATTTTCATTGCCGCCCAGACGCCGGTGCCCTTCCAGATCACGACCCTGGCCGCCGGGGTTGCCGGTGTGGCGTTCTGGCCGTTCCTGATCGCGGCCCTGCTCGCGCGCACCATGCGCTACGCGATGATGGCGGTGCCCCTTTACTATTTCGGGCCCGGGCTGCGGCGCTGGTGGGCGGGGCTACACCGTGGTGTGCGCGTCGGTGTCCAGATCCTGCTGGTTCTGCTTTTTGTCATCGCCTTGGCCGTACCGTTTCTTTAGCCTGTTGCCGAAGCATAACAGCCCTTTGAGGTCGGCGGCCTGAACGTCGGCTCCCGGTGGTTGTTGGCCCCATGAATGTTGGTCCCAATGGTTGTCGGTCCTGGGACCGATGGCGGGGACAGGTGACGGCACGATAGCGGGACACGCCAATGCAGACGACGTTGTTCACCCATCGAGACTGTCTTGACCACGAAACGCCCGAAGGCCATCCGGAGTGTTCCGACCGTCTGCGGGCGGTTCTGCAGATGTTCGACGGCGAGGATTTCTTCTATCTGGCCCGGGAAGAGGCGCCCCTTGTCACCCGGGATCAGATCCTGCGTGCGCACAACCCGGTCTATCTGGACAGCATCCTGGCCATGGTGCCCGAGGAAGGCCACGACGTCGTTTACATCGACATGGACACCGCCCTTGCGCCGGGATCGGAGCGGGCCATGCTGCGCTCCGCCGGGGCCTGTGTCGCTGCCGTGGACAGTGTGGCGTCGGGCCGGAGCGGCAATGCCTTTTGTGCCGTGCGTCCGCCGGGCCATCACGCCAACGCCACCACGGCCATGGGGTTCTGTTTCCTGAACAACGCCGCGATTGCCGCCTATCACGCCCGGGAAGTCCACGGTTTCCAGCGGGTGGCGGTGATCGATTTCGATGTGCACCACGGCAACGGGACCCAGGACATTTTTTACACCGATCCAGAAATGTTCTACGGCTCCACCCACCAGGGCGGCATTTTTCCCGGCACCGGACTGCCCCGGGAGCAGGGGATTGCAGGCAATATCGTCAATGCCATGCTCATGGGCGGGGCGGGCTCCGATGATTTCCGCCAAGCCATGATGGACCGGGTCCTTCCCGCGCTCGATAGCTTCCAGCCGGACTTCCTGATCATCTCAGCCGGGTTCGATGCCCACAGGTTCGATCCCCTGGCCGATTTCAATCTCACGGAAGAAGACTTTCTCTGGGTGACCCGCGCCTTGATGGAAATTGCCGCCAACCGGTGCGGCGGGCGGATCGTCTCCACCCTTGAGGGAGGCTATGATCTGCGGGCCCTGGCCCTGTCCACGGCAGCCCATGTGCGCGGATTGATGGGCGGATGACACGCTTTGAGGCAAAGGAGCGGGCCTTAGATTGTTGGCCCCGGGTTTGTGGGGCACGGGCTTATGGGTCCCGCCTCGGGGCCGGATCCGGTGTGATCGGGGGGATCCACACGCCATGACCGAATTTCATTCGCCCGAATTGGCGCATCCCGGGTCCGGTGAGCCCGGTATCCCGTTGGCGGCGGACCAGCCCGCCGGAACCGTCATTCTGGTGCGCCATGGGCGGCCGGCCCTGGCCTGGTCGGGCCGGTTGGATGCCCGGGGCTGGGATGGATGGTGGGCTGCCTACAACCGATCCGGTCTGGCGGAAGGGCAGGTCCCGCCGGACGGCCTGATCGAGGTGACGGAGAATGCCCGGCTGCGGTTTTCCAGCCCTCTGCCGCGGGCGGTGCAGACGGCCCGGGCCTTGTTCGGACCGGCTCCGTTCCGGGTGGACCCGGTCTTCGTGGAAGCCCCGCTGCCCGCCCCCCGCTGGCCGTCATGGGTCCGGCTGAGCCCGACATTCTGGGGCATTGTCACCCGGCTGGCCTGGCTTGCGGGCTATGCCGGCCAGGGCGAATCCTACAGCATGGCCCGGGCTCGGGCCCGGCTGGCCGCAGAAAGACTGTCCCAGGCCACCCTGGAGTGTAAGGGAGGGCCCGTGGTCTTGTGCGCCCATGGCTGGTTCAACCGCATGATCCAGGGCGCCCTTGGGACCCAGGGGTGGATCTGCACCTACAATGGCGGTAACCGCTATTGGTCCTGGCGGGTGTTGCGCGCACCCAAAGGCTGAGCGTCGCCGTTCGGTTGCCATTCCCGAGGGAACCTGAACCCAACCGAACCTGAACGCAGCCGGACCTGAACGCCCGTAGGACACGACCGATGATCAATCCAGATCCATTTCCATGGCTGGAGTGTTGCCCCGTTCCGGTTCCAAGACATCCGGTTCGGGCGGAGGAGGAACCATGGCAGAGCCATCCCCATCTCAAGACCCGGCGATCGAGGCCCTCAGCTTCGAGCAGGCCCTTGGGGAACTTGAAAGCATCGTTGCCCGTCTTGAGGATGGAGCCGTCGATCTCGACCAGTCCATCGGCCTTTATGAACGGGGCACGGAGCTCAAGGCCCATTGCGAGGCCAAGCTGAAATCCGCCGAAACGCGGATCGAAAAGATCGTCACCGGCGGTGGCGGGACCGTATCCACCGCGCCGGTCGAGCTTGAGTAACCAGCCGGAGTAACCGTTCGGTCATTCCCTTGATGTCCAAATACCGGTCCGGATTGTCTGAAAGCGGTCCGGCCATATCCGACCGCTCCGGACGCCCCCAGGGATACAGACACATCCCCAAGGGACATAGACGCTCTCCGGGACACTGACGCTCTCTCGGACGCAGACGCCCTGGGGATACAACGCCCTCAGACGGCATGCCCATAAAGGACCGCCCATGGCACAGCCCCTTTCAAGCTCCATCCAGACCGAAATGGACCGGGTCGCCTCGGCCGTGAACCAGGTGCTTGATGATCTGCTGCCCCGGCCCCAGGGGGCGGAAGCCCGCCTCCACGAGGCCATGCGCGATGGAGTGTTGTGCCGGCCCGAGCGGCTTCATGCCTTTCTGGCGGTCCAGAGCGGGCGTCTGTTCGGTGTAGACGAGCGGTCCATGCTGCGGGTGGCTGCTGCCACCGAATGTCTCCATGCCTGTGCCCAAGGTGCGGTCCCCCAGGGCGCGGTCCCCCAAGGCGCGGTCCCCCAAGGTGGGGTCCCAGAGGGTGCATCCAACAACCCGGCGGAAACTGCATCCCCCACGGAGGAAGACGATCTGACTGCGGGCATTCGGGCCCTGGCAGCGGATGCGCTCCTCACTCTGAGCTTTTCCATTCTCTCCAGTCCCCGGACCTGCCCGGATCCCTTCGCCCGCTGCACCCTGATTTCCAGGGTCTGCGAAGCGGTCGGCCATGGTGGTGTTGTCGGCGGACTGACCATCGAACGGGCCATCGCGGATCAACAAGCGGATGTGGGCACCATCACCCGTCTTCAGCGTATGAAGAGCGGTGCTCTTGTTGCTTTTGCTTGTGAGACGGGTGCTCTCATCGCCAGGGCGGGGGATGAATGGGTCCACGCCTTGAACGGCTATGCCCATGATCTGGGGCTTGCCCTGCGGATCATGGAAGATCTTGGCCGTCTGCCCCCGCGCTCCCCGTCGGCCTCGGTCCGGGCGTCCAACGACGACGCCACCGGCGAGGATGCGTCCAACGCCGGTTCGCCGGGTGCGTCAGCCGCCCTCGACACCTCCGCGGAGCAGGACGGATCAGAGGACGTGGCCGAGGATCTGGGTACGGCTTCCTTCGTTTCCCTGCTGGGACGGGACCGGGCCAGAGGGCAGGCGGAATTGCTCGCCCGTCAGGCGGTGCGACATCTGGACGGTTTCGACGGCAAGGCCGATCCCCTCCGCCGTGCTGCGGAAAATGCCGTGCGGGATCCGGCGCCCATTCCGTTCAATTCATCCGTGTCACCATAACACCCCCCTCTCTATTCCCCTTCCTTCTGCCAGCCCGGTCTATTCGCCCCGTCTGCCAGCCCGGTCTATTCGCCCCGTCTGCCAGCCCGGTCTATTCGCCCGGTCTGCCTGACACCGTGGGGCTGCCAGCCCCCCGGGGCCGGTGGTCACACGCTTGCCATTCTTGTGTAAGCAGGGTCTCCTGATAAAGTGCGATGAGCATTTGCTTGTAACCCAGGCAATAATCATCATTGCGCCGAATATCGGTCGCATGCGGACCAGGGGCTGCCACCGGCGGCCCACGCACCCGGGAGAGCGGGCCTCAAGAGCAGCCTTTCCCGCGCAATCCATGCAGGTGCGGCAGGTCGTCAGGATCCAGGGCAAGAAAGGGGTTTTTTCCGTGGTTGATACAGTGAACACCGCCCATCTGGGCAAGACGCCGTTACTGGATACCGTCACAACCCCGGCGGATATGCGCGGCTTTACCCAGAAACAATTGCATCAGCTCGCGGATGAATTGCGTGCGGAGACCATTGATGCGGTGTCCGTGACCGGCGGTCACCTTGGCGCCGGCCTTGGGGTGGTGGAACTCACCGTTGCCATCCACCACCTGTTCAACACACCGGCAGACCGGCTGATCTGGGATGTGGGCCACCAGTGCTATCCCCATAAGATCCTCACGGGGCGGCGGGATCAGATCCGCACCATTCGCCAGGGCGGGGGCCTGTCCGGTTTCACCAAGCGGGCGGAAAGCGAGTACGATCCGTTCGGGGCCGCCCACTCCTCAACCTCCATTTCCGCCGGTCTCGGCATGGCCGTTGCCCGGGATCTGGCCGGTGATGACAATCAGGTCATCGCGGTGATCGGTGACGGCGCCATGAGCGCGGGTATGGCCTATGAGGCCATGAACAATGCGGGGCACCTGCGGTCTAAATTGATCGTTATCCTGAACGATAACGAAATGTCCATCGCCCCGCCCGTGGGCGCCATGAGTTCCTATCTGGCCCGGCTGCTTTCCAGCGGCACCTATCAGGGTATGCGATCCATGGCCAAGCATGTGGCCGAGCACCTGCCCAAGCCCCTGGAAGAGACCGCCCGCCGGGCCGAGGAATACGCCCGGGGCATCGTCACCGGCGGC
>CAZLPU010000057.1:0-33141 GCA_964561475.1 uncultured Alphaproteobacteria bacterium
CAATCACAGGAAAAAGTCATAAGACAAGCGGCGGGCGCAAAATCACGATCACCTTTAAACAGGGTGGCCGCCGCTCTAGTCTTTTTTCGCTCACGGCGCGAGGCGCCTCCGCGAGGGCGGCGCAGTGGCGCCGGACCGCAGTCGCGGCCTTGAGCATGACGCGGATTAAACGCCTCATGCTCTAGCCGTCTTTGTGCTGACTGAAATCATGGCCGATCCCCCAGTCCCGGCGGGCGGTCACTGCGAGCCTTGCCAGGGATAGGTCCGCATTCCGAGGTCCCAGAAGGGAAAGGCCCAGGGGTCGTCCGTCGGCCCCTTTCAAGGGAATGGTGATCTGTGGGCGCCCGGTGATCACGGCGGGGAGCAGCAGTTCCAGGTTGCGGTTGCGGATGGCATCGAGCTTGTCTTGGGACAGCCCCCGTTCCGGTGCCGGACAAAAGACCGTCGGCAGGCAGAGCACCGTTTCCGGTCCGAACCGTCCATCAAAATCCCGGATCAGGTTCGCCCGCGCCTCCGCTGCCCGGTGATAATCCGCTTGTGTGATCTGACGGGCGGCCGTCATGCGTCCGGTGATGCCCGGGCCGAAAACCGGGTCGTGGGCATCGATCCAGGTCCGGTGATTGCGCCAGAATTCCACCCCCTGCATGGTGCGGAAGATCTCGATACAGCGGGCCCCGAACCCCTCTCCGAAATCCGCCGTGGACCGGGCCGGGATCCCCGCCGCGAGGCGGTCCGCCGCGTCCCGCATGAGGGGCAGGATCTCCGGCAGACACAGGCTGAAGGCGTCGTCCACAAGGCAGAGCTCCGTAAGCGGAGGGGACGGCGCGCCCACCAGCGTCTTCAACACCCTTTCCAGAATGGCGGGTTCAGGCGCAAACAGACCCACCACGTCAAAACTTTGGGCCAGGGGCACCACCCCTTCACAGTCGATGGCGCCATGGCTGGGGCGCAGACCCCACAGACCGCAATAGGCCGCGGGTGCCCGCACGGACCCAGCCGTGTCCGTCCCCAGAGCAAAATCCACCAGCCCCGCCGCGGTGACCGCCGCCGACCCGCTGGAAGACCCGCCGGGGATTCGTCCCGGCGCATGGATGTTCACCGGCGTGCCGTAGTGGATATTCTCCCCATGGAGACTGAAGGCCATCTCATCCATGCGGGTCTTGGCCACAAGCCGTGCGCCCTGGTCCAGAAGCCGTGTGACCACGGGCGCGTTCCGTTCCGCCGCACCGTGGGTCGCGGCCCAGACCGGGTTGCCGCATCCGGTGACATGGCCCGCCACATCCAGATTGTCCTTGGCCGCGAAGGTCAGGCCGGCCAGAGGGCGCGCGGCACCGCTCGGAGCGGACAGATGCTCCATGGGCGGATCGAAGCGGGTCACAAGAGCGTTGAGCGGATCGCCAGTCATGGTCCTGGCCTCAAGCCTGTCTGTTGTGCTCAGCGCGAGGTTCGATCACCGGGAACATGAACTTGAAATCTTCCGTGAGGGATAGAATCGTCTCCAGGGCCTCGGCGTCCCCTTCGATGGTCAGACGCTCATAGGCGGCTGCTTCCCCCGGCGTGGTGTGGCGGGTCGCAAGTTCCGCCAGCACGGCGCGGTCCGTGATGATCAGGGCGTCCGCATTCGGGGCGTGACGGCCCGGGGAGTAGGTGAGGGCGCCATGTTCCAGATTGAGGGTGTAGTCCGCCTTCATGTCCTGGAAGGTCCAGTTGAGGACGATGCGCTTGCCATCCGCTTCCGGACCATTGAGACGCACACCCAGATAATCGAACAGCAGGTCCACGCTCAGGGCCCGCACCACATCCGGGCTGACGGCGCTGCGGATCTGAATGTCCGGTGTGCCATGGCGCAACTCGAACGCCCCCAGCAGATAGGCGTTGCGCCAGGTGGCGGATTCCGTCTGGTATCCCAACTGCTCGAAAGCATCCGCCGCCAGGACCCGGGCCTCCCGGTTGTCCGGCTCCGCAAAGACGACCTGGCTCATGATATCAGCGACCCAGCGATAGTCCCCTTGCGCATAATCTTCCCTGGCTTTCGCGATCACGGCATCGGCGCCACCCATATAGCGCAGGGTCCGGCGGCTGCGTTCAACGGGCGTGTGCGGGTTCAGATTGGCGGGGTTGGCGTCGTACCAGCCCAGATAACGCTGGGCGATCGCCTTGGCATTATGGCTGAATGTCCCGTAATAGCCCCGGACCGACCATTCACCGCGCAGAGTGGCGGGAAGGTCAAGTTGTTCGGCCACTTCGTCGGCTTTCAGTCCATGGCTCAGCAGGCGGACGGTCTGGTCATGGAGGTACTTGTACGCATCCCTCTGTTTACCGAGAAAATCGAGGATCCGTGAGGTGCCCCAGACCGGCCAGTGATGTTGTGCGAACACCACATCGGCCTTCGGCGCGAAACTCTCCCGGGCCTCGTTGAGATATTTGGACCAGGCCAGGGCATCGCGCACCTGTGCCCCCCGGATGGGATAGACATTGTGCAGATTATGGGTGGCGTTCTCTGCAAGATTGAGCGCCTTGAGACCCGGATAGAACATGTGCATTTCCGCTTTCGCCTCCGTATCCGGCGTGAGCTGAAAGATGATCTCCACCCCGTCCACCATGTGGGTTTCCACCGGCTCCCGGATCACCACCGTCGGCGGAATGAGGGTGACCGTGCCCCGGGAGGTTACCTTGCCCAGGCCCGCATCCACCTGTCCCCGGGGGCCCTGCTCGAGGCTGGCACCGAACTGGAACAGGGCCCGGCGCATCATGGGGGCGCCCGCGATGACATTCTCCGAGGTGATTTCTTCCAGAAAGCGGTCCGGCGCGATCACCGGAACATGGCCTGCGATCACCTGGGCCTCGTCGAGAATGCCCTTGACGCCCCCATAGTGGTCCACATGGCTGTGGGTGTAGATCACCGCCGTCACAGGCTTACGGCCCCGGTGGGTGTAATAGAGTTCAAGACCCGCCCGGGCGGTTTCCGCCGAGATCATCGGATCAATGACAATCACGCCCCGTGTACCCTCGATCAGGGTCATGTTGGACAGATCGAAGCCGCGCACCTGGTAGATGCGGTCCGTGACCTGAAAGAGGCCGTTGTTCATGTTCAACCGGGCCTGGCGCCACAGGCTGGGATTGACCGTGAGCGGCGCATCGGGCTGGGCGAGGAAGGCATACTCCCGCAGGCTCCAGACCACCCGCCCGTCAGCGTTGCGGATTTCCACATCTGGCAGGGTGGCGACGAACCCCCGCCGCGCGTCCTCGAAGTCCTGGGTATCGCCAAAGGGCAGAGCGGAGAGTACTGATGTGTTGTGATTGCAGGTGTGGGGGGTGGGGTCCTTCGGGGTCAGTGTTTCGCCGTTGTCCATGGCCGGTTCCTTTATTGTCTGTTGTCGGAAATTGTTCTCGTATCTCAGGTGGGTACGCCGAACAGCCGCAGCATGTCCTCGTTCACCCGCAGGGGGCGCCGTGTCCGGGCGTCGAGCAGGCACCAGACCGTGAGCGCCCTGGCTGCGGGACGGTCCGCACCGGGTTTACGGATGTCCACATGGCGGTCGAAGCGCGGGCCTTTCGCCGCGCCGACCCAGGTGCGGATTTCAGCGGCATCGCCGGGCAGAAGGGCGTCCCGGTAATCGATCTCATGGCGGAGCACCACCCAAATATACTGGCGCTGAACGTCCTCCCGCACGATGGTCTGCCAGTGCTCGATGGCGATCTCCTGGACCCAGCGCACATAGACGATGTTGTTCACATGGCCAAGCTGGTCGAAGTCTTCGCGGAGCGGCTGGCGCACCCGGAAGAACGCGCTCTCATAGGAAATGGCGCCGAAGCCTTCGCCAACCTGACCGGCGCCCCCGTGATCCATCCCCGTCATGTCAACGATCTCCCTGACCCGCGCACTGGTTGGCCCGTCATGTCCCCATGGGACTATCAGTCTCGCTTGGGCGCGCTGAAATGGAGGCTGATGCGGTTGATGTTGGAAATGGTCAGACCCATCACGACATAGACAAAGAAATAGACTGCATAGATGACATAGATGACGTTCTGCTGAATAAAATCCTTACCGATGGTGCGGTGGAATTTCGCCACTTCCAGACTGGAGTCGCCATAAAGTCTGTTGATGTCGGTAATGATCGCAGAGAGGTAATCCTGGGAGACGTCCATGGCGGTCAGGTTCATGAACATGAAAAGCGAGTAAAAGCTGAAGGCGATAATCTTCTCCCGGCCGGTCACTTGCCGGGCAATATAGACAAGACCACCAAGCAGGACGATATGGACACCAATAAAGATGTTCCAAAGACTGTCAATCTTCATGGATTGATCGATATACAGATCGAGAAGCTCAAAGAGTTCCATCACCGTCCCCTTCCCGCGCGATGTGTCCGGTTGTTACCCGGCATTCAATCCCTGTTCCCCACAAGCATGACGGAAAATCCGGGGTCTATCAATCAGCCCCGAGGACGGGGATGCAAGGCGAACCGTGTTCGTCCTGGATCGGGGTTCGTCCTGGATCGGTGTTCGTCCTGGATCGGAGTTCGGGGGCATTCAGGCGGCACCTTGCGTTGGCACGGTCCGTCTGCCCTGGGGCCATGGAAGATAGGGTAGGGTTGCGTCCCATGATGGGTTCGGTGGCCGCCAATTGGGGCAGGGTGTTCAGCATGCGTTAAGAGACTCGGCCAAGGGTAAGTGCTGTCGCAATCGGTCTGGAGGAAGAAGACATGGCACGGCAGCGTTCAGGGTACGGCATTTGGACGAGGATCATTCTGGGGACCCCGATTCTGGGCGGTGTGGCTGCTTCCCTGATCCGGGGCAATGAAGCGGCCCGCAGGCTGGATCAGATTGATCCCAAATGGTTCGAGCCCGGATCCTATGACCGTCTGAGCGGGCAGATCAATGCCCTCGGCCATGCGGTCGTGTCCCTCGATGACCGGCTTGCAGCCCTCCATGATCAGCTTGGGGAGCAGTCCCGGCGTGTGGAGCAGCGGCTCGACGCGGCGGCTGAAATGGTCGGCACGGAGATGATCGAGTCCCTTATGGCACGGATGCAGGTGCTTGAGGAAGCCGTGTCGGCGCCCTGTGAAGGGGCCTGGGATGATGAAATTGCCGTTGATGATCTGGCCCAGATGTCCGCCGACATGAGCGCATCCCTTCTGCCGGGCGACACAAGGGAAGCGGCCTGATTCAAACCAGGGAAGGGCGGGTTCAGGCTTTCAGCACGTCCATCTGGATCGGCCCTTCGGCGCGGCCATTGATGAACTGATCCACATAGTCATTGTCCGCCTCGTCGATGGCGGAGGCGGGGCCGCGCCAGATGATCTGGCCCTTGTAGATCATGGCAATATCGTCGGCGATCTTCCGGGCACTGGCCATGTCGTGGGTGATGGAAAGGGCAGTGGCCCCCAGGTCCTTCACCCGCTCGACGATCAACTCGTTGATCACATCGGCCATGATCGGGTCGAGCCCGGTGGTGGGCTCGTCGAAAAACAGGATCTCCGGGCTGGCGGCGATGGCCCGCGCCAGGCCCACCCGCTTCTGCATCCCCCCGGACAGTTCCGCCGGAAACAGGTCCGCCACTTCCGGTCCAAGGCCGACTTTGCCCAGGGTCTCCACGGCGATGTCCCGGGCCTCGGATGCTTTCATGCCCTGGCCCTGCATCAGGCCGAAGGCGACATTGCGCCAGACGGGCAGACTGTCGAACAGGGCAGCCCCCTGAAAGAGCATGCCGAATTTGCGCATCATCTGGTCCCGGTCCCGCTGGCCGAGGCCGACGGTTTCCTGGCCATCGATCCGGATGGAGCCGGCGTCAGCGCGCATGAGGCCGATAATGCATTTGAGCATGACCGATTTGCCCGTGCCCGATCCGCCGATCACCACGAGAGACCGGCCCGTGCCCAGGGTCAGGGAGAGCCCGTTCAGCACCCGCTTCGGTCCGAAGCTCTTGTAGACATTCGTCAGTTCGATTTTCGGTTCCGGTGCGTCTTCCACGGGGTGTGTGTCCTCTCGGGAGGGCCGGGGGTCCGGGCGCTGAAGGTTTTTGGCCGAGGTGTTCTTGCCCCGGCCCTGGTGACCCTTTTTGCGGCCGCCTTTGCCCTTGAACCGGCCAGCGGTCACGGTGGTTCCCGCGGAGGCGGGCTGGTCGGCAAGGATGCGGTCTGGACGCTCCATGGTTCAGTCGATCTCTTCTACTACTCAGGAAAACAGGAGGGATGTCAGGATGTAGTTCGCCGCCAGGATCATGATCGAGGCATTGACCACCGCGAATGTCGTGGCCGCGCCCACCCCCTGGGCTCCCCCCTTGCTGTAGTAGCCATGATAACAGCCCATCAGGGCGATGATGAAACCGAACACGGCGGATTTTGCCAGGCCTGAGGTCACATCGCCGAATTCCAGAAAATCCATCGTGTTCTTGATGTAGGGACCGGAGGAGAAACCCAGGGACTGGATGCCCACCAGCCAGCCGCCCATCACCCCGATGGAATCCGCGATCAGCACAAGAAGCGGCATGGAAATTACCGCCGCGATCAGACGGGGCGCGATCAGGTAATGGAACGGATTGGTGGACAGGGTACGCAAGGCGTCGATCTGTTCGGTCACCCGCATGGTGCCGATTTCCGCCGCGATAGCCGAACTGACCCGGCCCGCCACCATGAGACCGGCGAGGACCGGCCCCAGTTCCCGGGTGATCCCGAGGACCACAATGTTTGGTACGATGCTTTCCGCGTTGAAGCGGGAGCCGCCGATATAAATCTGCAAGGCGAGCACGGCGCCGGTGAACAGGGCGGTCAGCCCCACCACGGGCAGGGAGAAATACCCGATCCGCATCATCTGCTGGGCAATGAGCGGCAGATAGATGGGTGGGCGCACGCAGGCCCGCACACCGTTCCCGGTGAAGGCGGCAAGCTGGCCAATCTCCTTGAACGCCGCCAGGGCAGCCCGGCCGATCACGGCGAAGGGATTGATATTGGTGTCGGAAGTGGTCGACTGCGGCTGGTTCATGCCCTGGCTCCGATGCGCCCCGATCGCTTGTTCATTTGCCCGGCTCTCCTGTCTTCATCTGTTGCGCCCGCCACGGGCAGATCCCGCTACAAGCAGGGTCCCGCCACAGGCAAATCCAGGGGAGCCCCGGGAACCCGAAGCCTCACGCTTCGGACGTAAGATACTGTCGGCTGTATCGCTGCCCAAGGGCCGTCAAGATTTCGTATCCAATGGTGCCCGCGGCCTCGGCCAGGGCGTCCACGGCGCCGTTCCCGGCGATCAATTCGACAAACCCGTCATCACCGGCCAATTCATCGTCCGGGGCTTCGGAAGTCCTGCCCCCGAAAAGTCCGGCGAGGAAAGCAAGATTCGCGCTGCCAGCGTTCCTGTTATCGCCCAGGGCATCGGTGATGTCGACGGCCAGCAGATCCATGGAAACCCGGCCCGCAAGGGGCACCGGATATCCCCGGAAGCGCACCATGCCCTTATGGCCCAGGCAGCTCTGTAACCCGTCGGCATAACCCGTTGAAACCGTTGCGATCCTGCGGGGCGCGGGCGCTACATACGTGGCTCCGTAGCCGACGCTCTCCCCGGTGTCAATTGTACGCACCTGGAGAATGCGGGCCCTCAGGCGCACCACCGGTGCGAGCCCCAGGCCTTCGGCGCTGACCCCGTTCAGGGGGCTGGAGCCGTAAAGGGCGATGCCGGGGCGGGCAATATCAAACCGGGTCTCGGGCAGGGTCAGGGTCGCGGCGGAGTTGGCAAGGCTGGCGGGCACGCCGCGCAGATGGGAGACGATCTCTCTGAAGCGGGCGATCTGGCGGGCATTGAGAGGGTGGTCCGGGTCGTCCGCACAGGCCAGGTGGCTCATCACGGCGAACAGGTTCAGACCATTGAACAACGCGTCCCGGCCCAGCAGTGTTTCCCATTCATCGGCGGGCATGCCCAGCCGGTTCATGCCCGTTTCCACCTGAAGTATGGCCGGATGGTCTCCAACGGCCCCAACCCAGCGTTCCACATCCTGAAGGGTGTTGAGCACCGGGATCAGATTGTGACTGGCGAAGGCTTGTTCGGTTCCCGGTGCGACACCGTTCAGGACGGCAATGTCCGGATGACCGGGCAGATGGCCATGGTCGCGCAGCTCCAGTGCCTCGTTCAAATGGGCGACGAAGAACAGATCGCAGCCTTCCTCGGCAAGCCGCCGCGCGACCTGTACCGCGCCCAGCCCATAGCCGTTGGCCTTGACCACGCCTGCGGTCCGTGCGCCCCCGGCGTGCCGGCGCAGAAGCCTGTAGTTTGCAGCGATTGCATCCAGATCGATTTCAAGGTGCCCGGCGGTGTCCCCGCCGCGCAGACTGTCGCTTTGTCTTTCTGGTGCCTGCGGTTCGGAGCGTGAGAGCGTCATGGTCTGAATGCCGGTCCTGGGCTGGTGAAGGAGGGATAAGCCACTGGTGCTGTTTACCACGCCGTCGGGCCTGCCGCGAGGACAGGTCTCGCAACTCCCGACGCAAATTCGGCATCTCCAGGCTCTTGGCTCTGTTCCTTGGTTCCGTTTGGGGCTCTCCCGATTTGGGATCCCAGAGGTTTGTCCGCTTCCCCAAAGTCGGGCCCCAAAGTCGGGCCCCAAAGTCAGGCCTGTGCCAAAACAAAACGATGTTCTCGTTTTATTTCGCCTTGTCCTGTTAACTGACCGTTAACCCTGCTTAAACACTTAGATAACCAAGAAAAACGTCAAGTTGCTTGATTGACGACCAGCTTTTCCCATGATATCCCATGAAAATCCACGACAAAGGGTGTGCCGAATCGGTGCGGTTCAGATCACTCAGAGAGACACAGTTTTCCGCGTTTGACCCGATTGGATTGTGGTGGCGTGGGTTGATGATCCGGAACAGTTCAAAAGGCTCCCGTTCGCTCCGCGCCATCCTTTCAGGCCGTGTATCAAGAGCAGACAAGGGTTCCGGCACGGGTTTCGCTCTGTAACGGCAGAAGTCTGGACAGTCGAGTTTAGAAACAGTCGAGATTCTGGACACCCGCAAGCTGGAACAGTCCAGATCAGGGAAGGTTTGGACAAGACACTGGCTGATTGGGGCGCGGAGTAGGAAGTCATGGGCCTGTTTCTTTCCACCGTGACCAACCGGGTGGATGCCAAGGGGCGGGTCTCTGTACCGGCGCGCTTTCGCGCGGCCTTGAGTGAGATGGGCGTGGGTTCCGAGGCTGGCCCGCCCAGTATTGTCTGTTTCGCCTCTTTCACACTGGCATGCATCGAGGCCATGACCATGGACAAGGCAGAGGAATATGCCGAGCGGCTCGATACGGATTTCAATCCGTTCGATGACGAAGCGGACGCCTTTGCCCAGTCCATTCTCGCGGCTTGTGTGGAATTGCCCATCGACAAGGACGGGCGCATCATGCTCACCGGCAGCCTGATGGATCATGCGGGTCTCAGTGCCCAGGCCACATTTGTGGGTCTGGGGCACCGGTTTCAGATCTGGGAACCGGAAACCTACGAGGATCACGCCCTGGCCGCCCGCCAGCTTGCCCATGACCGCCGTCGGAATTTCACCAGGCGGAGCGAAGGGGCGGCCAGCGAGGCGGGCACCTTGGCCCGGGTGCGCAATGCCGGTCAGGATACAGGCCGTGGACCCGGACGGCGGGGAGGGGTGTGATGACCGGCGACAGCGGCAATCTCCACATCCCCGTCATGCTTGGTGAAGTCATCGAAGGGCTCCATCCCCGGGACGGCGGACTCTACGTGGACGGTACATTCGGGGGCGGAGGGTATACCCGGGCCATCCTCGGAGCGGCGCAGACCACCGTCGTGGCCATCGACCGGGACGGTTCTGTCCTGGCCAAGGCCTCGCCCATGCAGAAAGCCTATGATGGGCGCCTGTTTCTCAAACATGCCCGGTTCAGCGCCATGGAACGGCTGCTGGCTGAAGAAGGCAGGGACGGCGTGGACGGTGTGGTTCTGGATCTCGGCGTGTCTTCCATCCAACTGGATACGCCCGAGCGCGGATTTTCCTTCATGCAGGACGGTCCTCTGGACATGCGCATGGGCGGCGCGGAGGAAGAGGAAACCGACAGCGCGGCCGATCTGGTGAATACGCTGCCGGAAGACGACCTGCGGCGCATCCTGGCGGATTTCGGCGAAGAGAAACGAGCCCGTGCCGTGGCCAAGGCCATCGTTGCCCGCCGGGCAGAGACGCCGTTTTCCCGCACCTTGGACTTGGCCCAGGTGGTGGAAGGGGTTCTGGGCCGGACGCCCCGTGGCGAAGCTCACTCCGCGACCCGGACGTTCCAGGCCCTGCGCATTGCAGTGAATGGAGAACTGGAGGATCTGGCCCGCGCCTTATGTGCCGCCGAGCGGATCCTGAACCCGGGCGGACGCCTCGTGGTGGTCTCTTTTCATTCCCTGGAAGACCGAATCGTGAAGACCTTCCTCACCAAGCGTGCAGGCAAGACTCCCCAAGGGTCCCGCCACGCGCCGCCTCTGCCCGACGGGCCCGATCCCAGCTTCACACTGGTGATCAAGGGTGCTCAGGGTCCGGAAGCAGAGGAAGTGACTGCCAATGCCCGGGCGCGCTCGGCCAAAATGCGGGTTGCGGAACGAACCGCAGCACCGGCCTGGGAAGAAGATCTCGCCGCCCTCGGAATCGGGGCAGGTTGAACGAAAATCAATTGGGATCCGGCTGGAGCAAATCCTCCGGGTCCGCCGGCTAAAGTGAACAGTGCAAGTTGCGTAATGTGCGTGCCCCCAGGCCTTGAAGGCCGCGATTGCGAGGGCAGGGGCTGCAAAAGGAACAATCTCAATGACGACACGGGCGAATATGGTCCTCCTGGTCCTTGCGGGTCTGCTCTGCACCGCTTTGTACGTGGTCAAACACGATACGCGCGCCGCCGCCCGGGAACTCGACACGCTGGCCAAGGCCATCGAGGACGAGCGTGACAGCCTGCAGCTTCTCCGGGCTGAATGGGCCATGCGCAACGAGCCGGAGCGGCTGAAGCGCCTGTCCGAGCGTCATCTTGAGCTGGAGCCCGTTTCGCCGCGCCAGATCGTGACCTTTCAAGAGCTTGCGCGCATTCTGCCTGCTGATCAGAACCCGGCTCCTGTACCGGCTACGGACGGTTTCGACTCCGAGGAAGAGGCTCCCCGGCCCGGGCGCCCCGTTCTGCTGTCGGCTGCTCCCGGAGAAGGCGTGACCATGGTCTTGGATGATGGCGTCCGCGCTGTCCGCCCGCGTCTGGCTCAAAATCAGCCCGTGTCCGGCCTGGACGGTGGCGGTGATCCGGTCGAGGACGGCGGCAAGGGGCCCGGCGGAATCCTCGGCGGACTCCCCGGCGGAAACCATTGAGCCGATCCTCTCGGCGGCGCGGAGGGCCGTCCCGCCGCCAGAAAGCCCTGATCCGTCCTTCCAGTGATGTTCTGATCAATCCCGCTCTTGAAGACACCTCCGCCATGGGGGTGCGCCCTGGTGCCGCCCGGCACCGGGTGCTTGGTGAGTCCTGTGCCGTGGAGTTGGGGCAGAACCGGATCGTGGTTGCCGGGCTTGGATTTGTGGTGCTGTTCGCCGTTCTGGGTGTGCGTCTTGCGATCCTCGCCTTCACCGGCGCCCAGGATCTATCCTTTCTGGAGGCCCGCAACGAACCGGATCGTCCGCGCGGGGACATTGTGGACCGTCGCGGCCAGCTTCTGGCTACGGATGTGACGGTCTATGCGGCCTATGCGGATCCGGCCCGGGTCTGGGACAATGCGGAGACCGCCCGGCAAATCGCGTCTGTTCTTCCCGACCTTGAGGAAGAGGATCTGTTCAAGCGTCTGGAGCAGGGCGGGCGTTTCGTCTGGATTGCCCGGGAACTCACGCCCCGCCAGCGTTATGAGGTGCACAATCTCGGACTGCCCGGGATTGCCTTCAAGGAAGAGCGCAAGCGCTTTTACCCCCATGGCCCTGTGGCGGCGCACATGCTGGGTCATGTGACCATTGACGGGCTTGGGGTGGCGGGTTCGGAACTGGCCTTTGACGAGGCGATCCGCAACCGGACGGCTGCGGACGGTCCCGTGAGCCTCGCCATGGATCTGCGTATTCAGCACATCGTCCATGAGGAACTGCGCTCGTCCCTGGAGACCTTCCAGGCCAAGGCCGCCGTGGGTCTGCTCCTCCATGTCCACACCGGCGAGATCCTGGCCATGGTTTCCCTGCCCAGCTTCGACCCCAACGAGGCCGGGGACGCCCTGGACAATGCGCTGTTCAACCGGGCCACCGCGGGGGTCTACGAACTGGGCTCCACCATGAAGGCTTTCGCCGTGGCCACGGCCCTCGATACCGGGGTCGTGACCCTGAAGGACGGGTATGACGCCACCAAGCCGATCCGGGTCGGGCGCCATACCATCCGGGATTTCCATGCCCAACGCCGCTATCTGACCGTTCCGGAAATCTTTCTCCACTCGTCGAATATCGGGACCGCCCGCATGGTCCTTGATATGGAAAAAGGAGTGCAGCGGCAGTACCTGGAGCGCTTCGGGCTTCTTTCCCGGCTCGATGTGGAATTGCCGGAACGGGCCAAACCCCTGGTGCCCCAGCGCTGGGGAGAGTTGCACCGGATGACCATTTCCTTCGGTCACGGTCTGGCGATTTCCCCGCTGCATCTTGCCGTCGGCGGGGCTGCCCTGGTCAATGGCGGCTGCCGTTTGCAGCCCACGATCCTCCCGCGAGCGCGGGCGCCAGCCCCTTGTGAACGGGTCATCTCCGAGCGCACCAGCGCGATCGTGCGCAATCTGATGCGCAGTGTCGTGGTGGATGGGACCGGGGGGCGGGCGGATGTGGACGGCTATCCCGTCGCCGGTAAGACGGGCACCGCCGAAAAAGCATCCAGCGGCGGTTATGACCGGTCCCGGCTTCTGTCTTCCTTCCTGGGTGTATTCCCTGCCGGTGCACCCGATTATCTGGTGTATGTGGTCCTCGATGAACCAAAACCCACCGCCGAGACCTTCAATTACGCGACCGGCGGGTGGACCGCGGCGCCAACCGTGCGCAATATCGTCAAGCGGGCGGCGCCGCTTCTCGGGATCCCCCCAGAACCCCCAACCGGGCCTCCAGAGGAGCCCCAGGCCGGGTCCCAGGCAGACGTTGTAGCGCCTGAGAACCATGTCGGGCTGAACCGGCGGCTCCGCGCGGCTGAGGCAAGCGGGAGCGCCTTGGGGCACCGTGAGGAAAAGAGGGTGAGGCCGGGCGTAAGGGAGGGCGATCACCAGGCCATGGCACACGCCACGCCCTGAACGCCGGGAGCCCAAAACTTCCAGAGCCCCAAAACTCCCGAGCCCCTAAACTCCCAGGGCGCCTTTCCCGACGGGAGTGCCTCTCCCGACTGGAGTGGGCTCGCCTCCCAGGGTAAAAAGGAGCCCGGGCAAAAAGGGTGGATGTTTCAAGGGCGAAGGATAAGCGGCCGATGAATCTCGGTGACCTACTCGACGACGGTTTCACCCTCACGCTGCCTTCCGGGGCGCCGGGTCCGGAAAACATTCCCATCACCGCGATCACGGCGGACAGCCGGGAAGTGACCAGGGGCGCCATTTTCGCCGCCCTCGAAGGAACCTGGTCCGATGGTCTGACCTATCTGCCCCAGGCCTTGGAAAAGGGCGCTGGCGCGGTTCTGCTCCGGTCCGGCCGCGGATTGCCCGGCGCGGTGCCCGTTCCCGTGATTTATGCCAAGGATCCTCGCAAGGCTCTTTCCCGTCTGGCGGCCAGGATCCATCCGGGCCAGCCGGACATGATCGCCGCGGTCACGGGCACAAACGGCAAAACCTCCGTTGCAGGCTTTCTGCGCCAGATCTGGGCCGGGCTCGGCCATCGGGCCGCCAGCATGGGTACCCTGGGCATTGTCAGCCCCGACGAGACCCTGCCCCTGGCCCATACCACGCCGGATCCGGTGAAGCTTCATTCCCAGCTCCATCACCTGAAACAGCAGGCGGTGAGCCACCTGGTGCTGGAGGCTTCGAGCCACGGTCTGGCCCAGGCCCGCCTGGATCAGGTCCATCTGAAAGCGGCCGGGTTCACCAATCTCACCAGGGATCACCTGGACTATCACGGCACCATGGAAGCCTACCGGGACGCCAAGCTCGGTCTCTTCACCCGGGTTCTGCCCATGGACGGGACGGCGGTGGTCAATCTGGCTGGAGCCGGCGGTCCCCTGTTCACGGAAGCGGCCCGGGCGGCGGGCCGGCGGGTTTTGACCGTCGGCACCCCAGGCGCAATCCTGAGCCTGGAGCACTGCGCGCCGGTGGCGAGCGGCATGGGCGTGCGCCTCGCCATGGCCGGACAGGTGCTGGATCTGATCATGCCCCTTTATGGCCGGTTCCAGGCGGAAAACGCCCTGGTGGCCCTGGGTCTGGCCTGTGCCACGGGCAATGAATTCATGGATGCGGCCCGAATGCTGGCCCATCTCCAGGGGGCCCCGGGCCGGCTTGAGCGCATCGGCGCCAGTGGACGGGGGGCGCCGGTGTTTGTGGATTACGCGCACACCCCCGATGCCCTGGAAACCGTGCTCCGGGCCCTCAAGCCCCATGTCACCGGACGCCTTCATGTGGTGTTCGGCTGCGGCGGAGACCGGGACGCGGGCAAGCGGCCCCAGATGGGCGCCGTGGCGGCCCGGATTGCCGATATCGTAACGGTTACCGACGACAATCCCCGAGGAGAGGATCCTGCGGAAATCCGCCGGGCGATCATGCGCACCTGTCCGGGTGCCCTGGAAATCGGCGACCGGGCCCAGGCCATTGCCCAGGCCGTCCATGGGCTCGAAGCCGGCGATGTGCTGATCGTTGCGGGCAAGGGGCACGAGACCGGGCAGATCGTGGGAGAGACGGTGCTGCCATTCAGCGATGGGGATGTCCTGCGCTCCCTGTTGCCGTCATCGGGGCAGGCGTCACCGGACCTGCCGTCAATGGGAAGCGCCCCTGGGAGGGCCCATGTCTAGTGAAACCCCGGGTCAGCCGGTCCTGTGGACCGCCCCGGAAGCGGCTGCCGCGACGGGCGGACGTCTGGACGGCACGCCCGACTGGATTGACGCGGGCGTGTTGACCGGTCTGGCCATCGACAGCCGGATCCTCAACCCCGGTGACCTGTTTGTGGCGCTGAGCGGTGCCAGGGACGGCCACGATTTCGTTGCCGTTGCCCTGGAAAAAGGCGCCAGGGCTGCCCTGGTCACCCACCGTCCGTCCGAGGTGCCTGAGGACGCCCCCCTCCTGGTGGTGCCCGATACACTCCAGGCCCTGGAAGCCCTGGGGGCCGGCCGACGGTGTCAGATGGCCGGACAGGTGGCGGCGGTCACGGGCAGCGTGGGCAAGACCGGCACCAAGGACATGATGGGCCTCATGTTCCGGGCCTTTGGCGCCACCCACGCCCCGGTCAAAAGCTTCAACAATCATATCGGCGTCCCGCTCACCCTGGCGAGGATGCCCCGGGACACGGCGTTCGGTGTCTTCGAAATCGGCATGAACCACGGGGGAGAAATCACGCCCCTGACACGGCTTGTCCGGCCCCACGCCGCAATCATCACCACAATCGCACCGGTCCACATTGAGGCTTTCGACTCCATTGACGGGATCGCCAAAGCCAAGGCGGAGATCTTCCACGGGCTGGAGCCGGACGGGGCCGCCATCATCAACCGGGATATCCCTTTCTTTGCGTTTCTGGCCATGCGCGCCCGGGAACGGGGAGCGGGCCGGATCGTCGGGTTTGGCGCCCATGACGATGCCGAGGTCCGCTTGGTCGACCTGGAGGCGGGCGCTGAAGGCTCCCGGTTCCGGGCGGATGTGTTGGGACAGGTGGTAGAGGGCAGACTGCCAGTGCCGGGCCGTCACCTGGTCATGAACGCCTTGAGCGCGCTGGCAGCCGTGGCCTGCCTCGGCCAGGACCCTCAGGCTGCCGCAGACAGCCTTGCCGGTTATGCACCGGCGCAGGGGCGGGGCACCAAGGAAGAGCTGCCCGTTGAAGGCGGGACGTTGGTGCTCATCGATGAGAGTTACAATGCCAACCCCGCATCGGTGGCCGCTGCCCTCGGTAATCTGGGCATGGCAGCCTTCGGACACTTTATCGGAGATCAGGGGGCCGGAGATCAGGGGGCCGGAGATCAGGGGGCTGGAGATCATGGGGTCGGGGATCAGGGGGGCCGCCGTATCGCCGTCCTGGGAGATATGCTGGAATTGGGAGAGGGCGCGCCCGGGTACCATGAAGGCGTGCGCGAACCGGTTCTGGCCCATGGCATCGATCTGGTGTTCTGCTGCGGGCCGCTGATGCGCCATCTCTGGGACAGCCTGCCCGACCACCGGCGCGGCGCATGGACGGAACGGTCGGATATGCTCGCACTGATTGTGTCCGAGGCTCTGAGGCCCGGTGACGTGGTCATGGTCAAGGGGTCTTTAGGCAGTGCCATGGCCTGTGTTGTTGACGAAGTGCGGGCGAAGCGCCGACAAAGAGAGGGGTACTCCCAAGGGGGTGGGAGTATGACTGCCGACGCTGCCGCTCATGCTGCCAAGACCACCACCGGGGCCGTGCCGGAACGGGAATGCACCTCCGGGGGAGGCACAAGCCCGGCGAGCGGAACACGAGGGGGACGGGACGTCTGATGTTCTACCATATTTTCGTTCCGCTTGCGGAGCATTTCGCGATCTTCAACGTCTTTCATTACCTGACCTTCCGCACGGGCGGAGCGGTGATGACCGCGTTGTTCATCAGCCTCATTTTCGGTCCGGCCTTCATCCGCTGGCTCAAATCCAAGCAGCGCCAGGGTCAGCCCATCCGGGCCGACGGCCCCCAGTCCCACATCGTCACCAAGGCAGGCACCCCCACCATGGGCGGGTTCCTGATCCTGATCGCGATCACCGTTTCGACCCTGCTGTGGTCGGATGTCACCAATGCTTACATCTGGGCGGTTCTGGTGGTCACCCTGGGCTTCGGCGCCATCGGGTTCCTGGACGACTACCGGAAGGTGACCAAACGCTCCAGCGCGGGTCTGTCCGGGCGCGCGAAGCTGATCCTTCAGTTTGCGATCGCCCTGGGCATGGTGACCTGGGTGATGATGCTCAGCCCGCCGGATCTCGCGGGCATGCTGACCTTCCCGTTCCTCAAGGATCTGATGCTGCCCCTCAGTTTCGGTTTCATCCTGTTTGGCGGGATTGTGGTCGTCGGGTCCTCCAATGCGGTCAATCTCACCGATGGTCTGGACGGTCTGGCCATTGTGCCGGTGATGATCGCGGCGGCCAGTTTCGGCGTGATCGCCTATGTGGTGGGTCATGCCGCCTTTGCCGATTATCTCCATCTTCCCGGGGTGCCCGGGACCGGCGAGTTGCTGGTGTTCTGCGGTGCTCTGGTAGGCGCGGGCCTGGGCTTTCTGTGGTTCAACGCGCCCCCGGCCATGGTGTTCATGGGTGACACCGGGTCCCTGTCCCTGGGCGGTGCGCTTGGTATGATCGCTGTCGTCACCAAGCATGAGATCGTGCTGGCCATTATCGGCGGGCTGTTCGTGCTGGAGGCGGTATCGGTGATCGTTCAGGTCGTCTCCTTCAAGACCACGGGCAAGCGGGTGTTCCGCATGGCGCCCATTCATCACCATTTCGAACAGTTGGGCTGGCAGGAGCCGACGGTGGTCATCCGCTTCTGGATCATATCCGTCGTGCTGGCGCTCATCGGTCTTTCAACTCTTAAACTGAGGTGATCCCTTGATTCCTGTTTCCGCGTTCGCCGGCAAGGAGATTGCGGTCTTCGGCCTGGGACGGACGGGTCTTTCCGCTGCCCTTGCTCTCAAGGCCGGCGGCGCATATCCCATTGTTGGCGACGACTCCGATCAGGGCCGGGAAGCGGCCCGCGCCAATGGTTTGATTGCCGTTGATCTTCTCGAAGTGGACTGGACCCGGTTCGTGGCCCTGGTGCTCAGCCCCGGCGTGGCCCTGACCCATCCGGAGCCCCACCCGATCGTCAAAAGGGCGATGGAAGCAGGGGTGCCCGTCATCGGCGACATCGAGTTGTTCTCCATGGCGCTGGGTCCCCGGGGGCGGCGCAAGGCCCGGGTGATCGGCGTGACCGGCACCAACGGCAAGTCCACCACCTGCGCCCTCATTGCCCACATGCTCCAGCGCTGTGGCTTTGATGCGCGCCTGTGCGGGAACATCGGTGCGCCTGTCCTGGCCATGGATCCGCCCGGTGAATCCACGATCTATGTGGTGGAGCTTTCCAGTTTTCAGCTCGATTTGACCTTGAATCTGGGTTGCGATGTGGCCGTGCTGCTGAACATCAGCCCGGATCATCTGGACCGCCACGGCTCCATGGGGGAATACGCGGCGGTGAAGTCGCGGATCTTCTCAGGCCAGGTGGATGAGGACGTGGCGGTGCTGGGTGTTGACGATGAACACACCCTGGCCATCCATGAATTCGTCACCGAGAGATATCGGGATGCGGGCGTGGCGGTTCTGCCGGTCAGCATGCAGCGTCCCCTGGATGAGGGCTATTACGTCCAGGATGGCATTCTCGTGGATGCCGCCGCCCGTCAGCCTCTGGTGGACCTGAACACCCTGGAGACCCTGCCCGGCGTGCACAACTGGCAGAACAGTGCTGTGGCGGTCGCGGCGGTGCGCCGGTTCGTGCCGGACGCTGAAAAACTCGTTGCCGGGCTGCGCAGCTTTCCTGGGCTGGCCCATCGGATGGAACGGGTGGGCACGATCAACGGTGTGCGCTTTCTCAATGATTCAAAGGCCACCAACGCCGATGCGGCGGCCCGGGCGCTCGGCTGCTACGACAAGATCTACTGGATTGCCGGCGGGCGGCCCAAGGATGGGGGCATTGAGGCTCTCGTGCCCCTCATGCCCCGGGTCCAGAAGGCCTACCTGATCGGGGAAGCTGCGCCGGCTTTCGCGGGCACCCTCCAGGGCCATACCCAGATCATGCAGGCGGAAAGCCTCGACCGGGCGGTGGCCACGGCTTTCGCCGATGCGCGCAAATCCGGCGACCGGGATGCGGTGGTGCTGTTCTCACCGGCCTGCGCCAGTTTCGATCAGTACGCCAATTTTGAAGAACGGGGCGATGATTTCCGGGTACTGGTTCGAGCCCTTGAGCAGGCCATCGCCGCCCGGGGCCAATCCGTGGGCCGGGGGTAAAGAATGACCGCGTCCCTCCCGCACCATCACGGTTGGGGCCGGATGAGTGATCCCCTGGCGCCGGAGCCGTCCCGCGGCATGTTCGGGGCCGGGGGCGCCCGGGGCCGCATTTCCGCTGGCATGTTCTCCGAGTGGTGGAACACCGTGGATCGGACCTTGCTGGCGGCGGTGCTGGCCCTGGCCTTTACCGGGCTGGTGTTGTCCTTTGCTGCCGGTCCGCCCATGGCGCAGCGCTTCCATTACGACACCTATCATTTCGTCATCCGCCATGCGGTTTTCCTGATCCCGGCGCTCTCGGGCATGGTGCTGATTTCCATGCTGCCGCCGGATTACATTCGGCGCCTTGCCGTTGGGCTGTTGGGGCTCGCATTCATCGGCATGGTCCTGACCCTGCTTATCGGACCGGAGGTGAACGGCGCCCAGCGGTGGCTCGATCTGGGTCCGTTCTCGCTTCAGCCTTCCGAGTTTCTCAAGCCTGCCCTGATCGTGACCACGGCCTGGGTCTTTGCCCGTCAGACCCGGACCCCCCGCTATCCCGGACGCACCATTGCGTTTGCCATCTATGGGCTGGCGGTGGTGCTTCTGGTGCTGGAGCCGGATATCGGCCAGACCGTGCTGATCACGGCGGCCTGGGGGCTGGTGTTTTTCGTGGCGGGGCTTCCGGTGCTTTGGGTGGCGGTGTTGTCGGTTCTGTCCGGTGCCGCACTGGTCTCAAGCTATTTCCTGGTGGGCCATGTGCGCGAGCGTATCGACGGGTTTCTTGATCCGGATACGACGGACACCCACCAGGTGGACATGGCCATGGAGGCGATCAAAGGCGGCGGCTTTTTCGGCCGGGGTCCCGGAGAGGGGATCATCAAGCGCCAGATCCCCGATGCCCATACGGATTTCGTGTTTTCCGTGGCCGCCGAGGAATACGGCATCCTGATGTGCGTGCTGATTGCCGGGCTGTTCGCGTTCATCGTCATCCGCGGCCTTGGGCGGGCGCTCAGGGAGCATGACCAGTTCATCCAGTTGGCGGTGACCGGACTTGTTGCCGTGCTTGGCCTTCAGGCCGCGATCAACATGGGGGTCAATCTCCATGTGCTGCCGGCGAAGGGTATGACCTTGCCATGGATCTCCTATGGTGGTTCATCTCTTATGGCGACGGGGCTGACCTGCGGCATGATCCTGGCGCTGACCCGCTCCCGGGTGAGCCGCCGGCGATTGGGCGGATGGTCTCCCGGCTGACAGAAACCGTTCATCACCCCCTGGATCGCTCCCCGCGATGCATTGCCCCCAATAACGCATCGCTGCGTGGGAGGGGCCGGAAGGTCCCGAGATCCGGGAGGCCTGGTGATGACCCAGATGCGAGCCGCCGACATGGCCCAAACTGATAACGATCAGGCCCGTCACGATCAGGACCTGGCTGACAGCGACTCCGGCCTTCACGTTCTCAACGGCGAATGTGTCGTGCTGGTGGCGGGGGGCACCGGCGGCCATCTTTTCCCGGCCCAGGCCCTGGCTGAAGCCCTGACCCGTCAGGGCGCCCGGATCGCTCTGATTACGGATCAGCGGGGCCGGACCTATACCGATGCGTTTCCGGAGGCGGACCTGCACATGGTGGATGCGGCCACCGTCGCCGGGCGGGGGAGCCTTGGCAAGCTGGCGGCTTTCGGGTCCATCGCCAAGGGCGTGGCCCAGGCCCATGGACTGCTGGGGCGCATCAAGCCTGCGGCGGTGGTGGGGTTCGGTGGCTATCCGTCCCTGCCGGCCATGTCTGCCGCGCTTTTGCGGGGCATTCCCACCTGCATCCATGAGCAGAATTCTGTTCTCGGACGGGTCAACCGGCTGCTGGCCGGGCGGGTCAGTGCGGTGGCCTGCGGCTTTGACACCCTGATCGGCCTCAAGAACCGGTCCCACCTGACGGTCACAGGCAATCCCGTGCGTGAACGGATCACCGCGGTCCGGGCTCAGCCCTATGAGCCCGTTGAGCCCGGCGGACCGATCCATGTTCTCGTGTTCGGCGGCAGCCAGGGCGCGCGGATCATGGGCAAGGTGGTGCCCGCCGCTCTCAGCCAGTTGGATCCCGCGACCCGGTCCCGCCTCCAGATCACCCAGCAGACCCGGGAAGAAGATCGGGGGCAAGTGGCCGCCGCCTATGAAGGGGCGGGGATCACGGCGGACCTGTCGCCATTTTTCACGGATATGGAGCACCGGTTGGCCCGGAGCCACCTGGTCATTGCCCGGGCGGGGGCCTCCACGGTCACGGAACTGGCCGTGGTCGGGCGGCCATCGATCCTGGTGCCCCTCGCGATCGCCATGGACGATCACCAGACCCACAACGCCAAGGCCCTGAGCGAGCGCGGTGCCGCCTGGATCATTCCCGAACCGGATTTCGAACCTGGCGCCCTGGCCACTCGGCTGGAGAGCCTGCTGGCCCGTCCCGAGGCCCTGGGGCAGGCGGCGGGAATGGCCTACGGGCTTGGCCGTCCCGATGCCACCGACCGGCTCGCGGATGTGGTCGCCCGGATTGCCAAGCCGCGCCGGAATGCTGAGGCCGGGGCCCTGGCCGGAACCGGCAGGGCCTGACGGGGATTGCTCTGGCTGACCGGTCCCTTTTTCCTCAGACGCCCTTGACGCATAGCCTCCACCGGCCCGGTGAAACCTGCTCCACAAGCGGGGCTGAGGGCGGGTTCTGGCAGAGTTGACGCGAATCAGGCGCAGATAGGATTCAAACAGGATTTTGCGCCGAGAACGGCCTTTGCGAGGCCCCAAAGATCGGCCAGTCTTACACGATTGCCCGTCCAGATCCCCATCACGCTTAAGGACCCTGCATGAAAACGATTCCCTTCGATATCGGCCCTGTCCATTTTGTGGGGATCGGGGGAATTGGCATGAGCGGGATCGCGGAAGTGATGCATACCCTCGGCTACCGCATCCAGGGCTCGGACCTGTCTGAGAATGCCAACGTGAAGCGCCTCATGGGTCTGGGGGTGCCGGTGGATATCGGGCAGAAGGCGGAAAACCTGCGGGATGCGCGGGTTCTCGTGACCTCATCGGCCATCAAGGCGGACAATCCGGAAGTCCTGGCCGCCCGGGAGCGCCAGATCCCCATTGTCCGGCGGGCGGAAATGCTGGCGGAACTCATGCGCCTGAAATGGTCCGTGGCCGTTGGCGGCACCCATGGCAAGACCACGACCACATCCCTGGTAGCAGCGGTTCTGGAGGCGGCGGACAAAGGCCCGACGGTCATCAATGGCGGGATCATCAATGCCTACGGCACCAATGCGGTGCTGGGAACCGGCGACTGGATGGTGGTGGAGGCCGATGAGAGCGACGGCACCTTCGTGAAACTGCCCGCGACCATCGCCGTGGTGACCAATATCGACCCGGAGCACATGGACCATTACGGCACCGTGGACGCGCTCCACGGGGCCTTCGAGACCTTCATCAAGAACATTCCCTTTTATGGGTTCGGTGTGCTGTGCCTGGATCATCCGGAGGTCCAAGCCATGATGGGGCGGATCCGCGACCGGCGGGTGGTGACTTACGGATTCAGTCCCCAGGCGGATGTTCGCGCCGACAATCTCAGTTTCGACGACGGTGTGGCCACGTTCGACGTTTTCCTTCAGGACCGCACCACGGACACGAGCCGGTCTATCGAGGGCGTGCGACTGCCCATGCCCGGACGGCACAATGTGCAGAACGCCCTCGCCGCGATCGCCATCGCCCGGGAAATGGGCATTGCGGATGATGCGGTCAGAAAGGCCCTGGAGACCTTCTCCGGGGTCAAGCGCCGGTTCACCCGTACGGGCACCTGGAACGGCGTGACCATCATTGATGATTACGGTCATCACCCGGTGGAAATCGGTGCTGTACTGAAGGCCGCCCGGGAAAGCACGAAGGGCCGGGTTCTGGCGGTGGTGCAGCCGCACCGGTACAGCCGCCTGTCCAGCCTGTTCGATGAGTTCTGCACCTGTTTCAACGATGCGGATACGGTGATTGTTGCCGACATCTATGCCGCTGGCGAGGAGCCGATTGAAGGGGCGGGCCGGGACGATCTGGTCCAGGGCCTGCGGGATCATGGACATCGTAAGGTCATGGCCCTGGAGGCGCCGGAAGCCCTGGCCGGTCTGATCAGCGAGCACGCCGAACCGGGCGATCTGGTGATCTGTCTCGGGGCGGGCACCATTACGGCCTGGGCCAATGCCTTGCCGGGAGCGCTGGCGGACCTGGGAACGCAGCCAGGCCCGGAGACCAACCCTGAAAAGGGGGCCGACCGGTAATGGGTGGACTGATGGATCGTCTGCCCCCGGTGCGCGGGCGTCTCATGCCCGGTGCGCGGCTGGGGGATCTGACCTGGTTCCGGGTGGGTGGTCCGGCGGATGTGCTGTTCATGCCAGCGGATACGGATGATCTCAGCGTGTTCCTGGCCGCTCTCCCTGAAGATATTCCGGTCACGGTCATTGGTGTCGGCTCGAACCTGCTGGTCCGGGACGGGGGCATCGAAGGGGTGGTTATCCGCCTGGGCAAGGGCTTTGCCGCCGTCACCATCGAGGAGGACAGCCGGGTGCGAGCGGGCACCGCCGCCCTGGATGTGGCCGTTGCAAAGGCTGCGGGTGGCGCGTCCATCGCCGGCCTGGAGTTCTACCGGGGCATTCCGGGAACCATTGGCGGGGCTTTGCGCATGAATGCGGGGGCCTATGGGTCGGAAACACAGGGCATATTCCTGGAGGCCAAGGCCGTTGACCGGCAGGGCAGGGTCCATCGTCTGGACGGAGACGCCATGGGCTTTGCCTACCGGCGCACCAGCGCTCCGGCGGATCTGATCTTCGTGGAGGCTCTCTATCAGGGCACCCCCGGCGACCGGGAGGCGATCGAGGCCCGCATGGCCGAAATCACCGCGTCGCGGGAAGCCACCCAGCCCGTGAAAAGCCGGACCGGAGGCAGCACGTTCAAGAATCCCGATCCGGAGCAGTCCGGCGGCGCCAAGGCGTGGCAACTCATCGATGCGGCAGGCTGCCGGGGGCTGGTGCGGGGCGGGGCCCAGATCTCCGAGCTTCACTGCAATTTCATGCTCAATCTGGGGGAGGCCTGCGCCGCCGATCTCGAAGGTCTGGGGGAAGAGGTCCGGACCCGGGTGCACTCCCAAAGCGGTGTTACCCTGGACTGGGAGATCAAACGCCTTGGCCGCGCTGCACCTTGATCCGGTCAGGCCGGAGAGGCTGCCCGTGACGGGGGCCTGCCCGTGATGAGGGCGACGGGCCAGTGTAACCGCGTTGACAAGACCGTCCTGATGCCGCACCCAAAAGATTGATTTCCCAGTATTCCGCCAGCGTTCTGCAAGTTCTGCTCCCCATGGCCCTGTCCCGGAGTCCCCGATGACCGATCAACCCAAGACCTCGACAGCAAAACCGGCACCGGAAGAGATGACCCTTGCCGTGTTGCTTGGGGGCTGGTCGGCGGAGCGGGCCGTGTCCCTGGTGACCGGGAAGGCCTATGCGGATGCGGCACGGGAGATCGGCTACAAGATCGTGGAAATCGATCCGGGACCGGAACCCAGGATCCCCGGCCTGGCCCAGGAATTGTGGGAGGCCGCGCCGGATGTGGTCCTGAACGGGCTACACGGCGAGTGGGGGGAGGACGGCTGTGTCCAGGGGCTCCTGGAGGTCCTGCGCCTGCCTTACACCCATTCCGGTGTGCTGGCCTCAGCCCTGGCCATGGACAAGGAGCGGGCCAAGAACACCTTCCGGGCCGCTGGTATTCCGGTGGCCGAGTCCAAGGTGATCCAGCGCCGTGCCATGTCCCGCGGCGGAATCGATGCATTCATGGCCCCGCCCTATGTCATCAAGCCGGTCAATCAGGGATCCAGCGTTGGCGTTTTCGTCGTCCGCCCCGGGGACAACCGCCTGCCGCAGACCCTGACCGGTTCCCAGTGGGACCTCGGGGACGTGGTAATGCTGGAACGCTTCGTGCCCGGACGGGAATTGACCGTGGGGGTCATGGGGGACCGGCCCCTTGGGGTGACAGAGATCCTCAGCAAGTCCGATTTCTATGATTATGACGCGAAATATGCTCCGGGCGGGTCCGATCATGTGGTCCCAGCGGATATTCCCGATGCGGTGGCGCAGGCGGCCAAGACCCATGCCCTCGCGGCACACCGCGCATTGGGCTGCCGGGGGGTGACCCGGGCGGATTTCCGGTATGACGAAGCGGCCGGAGACGACGGCCTGATCCTCCTTGAGGTGAACACCCAGCCGGGCATGACGCCGACCTCCCTTGTTCCCGAACAGGCGGAGGTGCTTGGCATCGGCTTTGGCGATCTGGTGCGCTGGATGGTGGAGGATGCATCATGCCGAAGGTGAGGCGCCGGTCGGCGCCTCCCGGCCAGGACCGGCGTGGCCCGGCGGGTAACGGCGGCCTGCGCAAGGGACCTGCCAGACAACCCTATCCGGCCAGCCCCGGCCCCTCTGGTTCAGGCCCCTCCGGTGTCGAAACCGGAGAGTGGCAGCAATCCCCTTCGCCGTCCCGCAACACCCGTGTGCTGACAGCCCCTGACCGGGCAGCGGCGAGAGCCGCCATGCACAGCCTGCCGGATAATGTGGAACACTTTTCCCCAGGCCGTCCGGCTGCGGACGGGTGGCAGAGGGGTCGCCATGAGCCGGGATTGGGCGACCGTCTCCCCCAAAGACCCAGACCGGGATCCATCCGGCAAGAGGGTCCGCTCCGACGAGACGGGCACGGCAGTCCGCATTCGGTCAGGCGCAAAGGGCGGCGGTCTTTCGGCCGGTTCAGCCAAAGGGATTCCGAGCGGTACCGGCGCTGGCAGCGGTTCTACAGGGGACTGCGCCGGGACATGGGCCGGTCCCAGCACCTGATTCTGTTCTCGGTGCTGAGTCTCATGGTCCTGATCGTTTATGGTCTTTATGCCAATGGGGCTTTCGGTCGGGCGGGCGGGGCATTGCGCCAGGCCGGTGAGGTGGCCTTGACCAGTGCCGGTGTCCGTCTGGCCGAGATCACAATCGGCGGGCGGACCATGGTCCCGGAACAGACCATCATCAATGCGCTCGGGGCCGAAGTGGGCATGCCGTTGATTGATTTCGACGTGATTGAAGCGCGCCGGCGTGTGGAGGATATGCCCTGGATCAGCAGTGCCCAGGTCACCCGGCTTCTGCCCGACCGGATCCATGTGCAGATTGTTGAGCGGGAGGCTTTTGCCGTCTGGCAGAACCAGGGTCAGTTCATCCTGATCGACCGCGACGGTAACCAGCTTGAGGTGCTGGACCGGGCAGGGGCCGTGCGGTTCGGCCATCTGCCTTTCGTGGTCGGTCCTGGTGCGCAACGGGACGCTGGCCGCCTGATCGGTGTGCTTTCCCTTTATCCGGTTCTGGGTTCGCGGCTCGTGGCCGCAAGCCGGGTGGGGGAGCGGCGCTGGACACTGAGGCTGGACAACGGCATGGAGATTAGGCTTCCCGACCGGAACGTCCGGGAGGCGCTTTCTTACATTGCCGAGCTGGATGCGGAACACCGGCTCCTGGCCCGCCCCATTTCCGTGATCGACCTGCGCAATCCGGACATGCTCATCATCCGTCCCAATGAGACCGCCCAGGCCGCCGGTGCCATCTCGGTCCCTTCCGGCGGGCGGCGCGTGGCGGTGGAGTGACGGGAAGGCTGCGGATAATCCAAGGCGCCCCCTCGCGGCCATCCCGCTGATTTCCCCAGTGCCATCAGCACGGTTACATGGGGCCTGCTGCGCCTTGCTCCCGCTCCACCCGCAGGAAGCGCGTGGGGCCGTGGAGGGCCGGGTTGGGGTGGTAGCCATTCACATGGGGCGCGATGAGCAGGACTTCCTTCGGGAAATAGAGGGGAATGACCGGGCGGTTGGCGAGCATGAGGCTTTCGGCCTCGGACAGCAGCAACAGACGGGCCTGTTCCTCTACCGCCTGACGGGAGCGTTCGAACAGCATGTCGAAGGCGGGGCTCTGGAAGCCCATGAAATTGGCCGGGCCTGCATCGGACAGGAAGTGGGACAGGAGAGCGGCCGGGTCGTTCGAACCGATCCAGCCGTTCACGGCGACATCGAAATTTCCGGACTGAAGGTCAGCATAGTGACTGGTCCCGTCCTTGCCCAGAAGCTGTGCCCTGATACCGACCTCCCTGAGCATGCTCCGGATGGCGATCGCCACCTCATCGGTCCCACCGGCAACATAATGCAGGGTAAAACGCAGGGGCCGGCTTTCGTCAAAGCCGCTCTGGGCCAGAAGGGTTCTGGCCTCCTCGAGACGCTCTTCCCGGGTTTCGGGTTTTGGCATGACCTCCGGTTCGTACCCGGCATAGTCCACGGGCCCTGGTGTGAAGCGGTGAGCCGGCCGCTCCCCGAGACGCCTCAAAAATCCTGCGAGGACCTCCCGGTCGATGGCGAGGTCGACGGCACGGCGCACCGGGGCGTCGTCGAACGGAGAACGGTTCAGATTGAAGGCAACGAACTGAACCACATTGATTTCGGTCAGTCGGGCCTGGTCCCCAATCCGGTCCCGCCAGGCAAGATATTCCGTGGGCCGCATCCCGTTCATCAGATCGATTAAGCCTGTCCGGAAGGCCCTGAAGGCTGCTGACCGGTCAACGGTGGGGATGTAGCGCACCTCGTCGATCTGCACCTTGTCCGCATCATAAAAATGAGGATTGCGGTTCAGGCGGATGACCGTGTTGGGCCGCCATTCCGTCAAGCGGTAGGCGCCGTTGGTGACCATCACACCGGGATCGCGCCAGCGGTCCGGAGCGTGCTCGATGATGTGGCGGGGCAGGGGGGCTGCCCTGATGCCCGCCATATCCAGGAGCAGCTTGGGCAGGTCGGGGACCGGATGTGCCAGACGGAATTCCAGGATGTTGGGGCCACGGGCTCCGACCCCGGCCTGTTCCGGCGCCAGGGTGCCGGCGACGATTTCCCGCGCATTTTCAATGAAGTAAAGGTCGTGGATCTGGCTTGCTGCGGTTTCCGGGTCGAGGGCGCGCCGGATGCCGAAGACAAAATCGTCCGCCGTCACCGGTGTGCCGTCGGACCATTGATGGTTTCGCAGGTGGAAGGTCCAGACCCGCTTGTCGGGCCCCGCCTCCCAGTGCATGGCCGCGCCGGGTATGGGAGTGCCCTTTGCGGAGGGCATCACCAGCAGACTGTAGAGATCCCTGAGAATCACGGCCTCGGCGTAAAGGGAAATCCGATGGGGATGGAGGGTGCCGGCCTCGCTCATGCTGCCCCGGCGCAGTATGATCTGGTCTGCCTGTCCGCCCGATGCGCTCTGTTCTGTGTCCGAAGGCGGATGACAGGCAAAGAGGAGACACACCAGCCCCGTGAAGGCTGTGAGAGGTATCCAATACCGGTGCAGTGCCGTTTTGCGGGCGGTCATGATCTGATCTCCCAAAACGCCGGTGCCGTAGTCTTTGTCGATGCCCCGGCCGATGGCTGCCCGGCGGCAGACCGAACATTGGCCATCGATCCCGTGTCGCATATTAGCACACCGTAATCTCTCCCGGCACCGCTTTGAAGAAACAGTGCATTGGAGACCGATACCCACGCGCGAATCGTCCATACTCCGCCGGATTGACGGTTCCTCTTTGCCCCTCAAGGCTGCTGAACAGACATGGACGAGTTCACGTTGGGCCGAGCCAAACCGCAGGTGATTGCGGGACTGGATATCGGCACCACCAAGATTGCCTGCCTGATCGCGCGTATCGATCCGCCCCGGGATGAAAGTGACCCGGGCATAACCGTGCTCGGTCTCACCCAGCAGGCTGCCCAGGGTATTGCCCGGGGTACGGTGGTGGATGTCCCGGCGGCCGAAAATTCCATCCGTGCGGCGGTGGATGCGGCCGAGCACATGGCCGGAATGGTGGTCCAGAAGGTCTGGGTGAACCTCTCCACGCCGACGCTCTCGACCCACCACACCTATGCTGAACTTCCCCTGGGGGACGATGAGATCACCGTCACGGATCTGCGCAAGGTGGCAGCCCAGGCCCGCACGGAAATCGACCTTTCGGGACGGGTTCTGGTCCATGCGGTGCCGATCACCTACCTGGTCGATGGCAGTGCGGGGATCCGGGATCCCCGGGGCATGGTGGGTGAGCGTCTGGGCGTGGACATGCACATTGTGGGCGCCGACCAGAGTCCGGTGCGCAATCTGATGTTGTGCGTCAAGCGCTGTCACCTGGAGGTGGCGGGCTTAGTGGCCGCCCCTTACGCCAGTGCCCTGAGCACCCTGGTGCCCGACGAAATGGATCTGGGCGTGACCCTGATCGAAATGGGCGGAGGGACCACCTCCATCGCGATTTTCTACGAAGGCCGTCTGGTGCACACGGATGTGATCACCCTGGGGGGCCAGCATGTCACCGCCGATGTGGCCCGGGGTCTGTCGACCCGTGTGGATGCGGCGGAACGGATCAAGACCCTGCATGGCTCCGCGCTGCCAGCGCCCTCGGACGACCGGGAAATGATCGAGGTGCCGGGGCTGGGCTCCGATGACGGCACCCAGACGGTACCCCGATCCCTGCTGACCAAGATCATTCAGCCCCGGATCGAGGAAACCCTTGAACTTGTGCGCGAACGGATTGTCCGCTCGGGTCTCGAAAGTGTCGCGGGCCGGCGCATCGTGCTCACGGGTGGAGCTGCTCAATTGACCGGAGTGCGGGAGATTACCTCGCGCATGCTGGACAAGCCGGTCAGAATCGGGCGTCCACTAGGGGTGGTGGGATTTCCCGAAGCGTTGGAGGGGCCGGCTTTCGCAACTTGCGCCGGCCTTGTTGCCTACACCGTCAGGGCACCCCAGGAAGCGCCGAGGGCCGATGCATTCTCCCGGCGTGCCGGAACGGCCAGTCCTTTTGCGCGAATTAAGAGTTGGTTCACCGCGAGCCTTTAGAATCAATTAACCAAATAAAGCGTTAAAGGAACTCAATGGCTCCGAATCGGATCTGCCCCAAGGTTGGGGTGGCCGTGTTCGGAAGGCGGATGGTCCGCCTCGCGCTTCGGTACGTCGGCTGAGGCGATGCGCAAGGTCCTTCGAGCGGAGGCGAGATGAGCAACGTAAAGGTGCCTGTCGTGAACGAGCTGAAACCGCGCATCACCGTATTCGGGGTTGGTGGAGCTGGTGGTAATGCCGTCAGCAATATGATCCGCTCCAATCTGGAAGGTGTGGAATTTGTTATCGCCAACACGGATGCCCAGGCCATGTCTGGGAGCCCGGTTGAGCGCAAGATCCAGATGGGAACCACCATCACCGAAGGTCTCGGTGCCGGGTCCCGTCCGGAAGTCGGATGTGCGGCAGCGGAAGAATCCCTGCCGGAGATCATCGCCGAGATCACCGAAGCCCATATGGTGTTCATCACCGCGGGTATGGGCGGGGGCACCGGAACCGGGGCCGCACCGGTGATCGCCAGGGCCGCCCGGGATCAGGGTATCCTGACCGTCGGTGTGGTCACCAAGCCCTTCCACTTCGAGGGCGCACGGCGGATGCGGATCGCGGAAGCGGGCATTCAGGAACTCCAGCGTTACGTGGACACCCTGATTGTCATTCCCAATCAGAACCTGTTCCGCATCGCCAATGAAAAGACCACCTTCGCGGACGCCTTCAAGATGGCCGACGAGGTGCTCCATTCCGGCGTGCGCGGCATCACCGACCTGATGGTGATGCCGGGCCTGATCAATCTCGACTTCGCGGATGTGCGCACCGTGATGAACGAGATGGGCAAGGCCATGATGGGCACGGGCGAAGCCGAAGGCGAGGCCCGGGCCATCGAGGCGGCGGAAGCAGCCATCAACAATCCGCTTCTGGACGAAGTGCCCATGAAAGGCGCGCGGGGTGTGTTGATCAACATCACCGGCGGCATGGACATGACCTTGTTCGAGGTGGACGAGGCGGCCAACCGGATCCGTGGCGAGGTCGATCCCGATGCCAACATCATTGTGGGTTCGACCTTCAATGACGGCATGGAAGGCACGGTGCGGGTGTCCATCGTGGCAACCGGCATCGAGGATGCGGACACCGCCAAGGTGGAACCGTCCCAGCCGGCTCAGCAGTCCCAGCGCAGTCAGGGGTCCCGGAGCGGGAGCGGGAGTGGGTCCCGTCCGCAACAGCCGTCACAGCAGCAGCAGTCGCCTTTGCAGGCCGGTCCCCGGCAGCATCAGGCCCGGCATCAGCAGCAGCCTGCCCGTCAGCATGCGCCTGAGCCGGAACGGGCAACGCGTCCCGCAGCAAAGCGGGCCATGGCCATTCCCGGGTCTTCGGATGATGTGAGCAGCGACGCGGGCGCCCCGCCCCAGACCGGCGGCTGGCGGCCCAAGGGGCCCGTGATGTCGGCGTCTTCCGTGCCGGGTGCGGATGTCTCCCGCCGGGGTGGATCCGGCCATTCCGGCTCCCGGCCTCTGCCGGATTTCGATACGCCGGATACGGATGCCGATCTGGCGGTGGATGACGAGGACAATTTCGCACCGCCGCCACCGCCGCCCGTGCAGGCCCGCCCCGCACCCCAGCCCGCCGTGCCCCAGCGGTCCGCACCGCCGGCACCAGAGCCGGATCAGCGTCAGGAACGCCGCCGGGGTGGTTTCCTGAACCGGGTCACCGGCGGCATGGGCCGGGGGCAGGAGCCGAAGCCGAAAGCACCGCCCCAGCCTCAGCCCGCTCCGAGGGATCAGGGCAGGCGGTCGCACGAGGGCAGCACGCTCCGGGCCACGCCGAATGATCAGGGCGCGCCCAATGTGGAAGATCGGGATCAGCTTGAAATCCCAGCCTTCCTGCGTCGCCAGGCCAACTGACCGGTAGGCGCGGTCTGGATTGAGCCAGAGCCAGATCCGGCGAATAAGTCATGAAAAGGGCCAGCACGACGTTGCTGGCCTTTTTTCGTACCGGATCCTTGTGCATCCCATGTTGGACCGTCCGTCCACGGTCATAGGCGGTTGTTGGCTTTCCAGACGTTCGTCAGCTGTTCGAGACCCGTGGCCCGGTCCGCAATCGCGGACAGCCGAGGGGCATTGGTCCGATGCCATTCCCGACCGGGACGCCAGAACACCAGGCTGGTGATGTAGAGATCAATGGCCGAGAACCGCTCCCCGAGAAACCAGGGACTTGCCGCCGCCTGATCGAGAATGCCGTAGAGCCGCTTGGCATAATCCGTGACCGTTTCGAGAAAATCCCCTTGGGCTGCTTCATCCTTCACGAACCGCCCGGGCAGGTCGCCATAGGTGTAGGTGGGATAGATGTTGCTGGTGAGGAAGATCAGCCAACGCAGGAAGGCCGCCCGTTCCGGTGCGCCCGGTCCCGGCACCAAATCATCCCAGCCGGTGATGTCCGCAAGCAGGAGCGTGATGGCCGCACTCTCGGTCATCACCGTACCGTCCTCCAGTTTCAAGACAGGAATTTGGCCCAACGGGTTCAGGGGCTCGATTTTCTGCCGGGCCGTTTCGTCCTGGAACAGATCGCCCACGGACACGAAGGTGTAGTCGAGCCCGTACCACACAAGCTGGCTCTCGACGATCACCGATCCCCATTGTCTTTCGCCGTAGAGAGTGAGGCCTGCCATGACTGTGTCTCCTGAATGCGTCAAAGGGCAAAGTCGAAACCGGGTTTTCCGTCTTGGAGATGGCGAGTTTTGGGCTGGAGAGCCAGAAGCTCTGCACCAGTGTCGACCGTGATGGATCCCGAATGGGGCAGCGATGCCCTTTTTCCGTCCGGCCTCGGCCATGGTGGTCAGTTCAAGATGACGTTCAGTCCATGGTGCCCGCGTTTTGTGCTTCCGCTGAGCATAGGGGGAGGCTCGCTGGTGGCCGTGCATGGTCCTGGATCGGTCAGGCTGTTTCTTCGTGCTGCACGGTCTCGTGGCCCGGATCTTGAGTGGCCATAGGACTTACGTGTCCATGTTTGCCCCGATAGATCCGTTTGACCTGATCTCGACTTGTCGCGCACAAAACCATGGTGTTCGAACGGGGAGCGTGGTGTGCTGACTTGCAACGCAGGGCTAGAGCGGCGGGCGCAAAATCACGATCACCTTTAAACAAGGTGGCCGCCGCTCTA
>CAZLPU010000058.1:0-32826 GCA_964561475.1 uncultured Alphaproteobacteria bacterium
CCACCGCCCATTCGGGCACCATCAACACGCCAACTCTAATTTCAGCTGGATGAGAATTCGGGGGCACAGCACATCGTCTCGGATGCCTGTCTGGGCCTTGTGGAAAGCGGCGGCGATGGCGTCTGAGGTCGTCCGGAAGCCCCTCACCTCCTCCGCCTTTCCCGAGGAACACCGGCGCCGCATCCGCACCAAAAATCCCATGGAGCGTCTGATGCGCGAGATCCCCCACAGAACCCGCGTCGTCGGCGCATTCCCGGATGCCCATCCATGCCCCAACCTGACCGCCGCCAGGTCGAGTCCTGTGGCCGAGACCACATGGCCCTCCAAATGCTACCTCACCATAGACCTGCCCACCCAGCGTTCCGCAAACCAACAAACCACTTGAGATCATCCCGCGAACACCGCCCGCCGAGAAATTTGCGAAAGAAACTGGACACTACCCGGCCCTTGCCAGGTCGCGATCAAAAGGCGGGGGCGCTGGTGTGAGATATCTGACTACTCTCAGACCAACCCACTTTCGGCGATAAAGGGACAGGGCGGATTCCGGCGATCTGAGTAATCTGACAGTACCAGCAGATATTTCTTCGCCCGGGTAAGGCCCACGTAGAATAATCTCTTTGCTTCCGCGACCTTGGCTGGATCGTTGCGGTTGGCGAAGAAAGGTATTTGTCCGTCGTTAGCGTTAATGATGGCTACCGCCTCAAACTCCCGTCCCTTTGCCGCATGGAGAGTAATGAGCCGGATCGCACGTGCTGGATTGGCAAATAGGCCCAAATCCGCAATCGCCAGATTGGCGAGATCAACGCGACCTTCCATGTCCGCTTTCATGTTCTCGACCGATGCAACCAACGCCGTTGCCGCATTAGCTGTGATCCATTCTTCCCTCACAAGAATGTCCGCAATGGCAGCGCTGCTCGTTTCAAGCCAAGACACGCCACCCGGATGGATCGCTGAAAGCCTCCTGGCTTCTGCGATCAGTCCAAGGGATGTGCGACGTCCGTCATAGGTGAAGAGGTCGAAGCGAGCTTGCCCCATCGCTTCATTGATCAGACGAAAGAGCGCTTTCTCCACTCCTGACGGATCGAAAAGAGCGCCTTGCTCGATACAGGCTCCAAGCTCTTCTGCAAGACGAGCATAGAGACGAGACCCCTTGTAAGGACGTGCGCCCGGCCCAAACACAGGCACGCTCAAGTTGCGCAAATGTCGCGCTACAGGTAAGAGATGCACCCACCACGGCGCTAGCACTGCGGCGTCACCATAGGCGATCCCGAGTGCCTCTAGGGAGGGCAAGAAATAATCTTCGATCCCCGTCCGCGCATCGACGACATGTTCGTATTGCACAGTGCCGGCGCGAGTTTCGGCACTGCCTCTTGCTTGCATGGCAGGCGCACGCGGAATGAGAACCTGGGCAGGCTCAATGATCTCAGACGCACAACGGAAGTTTCCACTCAGAGCATGGGTTCGGTCTGCACCAACATATTCGCAGAAACGTTCGCCGAGCGCTGCGTCCGCACCTGCGAAGCTGTTGATGGATTGATGCTCATCACCGACCAAGAAAAATTGCGTTCTCAGGTGTGTGCGCAACAGCGCAAAAATGGCAACCTGTAAGTCTGTTGTATCTTGGAATTCGTCGATCAAAAGCCACGCGAAGCGAGATGCTATTCCTTTGGCTACAAACGGATTCTGCTCCAGAATAAGATAGGAATAGTAGAGAATCATTGCGAAATCCAGGTAGCCGCGACTGCGAATTAATTCCCAATAGCGCGTCGCAGTTTGGCTTGTCACCAGCCCATTTTCAAATCCTGGCCCGGCGGGCAGCCCTTCTTTAGTAATTCGGAGTGAACCATAGTCTTCGAACACACGAAAACTAGCCCTTCGCCCGACTTCATCCTCGACTGCGGTAACGATCTCTTCAAAATCCCGCATCTCACGAGTGATGATCCTGAAACCTCTGGGCACGTCGGGATGCATCCAGCAATAAGGGCGCAAGATAAAACTAAGGCAGAAACTATGGATCGTCGAAATCTCACACCGCTCCACCAAGCGGTTCGTACCCAAATTTTTGATCCGTGCTTCTATCTCATCGACGGCAGCGTTGGTATATGTGATGCATCCGATTGACAACGGCGAACCTTCGACGTTCTCCGCAAGCTTTAAGAGCTTGGCGATGATTACCCGAGTTTTCCCGCTGCCAGGGCATGCAGATAGAGAGATATTATTTGGATAATCAACGGCACTTTTCTGTTCATGCGTAAGAGATATCATGATCGCAACCATGCAATGGCATTATTAATGTACGCTGGCGACTCCGTGCATTCGTTGGCATAACGCGCCGCAACCTGCGCGAAGCGAGCTTTCCCAACACGTTTGGCTGTATTGAGAATTTTTGTTCTGCATTGCTCCAGCAGTTCGGCTTCGCGGTCAGGTTCGATAATAGGATCGTCCAGTTCTTTCAACGCCTTTTCCAGATCAGCAGTAATCTGCGGTGCGCCAAGATTGCGACAGGTCTTGATAAACATATTCATCGTTCCGTGACAGACCAATTCTCTTTCAAAGGTCGTAGCTCCAAGAAAAACTTGGACATATTTACTGTTTAAAGCATCAAGGTTAGGAGCATCTAACGCCATATCGAAGCCTTCAGCATCAGACGGCTTGAGATCGGCATCGGCAACGATGGCGCATATCTTCTCCAAGCCGCCCTCGCGAAAGAGCTTGGCATAGATATCAAAATGAACGCCATAGATAGCTATGATCGAAATTCCCAGCCGTTCCAGATTGACCTCGAGTATTGCTTCCGCTAACGCCGGAATAAGAAAGAGTTCGGCAGGCCCTTCGACCAACATCACTTTGCGCGCATAGAGCAAATTGCTCTTGGTCGCGTCCAAGTACCTTTCAAGATCGGCAATATCGTCCGTAGTCAGTGTTGGCGTCTTGGATAACGTCGAAGCGGCTATGCTGGCATCAGATCGGCGCGTGAGGGAAATTAGAGTGTTGAACGACGCTTGGGATGTGATCTGCGTTGAATGACTGCTCAAGACCACTTGGACCTTGGTGTCTTCTAAAGCGATTAGCAAAGAAGCTTGGAGTTGCGGATGCAAATGTGCTTCCGGCTCTTCGATCAAGATCAACTGCCCGGCGGTTGCCGCTTTGGCAATGCGGCGCTTGAGATATTCAATCAAGATCGCAATATAGAGAATGTTGTTCATGCCCAATCCGTTGCGCGACGGCTCAAAGCTCTCCAGCGCCAAATCGGAAAGGAGGATTTTGAGATTGCGCAAGATCGCTTGGAAGGTCGCCGCCGATAGGCCGAGCGTTGCCCCCATCTCAAAAGCTGGCCCCGAGACGTTCTTGAACGAAGTGTCGATAGCGCTCGCGATATCGGCAATAGTCTTTGACTTTTCAATCTTCTGATTAGCTTCGTGTAAAATAGCAATCAGTGCCTCCCGCTCTGTGTCGGGGACATCGAAGGCTTCAATGAGCCGAATGAGAGGTGATACGCGCGGTTGGCGCAAATCGGACTCAACGTCTCTCAGGGCTGGCATATTCACCACAAGATACGAAGACAGGTCGCCAAAGCGCACCGTTTCCCCAATATTCTCGGTATCCCATGTGATCTCGCTGAGATCGGTGGCGGGATCACCTCCACCTCGCAATTCCCATGTATAGTCTTCAAGCGTTAGGTTTCCAGGCTGCACCTCACCAAGTGCAAGCTTTTCACGCACGGAAGGTCGAGGACGAAACCGATAGAAAATGCGTGCCCGATTGGGTTCGAGCTTCCACTGACAGACTAAGGCTTCTTCATTGACGATGCCTTCGAAGCCTGTCACCTCGATACCGATCAAGATTTGGCTGGGATGGGAGACATCGACGGAGGCATGGATATCTTCGCGGATTAATGAACGAAAGACGGTTGGCAGATTGACGTCGATACAAATCTGTATTGCTCTAAAGAGAGCTGTCTTGCCAGTGTTGTTCTCGCCGATGATGCAGGTGATGTCGTTTTCAAGAGCAATATCGAGAGACTGAAAACTGCGGAAATTCTGAATAACTATGCGAGAAATTTTCATGGGTAGCTTTCACAGCCTATTCGGTTGATTGTAACGCGCGGCCACTATTGCAACCAACCAATCTGTCAGGCAAGGAAAGTGCGCCAGGAACTACATGGACCGCCTATTCTTTACGCCAGTTGCGTCGATTGGTAAATATGCAAAACGTGATGGGGGCCTGCCGTGGCTCGGATCGCGCGGATCGTTGTTCCCGCCCCCCCATCATGGGACCCAGCAGGGAAACCGGCGTGGGCCAGTGGTCTTTTCTGATAAGGATTATCGGACCTCTCTGAGACTGATCGCGGAGGCGGCGGCCAAGGCCGGCATGGCCGTTTGGGCCTACTGTCTGATGCCCAATCACGTGCACCTGATCTTTGTCCCTTCCCGCCCTGATGGCCTGCGCGCGGTCCTGGGCGACGCCCATCGCCGTAACACGGCCCGGATCAATCAGTGCTTTCCGTGGACGGGCCGCCTGTTCCAGGGGCGCTTCGGGTCCGTTGTGATGGATGAAGATCACCTCGTGGCCGCAATCCGCTATGTGGCCGTCAATCCGGTCCGGGCGGGTCTGGTCGTTTACCACACAATGCTGACTCCGTTTGACCAGGAACAGCCATAGACCGGCGGTCAAGGGGTTCGGCGGGTCTCTGGTAGCCGGGAACCGGGCAAGTGCGGGACCGTCGCCGCCAGCGGGTGATCACGGCACGAATGAATTGGAACAGGGGTGAGGGATTACGCGCAATCCCGCGTCAGCGGGGGCCGTGGTTCCAAACCCCGGTCCCCCACCCTCCCCACCGTCACGTTGTCAGGCCGTCCCGTGATCAGGCGCGGGCGAAGCGCTTGTATTTTACCCGTGTCGGGCGGTCAGCGTCGGCGCCCAGGCGGCGCTTCTTGTCTTCTTCATAGTCCTGATAATTGCCCTCGAACCATTCCACATGGCTGTTGCCCTCGAAGGCCAGGATGTGGGTGGCGATCCGGTCCAGGAACCAGCGGTCGTGGGAGATCACCACGGCACAGCCCGCAAAGGACAGGAGGGCATCCTCCAGGGCCCGCAAGGTGTCCACGTCCAGATCGTTGGTCGGTTCGTCGAGCAGGAGGACATTGCCGCCCTCCTTCAGCATCTTGGCCATGTGCACCCGGTTGCGCTCACCGCCGGACAGGACACCGACCTTTTTCTGCTGGTCCCCGCCCTTGAAATTGAACGCGCCCACATAGGCCCGGCTCGGCATTTCCCGCTTGCCCATGGGCAGCATGTCGAGACCGCCGGAGATTTCCTCCCAGACATTCTTGTCCGGGTCCAGAGCATCCCGGCTCTGATCGACGTAACCGAGCTGCACCGTGTCCCCCAGCTTGATGGTGCCCGCGTCCGGGTCTTCCTGGCCGGTGATGAGCTTGAACAGGCTGGTCTTACCCGCCCCGTTGGGGCCGATCACCCCCACAATACCGCCCGGGGGCAGGCGGAAGGACAGGTTCTCGAACAGGAGCTTGTCGCCGAATGCCTTGGCCAGACCGTCGGCCTCGATGACCACATCCCCGAGGCGCTGGCTGGTGGGAATGATGATCTGGGCGGTCTCTGGGGCCTGGGCCACGGCCTGGGCATGGAGGTCCTGGAAGGCGTTGATCCGGGCCTTGTTCTTGGCCTGACGGGCCTTGGGGGAGGCCTTGATCCACTCCAGCTCCCGGGCCAGGGTCTTCTGGCGGGCGACTTCCTTGTTGCCTTCCGACTCCAGGCGCTGGCGCTTCTGGTCGAGCCAGGACGAATAATTGCCGTTGTAGGGAATGCCCTGGCCCCGGTCCAATTCCAGGATCCAGCCGGTGACATTGTCGAGGAAGTAGCGGTCGTGGGTGACCAGAATGACCGCACCGGGATAATCCCGCAGGAACTGCTCAAGCCAGGCCACGGATTCAGCATCCAGATGGTTTGTCGGTTCGTCGAGGAGGAGCAGGTCGGGCTTTTCCAGCAGCAGGCGGCACAGGGCCACCCGGCGGCGTTCCCCGCCGGAGAGATTGGTTACATCCGCATCCCCCGCAGGACAGCGCAGGGCGTCCATGGCCTGTTCCACCTTGGAATCCAGGGACCAGGCATCGGCGGCGTCGATCTTTTCCTGGATCTCCGCCTGTTCGGCGATGACCGCGTTCATCTCGTCATCGTCGAGGGGTTCGGCGAATTTGGCGGAGACTTCCTCGAAACGCTGGAGCAGGGCCTTGGTCTCGGCCACCCCTTCCATCACGTTGCCGAGCACATCCTTGGTTTCGTCCAGTTGGGGTTCCTGGCGCAGATAGCCCACACGGGCGCCGTCGGCCGCCCAGGCCTCCCCGTTAAACTCCGTGTCCACCCCGGCCATGATGCGCAGCAGGGTGGATTTACCGGCCCCGTTGGCGCCCACAATACCGATCTTGGCATCGGGGAAGAATTTCAGGGAAATGTCCTTGAGGACCTGTTTGCCGCCCGCATAGGTCTTGGACAGTTTTTCAGTGGAATAGACATACTGGTAGGACGCCATGGGCGGGACCTCTGGTTCTTGATTTCAGGAGTGGCCCCGTTGTGACCGCATGGGGTCGTTGATCTTGGAGCCAGACTTTGTAATTCCGGACACTGCGTGAGCCCTGATCCCGCTTGAATCCAGACCTGGGGTGGGAGACCAAGGATGTCTGGCCTCCACGGGTCACGCAGAAAGCGGGTTTGTAACCAATGCGCCGGTTTCACGCAATTGCAGCGGTCTGGGGCGGGGCCGCCTGCCCCGCGAAATGGGCGGCCATAAGGGCTTCGAGTTCGGCAGCGTCCACACTGTCGAAAGTGCCTTTCTCGGTGGAGTCTACATCCAGAACCCCGATCAGGGCGCCATCGGGATCGAAAACCGGAACCACGATCTCCGATTGGGACCGGGCATCACAGGCGATATGGCCGGGAAAGGCGTGCACATCCGCCACCACCTGGGTCTCGCCGGTCTGGGCCGCGACCCCGCACACGCCGACACCAAAGGGGATACGCAGGCAGCCCAGGGTGCCCTGATAGGGACCGATGACCAGTTCACCGGGCTTGGCCGGATCGACCCGGTAGAAGCCGGTCCAGAAATAGGCCTCGAAGGCCTGAGACAGCAGGCACGCAATACTGGCCATCCGCGCCACGAGATCAGCCTCTCCTTCCACCACGGCGGCAATTTCCTTGGCGACGGTCTGGTAGCGTTGCCGCTTTTCTTCCTCAGTCATGGCTGCTCCTTTCGGCTGGTCCGGCTATGCTCAAGCACCTGTTCCGGCAGACCAGAACCGTATGCGGTGCCGGGACATCAGGATCGGCCGGATCCGTTATCCTGACCGTGTGTCACACATAATGGTTCGATAAAGAAGGTCACCATGGGGGGCACCTGGGGGGGGAGAAGGTCACCATGGGGCGGGCAACAATCCCCGGCGGACATGAACGGGGGGGCACGACAAAAGTCAGCGCAGACAACAGGGAGGCACGGATATGAAACGCTTTGCAGAAAAGACCATTCTCGTGACCGGCGGCGCCTCGGGGATCGGCGCGGCCAGCGTGCGCCGGTTCGCGGCGGAAGGCGGCAATGTTCTGATCGCCGATATTGATGAAACCGGCGCCGCCGCCCTCATGGAAGAGCTGGCCGGGGCGGGCCATGCCGCGCAGCTTCGGTTCCTGCGGACCGATGTGACCGACTATGCCCAGATCGAAGCGATGGTCGCGGCCTGTGTCGATACGTTCGGCAGCCTCGACATCCTGTTCAACAATGCGGGGGTGGGCAGTTTCGGCCGGACCCCGGACCTGCCCCTGGAAGACTGGGACCGGATCATGGCCATTGATCTGCGGTCGGTCTTTTACGGCTGCCGGGCGGCCATCCCGGTGATGCGCGCCCAGGGCGGGGGGACCATCGTCAACACCGCCTCGATCTCGGGCCTTGCGGGGGATTACGCCTTCTCCGCCTACAACGCGGCCAAGGGGGCGGTGATCAACTACACCCGCACCATGGCCATTGATCACATCCGGGAAGGCATCCGCATCAATTGTGTCTGCCCGGGCCCCGTGGACACCCCTGCCCTGGCCCCGGTGAAGGCAATCCCTGCGGTAGCCCGGGCCTGGGACGATCACACCCCCATCGGACGGATGGCCCGGCCTGAGGAAATCGCCGCGACTGTGGCCTTCCTGGCCTCGGACGATGCGTCCTACATGGTCGGCGCGGCATTGGTCGTGGACGGAGGACTGACTGCCTGGACCGGACAGCCGAACATTCCGGACCTGGTCGGGTGAAGGGCCGTTTCCGGCCCAGATCTTGGAAGAGGTAAAGGATCTTGGAAAAGGCAAAACTTGACACAAGCCCGGCGAACCTTGCGTGGTGAGGGGCTTCCTGGACGGTAGAACACGGGAAAGGCCATGCCGCCCGAGAATGCCATAACGGCATGCCATAACGGCATGCCATCGAGGCGTGCCGCCAAGGGGTGGGATACGAGGGGGGAAAAATCATGCGGCGCAGCGGGATCTTGTTGCACATCACATCCCTGCCCGGATCCCATGGGATCGGGGATCTTGGGGCGGATGCGCGCCGGTTTGTGGATGCCCTGGCGCGGGCGGGGCAGAAGGCGTGGCAGATCCTGCCCCTCAACCCGGTCGATGGGGTGGGCTCTCCCTATTCCTCCTCTTCCAGCATGGCCTGCGAACCTCTGCTGTTGTCCCTTGGCGATCTCGCCGATGAAGGCCTCGTGGATCCCTCAACCCTGGCCCCTCTGGAGGCAGCCGGACGCAGCTTGGCCGAGGGGGTTGATTACACCGGGCTCATGGTCCGGAGAAGGCGTCTCATCCGGGCCCAGGCCATGGCTTTGGCGGACAATCCGCCTGGGACCCTTTCCGGTCCGTTTTCAGCGTTCTGCGACCGGGAAGATCCGGACTGGCTCGATGACTATGCCCTGTTCATGGCCCTGCGCGGCCGTCTGGGCCGAGTGGCCTGGCAGGACTGGCCCGCCCCCCTGGCCTGGCGGGAGACCAAAGCCCTGGACGAGGCCCGCACCGTTCTCGCCAGCGACATTGCGGCGGTCAAAATGGAGCAGTTCCTGTTCGACCGGCAATGGCGGCGGCTGAAGGATCTGGCCAACAGCCGGGGCATCGAGATCATCGGGGATATGCCCCTGTTCGTGACCGGCGACAGCGCGGATGTCTGGGCCTCCCCTCACCTCTTCAAGCTCGACAATCAGGGACGGCCCCTGACCGTGGCCGGAGTGCCGCCGGATTATTTCTCCAAGACCGGACAGATGTGGGGCAACCCGGTCTATGACTGGGATGCGATGCAGGCAGACGGCATGGCCTTCTGGACCCGGCGGGCGGGGCGCCTTCTGTCCCTGGTGGACCGGGTACGGATCGACCATTTCCGGGGCATTCAGGCCACCTGGGAAATCCCCGCGGGCGCGCCGGACGCGGTGAGCGGCCAATGGGTGACCGTTCCGGGCCGGGCCCTCCTGGATGCCCTCGCAGCCCAGCGTCCGGGCATGCCCTACATCGCGGAGGATCTGGGCTACATCACCTGGGAAGTGGACACGTTGCGCAACTGGTACGGACTGCCGGGGATGCATGTGCTGCAATTCGCCTTCGGCGCCGGTGTGCCCAAGGCGGAGGACCATCCCGTAAACTTCATTCCCCGGAGCATCTGCTACACAGGCACCCATGACAATGCGACCACCGTGGAATGGTTCACCGCCGTCCATGACAACGCTGATGACGCGGCCCAGGCGCAGCGGGAACGGCTTGCCTTCCTTGAGGTGGCCGGAAACACGGGCCAGCCCCATTGGGACATGATCCGTCTGGCGATGATGTCCGGTTCGGATCTGGCGGTGCTGCCCCTTCAGGATATCATGGGGCTGGGACCCGAAGGGCGCATGAACACCCCCGCCACGGGGACCGGCAACTGGTCCTGGCGGTTCAAATGGGATGATCTGTCCACGGCGGACCTCGATCACTTGAAGGACCTGACCGTGGCGGGAGGACGGGCATGACCACCCACCAAGAGGCTCCCTGGTGGAAAGGTGCGGTGATCTACCAGATCTATCCCCGCAGTTATCTCGACACGAACCAGGATGGGATCGGCGATCTGCCGGGCATCACCGCGAGGCTCGATCATGTGGCCTCCCTTGGCGTGGATGCGATCTGGCTGTCCCCCTTCTTCACGTCGCCCATGCATGATTTCGGCTATGACGTGGCCAACTACCAGGACGTGGATCCGATTTTCGGCACCCTGGCGGATTTCGACCGGCTGATCGCCCGGGCCCATGATCTGGGCCTCAAGGTGATCATCGATCAGGTCATGTCCCACACCTCTATCGAGCATCCCTGGTTTCAGGAAAGCCGGACGGACCGGGACAATCCGAAGGCGGACTGGTATGTCTGGGCCGACGCCAAACCGGATGGCAGCCCGCCCAACAACTGGCAGTCCGTGTTCCATGGTCCGTCCTGGACCTGGGATGCCCGGCGGCGGCAATACTATCTGCATAATTTCCTGCCCGAACAGCCGGATCTCAATCTGCATCATCCGGAGGTTCAGGAGGCCCTGCTGGTGGCAAGCCGGTTCTGGCTGGAGCGGGGCGTGGACGGGTTCCGGCTCGATGCGATCAATTTCGGCATGCACGACACGGCCCTGCGGGACAATCCGCCCGCCACCCATTCGGGACCGCGCACCCGGCCCTTCGATTTCCAGGACCAGATCCACACTATGTGCCATCCGGACATGCCGGGCTTTCTGGAACGGGTGCGTAGGCTGACGGATGAGTATGGCGCCATTTTCACAGTGGCGGAGATCGCGGCGCCGGATCCGGTCCCGGTGATGAAGGCCTATACCCAGCCCGGCCACCGGCTCAACTCCGCCTACAATTTCACTTTCCTTTACGCCCGTCAGATCACAGGTCCCCTGGTTCGCCGGGCCCTGGAAGCCTGGGGGGAGGAGGACGGCTGGCCCGCCTGGGCGTTTTCAAACCATGACGCGCCCCGGGCGGTGAGCCGCTGGACGGACGGGGACGACACGACAGCGGACGCGGACCCTGGTTTCGCGAAACTGCTCCTGGCCCTGCTCATGTGCCTGAGAGGCAATGTGTTCCTCTATCAAGGGGAAGAACTTGGCCTGCCCCAGGCCCGGGTGCCCCGGGAGCGTCTGGTGGACCCGGAGGCCATTGCCAACTGGCCCCTGACCCTGGGGCGGGACGGGGCGCGCACCCCCATGCCCTGGTCGGCGGATGAGCCCCATGCCGGTTTTTCCCCGGCGGAACCCTGGCTGCCCATGGATCCGCGCCACGGCCCCCTGGCGGTGGATCAGCAGAACGGCAACACCGGCTCCGTCCTTGAATTTGTGCGCAGGCTGACGGCCCTGCGCCGTGACCATCAGGCTTTGCGCCACGGAGAGATTATCTTCCGTGAGGTGACGGACACCATGGTGACCTTCGAACGGGGTACCGGCGCGGATCGTCTTTTTTGTGCCTTCAATCTGGCCTCCGATCCTGTGAGGCTTGAACAGCCCGGCGTCGGCTTCACCCAGGCCCTTTTGCCGAACCAGGATTTGCACTGGCCCCACACCCTGCCCGGTCATGGCTATCTGATCGCGGCCCAGACCGGAGAACCCTGATGATCCGCCGAACCCATCTTGGCCTCGTGTTATGCGCTGGCCTCACGCTCACGGCCATGCCCCTGGCCGTCGCCGTCGCTGCGGAAGAAAGCGCCCCGTCCGGCTGGAGCTGCCGGAACACCGATGCGGAAATCACCTGTGACGATGGCGCCTGCACCGTCAAGGAAGAGGCGGACGGCTTCACGCCCATGTCCGTTTCCGTGACCCGCACAGCCTTGAGTGTCTGCGCCTACACCGGCTGCTGGGAAGGTCCGGCCATGGTGCTGGAGGATGACACCCTGCTTTACGGGCAAAGCCATGCCCTGCGCTGGAGTCACAGCGAGGATGGGGAACCGGTGACCTTCCAGCTTGCCCTGACCAAGACCACCGGCGTCGCGGTCCTCAACGGCCAGGGGTATGCCCACCCCATGCATTGCCAAGCACGGTAATGGGCCGATGACGGCGTGAAGTACTCCGGCTCCCACTGTGAACTGATGATTACAGTGTGCGCGGATGATCACGGGTCGGGTGCGCTTTGGGCCTGACCCGGAATGTGTGCTTAAAGCGGCGGGCGTAAAATCACGATCACCTTTAAACAGGGTGGCCGCCGCTCTCGTTTTTTCGCTCACTGCGCGAGGCGCCTCCGCGAGGGCGGCGCAGTGGCGCCGGACCGCAGTCGCGGCCTTGAGCATGATGCGGATTAATCGCCTCATACTCTAACCGGGCCTGCGAGACCCTTTGCTCACAAAATCCCGAGGGAGAACTGGTCCGTGGCGGCGGCGCGGAAGCCGAGGCCGTGGCCACCCCGTTCCGGAGCAGCCGAGACACGGTAGGCGGCCCGCAGCCAGCGGGGTTCATTGTTCCAGTGCCCGCCCCGGGCCACCTTGCCGGGGCCCGTCTGGCCAAGCCAATCCGGCTCGGGCCACTCATTCTCAGGCCAGCCGGTATCCACACCGAAGGGATCCGTGAGCGGATCGGACCCATAGTCCCGCCGTTCGTCCGCACACCACTCAAAGACATTACCCAGCATGTCGTAAAGCCCCCACCCGTTGGGGCATTTGCCTTTCACCGGCTGAGTGCTGACCTCGCTGTTGGCCTTGAACCAGGCAAGATCCGGCAGATGCTCCGCACCGCCCAGATAGTTCTGGGTCAGGGTGCCCGCCCGGCAGGCATATTCCCATTGGGCCTCCGTGGGCAACGCGAACTGAAAATCCGGGACAAGAACAGTGAGCCGCCTGAGGAAGTCCTGCACCTCGATCCAGCTCACCTGCTCCACGGGCCGCTCCGGCCCCGGAAAATAGCTTGGGCTGGTGCCCATCACCGCACTCCAGAGCGCCTGGGTGACCGGCGTGTCGAAAAGCCAGAACCCGGCGGTCAGGGTCACCTCATGGCGGGGACCCTCTCCGTGGAACCGCTCCGTCTCCGTCTCGGGCGCACCCATGAGGAAGCGGCCCGGCGGGATCCAGCGCATGCGCTGGGTGATGCCGTCCAGGGACAATGCCGCCCAGGATCCGAACCCATCCACACCCCGTTCCACCATGATCACCGCCTCCAATAGCCCCCCTTCCCCACAAAAACTTCTGCCCCACAAACACCTTGGCCCTTCAAAGCGCCTGCGCGGCGGGCGCGTGCCACGCCATACAGGCTCCTTGGGGCCGGGGACTCGTGGTAACGCTACGCCATGGCACGATTACAGGACAAATACGCCTGTCAGAGCTGCGGCGCGGTCTACTCCAAATGGCAGGGCCGCTGCGATGCCTGCGGCGAATGGAACACCATCGAAGAGGACAAGGGTCTTGCGGCGGGGGCCGGTGAAGCCGCGCCCAAGCAGAGCCTGGCCGCCGCGGGCGGAAAGGGCCGCGCCCTCGATCTCGTGTCCCTGTCCGGAGAAGGCACGGACCCGCCCCGGATTGCCACGGGTCTGGCGGAATTCGACCGGGTGGCCGGGGGCGGCATCGTGCCCGGATCGGTCTTGCTGGTGGGGGGCGATCCGGGGATCGGCAAATCCACCCTGCTGCTTCAACTGGCCGGAGCCCTCGCCCGCCAGGACCTGCCCGTGGTTTATGTTTCCGGGGAGGAGGCCGTGGCCCAGGTGCGCCTGCGCGCCGCCCGGCTCGGGCTTGCGGATACGCCGGTGCAACTGGCGGCGGCGGTCAATCTGCGGGACATTCTCACCACACTCGAAAAGGCCCCTCCGGCCTTGGTGATCATCGACTCCGTGCAGACCATGTGGAGCGACCTTCTCGACTCCGCCCCGGGTACCGTGTCCCAGGTGCGGGCCGCCGCCCATGATCTGGTGCGCTTCGCCAAGCGCACGGATTCCGCGGTGATCCTGGTGGGTCACGTGACCAAGGACGGCCAGATTGCCGGTCCCCGGGTGGTGGAGCACATGGTGGACACGGTGCTCTATTTCGAAGGGGAACGGGGCCACCAGTTCCGGATCCTGCGGGGCGTGAAGAACCGGTTCGGGGCCACGGAAGAAATCGGTGTGTTCGAGATGACCGGCGGCGGCCTCTCGGAGGTCGCCAACCCGTCGGCCCTGTTTCTCGACGCGAGGGATCAGGGTGCCAGCGGCTCGGTGGTGTTTGCCGGGGTGGAGGGCACAAGGCCCGTTCTGGTGGAGATCCAGGCCCTTGTGGCCCAGACCGCCCTGGGCACCCCCCGGCGCACGGTGGTGGGCTGGGACAGCGGGCGGCTTGCCATGGTGATCGCCGTGCTCGATACCCGCTGCGGGGTGGGTCTGGGCGGCCATGACATTTACCTGAATGTGGCCGGTGGCCTGCGCATTCTGGAACCGGCGGCGGATCTGGCGGTGGCTGCGGCCCTGGTGTCCTCGGTCACGGGCATTGCGCTGCCCCATGACGCGGTCTTTTTCGGGGAGGCGAGCCTGTCCGGTGCGGTGCGCCCGGTGGCCCAGCGGGAAGCGCGTATGAAGGAGGCGGCCAAACTGGGGTTCACCCTGGCCGTAGGCCCGGCGCCCCGCAACGGGAAAGGCGGGAAGGTCAAGGCAGAGGGCGGCAAAAAAGGTGCCCCTAACGCCCTGGAAACCATTCGTCACGAGCCTGTCTCCAGCCTCGCGGACCTGATCGAGGTCATTCAGGGTCTTGGCGGCGACGGCCCCCGAGGGGGACCGGGACCGGATCACCGCCACGCCCCGGCGAAAAGCCGTCCCGCTCCTGGGGAGACCTGATATACTCCTTCGAAAAGAGGAGCGGTTGACGCCGACACCCATGGCGGGGATTTATGCCGCATGACCGAAGCGCCGCTCACCATAACCGATGCCGTCATTCTCGCGATCCTGCTTGGGTCCGCGTTTCTGGCGCTGATGCGCGGATTGCTCCGCGAAGCGCTGGCGGTGTCCGCCTGGCTGTTGTCGGTGATGCTGACCTACGCGGTCTATGCGGTGACGGGACCGTGGCTGCGGCCGGCCATCGGCGGCTCCTGGATCGTCCATGCCATTCTCGTGCTTGGGTTTTTCATCGGGCTGGTGGTGCTCTTCACCCTGGCGAATCGGAATATCCGGAACCGGTTGCAGGGGGATTCACCCGCCACCTGGGATCAGGTCGGCGGCTTTCTCTTCGGTCTGGGCCGGGGCGTGCTTCTGGTAGCCGTGCTGTTCCATGCCTATGTGCTGACCTTCGGAGAGCGGCTGATCCCGGATTGGTTTGTCCAGGCCCGGCTCTTTCCCGTTGTCACCGCAGCCTCTTCCGTGGTGAAAGAAGTTACTCAAACAGGACGTGAGGTTCTGGACGCCCACAACCCGGCACCCTTTACGACCGGTCCCGCCCGGTCCGGAACCCAGGGCCGGGACCTTTCCGGAGACGGCCCGGTGAGGCCGGTCAGGGCACCGGAGGCGGCCCGCAGGGGTGATGGAACGGCACAAGACGAGAAGCCCCGATCTGAGTCCGCTCAGCCCAGGGGCCAGGGAGATGAACCGGCCAGCGGCAGGGACGGCACCAGCCAGATCCCCAACGGGGACGACCCCGCCGGCTACTCCAAAGGTGAGCGCAAGGCCATTGACGAGCTGGTGCGCAACAGGTTGGACTCGCGTTGATGGACGATCATGATCCGGCCGATGCCCCGCAACCGGCATCCCTGAACGCCTCTTTCGAGACCTCTGCAAGCGACAGCTTCCTTGCGGACGCGACCGAAAATGACGAGGACGGTTTCCGGGAAGAATGCGGCGTGTTCGGCATATTGGGCCATCCCGATGCGGCGGTGCTGACCGCCTTGGGCCTCCACGCCCTTCAGCACAGGGGCCAGGAAGCCGCCGGGATCGTCGCCTTCGACAACAAGGAAGGCCGGTTCAATTCAGAGCGCCATCTTGGCCTCGTGGCGGACCATTTCGACCAGCACAAAAAGCGCACGGAAAAGCTGCCGGGCACCATGGCCATCGGTCATGTGCGCTATTCGACGGCGGGCCAGCGCATGGCCCTGCGCAATGTGCAGCCCCTCTACGCGGATCTGCCCTCGGGCGGGCTGGCGGTGGCCCATAACGGCAACCTGACCAACACCCGGGCCCTGCGCCGCAGTCTTGTTTCCCGGGGCGCGATCTTTCAGTCCACGTCGGATACGGAAACCATTCTCCACCTGGTGGCCACCAGTGTCGCCGCCCGGCTGACCGACCGTCTGGCCGATGCCCTGACCAAGGTGGAAGGGGCCTATTCGCTGGTGTGCCTGACCCAGAAGGAAATGGTGGGCATTCGGGATCCCCACGGGGTGCGCCCCCTGGTTCTGGGCCAGCTCAACGGCGCGTTGATCCTGACCTCCGAGACCTGCGCCCTCGATATCATCGGCGCCGAGTTCATCCGCGAGGTGGAGCCCGGCGAGATGATCGTCCTCCAGGAAGGCAAGGAACCCATCAGCCTGCGGCCCTTCGCGCCCCGGCCGAGCCGGTTCTGTGTGTTCGAATTTGTCTATTTCTCGCGGCCCGACAGCATCATCAAGGGCCAGGGGGTCTATGAGGCCCGCCGGCGCATCGGCCAGGAACTGGCCCGGGAAGCCTATGTGGAGGCGGATGTGGTCTGCCCGGTGCCGGACGGGGGTGTGCCCGGGGCCATCGGCTATGCGGAGGGCGCGGGGATCACCCTGGATTTCGGCATCATCCGCAACCACTATGTGGGCCGGACCTTCATTCAGCCTACGGATGGGTCGCGCAAGCATGGTGTGCGCATGAAGCACAACGCCAACCGCACGGTCCTGGAAGGCAAGCGGGTGGTGCTGGTGGATGACAGCATCGTGCGGGGCACCACCTCGTCGAAAATTGTCGGCATGGTGCGTAATGCGGGCGCCAAGGAGATCCACATGCGCGTCGCCAGCCCGCCCACCATCGGGGCGTGCCACTACGGGGTGGATACGCCGGAGACGGACAAGCTGCTGGCCTCCCGGATGGACCTGGAGGAGATCCGCAAACACCTCGGTGTGGAGAGCATCGCCTTCGTGTCCATTGACGGGCTCTACCGGGCCATGGGCTTTCCCGGCCGCGACAATACCCGGCCCCAGTATTGCGATGCCTGTTTCAGCCGGGACTACCCGATCCGTCTGACGGATCTGGAGGACGGGGACCCGTCGGATCAACTGAGTTTTCTTCAGAATTAGGTTCAGGCGTGACGGAAAAGACCGAAAAGACAGCATCCGGAGCAAAACCGGACACCGCCGACAAGGCCCGGCCCCTTCAGGACAAGCCCTCTGAGGGACAGCGCCTCGAGGGCCGCCTTGCCCTGATCACCGGCGCGTCCCGGGGGATCGGCCGGGCGGTGGCCCTGGCCTATGCCCGTGAAGGGGCGGAACTGATCCTGCTGGCGCGCACCTCCGGTGCCCTGGAGGAGCTGGATGATGAGGTCAAGGCCCTCGGGGCCAAGGCAACCCTGGTGCCCGCCGACCTGAAGGACCACAACGCCCTGGATCAACTGGGCGCCATCATTTTCGAACGCTGGGGCCGGCTCGATATTCTGGTGGGCAATGCCGCCATTCTGGGGGCGCTCTCCCCCATCGGGCATATCACGCCCAAGGACTGGCAGGCCCTGATGGACGTGAATGTGACCGCCAATTTCCGCCTGCTGCGGTCCATGGACCCGCTGCTCAAGGCCTCGCCCGCGGGCCGGGCGATTTTCGTCACCTCCACCGTGGGGGCCGAGGCCAGGGCCTATTGGGGGGGATATGCCACCTCCAAGGCCGCCCTTGAGATGCTGGTGCGGACCTATGCGGAGGAATGCACCCGCACCACCGTGCGCGCCAACCTGATCAATCCGGGTGCCACCCGCACCGCCATGCGCGCCAAGGCCATGCCCGGGGAAGACCCGGCCACACTGCCCCAACCCGCCGATGTCACGCCCCTGTTCGTGGACCTTGCCACCGCCGCGTGCACCCGCAACGGCGAGGTCCTCCGGGCCCACCCCTCCCAGACCACTCCCCCGCCAAAACCCCACCGGTAGGCCGGATCAAGGCAAAGCCGGATCCGGCACAACGCAGTGCCTAGAGCGGCGGGCGCAAAATCACGATCACCTTTAAACAGGGTGGCCGCCGCTCTAGTTTTTTCGCTCACGGCGCGAGGCGCCTCCGCGAGGGCGGCGCAGTGGCGCCGGACCGCAGTCGCGGCCTTGAGCATGATGCGGATTAAACGCCTCATGCCCTAAAAGTGGTGTGGGCACAAACGCACTGCCAAAAAGGGGTGTGGGCGCATGCCCGGCGGCTGGGATGGATACCTGGGATGGAGACACTGTGCCCCGCGTTCGCCGGTGGCGGGGGCCGGGCCTGCTCCGGGTGCGGCGGACGGCCCTCCGGGCCTGCTCGCCCCTGCGCTGTCCCGGCCCCCGCCACCGGCTCTTTACCTGCTGGAGCTCACCGAACTCGGGCACACCGGAACCCAATGTTGTCGTCCCGGTCGTCAGGCGTGACCGCGACGCGGCCCGCAGCCCGCACACCCCGCGCGGAGGCGTTCCAAGACCCGCCCCGCAGAGCCCGACTGGAGCCTGTTTGCTGTGAACCGGCTGGGTCTGTCACAGGGGCTCCGTCATACGCCCGACGCCCGTCATCACACCACTCCCAGACATTGCCCAGCATGTCGTAAAGGCCCCAGTCGTTCGGGGCCTTGCCTTTCACCGGATGGGTTTCGCGGCCATTGTTCTCATCATACCAGGCCAGTTCCGCAAGGCGGTCCGCCCCGCCCAGATAGTTCGGCCCATCGGTCCCGGCCCGGCAGGCATATTCCCATTGGGCCTCCGTGGGCAGAGTGAACTCAAGCCCCGGCACCCGGCTGTTGATCCGGTCCAAAAAAGCCTGGGTGTCGTCCCAGCTCACCCTTTCCACCGGGCGGTCTGCGCCTTTGAACCGGCTCGGATTGTTCCCCATCACCCCCTCCCAAAGGGCCTGGGTGACCGGTGTATCGAACAGCCAGAAGCCTTTGGTCAGGGTCACCTTGTGGCGGGGACCTTCATATGCCCACAGGCCTTCTTCATCCTCCGGTGAGCCCATCATGAAGCTGCCCGGCTCGCTCCAGCGCAGGCGCTGGGTCACCCCGTCCAGGGTCAGGTCCGCCCAGGAGCCGAATTTATCCGTCCCCGTGCCGCCCGTGGCCCAGGAGGGTGCCACATCCCCCTGCCGGGGCCGGGAGGCGGCACGGGGCGGTTCCGGGTCCGGGCGCGGCTCGGGCCTGGGGGGCGCCGTGTCCGGGGCAGGGTCTTGGGCTGGCGGCCCGGCCTTGGCCTTGACTGCCTTTACCAACGCCCGCCACCGACCATTGGCCCGGTCTCCGGACCAGGTCAGCAGGTCGATATACTGTACATCGTCGAACTCGAAAGGGGGCGTCACCCGCTCGATGCGGATGGGGACGAGAATGCCGTTATTGTCGCCATAGCGGGCTTCCCGCTTGACCCAGCGGGAGGCGACGGCCTCACCGGACCAGGCCACCACCACGCATTCGCAGGCGGTGATCTGGGCCTCGATTTCCGCGGTCCATTCCTCACCGGCCAGGAGGTTATCGTCCCACCAGACCGTGTAGCCCTCATCCTCGAGGCCGCCGATAATGGGCAGCACCCGCTCCCGGTCCTTTTTGGAGTAGCTGAAAAATATCTGTGCCATGCATCCCGCCTCGAAGTGATCCCGGGCACCTTATGCAACCCCACCCGAGGCATCCACCCGAAACACGCGGTAGGCCGGATCAAGGCGCAGCCGGATCCGGCTTGCGCCTTGATCCGGCCTACGGGGCGCTCAGCCCTTACTGGAGACGCCGGCCTGGTCGAAAGTCGCCATGCCTGCGTGGACGGCGCTGGCGGCCTGGACGATCTGGAGGGCCAGAGCCGCTCCGGAACCTTCCCCCAGGCGCATGTCGAGATCCAGGATCGGGCGTTTGCCCAGGGCCTCCAGCAGGCGCTTGTGGCCGGGCTCCACGGAAAGATGGGCGGCCATGCAGTGGTCCAGGGCGCCGGGGTCGATCTTGTGGAGGACAGCCGCCGCGGCGGTGACCGCGTAGCCATCCAGCAGCACCGGCACCTTGGCGATCCGGGCCGCCAGGATCGCACCGGCAATGGCGGCGAATTCCCGTCCGCCCACCCGGCGCAGGGCTTCCAGCGGATCCCCCAGGGCCTCCCCGTGGAAGGCCATGGCCTCGTCCACCACCGCCCGTTTGCGCGCCAGACCCTCCTCGTCAACGCCGGTGCCCCGGCCGACCCAGTCCTCCCCCTTGCCCCCGAACAGGGCACAGGCCAACGCGGCGGCCACGGTGGAATTGCCGATGCCCATCTCCCCGAGGCACAACACATCCGGGGTCTGAGCGACAGCCTCCATGCCGAAGGCCATGATCCGGGTACAGTCGATCTCGGTGAGGGCGGCGTCCCTGGTGAAATCCGCCGTGGGCTGATCGAGGGCGAGGTCGAAGACCTTCAGCCCCGCGCCGGCCACGATGGCAAGCTGGTTCACCGCGGCCCCGCCGGCGGCGAAATTCGCCACCATCTGGCTGGTCACCTCCTGGGGAAAGGCGGAAACGCCCCGGGCGGCCACACCGTGATTGGCGGCATAGATGATAATCTGAGACCTGAGCACCTGGGGCGGGGCCTTGCCCTGCCAGGCGGCGAGCCATTCGACGATTTCCTCGAGCCGTCCCAGGGATCCGGGGGGCTTGGTCAGGGTCTTGTCCCGGTTGCGCACCTTGGCCACGGATTCCTGGTGGGCCGGGGGCAGAGCCTTGAAGATGGACCGGATATCATCGAAGGGACGCGCACCTTCTTGTATGGCTTGGGCCAAGACAGTTCTCCCGAGATGTGAGGGCATTGAGTGGTAACGGCTTTTGGTAACGCGGGGCGGACAGCACCATGACGGCGGATGAGGAGAACCCTAGCGGCGAAACCGGCTCCGGCAAGGGGTTCCGTGGTCCTGGGGCTTTGGAAGACCTGATCATTGCCCTGCAATTCCTCACCCGCCTGCCCGTGCCCATCCAGACCGACTGGCGGCCGGGACGTCTTGCCCGGGCCGCCTGGGCCTTTCCCCTGGCGGGGCTGGTGGCGGGGAGCCTGGGGGCCGGAGTGTTCTGGCTCACCGTGCTGGCGGGCCTTGGCCCCACCATCGCGGCCATTCTGACCGTGGCGGCGGGTCTTCTCATCACCGGCGCGCTCCATGAGGACGGTCTGGTGGATGTGGCCGATGGTCTGGGGGGCGGACACAGCCGGGCGCGCAAGCTCGAGATCATGCGGGACAGCCGCATTGGCACCTATGGGGCCGCCGCCCTGGTGCTGGTGCTTGTGCTGAAAACCGCGCTCCTGGCCCGGATCGGCGCGCCCGCTACGGTGTTCCTCGCCCTGGCCGCCGCCGGTGCGCTGTCGCGCAGTGCCGTGGTGGTGGTGATGACACTCTTGCCCCAGGCACGCACCGACGGCCGGTCGGCGGAGGCCGGACGCCCGGCCCGTTCGGTCTGTGCCCTGGCGGTGGTCCTTGGCGCGGTGCCCCTGGCATTGCTCGGCACACCGGGCCTGGGGGCCCTGGCCGCCGCGGGGATCGTGTTGCTTCTCTGGGGGGTTTTGGCCCAGCGGCAGGTGGGCGGCCAGACCGGCGACATTCTCGGCGGTGCCCAGGTGGTCACGGACCTAACCGTCCTCCTCGTCCTGGCCGCCGGGCTGGCGTGACCCCTCAGCGCAGGCCCAGCTCGTCCAGCTCCGGGGCGTCCGGCGGACAGGGGGGCATGTCCCGGAGCCACTGGTAGCGGCCATGTTCCTTGATGGTGGCCAGATCCCGGGATTCAAAGCCTGGCACCCGGATCAGATCCATGTCGAACGCCTGCCCCTCCAGGGTGAGCATCATCAGCCCCAGTTCCGGATCGCCCCCATGGTTGACGCTGGAGCGGAAGGAGGTGGCCGGGGCCCAGATATGGGCAACGCCGCCGATGTCATGGACCCGGTGCTGGTGCAGGTGGCCGGAGATCACGGCGCGCAGATTGGCCGGGGCCAGCAGGGCCTCCAGCCGCTCCCGGGCCTGGGGATCGATGGTCAGCCCTGGATCCACCCCCTCCTCACCGGGACCGTTCAGGTAGAAGGGCTTGTGAAGGCATAAGGCGATAGGCGCGGATCCGGCCCGGGCCAGGGTCTCTTCCAGCCAGGCCCATTGCTGGGCCTCCTTGGGGGTGCCGCTGCCCAGATTGAGACTGTCCAGGCCGATGAGACGCCAGTCCCCCGCCTCCACCATCCACATGCCCTGGCCGAAATGGCGGGCATAGCGGGTGCACCGCTCCCCGTTGGTGGGCTGTTTCACGTCCTGGCGGCTCGGGCTGTCGCCGATATCGTGATTGCCGGGCACGAAATAGGTGGGCACGCCGATCCCCCGGCGGTGAGCGAGGGCGGTGAAGACCAGATCCTCCTCAAGATCAGCGCCGTTCACGCACATATCCCCGCCATGGATGACCATGTCCGGGGCGAGCTCCGCGATGGTTTCGGCGGCGGCCTGAAAATTCCTATAAAAGAACCCGTAGATGGGGCTGAGATGGGTGTCTGAAATCACGCAGATCCGGGTGACTGGGTTGGACATGCCCTGGCTCTCCTGCTCCTGTTGGCGGGGTGTTGGGGACCCGACGATCCCGGCCTCCCTGAAGCTCCTTGGCCCTAAGCACAAGGGCCGTAAACACAAGGGCTATGAAATCGTCCTTGCGGGATTGAACTGCCGGAAGCAATGGCCGGAAAGATCATAAAGGGAGGGGCCGGTGGTTGCCTTCACCGACGCGCTGAAAACGCAGATTACCGATAATCTGGCCGGTTTTGAGGTCCACCACCATGATCTGGAGACGGATCTGAAACATGCCGCCGTGGCCCTGACCGTGGTCCAGGAGGACCCCCATGGGACGGATCATGAGCCACCGGCCGCCCTTCTGCTGACCCGGCGTTCCTCCCGGCTGTCCGCCCATCCCGGACAATGGGCCATTCCCGGCGGGCGGGTCGATCCCGGCGAAAGCCCCCTGGAGGCGGCCCGGCGGGAGTTGTGGGAAGAGCTGGATCTGACCCTGCCGGAGGATGCCCTTCTCGGGCGGCTCGATGACTACCAGACCCGGTCCGGCTATGTGATCAGCCCGTTCGTGTTCTGGGGCGCCGAGACCCGTGGGGTCACTCCCAACCCGGCGGAAGTGGCCTCGGTCCACCGGATCCCTCTCGCCGCATACATCCGGGATGACCTGATCGAGTATCTGGAAGGGCCGGATCCGGACCGCCCAATCCTGCGCATCAATCTGCTGGACAATGACATCCACGCGCCAACGGCGGCCATGCTCTACCAATTCTGGGATGTGGGCATTCGGGGCTTGCAGACCCGGGTGGCCCATTACGACCAGCCGGAATGGGCGTGGCGCTGAATGCACCCGGAGATGACGGGACCTTAAATCTGCGCTATCACCCGGCCCATCCGTTCTGTTTCGGCTTCAGTCCGTATCGGCGTTCCTGGGATCGCCTATGGGCGTTGGGGCAGGGTATTCGTCGAGTTCGAGGGGCGCGTCATGATGTTAACCGGACTGATCCGGAGCTTTTTCCATTCCGACAATCGGGCAGTGGCCTCCCGGCCGTGGACACTCTCTGTGCGGTCCATTCTCGTGCTCGCCGGTGTCCTTGCTGCCGGTGCTGCGATCCCAAAGGATGCCAGGGCCCAGGAGTTGGAAGCCATCTACCGCCATGCCAGTTCCGGTCTGGGCTCGGTCAATTCCTACATCGTGGATACGGGCAGTGGCCTCATCCTCATTGACGCCCAGCGCACCTTGAGCGAGGGCCGGGCCCTGGCGGATACCATCAAGGCCCTGGAAAAGCCCCTGAACGCGGTCATCCTCACCCAGGCCCAGCCGGAAAAATACGGCGGGCTGATCGTGATCGCCGATGCGTTCCCCGACGCCCTGATCTACGCCACGGAAGCGGCAACCCGGGACATGGCCTTCGATCCGGCGGGCCTGATGACCTCTGTGCAGATCGCGTTTCCCGAGGATGCAGCCGCCCACATCCCCCTTCCCAACCGGCGCCTGCTGGACGGGGACGTGCTGACCTTCGACGGTATTCGGTTCGAGATTTACAAGATCGGGTCCGGCGAAGCGGAGGACATGATCATCGTCCATCTGCCCCAGGCGAACCGGCTGTTCACCGGCGATCTCGTCTCTCCGGGCTTTGTGAGCTACATGGGCCTGGGCAGCACGGGCCGGTGGCTGGGTCAGTTGAGCCGGCTCAACGACGCGTTCCGGGATGCAGCCCCCATGGTCTATCCGGGCCATGGCCTGCCGACCCCTTTTGCGGAGGCAGTGCGGGAGGAAATGGGAGAGCTCTTGCTGACCCGCCACGTGGTCGCCCGTCACCTGCGCCGGAGTAAGCTCAGCGAGGATAGCCTGCCCCGGATCCGTTCGGATCTGCGCGCGCTCCATGCGGGCTATCCCACAGCCTCCATCGCAACGGATCCTTTCGGGATCAACATTCGGGCGGTGGCGAAGGAAACCGGCTACGCGGACTGATCGCCGACGGTGGCGACCATGCGGGCGAGTAGCCCCAGGGCATCGTCCCGGGGAGACGGTGAGGCCGGGGCGGCGGAGCCCAGGGGATCGGGATCGAGTGCCCGGCCCATCGCCGCGCCCTGCCAGTCGAGCCCTGCCCGCAGCCGGACCGCGTCACCGATGACTATGATCGACGGGGCCTCGAAGGCTTCCGCCCGGGCCACCCGGTCCGCGTCCCGCAAGGTGGTCTCCAGAACCCGCTGCTCGGGCGTGGTGGCCCGGCTCACAAGGGCCACCGGCTCTTCCGCCGGGCGTCCGGCCTCCATGAGCAGACCGGCAATCCGGCTCAGATGTTTCATGGCCATGTAAAGCACGATCACCGGGGAGCCCCGGGCGATGGCAGCCCAGTCCAAGCCGCCCGGCACCTCGCCGGAGGCTGTATGGCCGGTGATGAAGGTGACCGCGTGGTTCACGTCCCTGTGGGTGACGGGAATGCCCGCATAGGCCAGTCCGCCCACACCGGCGCTGATGCCGGGGATGACCCGGAAGGGTATCCCGGCGCCCGCCAGGGCCAGGGCCTCTTCACCGCCCCGTCCGAACACGAAAGGATCCCCGCCTTTCAGGCGCAGGACCCGGGCACCGCCCCGGGCCAGTTCGATCAGCCGGTCTGAAATGTCCCGCTGGCGGGCGGAGGGTTTGCCGCCGCGTTTGCCCGCATATTCAATCACCGCATCCGGGCGGGCGAGGCTCAGCACGCCGTCTCCCACCAGGGCATCGTGAACGATCACATCCGCCTGACCCAGCCCGTGGGCCGCATGGAGGGTCATCAGGCCCGGATCCCCGGGACCGGCACCGGTCAGCCAGACCCAGCCCGGCTCGAATCGGGGAAAGGCCAGGGTCCCCGTGGGCAGGACCTGTCCGAGGGTCGAGCGCCCGAACGGCACTTGGGTCTCCCCGCCTCCATCCGTTGTGTTGTCTCCCATGGATGCGCCCTCCCTGAAGCCCGCCCCAGTTGTGCGGTCAATGGTCGCTGATCTCTTTCAGGTAAGCATGCCAGCGATTGGACCAAGACCCTCTCCCCTCCGGCGCCGTTCACATCCGGGACAGCCGGATCAGAAATCGCCCTGACCGGACAAAGCATGCGGCGGGTGGGACCCACCGCCCCAGGCAAGGCCCATTGCCGGTCCCCCCAGCCGTTCTCTGGGGCGTTCTCCCTTGGCGTTCTGGGCAAAGCCGCCATATGGTCCGAGTGCCCAGAAGCCACCACAGATCCCCGCCGCGCGATGGGTCAGATCGCGCCGGACCACGGAGGCAGGACCGCCATGTTGCGCAACCCGTTCATCCTCGTTATCGCCGGGATCATCATTCTCGGCTTCATTCTCTACAGCCTCAATGCGGCGTTTCCCGGGGCCTTTTCCTTTGATGATCAGGGACCAAGCCTTGTTCACGGGCTCCTGCTCCTGGTGCTGTTGGGCAGCGCGGCGATTGCGAGCGGACGCATCCGGGTGGCCGAGGGACTGCGCTATGGGGCCATCTGGCTTTTGTTCCTGATGGTGCTGGTGCTCGGATACTCCTTCCGCCACGAACTGACGGGGCTCGGCAACCGGCTGACCGGCGCCCTTGTCCCCAGCGCCGCCGTGACCGAAGCCCCCGGCGTCGCCAGTATCGGCAAGGCCCAGAACGGTCATTTCATGGTCCATGCCCTGGTCAAGGGGCCGGGATTGCGGGAGGAACGGATCCTGTTTCTGGTGGACACCGGCGCCACCACCGTGGCCTTGAGCGGGCGGGATGCCCGAAAGCTCGGCATTGATACCAACACCCTGACCTATGACCAGATCACCAGGACCGCCAACGGCACAGCCCGGGCAGCCCGGGTGACCCTGCCCCGGATCGCCGTCGGACCGGTGGTCGCCACGGATGTGCGGGCCTCGGTGCTGCCCACGGGACTGGAGGTTTCCCTCCTCGGCCACAGTTTCCTGGATCAGCTTTCCGCATTCGAAGTGTCCGGCGACCGTCTGATCCTGCGCCAGTAAGGCCCGCTCCAGTGCGGGCGTCCGCTCGCGCTTCGATGTCCTTGAACCCGCCTTTCCCTGGGAGTGACCGCCCATGCTGATCGCACAATTCACGGACTTTCACGTCCCCGCAAAGGATGTTCCGCCCCGGGATGGTTTCGATCCGGCGGCGGATCTGGCCCATGCGGTCCTGGCCCTGAATGCCCTTGATCCTCAACCGGATCTGGTGATTGCCACCGGGGATCTGACCGACAAGAGCACCCCTGAGGAATACGCCCATCTGACAGGGCTGTTGAAGCCGCTCAAGGCCCCCCTCTACGCCATCCCCGGCAACCATGACGCCAAGGCCCCGATGGTGGAGGCCCTGACCGGCCTTGCGGTCACGGGTCCCGCTGAGCCCTTCGTTCACACCGCGCTCGATTTCGATGACCCGGCCCATGGCCCCCTGCGCCTCATTCTGGTGGACAGCCACCAGCACGAGACCGTGGGCGGTGTGCAGTGTGCGGAACGCCTCGCCTGGCTCGAGGGCATGCTCGCCGGTGCAGACGACAGTCCCGTGGTCATCGCCATGCATCACCCGCCCTTCGAGTTGGGCATTCCCGTGTTTGACCGCTTCGGTTTCGAGGGCATGGACGCCTTTCGCGCCCTCGTGTCCCGGTTCCCAACCGTCAGCCTGATCATGTGCGGCCATATTCACCGGGCACTGACAACCACGATCGCCACCACGCCGGTGTTTGTGTGCCCCAGCGTCGCCCATGGCTACCCCCTTGAGCGCCGGCCCGGCTACCCCCTGAACAAGTCTCCAGAACCGCCGGGCATCGCCCTTCATCAGCGGACCGCACCGGCCACCTGGGTGAGCCATGTGGTCCCCATCCGCCCGCGAGGCTAGGCCATGCACGCCCCATCCGGTTCCTGCCCCTGCCCATACACACAGTCTGGGGACAATCACAGCGCGGAAGATCATGGCGCGTTCCTGGACACTGCTCCGGGAACCGCGGTTCTGGTGGTGGGGCCCAGCGGGGCGGGCAAGGATACCCTCATCGGCGCGGCCCGGGACCGGCTCGGCGCGTGTTCAGGCTTTCTGTTTCCCAACCGGTTCATCACCCGGGGGCCCGATCCCGGGGGCGAGCCCCACGAGCCGGTCACCCCGGCGGAGTTCGAGGCCCTGGAACAGGCCGGCGCCTTCTGCATGACCTGGTCTGCCCACGGATTGTCCTACGGCATTCCGTCCACCGTGCTCAGCGCCCTGGCCCGGGGCCGCCACGCGGTGTTGAACCTGTCCCGGCGGCGCATCCCCCTGGCCCGGGAGGTATTCGGGCGGACCGCCGTCATCTCGGTCACCGCTCCCGTGAGTGTGCTTGCCGAGCGGCTCGCCCTGCGCGGGCGCGAGACCCGGGAAGAGATCGAAGAACGGCTTTCAACCGCCGTCCTGCCTCCCCTCCAGGGCATGGACGTCCAAGTTTTGAACAATGACGGCAGCGTCGACGACGGAATTTCAGCGTTTTTGGCGATTCTGGCCGGAATTGCCCCGGCATGCAGAGCCCTTCAACCGGTTTGACCCACCCTTGCGCCAGCGGCACGTTGCATTTCGCGCCTTGCGCCGCTAAACACCGCGCGGGGGTTATTGGCACACGGCTTTGTTATCGAGGCGCACGCATCGGCAGGATGCACAACCTTGAGGACGTGCAGTTCCGAAAAGTGCCATTGATTTCCCTGTTGTCCCTTCCAATCCCCGGGATCCGGTCAGCCGCCATGGCCCCGGAGCCGGGCACGCCCTATGGTGAGTGAGATGAGCTTTCCCACGCCACGAGACGATCTGAAACCCAACACGGCTGAGTTTGAACGCCTGCCCCTCGTGGCTCCCCAGGGCTTCCGGGAATATGATGCCCGCTGGCTGTTCCCTGAGCAGATCAACCTGATGGGCGTGCAGGCCCTGGGCATGGGTATCGGCACCATTGTCCGGGAACTGGGCGTCGAGCCGCGGATTGCCGTGGGCCACGACTTCCGCTCCTACTCTGCCTCCATCAAGCAGGCCCTGATCAATGGTCTGATCAATGCGGGCATGCATGTCCACGATATCGGCCTTTCCCTCTCTCCCATGGCCTACTACTCCCAGTTCGCCCTCGAGGTGCCCTGTGTTGCCATGGTCACCGCCAGCCACAATGAAAACGGCTGGACCGGCGTGAAAATGGGCGCCCACCGGCCCCTCACCTTCGGCCCGGACGAGATGAGCCGGCTGAAGGAAATCGTTCTCAGCGGCTCCTTCAAGAGCTTCGAGGGCGGCAAATATGAATTCGTCGCGGATATGGCCGACCGCTACATCGCCAATCTGACCGAGGGCAAGAAGCTCTCCCGCCCGATCAAGGTGGTGGCGGCCTGCGGGAACGGCACTGCGGGTGCGTTCGCCGAGAAGGTCCTCTCCGGCATCGGCGCCGACGTGATCCCCCTGGACTGCGCCCTCGACCACACCTTCCCCCGCTACAATCCGAACCCGGAAGATATGCAGATGCTCCATGCCCTGCGGGATGCGGTGCTGGAGCACAAGGCGGAAGTGGGCGTGGCCTTCGACGGTGACGGCGACCGCTGCGGTGTGGTGGACAATGAGGGCGAAGAGATCTTTGCCGACAAGGTTGGCGTGATGCTCGCCCGGGATCTCTCCGCACGGCACGAGAATGCCCAGTTCGTGGTGGATGTGAAATCGACGGGCCTGTTCCTGACCGACCCGGTGCTCCAGGAAAACGGGGCGAAGACGGATTACTGGAAGACCGGCCATTCCTACATCAAGCGCCGGGTGAACGAGCTGAACGCCCTGGTGGGCTTCGAGAAATCCGGCCACTACTTCTTCAACAAGCCCATCGGCCATGGCTATGACGACGGCATGGTCTCCGCCATTGCCGTCCTCGAGATGCTGGACCGGGCCGAGGGCAAGTCCATGGCGGACCTGCGCCGGGCCCTGCCCCAGACCTGGGGCTCGCCGACCATGTCCCCCAAATGCCCGGACGACAAGAAGTACCAGGTGGTCGAAGCGGTCACCAGACACTTCAGTGAGCTGAAGGAGAAGAACGAGAGTCTTCTCGGTCAGCCGATCCGGGACGTGGTGACCGTGAACGGTGTGCGGGTGACCCTCCAGGACGGGACCTGGGGTCTGGTGCGCGCTTCCTCCAACAAGCCCGGCCTGGTGGTCGTGGTGGAAAGTCCGGCCTCGGAGCAGAACATGCGTGACATGTTCGGTATCATCGACAAGGTACTCTCCGGCTATCCGGAAGTGGGCGAATACGACCAGAAGCTCTGATCCGCCGGATCTACCGCTAAGGGTTGTTAAAATGATGGGGCGTGGGCCATGGGCCTGCGCCCATTTTTTTTTGGTGGGATCTGCCCTGTTGAACGCCGCGCAAAGCGCACTCCGCCCAGAACAGAAGCCAAGGGCGGTTGATCAGACCACCATCGGGCGACCACCTGATGGGATGTCCAGTCCGACAAATTTTCGCTGGAAGCTGTCATTCAACTCCGCGGTTAAAACTTTGCGTTGTTTGCTATGAGAACGCGGAGGGTGCCAACGGTTTCGAACCCGGCCGAGATGGCAAAATCGACGTCTTGGCCTCTCTCATAACCCACGATGGGGCGATCGCTCGCAATTGAACCAACTGCATCTGCAGCTTCAGAAAAACGCTTTGCGGAGGGCGTTTCAGAAAACACGTTTGACAGGCCGATGCAGTCGTCAGAAAGGTTCCCTATACACCCGGCTATGTAGCGACCCTGATGCTCCAGTCCGAGAAAGAACGTGTTTCCTCTCTCCAGAATCGTGTCCGGAAATAGTCGACGATCTGCAGGGGATCCATTGGCATTCCATGACCGTTCCCAGAGCCTCAATCGGGATGGACTTCCAATGACAGACCACTCGTCTGGCATCGCCGCTAACCTCGGTTCACGCCAAATCCAGGAAGCCTCAAAGAGCGTTGTAAATCCGTTTTCCGCCAGGGTCAGTTCATTAAAGCTGTCTTTCAATCCAAGCACAGGACTGATGCTGTTGGCGAGATGGGTCAGCTCCGACACAATTTCCACGCCGTGTCCGGGCTGAAGGACCGTCAGGTTCGAATAGTAGGGAGGCGGCCTATCGATACCAACAAATGAAAACGGCAGCTTTTTGTAGCGCAGACCGTGTGTCTCGAACATGGTCTGATACCAATCAGCATTGTTCTTTGCTGCTGTAATCGCGCGAGGATCGTATGCCATTTGCTGACCTTCCTTCGCAGGCATAATCCGAACAATCTTGTTTGAACACAATAGTTCTTTGGAGAAATGGATTCGAAGCGTCACCATGTCCGAGGGCGGGCGGACCGCCTTCAGAGAGAAGGAATACGAATTCCAGGTGGCGAAGGCGTTCAACCGGAAACTCGGTCCGGTCATCCGGGTGCGGACCGCGACCAACAGCGCGGCCTGCGGCGTGAGCCTGCCCCTCAACCGGCCAATCATCTTGCATCTCTCGCCCGGCCGCGAGGGGACCTATAGGGTCTCCCTGTGCGGACAATTGGTCATCCAGGATCACAAGGATGACTGGGAAACCCTGTTCAGCGCCATCCCCGATTGACGCCCCGTCCCCCGCGCTTTTCCCTTGCGCGACCACTATGTTCCTTATATGTTCTTTTTGAACAAAGCGCGAACTGAGTGGAGCGGGATCGTGGATCAGCGAGTGAACATGGTCAGTCTCGGGGTGGCGGATGTGCCCCGGGCGCGGACGTTTTATGAGCAGGGTTTGGGGTGGCGGGCGGCCCTGCTCAGCTCCAAGGCCCTGGTGGTGTTCCGGGCCGGCGGACTGCTCGTCACCCTCATCCCCCGGGGAGAACTGGCGGACGATCTCGGCCTTGATGATGCGGGCCGCCATGACGGGTTTTCAGGAACCGCGTTGAGCTATGCGGTGGCGAGCCATGAGGAGGCGGTTCTGGTGATGGCCAGGGCCGAACGGGCGGGGGCGATGGTGACAAGGCGCACGGGGGATACAAGCTGGGGCGGCCATGCGGGCTGTTTCACCGATCCGGACGGCCATGCCTGGGAAGTGGTGTGGAACCCGGACTGGTTCGACGAAAAGGGCCGGGTGCTGATCACGTAGATACCAGGGCGAGGTTCCTGATCATTTTTCGTCGGAATGGGGGGCTCGTCACCAGTTCTCGCATTTCGTCCGGTCATGCCGCATGGGCATCATGCCGTTTTGATCCGTCCGGCATAAGGGATTGCGCCGTTTCATTGAACGGGGCGATCCCAGGGATCTGCGCCCTGACATGGTGGAGAGGGTCAGGCGGATTGTGACCGCACTGCATCTTGCCACGGACCCGGACCGGATCTTGTGACCGCCGGGATGGCGCATTCACATGGACCGGTTTGTCTCTGAAGAAACGCTGTCACCAGGATCAGCGGGTGCGCGCCCAGTCCAGGAGATAGACCCGGATCGCGCTGGAGAGGCCCTGGGTGGGGCCGCCGGTGGTGCGGGCCGCATCGATTTCCCGGACAAGGTCGTTCACGGATTGGTTTCGGGCGCGCGCGGCCTCCCGCAAAACCTCCCAGAAGGCGGCCTCAAGGGTGATCGAGGTGCGGTGGCCTGCGATGGTGACCGAGCGTTTGACGGGACCGGCCCGATCCCCAGCCCGATCTTCAGCCCGATCCCCAGCCCTATCGCCAACTAAGTCGCCAGCCAAGTCATCGGCCCGCTCGTCGGCCCGCTCTTCGGCTTGCGAGACCGCTGCCCGGGACGATCGAGATGGCTCAGGGGATCCGGGCCCTGATGGGTCCGGATCCTGCGTATGTTCTACGTCGTCCACTGTTCTACATCCCCCACCGCGCTGTATCGTCAACAGGGGACCGCCGCTCTGGGCGCCCAGCCGCGGCGGTCAGTCCTTGGGGCCGATCATGTCCTGGGGGCGGACAATGGCGTCAAACTCCTCCGCGGTCACGAAGCCCAGATTGAGGGCCTCTTCGCGCAGGGTCGTGCCGTTCTTGTGGGCGGTTTTGGCCACGGTGGTGGCGTTGTCGTAGCCGATTTTCGGCGCGAGCGCGGTGACCAGCATCAGGGAGCGTTCCATCAGTTCCTGGATGCGTCCCTCATTGGCCCGGATACCGGCAACGCAATTGTCGGTGAAGCTCACCGCCCCGTCCGTCAGCAGGCGAATGGACTGGAGCACGGAATAGATCATCACCGGCTTCATGACCTTGAGATCCATGAGCCCCTGGCAGACCGCCACGGTCACGGAGCTGTCGTT
>CAZLPU010000059.1:0-8295 GCA_964561475.1 uncultured Alphaproteobacteria bacterium
CGAGAGCGGCGGCCACCCTGTTTAAAGGTGATCGTGATTCTGCGCCCGCCGCTCTGGCCGCTGCCACCGGATGGTCCCAGTTTACGCCGATGGTCGCCTTTGCAAGGCTGGGTCCACGGCCTGGACGTGGGGCGTGCCGGGTCAGGTGTGGTAAGGGTGGAGCGTGGCGGGGTTGGGGCCTGAAGCGCCGGACAGGGAGCATAATGATGTGTGGGACGATTGGAACCGGGTTGCATGGCAGGCCCGCAATGGGTGGTGAGTGGGGGACAGGCCGCATGGGGTCCTGGTCAGCCGGAATGCTCTGTGTCCTGTTGGCTCTGGGAGGCTTCCCTGGGAACGGGCAGGCCGCGAACCTGGAGACGGCGCAACCGGCGGCCAGGGATGATGCTGCCCCGGACGAAGCGGCCACGCCTGACACCGAAAGCGAAGATACCGCCGGGGACGCTCTGCTGGGCTCCTGGCTCACCCAAAGCGCGTCGGCAATCGTGGACGTCAATCCTTGTGAAGACAATCCGGATCGCTATTGCGGGCGAGTGGTCTGGACCTGGAACAAGCCGGACTTTATCGGCTCCCTGATCCTTTCGGACTTTGAATGGACGGGTGAAGAATGGGAGGGGCGGATCCTCGATCCCGAGAGCGGCGACGACTACCGGAGTTCCTTGAGCCTGACCGATGATGAACACCTTGCGGTCAAGGGCTGCAAGCTCGTCTTTTGCCGGACCCAGAACTGGATGCGCCCTGATGTGATGATGCGCGCCCTCACGGACAACAACGGCAATGGTTCTGACAGGAATGATCCGCCTAAAGACGGCACCGGAGATGAGAAGGAGGGCGGCTGAGGTTTGCCACTATCCCGCGCTCTCTCAATCCAACACCTGTGCGGCGACATGAGGCGCGGGTCGTCATCAGGGTGGTGCGCTTCTTTCCAGCCCCGTTTGTTCAGCCTGCGGCCGGAGTGGCGGCACGGGCGTCCCGCCAGGCCTGAAACCGGTCCCGGGCGGCGACAAGACCGATCCCGAAAAAGAGGGCCAGGATGAATTCCGCCGGCGAGCGGTGATCCCACCGAACGCTGAAGGCCGTGAATGTGAAGGTCAGGAAGTAAAGCGGCGTCAGAATCAGCAGTAACCGCAGGGGCAGGCTCAGCATGGCCGTGGTGAGCAGGATCCAGACCCCATAAAGGGCGATGACCAGGAACCCCAGCCAAAGGGCAAAGAACGCTCCGTTCGCCATGAGGGCCACGGGGGACACCCGCCAGATCTCCTGGACCATGGCCAGGGTGCCCTGTTCATCCCGGATATCCCGCCATTTGTGCACCGCCGCGCCCTGGTCCTGAAGGTCGAAGACCCCCATGAACCGGCCAAGCAGCATGGTCACGCCCGGATTGGCAATGAGATTGATGCCGTCCGAGGCCAGGGTCCACACAAAGCCCTTCGGTTCGCCGACCGCATATCCCAGAAACTCTCCTGGTGACATGGTGTGTCGATCTTGCAAACTCTCCGGCAGCGGACGGTCGGACACATGGGAAATGCGTTCCGCCCGGCGGTAGAGATGCATCGTAAGGCCATGGCTGTAGGCCTCGTCCCGCTCATACTGGGCCCCCACGCTGTTGTCGATCAGCCGCCAGCCCACGGGAACGGAAAAGGCCACCACCAGCATGCCCGCCAGCACCGCAAGGGTCCGGGGCGCGGGCAAACGCAAAAAATCGCCAAGCCGGTCGGCAACAGTCCCGTCCCTCTTGAGTGAAGCGGTACGCAGCAACATCAGTCCGGCCAGGATCAGGGGAAACAGCAGATAGACCTGCCGCACAAACGCCAGGACGCTCAGCAGAGCCCCCAGAACCAGTGCATCCCGCCATCGCGGCGCTCCGTCGCTGATCATCCGTGCAGACAGATAGACCGCGACGATGAGCAGGGGATCGCAGAAGGCTTCGGTGACCAGTTGCTGGGGGTGGAACAGGGTGCCCGGGAGCAGACAGTATGAAAGGCAGGCAAAGAACGTCACGGTCCGGGAGAAATAGCTTTCACACAGGCGGTAAAGGAAAAAGAGACCGACCAGAAACAGGATGACGTTCTGGATCACGACCAGGGTGAGCCCGCCCATGAGATAGGCGGGCATGAAGAACAGCCACTCGCCGGGCCAGCCGTGGAAGAACACCCGCTCAATGAAGGCATCCCAACTCCCGGCGCTGGCCAGATCCTCGATCCTGCGCAGGCGCCCGGCGGCCCGGTCACCGACCAGGGCTTTTTGACCGCCCCAGTTGACGAACACGAGCAGAACCGTGTGTGCGAAGGTCATCGCAACGATGAACCCCATGAGCATCCGGTCCCGGGCCAGCCGTGCCCAGGGCGTCACATCCCGTTCGGCGCCTTCAGGACTGATGGATTGTGCGGTCATCGACTTCTTCCCCGGATACTGACAGCTCCATGACCGGAGCCAGGGCATTGTGCCGGAAACGCTCACGCCAAGGTTTCCGTTGGCCTTCCCATCCCCTTTTTATAACGCAGTGTCCCGGTAATTTACTCCCGCCAAAATGTCAGAGCGGAGAGGGGACCAGGGCGTTATGGAACGGGTCAAAAAAGACAGTGATGGACCAGCACGTCAGCCCTGAACACGAGACGCAGGCCACGGAACCAGTCGGAGATGACGCAACCCGCGCAATCTCCACGGTCCCGGCACGGTTCGCCCACGAAAACGGGTCTACGCCCCGCCCGTGATGGATGACATCGCAATCCTGTCCACACGGTAAGCAATGGACCGCAGCTTGATTGTCAGGTCAACGCCAGAGTTCGACCGGAATGTGGCGTGCCCGAGCTTCGGACTGCAGGCGTGGCGTTGGGGTTACTGCGATCGGGTTCTGGGCCAGGTCGAAAAGGGGGAGGTCCGCGTGGTGATCGCTGAAGGCAGTCACGGGTCCGTGGCCGGGCAGGGCCGCCAGCCACTCTTCCACTCTGCGTCTCTTTTCAGGGCCGTAGCAGTTGGCACCGTCCAGGCGTCCGGTCAGCCGTCCGTCCCCAGACCATTGGGCCGCCGTGCACACCACGTCGGCGACCCCCATGGCTCCGGCCAGAGCGGGGACGTAAAGATCCGGGCTCGCTGTGGCGATCACGACACGGTCCCCGGCATCCTGGCGCTCCTTGATCCGGTCCAGGGCTTGAGCACGCACCAGACGGTTCATGGCCCATGGGACGAATCGGGCGGTCCAACGGTTGATCTGCTCCCGGTTTGCACCGCCAAGGATCAGGGAGAGGAACGTCGCCTTCAGCCAGTGATTGCTGCGCAGTTTGGCCAGATGAGCCGCCACGGCGAGGCAGAGGAGCGGGATGGCCGGCCAGCGCAGGGGGTGGCGCAGGAGATAGCCGGTCAGATAGGCGCGGTAGGTGTCCCGGCCGGTCAGGGTGCCGTCGAGATCGAAGACACTGACGCCCCGGCCCTCAAGAGCTGGCCTATCGCTGTCGGTGATGGGGCTGCCACCAGCAGGACTGCCCTCAATAGGACGGTCTGGAATGGCGCTGTCGGAAAGGTTTTCGGTCAAACCGATGGGTGCGGTCCCGGCCGGGTCCGTGGTCATGTCCGTGTTCCCCTCTTACCCGGACGGTGCGATCGTTCAGGAGGCCTTGGCTGATCCAGGATCTCGGATCGTGCCCGGCTTCAAGAGTTGCCAAGTTTCAAGATTTACCAGGCGCAGAAGATGGACCCGGCCTCAAGCCTCGCTCGGTGCCTCATGGCCCATGGCATGGCCGGGTAACTCGGCATCGGAGCTGAAGGTGTAGAACTTGTTCACCACGAAATTGACCACGGCGATGAACCCGGTCACCAGGATCTGGGCCAGCATGTACTGGATCGCGCCGAAATCCGTCGCAATCCAGAACAGCACGACATTGAGCCCCCAGGTCGCGACGGAGACGCCCAGGTAACGCATGGCGGAGCGGCCCGGGTGGCAGTCCGCCCGGAAGACGTATGTGTATTGAATGGCGAAATTCACGGGCAGGGCGCAGGCAAAGCCGATGGCCGTTGCAACCACATCATCCACGCCAACGTAACTGACCAGCAGCCAGAGCACAGCGAGATGGGTCGCCAGGGCCGTTCCGCCGGCCAGACCGTATTTCGCGAAACAGATGGCCAGGGAAGCCAGGGGGGAACGGCTCAGAAGGGCGGCTTGGTCCGGGGACGCGTCTTGCTGGGGATGTATGTCCCCAAGGGTCCCGGATCCGAATACGGCGCCTGCTGAGAGCGGATCTCCATAGGCTGACTGCCGGTCGGTGCGTTGCGCAAAGCTGGTCATCCCGATTTGTGCTCCTTACCGCCCCTGACCGGTTACCGGCTCAATGGGACCCGCTTCTCTCAGCGTGACTCGAAAACATAGGGTTCGACCAGGATATTCATCCATGGCAGGTCGATGAACAGCAGGGCCAGCACGAAAAGACCAAGGCCCGCCACGTAGAGCAGGAAACCCCGCTCCATGTAGAGCTTTTCAGGCCGCTGGGCGACGGAGTCGCTGCGCATGCCAATGGCCAGGTACCAAACGAACATCAAGGCAAATCCCGGGACAGCCAGCAGGAACTCCACCCGGTACTTGATCATGAAGATCCCGAAGAAGAATGCGGAGGACAGCGCATAGAAGAACGCTGACAGAAGCAAGGTCTGTTCCGTATAGAACTTGAACGACCGCCGGTAGAGACCGGCTCGTTCCGCATCGCCGATATAGCGGTATTCGGAATACCGTTTCACGGCCATGAGATACGCACCGCCCATCCAATAGGCGAGCAGGATGGACGAGGGCGGCAGCACCGTGGTGGCAACGGCGGTCCAGCCCAGCATGAACCGGAGCGGGTTGTTCAGGGATTCCGACAGGACATCCAGGAAGGTCCGGTCCTTGGTGCGGATGGGCCGTACATTATACAGAAGCCCCATCACGACCAGGATCGCGGCAAACGCCAGATAGAACGGCCCGATCAGGGCGGCAACCGCCAGCCCGAATACGGTCAGCACGGCATACTGGGTGTACACCAGGGACGCCTTGAGGCGCCCGGCGGCGGAGGGCCGGTCCTTTTTCAGGGGGTGGTACCGGTCGAATTCCGCGTCGAGCCATTCATTGATCGTGTAGTAGCCGGATGCGATGGCGCAGGTTGAGACCAGAGCCGCCACGAGCCGGAAAATCAGGTCCCCGTCCACTGCCGGGTTGGCCAGAACGAAAGCAAGGGCCGCGCCGGGAACCATGAAGACATTTTTGAACCAGTGTCCGGGACGGGCGATGGAAATCAGGTCCTGGACAATGCTGGAAGACGCCATCACGGATTGAGGTGCTGCGGTTGATTTCGATTCAGCCATTGGTCATTCCCGGACTGTCTACACTCCAATTGCCGCCTGAGCGACACAATGGACCTGCCGCCACAGCGGCATAAAACTCTGCCGCTCAAGCGGCGTAAAACCCTACCGCCAAAGCGGCATGATGCGATGACTGCAAGATTGGCATCACCGGACGGTCGCGTCAGCGGGTCGATGCCTCTATGCAGCCCAACAGATTTGTACCGCTTACAGTTCATTCACGCCTGCTTTCCCGGTTCCGGAGCCGTCTCGGCCCCATGGAGTGGGACCGGTCCGCTGACACGGATACGGGGTGCGCGCTTTCCCAAGCGGTACCGTACTTGTTTTTATGGGGGACCTTGCGGCCTTTCGATTGCGTTTCGGTCCCCATCTAACAGCGTTCCCGAACCACTGCTCATGAATTTCCGGCAATGTTCCGCGTGTGGAGGAAACCACAAACGCAGGTCTGCCGCCAACAGCGTTCTAGCAGATCACAACCCGCGCGCCGCCAATCCCCTGATATCACTGTCCCCAAATTCCGAATTTCCAAGGCACAGATGCATCCAGGCAACACCTTAATGAGGGGTGCCCCTGCATTGCATTTCGATACGAATACAGGACAGGCCATTCGTACCTTCCGGGACGGCGATACCATCCTCAGGCGCTCATAGAAACTGGGAATTTCAAGTGCTCCCTTGCACAAAAGGGTGCCGGTCAAGCGCGAGCGCCCCCCTGGCTGGCCGTCGAGCCGGAAGGAGGACCGCCAGGGGTTTCTCCACCGGCCAGACCTCCTCCAATGCGCGCATCCCTCCGCCTCCGCATCATTGACAGATGCGTTGAGAAAAGGTGGACTGATGGGGAGGAATGGAGTGGGGAAGAAGGTCACGTGGCAGATATTTTCATCAGCTATTTGCGGGAGGATTGGTCCCGGGCTGCTCTGGTCGCCAGAACCCTTGAGGCGGCGGGGTATTCCGTTGCCTGGGATTTTCCGGGCTGGACCGATGAATCCGTGATCGATGCCATTGACCGGGAGCGGGCAGCGGCCCGGGCGGTGCTGGTCCTGTGGACCACCGCAAGCCGCGGTTCCGCGCGGCTTCACGTGGAGGCCCTGGCCGCCCGCCGTCGCGGCTGTCTGGTGCAGGCCCGGATCGGTCGCTCACGCATTCCCCCCACCTTCCGGAACCTGCCCTTGGCCGATCTGTCCCGTTGGGACGGCTCCCGCACCGCGGGCTGCTGGTATGACCTGCGCGGCCTGATTGCCCGGGCCCTCAACGAACCGGGCAGTCCCCATCTGCTGGCTCTGGGCGCACCGGTGTGGCTTGCGCCCCTCGGAGCCCGGGCCCGGGCGGCGGCCCTGTGGACCCTGCCGCTGATGGCGGTCCCGGCGGCCATGGCCAGTGCCAAGGGTATTGCGGCTTATCTGGAGTCAACGGCGGACATGACCGTCAGCCAAACCGCCGATGCGACCCGCCCGGCCGGACCGCTGGACCAGGCCGGCCTGATCGAAGCCATGGGCGTGTGCGCTCCTGCCATTGCAGCCAATCATGCAGCCGCGGCGCAACCCACTGAGGCCGAAGCCGGTGATGGTGAGGCGGTAGACGACATTGAACCGGACGCCTTTGAACGCCTGACCAGTCTTGAGACCAGTGTCCTGACCTTCCAGGCCATGCTGGACAAGCCTGCGGCCCAGTACGTGCTGGGCCTGCGGCTTCTTGCGGGAGACAGCCAGGATCAGGCGAAAGGTCTGGCCTGGCTTGAGCGGGCGGGCGAGGCCGGGTATCTCCAGGCCCAAATGGAACTGGCGACCCTCCATTTCGAAGGCCGCGTCCTGCCTCGCGATCCCATCCAGGCGGTGGCCTGGTTCCAGCGGGCGGCGGAAGCGGGCCATGTGGATGCCCAGTACAATCTCGGCGTGCTCTATCTGAGCGGCGAGGGCGTGGAGCAGGATCCGGTCAAGGCCGGATACTGGCTGGAAAAAGCCGCAGCCGCCGGTGTGGCCGAGGCCGCTTACAATGTGGGCGTGATCTACGCCAATGGCTGGGGCCTTGCCGCCGATGGGGTGCGGGCCCGTCACTTTCTCACTCAGGCCGCCGAAGCAGGCCGTCCGGATGCCCAATGGGCTCTGGGCCTGCTGCTTTATGAAGGTGGCGAGGATGTGCGCGATCACGCGGGCGCCGTGAAGTGGTTCCAGGCCGCCGCCGGAAGCGGTCATCCCAATGCCCAGTATATTATGAGTGTCCTGCACGTAAAAGGTGAGGGCGTGGTCCAGTCCAATGCCCTTGGCTATATCTGGCTCGATCTCGCCCGGTCCAACGGCGCCGGTCAGGAAACCCTGCACCGGGAATTGCGGGCTTCTTTGGGGCTCGAGCTGGAACAGGAAACCTTGGCCGCCGCCGCCCAGGCCCGGGACTGCGTGCCCAAACTGCGCATGCCGGCCCCAGCCGCTGAAGATCGCGACCTGATCTCCTGATCCTGAATAGCTGCATTGTGCCGGGATGGTGCGGCCAGTGGCTGAGCGTTAGCCTGTTTTGACGCGCGCACCTGGAACGGTCCCCCTGGAACGGCTTCCCCTGGACCGGTCGGAGCGGCGCTTGGCCGCGCTTGGCACACGCCCCCTGACGTCCAATTCTGCTTGTGGGTCAAGTTCCCTTAAAGATGTGAAGGCTGGAGCTTTCGACCTTTAATACGTCTCATCCATGGCCTATTGCTTCGCCCATCTGGCGGCCTGGGTTTCATCCGGGCGACCTTTGGATTTTTGGGCGGCGCGGTATCAGGCCCCCGCAGGATGAGGTTGGCGATGCGATATTATGCTCTTGCTGTCACCCCAGTGTTCCTGGTCATGACCCTGTTGGCCTACAACGCCGAGACAGCATCGGGACAGCCGGTGGTTGGCGCTCCGCAACCGGTCGAAAGCCAGCGGATGGAGGACCATGGTGAACACGGTCCCAAGTCCGGCGAGCATGCCGGTCACGACCCGCATGCCCCATCAGG
>CAZLPU010000059.1:8395-31170 GCA_964561475.1 uncultured Alphaproteobacteria bacterium
GCAAGGGCCAGTTGCCCCATCAGGGCAAGGGCCAGTTGCCCCATCAGGGCAAGGGCCAGTTGCCCCATCAGGGCAAGGGGATGACACCATTCGTGGATCTCTTACGCCAAGTGGTGAGGCCCGAACCGGTCAAGCCCCGACTGGTCACGCCCCAACCGGTCACGCCCCGACCGGTCACGCCCATGGAGCCGGAGGGCCGCTGGTCCTCAGCATGTGGCTCATGTATCTGCTCATGGGGCTGGCCCATCTGGATCCATGGATGAAACTGGTCCGGGGCGGTTCTCGTAAAGAGAGCGATACCCTTTAGCAGAAGGACAAATCCGTGACGGCAAACCCCTCACTCGCGCAGGACGGTGACCCATCCTGCGCCGCATGCTCTTCGTCCCGGGGACAGGACGAAAGCGGCCCGGAGACCCAGGTTGACCCCAACTCCGGGTCCGGCCAAGCGGGGGGGAGCACCAGGAAACTGCCGCAGTCCCTGAATGCCTTCTTGGTCCAATACCAGCCCATTCTGGTTATTGCGGGGGCATCCCTGTTGGGCGGGGCGGCAATGGCGGTGACCGGTTCCGGAGAGGACCGGCTCATGGCTTTCATGCAGGGCTGGATGGGGCTGTTTCTCTTCCCCTTGGCGATCTTGAAACTCTTCGATGTCCAAGGCTTTCAGGCAGCCTTCACCCGATATGATCTGGTGGCGGGGCGATGGCCGGACTATGGGGCCTGGTATCCGGGGCTCGAGCTGACCCTCGCCATTTTGCTTCTTTCCGGTGTGATGCCGGTGGTGACTTTCGCGGTCACGTTCCTGGTCATGGGTATTGGTGCTTTGGGCATTTTGCGGGTGCTCATCCGGGGCGAGGAGCTGCAATGCGCCTGTGTGGGTACGCGGATCGCGCTGCCCCTTGGGGTGGTGAGCATTGTCGAGACTATCGGCATGGCCGCCATGTCCGGGCTGATGCTGGCCTATCTGCTCTGATCTCTCGGCCTGGATCCACAAGGTCTGGGCCGCCAAAGCGTCAGCCGCAGCCGCAGCCGCTCTGTGGGCGGGTATTTCCTAAAGCCGGTGCCAGATGGAACCCATGGGCGAGTGGCCCCGGGCCGGACACCTTTCCATTTTTTGTGCATTGCGAAAGGGTTTCCCTGTAGGCGAGGCGCCGGACCCGGTGGTAATCAACGACTGGTTAAATGACGGAAAGCATTGAGGGTCCGTGCAGCGATAATCCCTGCCATGGCGGGGGACGCTCCGGGTCCTCCTGTCATGATAGGCGAGGCGCGAGACCGGCGGGTGGGGTGTATGGAACAGGACAAGTCCGAACAGGGTGCGCCAGATCAGGACCGGGATTGGAACCGGGATCGGAATGGGGGCGGGGACCCGGAGCAGCGGCCCTGCGTCCTTCATCTGACAGCGGATTATCCGGATCACTTCGACCGGGACAAGACCAAGGCCATCCGCAATTTCATCGAGCGCAATCCCCGGCTCGACTACCGGGTCGTGGCCCTGATGCGCACCTCCAATCCTCTGTCTGCTGAGGAGCGGGACGGGGATGGCGGACCGGACGGCGGCGATCCGAAAGTGGTCTCCAAGCGCTATTGGGCCCTGCCATACGGGGTCTTCCATCTGTTCTTCATGTGGCGCATTGCCCGGGATGTGCGCCGGCTGATCCGGCAGAAAGGCTGGCGGATCGATGCGATCCACGCCCACAAGCTGACTTTTGAAGGGATCACGGGCTGGTTTTTGTCCCGCTGGCTCGGCGTGCCGCTTCTGGCCTCCACCCGGGGCGAGGCGGAAATCAAGATCCTGCGTTTCAAGCCCCATTACCGTCCGCTGATCCAGGCCGTCTTGGACCGGTGTGAGCGGATCTACCACGTCTCCGCCTGGTTCGCGCCGATCCTTCAGGGGCGCCACCGGATCGATCCGGACAAGGAAATGCTCCTGCCCAATTTCGTCCGTATGGAGCGCCTGCGCCCGGGTGGGGATTGGCAGCGGGATGCCTTCGTGACCATCCTTCACCTGGATATCTACAAAAAGAAGGGGCTGGACCGGCTGCTCCCGGCTTTCAAGAAGGCCCTCGGTGATGTTCCCGGGGCGCGCCTGGATATCATTGGCCGGGGCACTCCCGATACCATCGCCGAGATCCAGTCCCTGATTGACGCGCACGGATTGTCCGACCGGGTCACTCTGGTGGGCAAGCTGCCCCTGGAGGAGGTTCTGGAGCGCCTGCCAGGCTACTGCGCCATGGTGTTGCCCTCCCACAATGAAACCTTCGGTATGGTCTATCTGGAGGCGATCTTGAGCGGCGTGCCCATCCTTTATTCCCGGCAGACCGGCATTGACGGCTATCTCGATGACTGGACCGTCGGCGTGGGGGTGGACCCCGGCGACGAGGCGGCCATCACCGGCGGTCTGGTTACCCTCTCCCGGGACCAGGACCGGTTCAGGGCAGCCCTTGCCGACCAGTGCGGCGCGTTGGAGCGGTATTTCGAGCCTGAACAGTATGTTCAAGCCTACAACAGCCATATTGCCGCCGTGTCCGGTCAGCCGGGACCTGGCGTCCCATCCGGTGAACAGGCAGTGCAGGGAGGCAGACCATGAGCGGGCAGACCATGGACGGGCAGCACGGGACCGGACACCACAGGACCGGTGCAGATCAGCGGTCGGACGGATCGGTGATGGACAATCCGGATGCCGCTCCGTTCCCGGAGGTCCGGTACCTGGGCAGCCGGTTTCACCTGGCCGATCAGGCGGCGGTGGAAGAGGCCATCCTGCACTGGAACGGACCGTTCCAATATGTGGTCACGCCGAACGTCCAGCATGTGGTCAACATGCAGAATGATACCTCCGGTCTGACCGAGCTTTACAACCGGGCCTGGCTCTCCCTGTGCGATGGCCGGTTCCTGCCTCTACTGGCCCGGTTTTCCGGCCTGACCCTGCCCAGCGTGTCCGGGTCGGATCTGACCGAGAGCCTCGTCCCCCGGCTCGCCAAGGAAGGTGTCCGGGCGGTGACCATCGGGCCCCAGCCGGAAGATGTGGAAGCCCTGCGCCAGCGCTATCCCGGTCTTCAGGTGGAAGGGCACACGCCGCCCTTCGGCTTTCTCAAGAAGGAAGAGGAGATCCAGGCCTGCGTGGATTTTGTGGCCTCCCGTCAGGCCCAGGTGGTGTTTCTTGCGGTCGGCACGCCGCGCCAGGAAGTGCTGGCGGACCGGATGGCACGGGACCCCAGGATCAGGGGTGTGGGCCTGTGCTGCGGAGCGTCCATTGATTTTCTGGTCGGCCGTCAGAACCGTGCGCCGCTGTGGATGCAGAAATATTACCTCGAATGGTTCCACCGCCTGATGTCGGACCCAAAACGCCTCGCGCGGCGTTACTTGATTGAGGGGCCGCGGATATTCGCGATCGCCGCCCGGTATGAGCTGGGGCGCAGGCGCCGCGGAGACCGCCGGGACGATGGAGCAACCACCTCGACCGGCGGGTCGAATCGTGCGTGATTGACCCTTAATGGTGCGGTTGCAGCCTTAAGAAGGTGTTGATCTTCATGATTTGTCGGTGACATAACCACGATCAATCATGAGGTCCATGTCATGAAGGGCGGGCATGCACCGGTTGCAGCGTGATCGGGTCCGCTACAAAGCGGATGTGATGTGGCGCAATCGGGCGAACGATTGGGGTAGGCGCCGGGGCAGGGGCGTTTTCGAGAGGGTTTCTCCGCACGTTACTTGACGGGACGGGTTTTACAGTCTTTTAAATGCGGTGCGGGATAAGGGGCAGCGAGCGAACGTCGGGAAGTTGCGGATCTCCGGCCAGAACTGGCCCCAAACTATGCGGACCGGTCCTTGAGAGATCGGTTTTCTCAATCCGGTCCCGTCTTTGACTCTGCCCCCCGCTTATCTCCCGGACTGGCTGGCCGCCCTTCCTGACCGGATCGGCGCGGACCCCTGTGGCTTCACCTGAATGGCCTGGGACCGTGTCTGGCCAAGGAATGAGGTTGCGACCGGTTGAAGCCTTGAGGGTGAAGGCTGAAAGCTGCCGGGATCTGGGCTTGCAGGATCCGGGCTTGCAGAATCTGGGCTGGCGGAAACTGAATGAACTCACGCTGCGCCGGGTCGTGCGTGCGGCAGATGGTGGTCGGTCAGGGCGGTCGAGGGTGACGCTTGGTCGAACCCGGGTGAGGCGGGTGGAAACAATCCTGCCCCCATACGAAGTGGCTGGCCGGCGTGGCTGGTGGAGCCGGTTCGGCCGGCAAGACCGCGTGTAAAGAGGGTCTGAGGGTACCATGGACAATTCGACTGCGCAGGCACCAACAAAAGGGCGCTACAGCCTGGAAGCCGATCCGACCGGAGCCGGCAATCCCGGCGGACGCCGTCTGGAATCCATGGATCTGGGCCGGGTTTTCGAAATTCTGCGTCGGCACCTGCGGCTGATTTTCGGCATCACCATTGTCGGCACGGCACTCGCCGTTGCCGTCGCGATGCTGATCGATTCCGAGTACCGTGCGTCCTCCCGGGTGCTCATCGGTGCACCGGAAACGGAAATTCTGGAACAGAACAATATAGAGGCCGCGGTTCAGCGCTCACGGCGCCTGTCCGATACCAACTTTGTCGACACCCAGGTGGAGATCATGACCTCCACGGAAGTGCTCGAGCGGGTGATGGCGCGGCTGAACCTGATGCAGAATCCGGAGTTCAACTCCACCCTCGCCGAGCCGTCCCTGATCGATTATGCCGATCCGCGCGTCTGGCTGGGCGCCCTGCGGGCCTTGGCGAGCCCCAGTGAGGAAGAGCCGGTCGGCGATCCCCGGGCCGTCCAGCAACGCAAGACCTTCGAGGCGTTGCGCAAGCATGTGGACGCCCGCCGGGTGGGCCTGACCTATGTGATCAATGTCAGCGCCGTGTCCACGGATCCGGATTTCGCCCGGCGTCTGGCCAATGAAGTCGCGGCCCAGTTCATCATCCAGCAGCAGGAATCCAAGCTTCAGGCCTCCAGTTTCGCCACCCGGCTCCTGGACGAGCGTCTTGAGGAGCTGCGCCGGGAACTCCAGGCCAAAGAGCAGCGGGTCGAGCAGTTCCGGTCCGCCAATGACCTGGTGAGCGCTGACGCGGAAGGCCTCACCCTGGCCCAGCGCCGTTTGTCGGATCTGAATGATCAGCTCGCCCAGGTGCGTGCCGAGATCGTGGAAACCGAGGCCCGGGTGACCCTGGTGCGGGATCTGATCCGCCGCCGCGCAAGCGCGGAGTCCATCGGTGAAGTGCTCGACTCCGAAACCGTGATCCGCCTGCGCCAGCAGGAAGCCGAGATCAGCCGCCGCCGTGCGGAGCTTTCCTCCCGGTACCGGGATACCCACCCGGAAATGATCACGGTCACCCGGGAATTGACGGATCTCCAGGCCCGGATCAGGGACATCATCAACAACATTCTGACCAGCCTGGAAAACGAAGTGTCCGTGGCCCGGTCCAGAGAAGCCTCCCTTGAAGCCAGCGTTGCGGAACAGACCGCCCGTCTCTCCGCCAATGCAGAGGCGCTGACCCAGCTTCGGGAACTGGAACGGGATGCCTCAGCGACCCGCTCCATCTACGAGACCTTCCTGTCCCGGTCGAAAGAAGTCTCCCAGCGCCGGGATGTGGATCAGATCGATGCCCGGGTGCTCTCCACGGCAACCCTGCCGGTCAATGCATTCCGGCCGAACCGCACGGTGATCGTCGCCGCCGCCGCGATTATTTCCCTCCTGGTGGGAACGATCCTCGCCGTGGTGCTGGAGCTGATGGCGCCCGGTGTGCGCACGCCGGATGAAATGGAGGCCCAGCTTGGCCTCACCCACATCGCCTCAGTGCAGGAACTGGCCGACGGCCGGCGCATGGACAAGCCCTACCGGTTCATGTTGCGCAATCCCCTGGCTGGCTTCTCCGAGGTCTTCAGGACGATGGTGGCCACGGTCACCCTAGCGGAGAAGGACAAAACCCGTCAGGTGGTTCTGTTCACCTCCGCCCTGCCGGCTGAGGGCAAGACCACCAATGCAATGTGTTTCGCCCTGACCGCGGCCCGGTCCGGCAAGCGGACAGTGCTGGTGGAAGCCGACCTGCGGATGCCGAAGATTGTGCGGGAGATGAGCCTGTCCTGTGACCATGGCCTGTCTGACGTGCTAACCGGTCAGGTGCCGCTCAACTCGGCCATGCTGACGGAGCCGGAGACCGGTCTGTCCATCATCCCCATGCGCCAGCCCTCAACGGATCCTGGGGCTCTGCTCGGCAGTGACGCGTTCCCGGAACTCCTCAATGCGCTCAAGGAACATTTCGATCTGATCGTGCTGGATACCGCGCCGATCCTTCCCGTGGGTGACACCCTTCAGCTTGCGCCGCTGGTGGACAATGTCCTGTTTGTGGTCCGGTCGCGGAAGACCGCACGGGTGGACATCGCCATGGCCCTGAAGGAACTGACCTCCGTGAATGCGAAGATCCTCGGCGGTGTGATGTCCTTCTCGGACACGTCCAACCGTCGCGCCTATGGCTACGGCAATTACGGTATTGCCGATCAGAAAGGCTGGACCTGATCCTTGATACCCGCCGTGCCGGCCCTCCCGCAGAGGCGGCTTTCGGCGGAGGCAGTCCCAGCAGAGATGGCCCCAGCAGAGGCAACATGGTCCCTGGGAGATAGACAAAGGTTGTGGCCGGCCCTCACCATCTCCTGATGGGATGAGTAACGGTCGTGACTTTAGACCCAGCCGGGACCAGTTATCCTTATCGGGATCGCTCTCACCCAGGCATTCGGTGTCGGCGTGACAGGGAAGGGCAAGCAAACCCTTCCGGCTTTTTCGTTTTTGTTGTGGTCTTGCCTGTCCGGTCAGGCTACCACGGGCGCAACGGCGGTCCGGGCCTGAGAGGCGACAGGACGTCTGGTGCGCCATAACGGGTTAAAGACCCAGCAACACAGGCACACGGTGTGGCCCGGTTCATGATGAAACCGACGCTCGCCACGTGAAAGTCCAGGACCATGGGCTGTCCGGCGTTGGGCGCGGCCCAATCGTGCGGGTCCGCGCCAGTTCAGGCTGACAGCCAACGTGCCGGTGCAGTATGTCTGCGGGACCAGGGGGTCAGCAGAAGCAGGAAAGCGGAATAGATCATGAAGGACTTCCAAAAGGCCGGCCGCGGCATGATCAGCAGCATTGTTTCAGTGGTGAACGGCGGTTGGATCAAGGCAGGTGCGCGCCTCGCCATGGTGATGGTCGTCATTGGAGCTGGCGGCCTGGTGGCTTGTGGATCCAATCCGACCCCCACGGGCGATCCCAATGTCAGCACCGCTGTGACCACCATGACGGCGGATGCCTATCGCCTGGGTCCCCGGGACAGGATCCGGATCATCGTCTTCGGTGAGCCGGATCTCAGCGGGTCCTTCGAGGTCGACACCACAGGCGCCATTGCCATGCCCCTGATCGGGGAAGCCCAAATCGGCGGGAAAACCACCCGCGAGGCCGAGACCAGCCTCGCACAGGCGCTGAATGTCTATCTCAAGCAGCCCCGGGTCAGCATCGAGGTGGAGCAGAACCGGCCCTTCTACATTTCAGGAGAAGTGAAGGAAGCGGGTGAGTACCCGTACGTGAACAACATGCATGTGCTCATGGCGGTGAGCATGGCCGGCGGTTACACCGTCCGCGCCAACCGGCGCGACATCTATGTCACCCGGGCCGGCACTACCAAGGAAGTTGTCCTGCCCGCGGATTCCGAGACCCGCATCGGCCCGGGCGATATCGTCCGCGTAGCCGAACGGAAGTTCTGATCCCTTTTCCTCTATTTTTGCGCATGGATACGTGAGGAGAGCGCCTGCGCTCCCTCACGAATTATGTATCCAGGCCATCGCGGTTCGGTTTGGGGAGGGGACACATCAGGGGCATTGGCTTTTGCCAGTAACCCGAGGGCGTTATGGCGGGAGCCGCAATGACCAGACCCAATTTCTTCATCATCGGGGCTCCCAAATGCGGCACAACTTCATTAGCCGCGTGGCTTGCAGATCATCCCGAAGCATTCATCTGTGATCCCAAAGAACCGCGGTATTTCAATTCGGACTGGCACGCTCCTTTCCGTCCCACCGATAACGAGGCCTATGAGCGTCTGTTCGCGCAAGCGGCCGGATCTGTAGCCATTGGTGAGGCGACCACGGGTTATCTCGTTTCCGACGTGGCGGTGGGGCGGATTCTTGACTATCAGCCTGCTGCCCGTTTCGTGGTCTGTCTACGCAATCCGGTGGATCTCTTCTTCTCTCTTCACGGACAGCGGCTTAAGGAAGGGCAGGAAACCATCCGGGATCCGGCACAGGCCTGGAAGATCCAGGAAAGCCGTCTCGAAGGGCGCCATGTTCCGTCCACCTGTACTGATGCCAAGTCACTCCATTACGAGCGTTACTGCCGACTGGGCTCGCAAATGGACCGTCTGCTCTCGCAGATCAGTGCCGATCGCATCCATGTCACCCTCATGGATGATCTCAGGGATGATCCTGATACTGTCTTTCGCGATCTTTGCCAATTCCTTGGTCTGCGTACCTTCTCACTTGAGGCGTATGAGGCCAGAAATCAGGCGCAGGTGCCTCGTTCGGTCTTCTTGTCCCAGATCATCCGGACCGCCGTACGTTTGAAGAAGCGACTGCGCCTTCCGCCGCTAGGCATGGCCCGCCACTTGCGCGAATTCAATCAGGTGAAAGGCAGTGGGGTGGCAGATCCGTCCTTCCGTGTCGAGCTTAACGCGCATTTCGCGGAAGAGATTGATCGCCTGGAGCAGGTGCTGTCCAGGGACCTCTCTCATTGGCGCGTTTGAACCGGAGTGCTTTGCTAAGCCGCGAGGCTGGTTTTTGGTCCGCCGCCTTTCAGGAAGCGGATCAGATCATCGGCGGTCATGGGATGGGCGAGGGCATAGCCCTGGAGCACCGAACAGCCCAGTTCTTGGAGCCTCTCCACATGGGCCGGGGTCTCCACGCCCTCGGCGACAACCTCGATGTTCAGGGTTTCGCCAATCTCCACAATCGCCTGGACCATACGCAGATGCTGAGATGATTGAACGATCGGCGCCACGATGGACCGGTCTATTTTCATGGCGTCCGGCTCTACGGAAATCAGCCCCGCAATCGACGCCCGGCAACTGCCGAAATCATCGATCTCGATCGCAAACCCGTTCTCCTGAAGTGAGGCGATGGCCCAGCGCAGAGGCTCGCTCAGGGTGTCGAGGGACATGGACTCAAGCAACTCCACCCCAATACCGACAGTCGGGCCGAGGGCGGCGCGCATCTGCTCTGGCAGATCGTGGTGAAGCAGACGTTCCGCAGTCACATTAAAACTGATTTTCGGGATCGTGCAGCCTTGTTCCCCCATGCGCCGCAGATCGGCCCCGGTCTTTTCCACCAGCATCCTGTCAATCTGTCCCGAGAGATGAATCTCTTCGGCTGTCGCGAGGAAGGCTGCCGGTGACAAAAGCCCCAGCTCCGGGTGCTGCCACCGGCACAGGGTTTCAAGCCCCCGCAATTCCAGGGAGCCGGCATAAAACTGGGGCTGATAGACGGGGACGAACTCTTCCCTTTCAATGGCCAGAAAAAGCTGGTCGGACAATTCCTTGGTCTTCACCACCTGGTTCAGGATGTCCTTCGAGAAAAAGACATACCGGTTACGCCCCTCGGTTTTGGCCCGGTAGAGCGCCATATCCGCATTCATCAGTGTAGCCCTGGAGTCAAGATTGGCGGTGCTGCCGTGGGCAATCCCGATACTGGCGCCGATCCGGCAGGCATGGCCCTCGAAATCGATAGGGTCATTCAACCGGCTCACCACTCTGTCAGCAATTTCTGCCGGACGGTGACTGTCCTTGTCATGATCTTCCAGCGTGATGAGAAATTCATCGCCGCCGATCCTGAACACCAGTCCCTCAGGGCCAATTTCCTCCGTAAGCACCCGGGCTGCGTGGCACAGGGTGAAATCGCCTGCCGCATGGCCGATCGTATCATTGATCTGTTTGAACCGGTCCAGATCGATATGCAGAAGCACGAAGTCCGTCTGCTGCTCATGGGCACGGGATTCCAGTTCCGGCAGGTGGGCATCCAGGTACCGGCGATTGGGCAGACCGGTCAGGGCATCATGGTGGGCCTGATGTTCGATTTCCTTTTTCCGCGCCTCAAGAGTCCGCATCTGTGTCTCGATCCTGGACCTCTGGGCCGCATTGCTCTCCATCAGTCTGAGCCGCTCGAAATTGGCCTGGCGCAGCCTTTCGATGGCATCGAACAGCTTGCCGATGGCTTGGCCGCCTCCCGGTGAGCGGAATGGCGTAGCGGGAACCCCTTCAGCAAGGTCGAGAATGGCCTGTGTCATGAGGGCGAGGGGCCGGGTGATCCAGACATAGGCCGCAGCGGCGGCCCCCAACACCACGGCCGATACGAGGGTCAAGATCCCCAGGGAGGAACTGGCGAAAATGTCGATCCACCGTCCGGCGGCCTCCCGCACGCGCAGGGTTTTCTTGGTAATCTCGATACCGAGTAAATCCAGGTCCTGCTGAAAGCGTCTCAGGCTGGATTCCTCGGCCATGGTCGCGGAAAGGGCCGTGTTCCAATGATTTTCCATGCCCTCCACAAGGGACCGGATCCTGCCGCTGGCCTCAGGCCCGCCAATAGAGAACTCCATGACGCCAACACCCCGTGTGCGCAGTTGGGCAAGGCGTCCCTGCATCTGTCCGTCGACCTTTGAGAAATCGCGGACCGCGTGGTTTGACAGCCGGTCTACGAGAACCTGGACATCCAACAGGGTCCGGTTGACGCGGGCGAGACCGATCTCCCGTACACGGCGATTGCGGGCGGTGGCACGTTCCTCCCGGGCCGTCTCATCAAGGCGCTCCAATTCCTGGCGCAAGGTTTCATACTTCCGCGAGGCAGTTCTTACATAGGCATCGCCAGCCTGAAGCGCCTGCTGGGCCGCACCGGTCAGGGCGGTGCCCTGGGCCGATGCGAGGGCGCCAAGGGCCTGGCGCAGCCGGGTGGGGGAGGGATCACAGACAATTTCCGGATCCTGCACTTGCTCCGGGGAACAGACCGGCGGCAGATCTTCAGTATCAATTGTAAAATTGGAAGGGGCGACCGCCAGACCCGTCTTCGATGTATCGAACCGGGCAAACGATTTGATCTGCTGATTGACCCTTTGAACGGCGATCACGAGATCGAACAGGCTCTGAAGCCGTGTGGCGATCTCGCTGCGCCGGCGCTCGAGCTGTCCGTCGGTGCGGGCGGACTCTGCCGTGACCGCCGCGGACGCGGCCATTTGCATCCCAATGATATTGCGCAGATGGCCTAGACCCGTGTTCAGAACACGAATGGCTTCTGTGGAACGGTCATGCTGGGTCCGGGCCTCGGCAAAGTGCGTGCGGACGCTCTGTGTGAGGCGGGAAGCGGTCTCGACGAACGCCCCGCTCTTGGGAAAGACGCTCAGATCCTGGATGGCGGCTGCCAGGGCGGAGGACGCCTGTTCAACCTGGCCTATCTGTTCTGAATGGGTCTCATCTTCATAGTGTCTGACGGCGGCGAACAGGTTTTGTCGTGCCTCGTCGACACGCTCGATGGCCCACCACTGGTTGACCTGGTGATCCAGGTCCCGGATCGCCACCCCGATGAGCAGTCCGAACACGGATGCACCGATGACAAACGCGATCAGCGCACTGCGCAGACCGAGGGTCATGGGTGTCGATCGGTTTGAACGCGGACCTTCCGGGCTCCTGCTGCCTGGATCCTCCTGGTCCTGTGTCTGCGCGTTCATCACCCCGGATTATCGGCACACCATCACGATGGCGTCCTCCTGCACAGCCTTGCGGCTTGCACAATGAAAATCATAGTGTTCTTGTGTGTCGTAATGGTACCATTTCAGGACCGTATCGGATTTTGCCGCTGCGGCGGAAGCAATCCGTGGCCAGACAGGTTTTCCCGTAAGATCCGGTATCTGGGAATAATCCGCAGAGATCATTTCCGGCTCACGGTTGTCCGCGATGACCATTGACCCGAGGAACAGATTCACGCCCATGGGCGAATGCACGAAGGGCTTTTCAGGGTCATAAACGGCGTTGGCGGCGGCCTGTACCCCTTGTGCATCGATGATGCGGATCAACGCTTCGGCAAGATTTTCCGCTTCCTGACGGGTCCCGAAGTCGGTTCCGGCGCAGGCCTTTTCCGTGGTTCCCGCCAGTACCGTGCATGCGAGAAAAGCGAGCAGCACAGCTTGACCGAAACCCTGAAATCCCAGCAGCGACATGGTCGTTCCTTCCTTCGCCGCTCCCGCTTGCCCGTTTCATGAGAGGGGCACGATCCCGACAATCAGTCCAGGGACGCATCACTCCCGCGACACGGTTCCGCGAACACGCCAAAGGGCACCGCAGACAAGACAAGCATGGATGGAGGACGTTTCTTTTCCGGACAATTGAAAAAGACATAGCGGAATGAAATTAAGGGTGAGTGAAAATGCGCCTCCGGTGCGACACCCTGAGGTGGCGAGACGCTGGTCGGCCCAGCCGGATCGCGGTGTGCATGTCCGCGATAGCGGCCTCTGGTCATGGCGGTTGTGCTGGCCGGTGGCGGCTTGGGGTGTCAGGTGGCGTGAGGAGAGGCGGAGTAACGCCCATACTCAGTGTGCCGTTCTGCTGCCTTCCCCGGTCCGCTCGATCTTGAGGGTTTGGCCGCCGAGATCACGGAAGGCCTTCTGCCGGCAGGAGAAAACGATGATCTGAAGATCCTGCGCCTGACGTGTCAGGGCATCAAACATCCGCTCGATGCGGACATCATCCGTATAGACAATGGCGTCATCCAGGATCACCGGCGCGGGATGGCCCGATTTCGCCAGGATGCGGGCAAAGGCCAGACGCACGAGCAAGGCAAGCTGTTCCTGGGTCCCGCCGGAAAGAATGGTGAAGTCTTCATCCGTACCAGCACGAACCAGCTTTTCCGGCATCACCGTGTCCGCATCGAACCGGATTTCGGCCTCCGGCCATAGAAGCCGGATGAGGGGGGCAAGCTCCTGGAGGACCGGCTCCACATACCGGTCCCGGGCCGCGCCACGGGCCTGCTCAAGGGCATCCCTCAGTCTGGTGAGCACACTCACCTCGAAACGCAGATCATCGGCCCTGCGCTGTGCCTGCGCGAGGCGATCCAACGCATCGGCGTGCTCTTCCTGAACGGCGGCATTGGCGTGAAACTGAATTTCAGCATCCAGTTTGATCAGGTCTTCACGCAGTCTCTGGCGCTCCGTCTGCGCATTATCGCGGACGGACCTGGCCCGCTCGAGGGCGGCCTTTGCGGCCTCCAGATCGGGCGCGGCCTCGGCCAAAGTTTCCTTTTGTGTCTTGGCCTCCACGGCCCGGTCGCGGGCGCCCTGAAGATCAGTAGAAAGCTGGGCCTTTCGCGCCTCCGCTTGCGCAAGCTCGCCGCTGGCCGCAAGGGCCCGCTCGGTCCTCAACCGCGCCTGATCCAGTGTCGCCTTGGCCTCGGCCAGGGTTTCCCGGTGCTGCGCAAGGGCCGTGCCCACCTGTTCCAGCGCCAGGGCCGTCCGCTCAAATTGCTCTTTTGCCGATCGGGCTGTGTCTGCCGCCGTTTCCAGATCCGGGAGGTGCGGATCATCCTCCACCGGATCAGGCAGCTCACTGAGTTTTGCACGTAGGGCGCCAAGCCCGTCAGGGGCAATGGCTGAAAGCCTTGCCTGGGCATCCTTCTGACGGCTGATGGCCTCACCATGCCGGTCGGTAGCGGCCCGGGCCGCGTCCATGGAGGTCTGACCAAGGGTTGTGAGGGCCTGGTGGAGATCTTCTTGCGCCTTGGTCAAGGCCCCATCGTCGGTTCCCTGTCCAGGATGCACCGTCAGCCTGCCGATGCCTTCGATGTCAAGGGACGCGCCCTCTGGGATGGCAATTCGCGCTCCCTCTGTGAGCGGATGAGCATTCCAGGTGACACGGCCGGACTGGCCGGGCGCGTATGCCATCGAGAGGGCCGCCGCTTCATTATCCCGGGCCAGGGACAGGACACGGACTTCCCGGTCGAGGGCCTCCAGATGGTTGAGATCCTTGGGGGCCAGTCCTTGTCCGGCTTCGGCCTTGGCGGTCTCAATATCCGTACGCAGCTTTTCCGCTTCAGTGATCCAGCGGGACAATTCCCTGCGGCGCTCTTCCGCCAGGAAGGCCGCCTTTGCCTGTTCAACCTTTTTGAGGATGCCATCGGCGGTGGTCCATCGGGTCCGGGCCGCCTCGTGTTCCTCCTTGGCTCCAGCATGAGCGGTCTCGGTCTGCTGTTTGCGCTCCTCCGCATCCACCGTTTTTACCTGGGCGTGCGCCAGGGCGTCCTTCGCCTCCAGGACCTCGCGGATCCTGGCCTCGAGGGCCTTGAGTTGTTCCTCCGTCCGCTCCAGATCCGCCTGGGCGGTCCGCTCCGCCTGGGCGGCCCGGTCCAGCGCCTCTGCGTGGCGCAAAGCGGCGTCGTGGGTCGCCTGGGCTTCGGACAGGCGCTCCTCCCGCTCGGCTGACCGGGCCGGATCCTCAAGATCGGCAAGGTCCCGCCGCGCGTCTTTGCGCCGGGTCAACTGCTCTTCAAGGGATTTCACCTTGACAGAAAGCTCTCCAGACAGAGTTTCAAGCTCAGCGACGGCCTGTTCTGCCTCATCGAGCGGCCCGCCCTTCCTGGCCTTGCCTGTTCCGGTGACGTACCGGTCTAGTGCCTCCCGGCATCGGCGCAGGGCCTCATCCATGTGGCGTCCGCCGGTCATGGCTTCCACTTCTCCGGTGACGGAGGAAAGCAGGTTGCGCCGGGCAGTCCGCCCTGTTTCCCCGTCATCGAGCCCGGTCATACCCTGGCTCACCCACAGCAAGCCCGCCGGGCCGCCGTCCTTGGGATCCGCGAGCACGTCCTTGAGCCAGGCTTCCGCCTCATCGGCCTGTTTGAAGAGGTCCCCGCCGGTGGTGATCCGTGCATCCCCTTTCCGGTTCCTGGCCCAGCGCTTTTCGATGGAGTAGATCTTGCCGCCGATCTCCACGTCCGCACTCACTTCCGGGTCGCCCCCCGCATGGGGAACAAGCCCGCGGATCTCTTTGTCCCAGGACTTCCGGTCCTTGAAAAAGAGGGCGTGAAGGGCATCGAAAAAGGTGGACTTGCCCTGTTCGTTCGGGGCGGACAAGACGTTCAGTCCGGGACCGATACCGGTCAGTGCCACCGGCTCGGTGAACCGACGGACATTCCGCAGGCGGATGGCGCGCAGTCTCATGGCCTGCCATCCTTCATGTAGCTGAAGAGCCGCCTGAGGGCTGCTCCGGCCACGGCGCGTTCCCTTGCATCCAAGGCCTCGTTGACCGCCTCGCCGTGCAAGTGGTCGGCGGCCATGCGCAGGGCGCCCCCCGTGGCGATGTCGTCGAGATCGTCCGGAGTGTATTCCACGGCAAGGTCCGTGTCATCGAACTCGAAATGCCAGAAATCCGGCGCGAGCGACTGGGCTGCCCCATGAAGGGCCATGCGTTCGGTCAGACGGGCCATGCCCGTGGCCTTGATTTTTAGCAGCCAGTTTCTGCGGTTCTCATGCTCCGGCGGCAGAATACCCTGGAAAGCAGATGCGGCATCCTGCTCCGGGGTCAGATCAAAGGTCTGCTCCGCCCAGGTGAACTGCCCGGTCTCCACTGGGGTGACCACGGGTTTCGCGCCCTTGCTCTCCAGGCTGACCGCAAGGCAGACGCCCCGGCCCTGATGCTTGAACCGGTCCTGTTCCGGGGTGCCGGAATACCAGGTCCGGTCCCCGATCCGCTTCATGCCGTGCCAGTCCCCAAGGGCCAGATAATCCAACCCCGCCGTTTCGGCTCGGTCCGGAGGAATGATCTCCGAACGATCATCCTCTGAGCCGAAACTCTGCACACCCCCATGGGCCAATCCGATCCGCAGACTGCCTTCCGGGGTGGCCTGTCCCGCCATGGGTTCCGTCAGGTCACGGCCATGAAAGCGGCTGGGGACAGGGGCGGGGAGGAGCCAGGCATTTGTGGCGATCTCGACCGGTTCCGGTGTGCGGAGGATGCGTATCGTGTCCGGCGCCTGGGCTTCCAGCCGTTCCCAGAGATCTTCCGCGGCCAGGCTGTCATGGTTGCCCGGAATCAGCCACCAGCACAGGCCGCTGGCCTTGGCCATGGCATCCAGCGCCTGACGCCAGACCCGGTCAGAGGGTGTTTCCGTGTCAAAGATATCACCGGCCAGGAGGATATGGCCGGCCCCGTGCCCCCGGGCCGCGTCCGCGAGCCGGTCGATGGCGCCGTGGCGGGCCTCCACAAGCCGGCCCCGGGCATCCTCGGGCAGGGTTCCGAACCGTCGGCCCAGATGCAAATCCGATGAATGGATGAAACGAAACGCGGCCATGACGTTTACCTATGACAAGGCAGCAATGGCGAGAGGGGGCGCGAGGTGCGCCGCCGCGGCCAAGGTTCCCCCGCATGCCCATAAGCGGGGTATGCGGAAGACCGGTTCTGGCGGGGTCAGCCGGTCCGGGCGACGGGATAATCGTCGGATCCGCTGTTACCCTTGGATTTGCCATCGTCCGCGCCGTTGTCTTCGGGCTCTTCCGTCGTGGATTTGGAGACCCGCACCGGGCGGAGAAGGAAAGCAGGCACGTGATCACCCAGGCCGATCACCGGCGTGTCATCGTCATCGTCATAGCGGCGACGGCCCCGGCGGCCCCTGGACCGGTCATTCTGACGATCGTTCGAGCGGTCGTCATTGCGTTGGCTTCGCTCGGCGCGGGAGCGATCGTCGCGTCCATCCCGGCCCCTGTCATCCCGGCTTCTGTCGTCCCGGCTTCTGTCGTCCCGGCTTCTGTCGTCCCGGCTTCTGTCATCGGAACGCTGACGGCCGCCGGAACCCCTCTGATCCTCTGAGCGCTGATCATCTGAGCGTTGATCGTTCCGGCGGTTGCCGCTCCTGGCCTGGCGCTCGTCCCCGTCGGAGCCGGACTCACCGTCACGGCGCCGGCTGCGTCCGCCCCGGCCCCGGCCTCTGCGGGAACTGTCTCCGTCCCGGGCCCCGTCTTTGGCCCCGTCGCGGGATGCGTTGCGGCCACGCCCGCCCTGGTCTTCCTCGCCCCCCTCGGGCGAAAGCCCGTCGAGTTCCAGTGGCGGAATATCCTTGCCGATCATCTTGGTGATGGCATCGAGATACTTCGTGTCTGAACGGGTCGCGATCATATAGGCGGCACCGGACCGTCCGGCCCGGCCCGTGCGTCCGATCCGGTGGACATAATCTTCACTGTTGAAGGGCACGTCGAAATTGAAGACGTGGGAGACTTCTGGGATGTCCAGGCCCCGGGCCGCCACGTCGCTGGCCACCAGAAGATGGATGTTTCCCTTGCGGAACTGGTCGAGCACCTGCATGCGCACGCTCTGGTCCAGGTCGCCGTGGAGGGCGGCCACATTGAACCCGTGCTTGGTCAGGGAACGGAAGACGACAGTCACATCACGCTTGCGGTTGCAGAAGATGATCGCGTTCTGGATCTCACTCATGCGGATGAGCTGGCGCAGGGCTTCGCGCTTGTCTTCCGTACGCACCGTACACACGGCCTGGGTCACGGTCTCCGCGGCGGAGGACCGCTTGGCCACTTCGACCCGCTCCGGGTTCTGAAGGAATTTCGCCGCCAGATCCTCGATTTCCTTGGGCATGGTGGCGGAGAACAACAGGGTCTGGCGGGTGAAGGGGGTCAGCTTCACGATCCGTTCGATATCCGGAATGAAGCCCATGTCGAGCATCCGGTCCGCTTCATCTACCACGAGAACCTGCACACCTGTCAGGAGCACTTTACCCCGTTCCGTGTGGTCAATCAGCCGGCCCGGTGTGGCGATGAGCACATCCACGCCCCGGTCGAGCTTCTGGTTCTGTTCGTTGAAGGAGACGCCCCCGATCAGCAGGGCCATCGTCAGCCGGTGGTACTTGCCGTATTTCTCGAAGTTTTCGGCGACCTGCATGGCCAGTTCCCGGGTGGGAGCCAGGATCAAGGAGCGGGGCATGCGCGCACGCCCCCGGCCCTTGGACAGCAGGTCGATCATCGGCAGGGTGAAGGATGCGGTCTTGCCCGTGCCGGTCTGGGCAAGGCCCAGAATATCGCGGCCCTGAAGGGCAATGGGAATGGCCTGGGCCTGGATCGGGGTGGGGGAGGTGTATCCCGCCTCCTTGACAGCCCGGAGCACTTTTTCGCTCAAGCCCAGATCATCGAAGGTGATGCTGGCGGGGTCGGAGGATTTTTCAACGGCCGGTTCAGGCGATGCCTCGCCGGATGGGGCGGCGGCGGACGGTTCCGGTACGGATTGTGCGTCTTGGGCTTGCGTCTCTTGGAGGGGAGCTTCCGCGCCGCTGTTCGCGGATGGGTCTTCAACCGCCGGATCCTGCCCTGTCTCCTGGGGGCTCCCATCCTGGTGCCCGTCGTGACCGGTGGCCTCTGCATGTCCAGTATCTTCCGGGACCGGTGCGGCCTGGGTTGGGCCAGCTTGGGTTGGGCCAGCCTCGCTCGCCTCAGTCTGGGAGGACCCGGCGCCGGAGCCGTGAGCAGGGTCACGCTGGTCTGGGGCCGGCGGTTGGGTATTCAGGTCGGGGGGATCTGAAGTCATGGAGAACTGAACTTCCTCACGCAGGCGATCACGATGGTGCCTTGCGGTTGTCTGCCGGCAGATGATCTTTTGTCTGGCCAAAGTCAGGCGGCCAGAACGGGTCGCCCAAACCGGGCGGCCAAAACAGAGGGGCGCCAGAAACCGGAACCCTCGAACCGGGGGGGACCTCTCAGCCAAGAGCTTCGGATACGGGGGCATCAAAACGGATCCCGTATCCTCCCGGATCCCGTATCCCTGAGGTGCTCTTCAGGGCGCCGCCCCGGACCCGGTACGCTCAAAAGCGTCGCAAGGGCGCACGACTAGAAACCCCTTTGGCGACCCCTTTCAGGACCAAGGCAGCCTGACCGTTTGCACGAATAAAACGCACGACTAGACGCGGGACGACCGGATTTGTCTCCCCACTGCCATGCCATACCCATGCCCAATTTTCATTCCGGCTCAAACGCCGACCGCGACGATAGGGAAAATAGGGCGATTGTCAAATTTTCCGGACCGGCGGCCGCCCCTAAATGTCCAGATCCTCGACAAATTTGGCGTGCTCTTGAATATACTGAAAGCGAAGCTCCGCTTTCCGGCCCATCAATTGTTCCACGAGCCCCTCGGTTTCCGGGCGCTCCTCTTCCGGGGTGATCACCCGAAGAAGAGAGCGCCGCCCCGGCCGCATGGTCGTTTCCTTCAACTGGGCGGGCATCATTTCACCCAGGCCCTTGAAGCGGCCGATATCAACTTTGCCGGATTTCTTGAATTCCTTGGCCAGCAGTTGATCCTTGTGGGCATCGTCCCGGGCGTAGAGGGTCTTGCCGCCCTGGCTCAAGCGGTAAAGGGGCGGCATGGCCAGATACAGGTGGCCGTCGCGAATCAGGCCGGGGATTTCCCGGTAAAAGAAGGTGATCAGCAGGGATGCAATGTGGGCGCCGTCCACATCGGCATCGGTCATGATGATGATCTTTTCATAGCGCAGATCATCTTCCCGGTACCGGTCCCGCATGCCACAGCCGATGGCCAGAAGCAGATCCGACAGCTCCTGATTCGCCTGGATCTTGCCCGCACCGGCACTGGCCACGTTCAGGATCTTGCCCCGGAGTGGCAGGATCGCCTGGGTGGCCCGGTCCCGGGCCTGTTTGGCGGAACCGCCGGCGGAATCCCCCTCGACCAGGAACAGTTCCGTGCCCTCGGCGGCCTCCAGGGCACAATCGGCGAGTTTGCCCGGCAGGCGCAGTTTGCGCATGGCGGATTTGCGGCCCACTTCTTTTTCCTGGCGCCGGCGGATGCGTTCCTCCGCCCGCTCCACCACCCAGTCCAGCAGGCGGGCGGCTTCCGGGGGCTTGTTGGTGAGCCAGTGGTCGAAATGGTCCCGCACGGCGGCTTCCACGAGGCGGGTCGCATCGGAACTGGCCAGCTTCTCCTTGGTCTGGCCCTGGAACTCCGGTTCCCGGATGAACACGGAAAGAAGCGCCCCGATGGAGCCCATCACATCCTCGGGGGTGATCGCCGAGGCGCGCTTGTTCTTCACCCGCTCCCCATAGGCCTTGAGACCCTTGGTCAGCGCCTGGCGCAGGCCCGCTTCATGGGTGCCCCCTTCCGGGGTGGGGATGGTGTTGCAGTAGGAATGGGTGAAACCGTCCGTGTGGGCATACCAGGCGATGGCCCATTCCACCCGGCCATGGCCGCCGGTCTTGGCCACGGATCCGGTAAACGGGCTTTCGCAGACCATCTCCTTGCCCGCGCCGGCCTCTTCCAGGAAATCCGCGAGACCATTGGGGAAATGCAGCACGTCCTGGGCCGGGATCTCGTCGCCGTCCTTCACCAGATCCGGGTCGCAGGACCATTCGATGCGCACACCCGCATAAAGATAGGCCTTCGCCCGGGCCATCTTATAGAGCCGGGCGGGTTTGAACGCGGCCCGGGCGCCGAAGATTTCCGGGTCCGGGGAAAAGGAGACCGTGGTGCCGGTGCTTTTGGCTTTGCCCGCCTTCGTGAGTTCGGTGACAGGCAGGCCCCGCTCATAGCTTTGGGTGTAGCGGGTCTTGTCCCGGCAGACGGTCACATCCAGACGCTCCGCGAGGGCGTTGACCACCGAGACCCCAACCCCGTGAAGGCCGCCGGAGGTCTCATAGGCCTTGCCCCCGAACTTGCCGCCGGCATGAAGGGTGGTGAGGATCACCTCAAGGGCTGACTTGTCCTTGTATTTCGGGTGCGGGTCGACGGGGATGCCCCGGCCATCGTCCTCGACGCTCAACACCCCTTCACCATCCAGGTTCACCTTGATAACGGACGCGTGCCCGGCCACCGCCTCGTCCATGGAGTTGTCCAGCACTTCGGCGAACAGGTGATGGAGCGCGCGTTCATCGGTACCGCCGATATACATGCCCGGGCGCCGGCGCACCGGTTCCAGCCCTTCCAGCACCTCGATGTCCTTGGCGCTGTATTGGGCCTTCTTGCCCCGGGCCGAAGCGGTTTCGGTTTCGGGAGCATCAAACAATTCGCTGCGTTTCGCACTGGAGCGCGCCATGGGTACACTCGACCTCGTGACAGGATGAAAACCGGATCGGGGCCCTTGGAGTAGGGACCTTTAGGGCAAAGGGGAAGCGGCAAGGCAGGCGGGATATCCGCCGGTGCGCCAACCCTATCAGAATCATACCTCTTACCAGACTCGGAAGGACCGTGCGCTCATGCCAGCCCCCACCATTGCCGACACTCTGACCCTTCCTTGCGGCACCGTGCTGCCCAACCGGCTGTGCAAGGCGGCCATGACCGAGGGGCTGGCGGATCCGCGCAACCACGCCACCCCGCGCCACCTGACCCTTTACCGCCGCTGGGCCCAGGGCGGGTCCGGCCTGCTGATCACAGGCAATATCCAGGTGGACCGGCGCTATCTGGAGCGGGCGGGTAATGTGGCCATCGAGGCCGCCACCGGGGATGAGGGCTTCGAGGCGCTCCAGGCCTATGCGGCGGCCGCGACGGAAAACGGCGCCCATGCCTGGGTCCAGCTCTGCCATGCGGGCCGGCAGACCCCGAAAGCGGTCTCCTCCACACCCGTGGCGCCCTCCGCCGTGCGCCTTGCGCTGCCCAGGTCCGCTTTCGGCGATCCCCGTGCCCTGGAGGCCTGGGAAATCAAGGATGTGCGGGACCGCTTCGCGCACGCCGCCGAGGTGGTCAAGCGGGCCGGTTTCACGGGCATCCAGATCCACTCCGCCCATGGGTATCTGCTCTCGGAATTTCTCAGCCCCCGGGTCAATCAGCGCACCGATGACTGGGGCGGCACGCTGCGCAATCGCGCCCGGCTTCTGCTGGAGACCATCGCCGCTTGCCGGGCGGAGGTGGGCGCGGACTTTCCCATTTCCGTCAAGCTCAACTCATCGGACTTCCAGAAGGGCGGCTTCACCCATGAGGAATGCCTGGAAGTGGTGCAATGGTTGGGCGAGGCCGGCATCGACCTTCTGGAGATTTCCGGCGGCACCTATGAACAGCCCCGGATGATGAATTCCGATGGCGTGGAAGAGGTCGTGGAGACCTATCAGCGCGAAAGCACCCGCCAACGGGAAGCTTATTTCCTGGACTATGCCGACCGCATCAGGACTGTAGCCGGAATGCCTCTCATGGTGACCGGAGGCTTCCGCACACGGACAGGCATGAACGAGGCCCTGGCCTCCGGCGCCGCCGATGTCATCGGCCTGGGCCGGCCCCTCTGCGTTCTGACGGAGTTGCCCCGTCTGATGCTGGCAGGGTCCGTGGAGCGTGGGCCCGAGTTCGAGAAAGTCCTGCGCCTTGGCCCGGGTTTTCTCGGTCCGCAGTCCCCGGTGACCCTGATCAAGATCGCCAATGCATTCGGTATTCAGGGCTGGTGGTATGAGCAGATCTACCGTCTGGCCGACGGTCTGGAGCCGGACACCAGACTCAGCGTTTTCCGCGCCCTGGGCGCTTATCAGCGCACGGAGCAGGCCGCGGCCAAAGCCCTTGAGGCCGTCGGAAGCAGACGACTGTCATGAGCGCGAACCCGAACAGCCGCCTCATGGATTTAGAGCATGAGGCGTTTAATCCGCATCATGCTCAAGGCCGCGACTGCGGTCCGGCGCCACTGCGCCGCCCTCGCGGAGGCGCCTCGCGCCGTGAGCGAAAAAAAGAGAGCGGCGGCCACCCTGTTTGAAGGTGATCGTGATTTTGCGCCCGCCGCTCTA
>CAZLPU010000060.1:0-31093 GCA_964561475.1 uncultured Alphaproteobacteria bacterium
CATCGTGTACATCCAGATCGGGTTCTCGACAACGCCCCGGTATGCCCGCTCATCGCCCTATCCCTCGGACGTTGCCCTCATGGTGCAGGCGCCGATCTTCCATGTGAATGGGGATGATCCGGAAGCGGTGGTCTACGCGGCCAAGATCGCCACGGAATTCCGCCAGAAGTTCCACAAGGACGTGGTCATCGTGATGTTCTGTTACCGGCGGTTCGGCCACTATGAAGGGGATGTGCCAGCCTTCTCCCAGCCGCTGATGTTCAAGAAGATCCGGTCCCACCCCACCACCCTGCGGATCTATGCGGATCGTCTGGTAGATGATGAAGTGGTCAACCGTCAGGATGTGGATGATGGCGTTCAGGAGTTCCAGGCCCAGCTGGACCAGGAGTTCAAGAATGCCGACGACTACCGGCCCAACAAGGCAGACTGGCTGGACGGACGCTGGTCCGGCCTTGGTATTCCGGAAGGGGACGATCGCCGGGGCACTACGTCCGTGGAAGTGGACACCCTGCGGTATCTTGGACGCAAGCTGACCCGGTATCCGGAAGGCTTCAATGTCCACCGCACCCTGAAGCGGATCCTGGCCAACAAGGAAGAGATGATCGAGACCGGCAAGGGGATCGACTGGGCGACGGGTGAGGCGCTCGCTTTCGGTTCCCTGCTTCTGGAAGGGGTGCCCGTGCGCCTGTCCGGGCAGGACTCTGTGCGCGGAACATTTTCCCAGCGTCACTCCGCCCTTGTGGACCAGGAGACGGAAGAGCGGTATCTGCCCCTCCAGAACCTGGAGTCGGGCCAGGCCAGTTTCGAAGTCATCGATTCCATGCTGTCGGAAATGGCAGTGCTGGGTTTTGAGTACGGCTACTCCCTGGCGGAGCCCAATTCCCTCGTGTTGTGGGAGGCCCAGTTCGGCGATTTCGTCAATGGCGCCCAGGTGATCATCGACCAGTTCATCTCCTCCGGCGAGCGCAAATGGCTGCGCATGTCCGGGCTGGTCATGTTGCTGCCCCATGGCTACGAAGGGCAGGGGCCGGAGCACTCCTCGGCCCGGCTTGAGCGGTTCCTTCAGCAGTGTGCGGAAGACAATCTTCAGGTGGCCAACTGCTCCACGCCCGCGAACTATTTCCACGCTTTGCGCCGGCAGATTCACCGGAATTTCCGCAAGCCCCTGATCCTGATGACGCCGAAGTCCCTGCTGCGCAACAAGCGCTGCGTCTCCACCCTGGATGACATGGGTCCCGGCACGTCGTTCCACCGGGTTCTGTGGGATGATGCGGAGATGCCGGATAACGAGGAAATCACCCTGAAGCCGGACAATGAAATCCGCCGGGTGGTACTCTGCACGGGCAAGGTCTACTACGATCTGTATGAGGATCGTCTTGCCCGGGGCATTGATGACATTCAACTCCTGCGTATCGAACAGCTTTATCCCTTCCCGACCAAGAGCCTGTTGAACGAGCTTCAGCGGTTCCCCCAGGCGGAAGTGGTCTGGTGCCAGGAAGAGCCCCGGAACATGGGCGCCTGGACGTTCATTGAACACAATATCGAATGGGTTCTGGCCCAGGCGGGCAGCGCCTATGCCCGGCCCCGCTATGCCGGGCGCAATGCCACCGCGGCCACGGCCACGGGCCTGATGAGCAAGCACAAGGCCGAACTGGAAGCCTTCCTGGAGGACGCGCTCGGCGGCTGATCAGCCATCCGTATGCATCATGCCGGGGTGCTGGCACCCCGGACCGGGACACCGTGATCCAGCGCGGGCAAGGGTGCCGCGCAAAACGAGGACAAGACGATGACGACCGAAATCCGTGTGCCCTCCCTGGGCGAATCCGTGACCGAAGCAACGGTCGCCCAGTGGTTCAAGCAGCCGGGTGACGCCATCTCCGCCGACGAGCCCCTGCTTGAGCTGGAAACGGACAAAGTGACCCTGGAGGTCAATGCTCCGGCCGGTGGAACCTTGCTCGAAATCATCGCCAATGAGGGCGACACGGTGGAACTCGATGCCCTGCTGGGCACCATCGGCGCAGGGGAAGGCGCTCCGGCCAAATCGGCGAAATCCGCCGAGCCCGCTGCAGAGCCAGCTTCCCAGCCTGCTGCTGCCGAATCCGGAGGGGCCGCCCAATCCCAGGGGGCCGCCCAATCCCAGGGGCAGGCGTCCAGCCCGTCCGCTGGTGGGTCGAGCGCCAGTTCGGGCGCCAGTTCGAGCGGGGGTGGCGCAATGATGCCCGCCGCCCGCCGGGTGGTGGAAGAAAACCGTCTGGATGCGTCCCAGATCCAGGGCACGGGCAAGGATGGCCGCATCACCAAGGGGGATGCCCTCAATGCCCTCCAGATGCGCCCTGCGGCCGCGCCCGCGCAGCCGGCCCCGTCCTCGGGGCCCCGCAACCGTGCGGACCGGGAAGAGCGTGTGCGGATGACCCGTCTGCGCCAGACCATCGCCCAGCGCCTGAAAGAAGCCCAGAACACCGCCGCCATGCTCACCACCTTCAACGAGGTGGATATGAGCCATGTGATGGAAATCCGGTCTCAGTACAAGGAACAGTTCGAGAAGCGTCACGGTGTGCGCCTCGGGTTCATGTCCTTCTTCGTCAAGGCCTGTGTCCGCGCGCTCCAGGAACTGCCTGCGGTGAATGCAGAGATCGACGGCACCGATTTCATCTACAAGCACTATTACGACATCGGCGTTGCCGTGGGCACGGACCGGGGTCTGGTGGTGCCGGTTCTGCGGGATGCGGACGTCAAGTCCTACGCGGAGATCGAGAAAGAGATCAACGACTATGGCCGCAAGGCCCGAGACGGCAATCTGTCCCTGGAGGATCTTCAGGGTGGGACCTTTACCATTTCCAACGGCGGTGTTTACGGCTCCCTGATGTCCACGCCGATCCTCAATGCGCCCCAGGCCGGGATCCTGGGCATGCACAAGATCGAGCAACGGCCCGTGGTCATCAACGGGCAGATCGAGATCCGCCCCATGATGTATCTGGCGATGTCCTATGACCATCGCCTTGTGGACGGCAAGGAAGCAGTGACCTTCCTGGTGCGGGTCAAGGAAACCATTGAGGATCCCCAGCGGTTCATCCTGGGCCTCTGATAACTGTCAGTCTATTCAATCCGTGCGCCAATAATTGTGCGGGAAAGCAGGGCAGGGCGCTCTGCCAGGAGGATACGCGAAATGGCTCAGTCCTATGATCTCGTCGTGATCGGCGCGGGCCCGGGCGGCTATAACTGTGCGATCCGCGCGGCCCAACTGGGCATGAGCGTGGCAGTGATCGAGCGCCGGGCCACCGGCACCCTGGGCGGCACCTGCCTGAATGTGGGATGCATTCCCTCCAAGGCCCTTCTTCATGCCTCGGAGCATTTCGAGCAGCTCGGCCATCATTTCAAGGATATGGGCATCAACGCCAACGGTGTTGAACTGGACCTGCCTAAAATGCTCTCCTTCAAGGACCGGGCGGTGGATCAGCTCACCAAGGGCGTGGAGTTCCTGTTCAAGAAGAACAAGATCGACCATGTGTTCGGCCATGGCCGGGTCACCGGGCAGGGCAAGGTTGGTGTCGCATTGAGCGATGGCGGCGAACAGACTCTGGAAGCCCGGAACATCGTTATTGCCACCGGCTCCGAGATCATCGGTCTGCCCAATGTGGAAATTGACGAGGAGCGAGTCGTTTCCTCCGATGGCGGCATTGCCCTTTCCGCCGTGCCCAAACGGTTGATCGTCGTCGGCGGCGGTTACATCGGTCTGGAGCTTGGGTCCGTTTGGCGCCGCCTTGGGTCCGAAGTGACCGTGGTCGAGTTTCTCGACCGGATCACCCCGGGGCTCGACACGGAAGTGGCCAAGCAGTTCCAGCGGATCCTCGGCAAGCAGGGCATGGCCTTCAAGCTCGGCACCAAGGTGACCGGCGTGGACAAGAGCGGCGACACCCTGAAGGTTTCCGTCGAGCCCGCCTCGGGTGGTGACACGGAAGTGATCGAATGCGATGTGGTTCTCGTCGCCATCGGCAGGCGGCCCTACACGGAAGGGCTGGGCCTTGAGACCGTCGGCATCGAGCTTGACCCCAAAGGCCGGGTGCCCACGGACGGCCACTACCGGACTGCCGCGCCGGGTGTCTTTGCCATCGGAGACGTGACCGACGGGCCGATGCTGGCCCACAAGGCCGAGGACGAGGCCGTGGCCGTGGCTGAAATTATTGCTGGCAAGGCGGGCCATGTGAATTACGATGTCATACCCGCCGTGGTGTACACCTCTCCGGAAGTGGCCAGCGTGGGCAAAACGGAAGATCAGCTCAAGGAAGAGGGGATTGCCTACAAGACCGGCAAATTCCCCTTCATGGCCAACTCCAGGGCCAAGACCAATGATCTGACCGATGGCTTCGTCAAGGTGCTGGCAGACGCCGAGACGGACAAGGTGCTCGGCGTCCATATGATCGGACCCAATGTGGGTGAACTGATCTCGGAAGCCGCGCTTGCCATGGAGTTCGGGGCCTCCGCCGAGGACATCGCCCGGACCTGCCACCCCCATCCGACCCTCACGGAAGCCGTGCGTCAGGCAGCCATGGGTGTCGATGGCTGGACCATGCAAATGTAGGAGGGACCGCCCGTGGCCGATCTGGATTGCGCCGAGACTTCCGCTAAATTCCGCCCCGTGAGCATTCGCTCAGCCCATTCCCAACGGGCTTCCCGGGGGCAGATGGATCCGTCCGTGGTGAAACGGGGACTGATCAAGCGGGGCCGTGTGGATACCGGATTTCTGGAAACACCGGTACGGCCCCGTCCGTCCGGTGGTCAACAGGCCATGCTTGCCTCGCGGACCGGTGCTCCGGCCAATGAGAATCAGGTGATCGACATGGACCGGATCGCCCGGGGCGCGATCGGCGGGCGCATCATGGTCGTAGGCTCGGCGGGCAGCGGCAAATCCACCTTTGCGCGGGAGCTCGGCGCACGGCTGAGGGTCCCTGTGGTGCATATCGACCAGATCTATTGGGAGCCGGGCTGGACCATGCGGCCCATGTCCGAATGCAAGAAAATGGTGGCGGAAGCCGCTGGCGGACCGGCCTGGGTGTTCGACGGCAACAACTCATCCACCTATGAAGAGCGGCTGAAAGAGGCGGAGACCATCATCTTTCTCGACATGCCGAATTGGCTCTGCCTGGGCCGGGTTCTCCTGCGCACGCTCAAAAGCTTCGGCCGGACCCGCCGGGACATGGCCCCCAACTGCCCGGAGCGGTTCGACTGGCCCTTCCTCAAGTTCATCTGGCGCTTCCCGAAAGTGGGCCGGCCCAAAATCGAGGCCCTTCTTGCCCGGACCGAGGATGATCTCCACCAGATCCGTCTTTCTCATAAGCGGGATGTTCAAAGATTTCTGAAAGCTCTGGACGAGCGATTGGATACTTCTGCTAACCAAAAGCCCGCCGGCGACCCGGCAGAGGCGAACGCTCCCGTCCTAACCCTTGTTCCCACGGCCCAGGAAGGCTGACAGGACTGCTCTGCCGCAGGTCTGAGGGCTTGACCCGGGCGCCATTGTCCGCCGCAATACGGGTCACGCCTTAGATCTAGGGAGGGGTCCCATCTGCGGACCCGCGACGGAGACGTGGGAAATGTCTGAGCAATCAATTGCCGAATCACCGGCCCTGGAAGCGTTCCGGGCCGAAACGCGGGCGTGGCTTGAGGCCAACTGCCCCCCGTCCATGCGCACCCCCATGCCGGACGATGAGTCCGTATGGGGCGGGCGCCGCGCCGTTTACAAAAACCCGGAAAGCAAGATCTGGCTGGACCGGATGGGTGCCAAGGGCTGGACCGCGCCGACCTGGCCGAAAGAGTATGGAGGCGGCGGCCTCGACAAGGACGAAGCCAAGATCCTCAGCCAGGAAATGCGCCGGATCAACGCCCGGGTGCCCCTGCTGAGCTTCGGTTTGTGGATGCTCGGACCCGTGCTTCTGGAATATGCCAATGAGGACCAGAAGCGCGAGCACATCCCGAAAATCGTACGCGGCGAAATCCGCTGGTGCCAGGGCTATTCAGAACCGGGCGCCGGCTCCGACCTCGCCGGTCTTCAGACACGGGCCGTCGATGACGGTGATGAACTGGTGATCAACGGACAGAAGGTCTGGACGTCCTACGCGGACCAGTGCGACTGGATTTTCTGCCTTGTGCGCACGGATACGACCGTCAAGCATGACGGCATCTCCTTCGTACTTTTCGACATGACCACCCCGGGGGTGACCACCCGGCCGATCAAGCTGATCAGCGGCTCGTCGCCTTTCTGCGAAACCTTTTTCGACAATGTGCGGGTGCCCCAGCGCAATCTGGTGGGCCGGCGCAACGGCGGCTGGGAAATCGCCAAGCGGCTGCTCCAATATGAGCGGGTGAACATCTCGTCGGGCGGGTTCGGCGGCGCGGCCAGCATGCCCCTTTACGAGGCCGCCAAACAGTATCTGGGCGAAACCGATGGCCGTGTGGCCGATCCGGTGATGCGGGACATGGTGGCAGGCCACCACATGGATGCTCACGCCTTTCAGCTCACCATCAAGCGATCGACTGAACAGTCCAAGGCGGGCATGGGTCCGGGCGCCGCGTCCTCGATCTTCAAATATTGCGGGGCGGAGCTGAACAAGAAGCGCCTCGACATGCTCATGGAAATCATGGGTGCACCGGCGCTCGCATGGGATGGGGACATCTACGCCGACCGGGAACTGCGTGCGCCCCGGGATTGGCTGCGTTCCCGCGCCAATTCCATCGAAGGCGGCACCACTGAAGTCAATCTCAACGTCATTTCGAAGCGGGTCCTTGGCCTGCTCGATCACCAGTAAGGGGAGGGGGTTGCCATGGGTATGGTGCTCACGGAAGAACAGGGCCTTCTCCTGGACAGTGCCCGGAATTTTGTCGAAGGGCGGTCGCCCCTGTCCGCGTTCCGCGCCTTGCGGGATCGCGGCGAAGAGGCGGGCTTCGACCCGAAACTGTGGTCGGAAATGGTGCAGATGGGCTGGGCCGGTCTGCCGATCCCGGAGGCCTATGGCGGCTATGGGTTCGACTTCCAGGGTCTGTGTCTGATCCTGGAGGAGCTGGGCAAGACGCTGACCCACTCGCCCCTGATCTCCACGGTGGTGCTTGGCGCCACGGCGGTGATGGAAGGCGGTACGGATGATCAAAAGGCGGATCTTCTGCCCAAGATCGCCGCCGGTGAATGCCTTCTGGCCCTGGCCAATGACGAAGGTCCGCACCACAATCCGGCGCTGGTGGAAACCCGGGCCACGCCCGTGGCCGGCGGCTACAGCCTGTCCGGCACCAAGACCATGGTGGTGGATGCCTGGACCGCCCACAAGCTGATCGTTGCTGCACGGACATCCGGCCAAAAGGGAGAGCGCTACGGCATCACCCTGTTCCTGGTGGACAAGGCCGCCCAGGGTCTGCGCATGGGCCGCTCCACCATGATCGACCACCGCAACGCGGCGGAAGTGGTGTTCGAGTCGGTCACCGTCGGCGCTGATGCGGTTCTGGGGTCCGTGGATGGCGGCTTTGCCATTCTCGAAAAGGCTCTGGACAAGGGCAGGATTGCGCTTGCGTCGGAAATGCTGGGCTCGGCCCAGAATGCCTTCGACATCACCCTCGATTATCTCAAGCAGCGCACCCAGTTCGGCCAGACCATCGGTCAGTTCCAGGCTCTTCAGCACCGGGCGGCCATGATGTTCTCGGAACTGGAGCTTCTGCGTTCCGTGGTGATGGAATCCGCCAGCGCAGTGGATGAAAACCCGGCCCAGGTGCCTTTGCTCGCAAGCCTTGCCAAGGCCCGGGCCAATGATGTGCTCCATCTGGTGGCTCGGGAGGCGATCCAGATGCATGGCGGCATCGGCATGACGGATGCCCACGACATCGGCTTCTTCCTGAAGCGCTCGGCGGTGGCGGAGTATCTTCTGGGCGGCAGCAAGTTCCACCGGGACCGGTACGCGGCCCTGGCCGGCTTTTGATGGCAGCAACAGTTCCGTTTTGGGGGGACCCTGATCATGGCCATGCCTGATATGTTCAAGGGCAATCTTCGTATTCCGGTGATCGGTTCACCGCTCTTTATCGTCTCCGGCCCTGAGCTGGTGATTGCCCAGTGCAAGGCGGGGATTGTGGGGTCCTTTCCGGCGCTCAATGCCCGGCCCAAGGAACTTCTGGAAGAGTGGATCATCCGGATCAAGACGGAACTGGCGATCTACAAGCGCGATCACCCCGATGCGGTGGTCGCGCCCTTTGCCGTGAACCAGATCTGCCACAAGTCCAATGACCGGCTTGAGCATGACGTGGCCATGTGCGTGAAGCATGAAGTGCCTCTGGTCATCACCTCATTGCGTGCCCCGAAAATGGTGGTGGACAGCATCCACAGCTATGGCGGCATCATCATGCATGACGTGATCAATATCCGGCATGCCAGAAAGGCGATTGATGAGGGGGCGGACGGTATCATCGCCGTGTGCGCCGGCGCCGGTGGCCATGCGGGCACCCTGTCTCCCTTTGCCCTGGTGCCGGAAATTCGTCAGTGGTTTGATGGTCCCATCGCCCTGTCCGGCTCCATTTCCTCCGGCGGATCCGTGCTCGCGGCGGAAGCGATCGGCGCGGATTTTGCCTATATGGGAACACGGTTCATCGCCACGAAAGAGGCCAACGCAGATCCCCGCTACAAGGACATGATCGTGGATTCCACCGCCAATGACGTGGTGTATTCCAATCTGTTTTCCGGCGTGCACGGGAATTATCTGTCCAAGTCGGTTTCCGCCGCCGGTCTCGATCCCAACGATCTGCCTGAATCCGACCCCAGCGCCATGAATTTCGGCTCCGGCGGGAACACGGAGGCCCGTGTCTGGAAGGATATCTGGGGTGCGGGCCAGGGGGTGGGCACGATTTCCGATGTGCCCTCGACCCAGGAGATCGTCGACCGTCTGGTGGCGGAATATGACCAGGCCAAATCCCGCATGGCCAATCAGCCCTATCCGGCCCGCAGCCGGTAAGGGTGTCCGGGTGCGGAGCTAGTTCGGCGCCAGCCCGCTCTCTCCGGTCCGCCACATGGGCCACATGGGCGGGCACCCAGGGGTCATGACCACTTCGCCCATAAGCTCGAAGCCCATGGCGCGGTAGAAGGGCGTGTTCTCCGCCTTGGAGTTTTCCAGATAGGCCGGGGCACGCTCCCGGTCGATCTGTTCCAGGGTGTGGGCCAGAATGCGCCGCCCAAGCCCTTTACCCTGGCTGCGGGGATGGACTGAGATCGTGTACAGATAATAGTGGGGCGTCTTCGGCTTGTTCCTGGCCAGAGCCGAACCCATGGCCGTGGCCCGTTTCAAGCCCTTCAAGCCGCCATATCGCAGAAGCTGGAAGAGCAGACTGTACTCGTCCATGGGGTTAAGTCCCGTCTTGGGGGAGGGGGGCAGCCAAAGGGTGCCCGCCGCATCGTCCCGGGTCTGATAACCAAAGCCGTGGCGCAGATAGACCGCCCGTGCCAGGACCGTCTGTATGGGTTCTATCCCTCTGGCGCCGTTCAACGCCCAGACCATCACCGGATCATCATGAAAGGCCGCGGCAATCAGCCGGGCCGCCCGCGCCGCATCCTGGGGCGTCAGGCGCTCAATTTCGATTTCCTCTGACATGACCTGCCTCTTGATGTATGGCGCGGGACCGTGGCGCAAACGCCTGCGTCTCCGGCACCATGGGCTTTGATGACAAAAGTGTACCGGCGTCGGCTTCCCAGGGCCAATACTGCCTTGGGCCAATACTGCCTCGGGCCAATACGGCCCGTCCCGGTTCAACGCTCGGACCGGTCGTCCATGGTCGGATGAGCCTTCTCGTAGACCGCGTAAAGAGCGTCCAGGTCCACCTCGGTGTAGATCTGGGTGGCGCTCAGATTGGCATGGCCCAGAAGATCCTGGATCGAGCGCAGATCCGCCCCGGCGCTCAGCAGATGGGTGGCAAATGCATGGCGCAGGGCATGGGGTGTCACCGTGTCCGGCAGCCCCAGCCGGATGCGCAGGCGCGCGGTGAGCCGTTGAACCGTGCGCGGATCAAGCCTCGCACCCCTCGCCCCGACAAAGAGCGGTCCGTCCCTTGTCAGGGTATGAGGCACCTGAGCCAGGTACCGGCTCAGGGCCGCTTTCACCGGGGCCAGGAGCGGGATCACCCGTTCCCTCCGGCCCTTGCCCTTGACCCTGATCACGTCCCATGACGCCCATTGTTCCGGATGGGTCTCTTCGGTTCCTTCGGGGGCCAGACCCCTGTTGAGGTCCAGCCCTTCGGAGATCCGCACACCACAGCCATAAAGCAGGGTGATGACCGCACTGTCCCGGGCCTGGATCCAGGGTTTGCGCCCTTCTTCCGCCGCTTCGTCGACCATGGCCCGGGCCGCGGCAGGGGTAACGGGACGGGGCAGGGTGCGGGGCAGACGGGGCCCCTGGATCACCCGCACCGGCGCACTGTTCAGGTCATAGCGGCGGTTCAGATACCGGAAAAAGCTGCGCACGGAGGACAGCATTCTGGCCCTGCTGCGGGGCGCCAGCCCGTCCCGGCGCAACTGGGCGACAAAGGCGCGGACATCCGCCGGGCGCAGGGTGTCCAGGTGCTCCAGGGCGGGCGGGTTTCCCAAATGCAGGGTCTGGAAGGCCAGGAAGCGTTCCAGGTCCCGGGAATAGGCCTTGAGCGTGTGGGGGCTGGCCCGGCGCTCCGCCTCCAGATAGGCCAGCCAGTCCGCCAGGGCCTCATCGGCGCTCATCCCTGCCGCGGCCTTGTTCAGAGTCAAGACGGCCTCAGATACCGGGGGCCTGGGTGGCCTTCGCGCCCCCATCCAGGATGGACTGCCCGGTCTTCTTCCAGTCTTCCAGGAAGGCAGCGAGCCCCTTGTCCGTCAGGGGATGAAGAGCCAGGGATTTGAGCACTTTCGGCGGCAGTGTTACCACGTCCGCTCCCAGACGGGCGACCTCCCGCACATGCATGGGGTGGCGCACGGAGGCGGCCAGGATTTCCGTGCTCAGAGCATCGTACTGGTCGTAGATCTGGCGGATGTCGGAAATCAGTTCCAGGCCGTCGACACCCATGTCATCGATCCGACCGATGAAGGGGGAGATGAACGTGGCGCCCGCCTTGGCCGCGAGCAGGGCCTGATTGGCCGAAAAGCACAAGGTGACGTTGGTGCGGATATTCTCGGTGCTGAGGGCGCGGCACGCGCGCAATCCGTCCCAGGTCAAGGGCAGTTTCACGACCACATTGCTGGCGATCCCGGCCAGGAACCGGCCCTCTGCCAGCATCCCGGCGGTGTCCGTGGCGGTCACCTCGGCGCTGATGGGGCCTGGCACCTGCGCGCAGATTTCAGCGATCACCTCGGCAATCTTGCGCCCGGACTTGGCGATCAGGGAGGGGTTCGTGGTCACCCCGTCCACGAGACCCGTATCCAGAAACTCGCGGATTTCGGCGATGTCCGCCGTATCGAGGAAAATCTTCATGAGGCTGGTCCTTCGCAGCGGTTTTGGCACAAGGCGTGGCCTGTGGGGATTGCCTTTGGGGTTTGGGTTCCCGGAAGCCAGGGCCCATGGTACGGGGAGGAGCCATAGCATATCGTGGAGATCCAAGCCCCGTGTTCATGCCTGAGGCAGGGCAGGGGCACCCCCGCAAACCGGCAATGCTTATTGAATCCGTGACTCGCCCCGATTCCCAAACCTCGTTGTTTCAAGAAACCGCGCCGGTCCGGATCAAGGTCCTGATCCCCCTGCCTTTGGCGGGTCCCTATGATTATGCCATGCCCCCGGGGGAGGCGGCACCGGACCGGGGCACCCACGTTGTGGTGCCCCTCGGGCCGCGCAGCGTGCGGGGCGTGGTCTGGGGGAAGGGATCAGACGAGCTGGACGCGGACCGGCTCAAGACCCTGGAAGAGGTCCTTGAGGCGCCGCCCCTGCCGGAGATGCTGTGCGATTTCGTCGACTGGGTGGCGGCCTACACCATGGCGGCCCCCGGTGCGGTGCTGGCCCTGGCGCTTCGTTCACCTTCTGCCCTTGAGCCGCCCCGGACCCGCTCCCTTCTGGTGCCTGGGAATGGTGAGCCTGCCCGGATGACCCCGGCCCGGCGGGCGGTTCTGGATGTTGCCGGGGACGGGGACCCCCGCACCGCCGGGGATCTGGCCCGGGAGGCGGGGGTCGGGCCTTCGGTGGTGAAGGGGCTGGTGGAGGCGGGCGCCCTCAAGACCGTGGAGGCGCCGGAAGATGCGCCTTTTCCTCAGCCCACGGCGGATGGTCCTGGCCGGGTCCTGTCGCCGGATCAGGAGACGGCGGCGGCGGCCCTGCGCCGGGCGGTGGCAGCGCGGGGTTTCGAACCGATCCTGCTGGACGGGGTCACCGGTTCGGGCAAGACGGAGGTCTATTTCGAGGCGGTGGCGCAAGCCTTGCGCGGGGAGGGTCAGGTGTTGATCCTGCTTCCGGAAATCGCTCTGACGGTTCAGTTTCTCGACCGGTTTGCCGCCCGGTTCGGCTGCCGTCCCGCCCAATGGCATTCCGACCTCGGACAGAAAGAACGCCGCCGGGTCTGGCGCGCGGTGGCCTCCGGCGAGGCACGGGTGGTGGTCGGCGCCCGCTCGGCCCTGTTCCTCCCCTTTCAGGACCTGTCGCTCATTGTAGTGGACGAGGAGCACGAGGCCGCCTTCAAGCAGGAAGAAGGTGTGATCTATCAGGGCCGGGACATGGCGGTGGTGCGGGCCCGTCTTGCGGACGCGCCGATTGTGCTGGCGTCGGCCACCCCGTCCCTGGAAAGTCTCAACAATGCCCTGTCCGGACGGTATCAGCGTCTTGTATTGCCCGGCCGGGCCGGGGGCGCAAGCCTGCCCACGGTGGAGGCGCTCGACCTGCGCAGCAACCCACCGGCCACCCGGAGCGAATGGCTCTCTCCGGTGTTGACCGAGGCTATGGCGCGGACCCTGGCCCGGGGGGAGCAGTCACTCTTGTTCCTGAACCGGCGGGGCTATGCGCCCCTGGTGATCTGCCGGGCCTGCGGTCACCGGATGACTGCTCCGGATACGGATTCCTGGCTGGTGGAGCATCGCTATCTGGGCCGGCTCGTCTGCCATCTGACGGGTTTTTCCATGCCCCGACCAAAGGCCTGCCCTGCCTGCCATGAAGAAGACACGCTCGCCTCCTGCGGCCCCGGTGTGGAGCGGCTGATGGAAGAAACCGCCGCACGGTTTCCCACGGCCCGGATTGCGCTCATGTCCAGCGATGCGGTGACTTCGGCAGGCCAGGCTCAGACCCTGATCGAGGCCATGGCGGCCCGGGAGATCGACATTCTCATCGGGACCCAGATGGTGGCCAAAGGGCATAATTTTCCGAACCTGACCCTGGTCGGTGTGGTGGATGCGGATCTTGGGCTTGGGGGCGGTGACCTGCGGGCGGCGGAACGCACCTACCAGCTTCTCCATCAGGTTGCGGGCCGGGCAGGCCGCGCCGAGACCCCGGGCCATGTCCTCCTCCAGACCCATATGCCCGAGCACCCGGTCATGCAGGCCCTGGTCAGCGGCGACCGGGACGCTTTCCTCGAGGCGGAACTCAACGCCCGCCGTCAGGCCCGTTACCCGCCCTTTGGCCGTCTGGCCGCCCTGATCCTCAGCGCCCCGGAGCGGGAGGCCGTCTACGACCTCGCCCAGGCCGTGGCCCGCGCCCGTCCGCCCGCGGACGGCATCACCGTGTTCGGCCCGGCGGACGCGCCCATCGCGACCTTACGGGGCCGCCACCGGGTCCGGTTCCTGGTCAAGGCAGCCCGGGCCATCGACCTCCAATCCTACCTGCGCACCTGGCTCGCCCCAATCAAAGTCCCCGGCAAAGCCCGCCTGGCAGTCGATATCGAACCTTACAGCTTCTTGTAGGTGCCGATTACCCAAAGCCGACTCTGCCTGCATCGGCCGAAAGCGGCGCGCTTGACAGTGCGGTGGCTTGCGCAGAGCAGGGCGATTTCCGGGGGGGGGCGCTTGCCGGGGGGCATTAACGAATTATCGTCTTCTCGGATGCGAAATACCGCTTGGGGTCGCCAGCTGGCCCGGGAAGTGCAGTCGTCGCACCATGGCTCCAAACCTTAACCCGTGTCTCGCGGGCCGGGCTGTTCCGGTTATTTCCAGTAGTCAGTTCCCGTCTCGGGTGGTGTTTTATGCCTGCCCGTTCATTCCATGCGGCTTTACAATCAGGATCATATCCATGCAGTCTGTTTCCGAGGCCGTTCACGCGAGGGGCGGCATCAAGAACAAGGGCGGTATCGAGACCACGCGCGGCATCACACGAAGGGCGGCTCGAATGATTCAGTCACCGGAACTTGTCTTGAATTTTTGGTTTGATGAGGCTGGCCCGAAACGGTGGTGGTCCGCCGATCCTGCCTTTGATGCGGCCGTGCGCGACCGTTTCCAGGATCTCCACGCCAGTGCAGGCGAAGGGGTCTTCGACGACTGGTGCGAGACGGCCCGGGGTGCCCTGGCCCTGGTGATCCTGCTCGATCAAATTCCCCGCAACATGTATCGCGGCACACCGGAGGCCTACTCGACCGACCGTAAAGCCCTGGAGGTGGCCCGGGAGGCCCTTGAACTGGCCCATGATGCGATGCTGACTCCGGTGGAACGGCATTTCCTCTACATGCCCTTCACCCACAGCGAGTCCCTTGAAGATCAGGAGCGGGGCATCGCCCTGGGCGAGGCGCTGGAGAAATCTCAAGGCAAGGACGACACGGATTTTCTCCGTCATGCCCGGATGCACCGGGATGTCATTCACCGCTATGGCCGGTTTCCCCATCGCAATCCGATCCTGGGCCGGTCCTCCACCCCGGATGAAGAGGCGTATCTGGCCCAGGGCAAAGGCTGGCGCTGAGTGCCCATTGTGGCCCGGGATCCGGCTGATCAGGGCCGAGACGGGCGCCGGTTTCGAACCAGCGCCCGACATCTCCCGCAAATGCCGCCGGCCGAACCTCACAGTGGTTCTTATCTGACGTTGGTAACAACCATGACCCGGTTGCCGGAGTTGTAGACCTGAACCTCGAAACGCTGGCCGGTCATCACGCCCTGGACCACACGGTTCCACAACGCCGCTTCCATGGACCGTGTTGACCCTTCCACGGACAGACGCAGGCCGCCCGCATCCCGATGGATCCGTCCGTCGCCCGTCACCTGAAATGCAAATTCCACCCGGGGGGATTTGATCCACAACACCGCCGGTTCGCCGGACCGGAAGGTCCGGTCGCCCCAGACGCATTCACCGGGTCCGGGATTACCCGCCGTGGCGGCCGGGCGGAAATAGACATACATGGCCGTGGCACCGGGAATGCCTTGGGTGTCTACATCATGGGCGACGGCGATCCGGTTGGTCGCGCCCCCCTGGCAGGTCAACCAGTAGGCCGGCGGCCTTTGGGTCGCTTCCGCCGTCTCTGCCTTCTCTTCCAGGCTCCAGTCCGTGGTCAGTTCCTCGGCCGTGATGTTCGCGGCCTGGAGAGGCAGGCTGACTGCGGCAAGGCCCGCAAATGCCGCGCCGAAAAGGGCCGGTATCGTCTGAAACAGTTTCATGGTCAGTACACCTTTAAAGTGAAACGCCGATCACGTGAAACGCAGACCGGACAATCCTCCGTTCGCCACTTTCAGGACCGGCCCGCACGGGCAGCGTAGCACCCCTATAGCGGGGGCCATTGCGAACATTTGCTCATAGACGGTGGGTGTGGGCTGCGGCTCCACGGGCAGGCTGCCGCCGCACTGGAAAAGGGATGGGAATGGCTCCAGACTGGCGTGACTGATCAACGAAACGGCCATGGAAACGGCCGGAGGGAGGAAACATGCATACGCACGAACGCCGGCGTGGATTGACCCGCAAGCTCGGTCCTGCCATCGGCGCCCTGTGCGCCGCCTGGATTGCAGCCGGGGGTGGCGCCGCCGCCAGTGACGCGGACACGATCCGTGAAGCAACAAAAGACATCAATACCGCGCGGATCACCGCCGCGGATCAGGAACCGGGCAACTGGCTTGCCCACGGACGGACCTATTCCGAACAGCGTTACTCACCCCTCGATCAGATTACGGCAGAAAATGTAGGTGACCTGGGTCTGGCCTGGTACGCCGATCTGGCCACCCAGCGCGGTGTTGAGGCCAGCCCCATTGTGGTGGACGGGGTCATGTTCGTCTCCGGCCCCTGGTCCGTGGTCTGGGCCTTCGATGCGCGCACGGGCGAGGAGCTTTGGTATCACGATCCGGAGGTGGACAAGGCCCGGGGCCAGTATGCCTGCTGTGACGTGGTGAACCGGGGTGTGGCGGTCTATGAAGGCAAGGTCTTTGTGGGAACCATCGACGGCCGCCTGGTGGCCCTCGACGCGGGCAGCGGCGAGGTGGTCTGGGAGACCCTCACCGTCGATCTGGAAAAGCCCTACACCATCACCGGTGCGCCACGGGTGGTGAATGGCAAGGTCTTTATCGGTAATGGCGGTGCGGAACTGGGTGTGCGGGGATATTTCTCCGCCTACGACGTCAACACCGGCGAAATGGCCTGGCGCTTCTATACGGTGCCCGGCAGCCCCGAAGGCCCCTTTGAGCATCCGGAACTGGAAGAGGCGGTGACGACCTGGGACCCGGAAGGGGTCTGGCCCGTGTCCGGCGGGGGCGGCACCGTCTGGGACTCCTTTGCCTATGATCCGGATCTGGATCTTCTCTATGTGGGGGTGGGCAACGGCTCCCCCTGGGCCCGCCATGTGCGCTCCCCGGCGGGAGGAGACAATCTCTACTTGTCCTCGATCCTTGCGGTGAAGCCGGAGACGGGCAAACTCGTCTGGCACTATCAGACAACGCCTGCGGACAATTGGGACTACACCGCCACCCAGCACATGATCCTGGCTGATATCGAACTGCATGGGGAGACCCGCGAGGTAATCATGCAGGCCCCCAAGAACGGTTTCTTCTACGTTCTGGACCGGGCCACGGGCGAGCTTCTGAGTGCGGACAAATATGTGGCGGCCAATTGGGCCAGCCATGTGGATCTGATGACCGGGCGGCCCATCGAGACCGGTGCCGGTGTCTATGCGGAAAGCCCCCAGGTGGTTTTCCCGGGCCCCGCCGGCGGGCACAACTGGCATCCCATGGCCTATTCTCCGGACACGGGCTATGTCTACATTCCGGTGCTGGAAGTGCCTGCGGTGTTCGAGCCCAATCTGGATTATAAGCACCGGGACGGCTGGTGGAACACGGGCACTCTTATTCAGCAACAGCCCCTGGACGCGCCGCCGGAACTTCTGAAGGGCCGCCTTCTGGCCTGGGATCCGGTCAAGGGCGGACCGGCCTGGAGCCATGAACACTGGGGCCACTGGAACGGCGGCATTCTGGCCACGGCGGGCAATCTGGTGTTCCAGGGTGGCGGCGATGGTCTGATGCGGGCTTTCCGGGCAACGGACGGTGAAGTGCTTTGGACTGCACCGGCCCAGACCGGCGTGATTGCGCCGCCGGTCACCTATACCGTGGACGGAGAGCAGTATCTGACCGTGGCCGTGGGCTGGGGCGGCGTGGGGGCGCTGGCCTATGGCCGGGCCTCGGCTGCCGCGGAAGTGACCCATGTGGGTCGTGTGCTGACCTTCCGCCTGGGTGGGGACGGCACGCTCCCCGCCATGCTGCCTGCGGCGGAGCTGCCGGCGCCGCCTGCGGACACCGGCTCGGATGAGGACGTTGAGCAGGGCGCGGTTCTGTTCCACGACTACTGCGCGGTCTGCCACGGCTTCGGTGCCGTGGGCGGCGGGGTGATCCCGGATCTGCGCCATTCCACCAAGGCCACCTTCGATCTTTATGAGGACATTGTTCTGGAGGGCATTCTCTCCGGGAACGGCATGGCGTCCTTCGCTCGTTGGCTGACCAAGGAAGACGTGGCCCAGATCAAGGCCTATGTCATACGCCGGGCCAATGAAGGGGATATCCCCGGCACGCCCAGGGAAGACACCGGGATTGGCTCTGAATGAGCACCCGTTGAATGCCTTGTGCCGATGGCATCTCTTGAACGGCACAGGTCAGACTGGGGAGGCCGCATGCGTTGCGGCCTCTTTTTTTGTGGCTAGAGCATGAGGCGTTTAATCCGCATCATGCTCAAGGCCGCGACTGCGGTCCGGCGCCACTGCGCCGCCCTCGCGGAGGCGCCTCGCGCCGTGAGCGAAAAAACTAGAGCGGCGGCCACCCTGTTTAAAGGTGATAGCGATTTTGCGCCCGCCGCTCTTGGCTGGGGCGCGCATGATTTTCGGGCTTTGCCGGGCTCGACGACGCTGCGCTGCCAAATTGCTCCATAAACGCTCGTATTGAGCGACATTCCCCATTAAACTGACATCGATCGGAGATGGGTCCGCCACTGGACCTCTCCGAGACCGGTTCTCTCATCCATTGCAATCCGTATACCCATGACTGTGCCTGAACCGTCGCCCGATGCTCCGACCCGCCCCGCCGCTCCATCCAACCCAGACGGATCCGGGTTAGCCCCGCCGCCCACGTCCGGTCTGGTGGATGGCATTCTGCCTAAGGACATGGCCAAACTTGCCGAGCGCACTGGCAAGGAAAAAGCTGAACAGGACGGGTTGCGGCTTCTGGCCCTGGGCATTCTCGCGGGCGCCTTCGTGGCGTTCGGAGCCACCTTCGCCGCGACGGTCATGGCTGGTGGCGGTGGTGAGGCGCCTGCCGGATTGACCAAGCTGGCGGGCGGGCTTGCCTTTTCGCTCGCCTATGTTCTCGCCATTGTTGGGGGTGCGGAACTGTTCACCACGAACAATCTCATGGTGATGGCCTGGGCCCATGGGGGATTGCGGACGGTGCGGCTGCTTCAGGCCTGGGCGATCGTCTTTGTCGGGAACCTGATCGGCGCCCTTTCCACCGCCACGCTGCTCATTCTGGCTGGTCAGCATAATGAGCTTGAAGGGGCTGTCGGCGCGGCTCTTCTCGCGGATGCGGCGCGCCTGAACGCCATCGGTCCGGCGGATGCCTTTCTGCTCGGGCTCCTGGGCAATACCCTCCTGTGCCTTGGCGTGTGGCTCACCTACAGCGCCCGGTCAACCACGGACCGGATCATGGCTTTGACCCCGCCGGTGGCGGCCTTCTATGCCCTGGGCTTGGAGCATGCCATCGCGGTGATGTTCTACCTACCAAGCGCGGTCCTGATCGAGTGGATTGCCGGGCCCGCATTCTGGGAAATGTCCGCATACGGCCCGGTTGATGTGACGATTGTCAGCTTCTTGACGGTCCTGGTGCCGGTCACCGCCGGCAATGTGATCGGCGGCGGGATGATCGTGGCGCTGGCCTACTGGTTCATCTATCTCCGGCCGACCCGCAGATGACCGCCGCTGGCGGCAGGTTGCGTCACGGGCGGGCTGTCAGCATTCCCGGATATTCAACTGGAACACCAGGGCGGCCTGCACGTCCTGGGAGTCCAGGGTCGCCAGGGCTTCCGAGCCGCCCGGCGCCCTCAGGCGGATGCTGGTATTCGTGCGCAGGATGACGTCTTCTCCGCAACCGGACCAGACACCGGACTGAAGACCGACCGTGTTGGTGAGAGTGAAGTCTTCCTCCAGCGGTCCCCGCAGGTTCCTCATGAAGACGGGACCCCGCCGCCCGGCAAAGAAGTATTCCACCTGGAACTGGGCGCTGGTCTGGGCATTGGGCAGATCATTGAAGCCGCGATAATCCACCGTGAACAGAGAAATGCTGAAGCCATCGGGCACTTCGACGGGAATCGAGAGATTGCAGGTCTTGCGGTCAAAGGTCTTGCCGGTGACGCCGCCCACTTCGACCTGATAGGCGTCGTAGAGCACGCTCAGGAAGACCCGGTCCGGGCTCAGGGCGGCGGATACGGTCTCATCCGGGCAACCGCTGCCGCCATGGGAGGGGGGTCCCAACCGAAGGGACAAGGGCCCCGTCTCCAGGGTTTCATGGTTGCTGATGGCACCAGTTTCGTCCGCCTCCAGGGTTTGAGCCCCGAAAAACAGGGACCATGCGCCAAGCAGTCCTGCCAGTTTTTTTCTCACGGCCACCCTCCATGCAGCATCAGATCCATTCCGGCGGGCAGGATACACCGGATCGAGACCCTGTGGGCAGTGTCGGATCGAGAGGCTCGTGGCGCGGGATGGGTCCTCGGAAGCAGGACTTCTAGGAGGGAAGGGGGGCAGGCCGGAACGGCCGGGGGAAGGCATGTCACCATGCTTCCCCCGACCCCCATGACATCAAAGCGCGATCAGCAGCGGCGCCACTGGAGGTGATAGACAATGGCGGACCGGACGTCCTGGGAGTCCACCGATGCAATCGCTTCTGCGCCGCTGGGGGCCCGGACCCGGAGGCTTGAATTGGTGCGCAGGATCACCTGCTGTCCGCAGCGGGACCAGACCATGGCCCGCACGCCGATGCGGTTGGTGATGGTGAAATCCCGATCGAGGGGACCGCGGAACTGGCGGTTGAAGACAGGACCCTGCTGACCGGCGAAGAAATACTCCACACGGAATGTGGACCGGGCGCCAGCATTGGGCAGGAAGTTGAAGCCGCGATAGTCGATGCTCAGCAGGGAGAGGCTGTAACCCTGGGGCACGCTGACGGGGATGGCCAGATTGCAGCTCTTGCGGTCAAAGGTCTTGCCGGTGGCACCGCCCACTTCGGCAATATACTGATCAAACAGAATGCTGAGGGTCTTGCGGTCGGTGCTGAGGGTGGTGGCGACTGTTCCCCGGGGGCAGCCATTACCGCCGTAATTGGGGGTGCCAAGACGAATATCCCGAGGGTTGACCTCCAGGATTTCGTATCCGTCACCGGAAACGACCGTCTCGACAGTGCTTTCATAGGCGTCGCCTTCGAAGGTCTCGATGTCAAAGGTCTCCACCTCAACGGTATCGCCTTCGAAAACCTCGATCTCGCTTGCGAACGTATTTGCGGCGAATTCCGCCTCGCGATTCGTGTCATCCGCAGATGCGGTGCAGGGCAGGGCAATGGCGGCCAGGGCCATGGAGCAGGATGCGAATAGTCCGGTCAGAAGCGTCTTCATCTCGATCCTCCTTAAAGTTCTGTGCAAAAACCATTCTTGAAACACGGGACAGTTGAAACCCGTTTCGTGACGATGCCGCGCCTGGCTTTTGCAACCGGCAAAGTGGCAACCGGTGGATCGGGTGGATGGCCAGAAACGGCGGATCCGGTGTTCAGGGTCCTGCCAAATGCTCTTTTCGGGTGTTTGGGTCCTGATCCCGGATAATCCGGCGGCGCCGGTTGGGTGGTCCGAAAACACTCCGGAGACGGGAAACGGGCGGGGGCCGGTTCGATCGTGTGCCTGGCCCTTGTCTCCGCCCCTTGCACCATCATCCCTGCGCGATGGTCTCAACCTGACTGAAGCGTAGGGGACTGCCCGGCCCGTTTACAAAAACACCCGTCGGAAAAGCATCCGGTATTCTTCCGTCACCGGATTGTCGAAGGGAAGCGCCTTGGGCGTTTCCTGGACGGTGGTCAGCATGGTTTTCCATGCTGACCACCGTTCTTCTCGTCTCCTGGGACCTCTGGTTCAGCCTCGATACGACGGCGGAATCAAGAGACCGGTCCCTCAGCGTATCAGACGCTGATCAGCAACGGCGCCACTGCAGGTGGTAAACGATGGCCGCGCGGACGTCCTGGGAGTCCACGGTGGACATGGCTTCCTGGCCGCCGGGCGCGCGCACGCGGATGCTGGAATTGGTGCGCAGGTTCACCTGCTCGCCACAGCGGGACCAGGTCATGGCTGCTGCCGCGATGCGGTTGGTGATGGTGAAGTCCCGGTCGAGGGGACCGCGGAACCGGCGGCTGAACACCGGGCCGCGCTGACCGGCGAAGAAATACTCCACCCGGAACTGGGCGTTGGCCTGGGAGCTCGGGAGATAGTTGAAGCCGCGATAGTCGATGGTCAGCAGGGAAACGCTGTAGCCGTTGGGCACACGAACCGGGATCGCGATGTTGCAGCTTTTGCGGTCCATGGTCTTGCCGGTCGCGCCGCCGACTTCGACAATGTATTCATCAAACAGAATGCTCAGGGTCTTGCGGTCATTGCTCAGGGTTGCAGCAACCGTTCCGTCGGGGCAGCCATTGCCGCCATAGCTGGGTCTGCCGAGGGAAATGTCGTTGGGATTGACCTCTAATGTCTCATATCCCATTTCGTTGGCAGAAGCCGCGCCGGGCATAGCAATGGCGGCCAGGGCCATAGAGCAAGACGCGAGAATTCCCGCAAAAAGCTTCTTCATTACGATCCTCCATCAAGGCCGATTCAATTAGTGGCTAAAGACACGAGACGGTGAATCCCGCGCAGCGATGACGGTATCGTTATGTTCTCAAGGGGACAACTGTAATAATGTACATCTCAAATTAATTCTTCAAATTCTAGTTGTCTTCACTGCTGCGCTGCAAACTTCAATGTAAAAGGGTGACGCTTTTGGGAAAAAGTCAGCAAGTGTATTGTGTAACGTCTATTCGAGTCATGTGGCTATATTTCTTAGTATAATCAATTGAAACTCGCTGCGGGCTTTAAAAATATCCGGGGTCAAGTCATTCTCATTGACATACTGTCAAAATCAAGCCTACAGGCGAAGTTGAAACCCATTCATTTCCTCGCGTGGAAGCGAAAGAGTATCGCCAATTGCCCACTTTGGGGAGTCTGTTCCCCTATTTTTTGAATCCTTGGGGGATTTCGATCCCTGGCGCGCAATCCGTGTCCTTTAAACCCCTCAGCCTCCCGCCTGGTTCCAAGGTTGATGAGCCACAAAACGGCGTGCCCCTCCGTCCATGGTGCCGAGCCGTTTTCACGACAGACAGGGGAGGAGTGGAGGAATGGCAACCCTGGACCAAGCGGTTCTTGCGGCGTTGATCGGCGGACTGGCTTTGCCGACCATTGGCACTGGTCTGGCCATGCTGGCCGCTCCGGACCAGGATCTTTAGGACAGTCTGTCCACGGCGCTTCTGCTTATGCTGGAGCGGCTTGGGCCCATGGAGTGGGCGGCCTTCTGCGCCATGACCCGTTCGGATGTCCCCGTGAGGCGACGGCGGCGGCAAGATACGGGCCGCCCGGAATATCTTTCGTGCCGCCGCCGCCATGCCCGGTTCCCAGGCCTTTCGGCCCGGTAAAGCCGGGCCGCATGTTACCGGGCCGCACGTTACCGGGCCGGATTGTCGATCCACTCGACCCGGCCGGGCCAACTGTTCCCGCGCACGGGGCTTGAGCCCGTCACCACCAGACGGCTTTCATCGGGGCTCAGTGTCAGACTGGTCACGGCCGGCTGGGTCCAGCCCACCCGGTAGCGCAAGGTCCCGTCTGGGGAAAAGATCAGAACCTCACCGGCGCCGTAATGGGCGACGTAGACATTGCCCCGGCTATCCACTTCCAGACCGTCCGGGCCCTGAATCGGCCGAGAATTCGGCATGCCCAGGCCATAGGCGTTCAGATCGGCAAACACTTCCGGTGCGCCCACCACGCCGGGATCGAGGATCGGAAAAGCCAGGATGCGGTTTGCGAGATGCTCCGAGACCAGCACACGTCCTCCGGCGACAACAATGCCGTTGGTATACCGCAGCCGCTCAGCCAGCTTCTTAACCCGTCCGTCCAGGCCCAGATACATCAACGCGCCTTCGGGCAGGGCAAGCCGGCTGAATTTACCGGATGCGGAGAAATAGACCCCGCCAGCCGCATCTCGACCCGCATCGTTGGGGCGCTGGAACGGCCGTCCCTGGGTGTCCCTGGTGATGCTGCTTTGAACCACACCTTCTCTCGTGACCGTGTGGATGCTGTTGGTCAGGTGGCAAAGCACCACATATCCGCTGCCATACCGGGCGATGGCCGTGGGGCCGCAGCCTTCCTGGGAAAAGAATGTCGTGCTTTTCGTGCCGTTCCAGCGCACCACCCGGTCCCGGTGCATTTCGGCAAACAGAACCGACTTGCCTTCCCGGAGGGGACCTTCCGGGTAGAACGCCTCGATGGCGCCGCTGTATTCGCCGGTGAGACCAGAAATGCGCGCCTGGATCGGCGCCGGAGGGGAGAGGGTGGGGCCGGAAGATGGTTGGGGCGGTCCCGATTGGGCCCAACTCGCCGTGGCCCAACCCGCCGTGACCCAACCCATCGTGAGGAGAACTGCGATCAGTCCGAAAACCGGGGCCGAGATCCGCGGCCCCGTGACCGGGGCGGCGGTGGTCTGAGCAATGGCGGGCCAGATAGCCGCCCGCCGGGTGTTGCAGGAACGGCCGTCAGTGAACCGAGTTGTCGCCGGCTGTGTTTCTCGCCGTTGTGTGGGCAAGGCCCTGAGGCCGTTGATCTTTGGGTGCTGGAACATAGGTCGCCGGTATCCATTTCAGGGCGTATAGGGACGCTGCCGAGATCAAGACGACCGCACCGAACAGAACAGTCAGTGCATCGGTACCCATACGCGGTATCAAGAAGAACGTTGTGCCGATAGTGCCGATAATGCTTCCGCCGGAAGACAGGGCGGAAAGCTGTCCCACCAGACGCCCGGATCCGGTGGTGGTTTCAATCATCAGACGCACGGCGAAGGGCATGAAAGTGCCGAACAGACTGATGGGGATGACGTTGAGCAACAGTGCCGCGACGAACAGTCCGAACCGGGAGAAATCGAAGGCCACCGCGATGGCCTCGATGGCGGGCCGACCGAAGAAGTAGAGCCCGATGAAGTAGAGCCCGGCCAGGGCCACAAGACCCGCGAGCAAGGAGGACGAGGGGTATTTGTCCGCCAGCTGACCGCCCACATAGGCGCCGATCATCAGGGACAGCAGCACCGTGGCAATCAGGGACCCCCAGGTGAAAATGGAACCGCCGAAATCCGGATTGAGATACCGGCTGCCGAGCATCTCGAAGCCCATGATCGCCGCGCCGAGCACCAGAGCGTTGATGTAAAGCACGCTCAAGAATGCCGTGGTGTGGCGGACCGGCTGTTTGCCCGTTTGCTGTTCCATTCCCGGTTGACCCCCTGAATGCACCGAAGACTGATTTGCCGTCACTGTCGCGGCCCCCCTTGTTATCCAGGCCCGGGATGCGGACCTGCGTTTTTGGTTACCCCACCATTCGTCCTGACGTCACTTCTCTAACGTCTATTCCGGCTCGTCTCTATCGCCTTTTTGGAGCATATGGTCCAGTGGGCTCTCCAAACCGTCTTTTTTCAGTTCTTCCCAGCGCCGGTTATGGCTCTCAACGGAGCGTAGATAGTTGGCGGGCGCGAAATCATCGGTCAGGACTTTGGAAGAATCCGCCTCAGGGGTCTGGCCCACCCGGCTGTCCAGGAGTTCCAGAAGGTCATAGCGAAAGCCGTGTTCAGCCTGGCGCTCTCGAGCTACGGCCTGGAGGTGCGCCATGGTGCGCCTGGGGCCGTCATGGGCCACTGCAACCACATTGCCGCCGGCGATATAAAGGTCGATGGTGTCGAAGACCGACCCGATGGTGGCCAGGGCATGATCGAACAGCATGGTGCTGGGCTCGATGTTCTGGACCACCACACCCCCCGGGCTCAGCCGATCCTCAAGAAGCTGGTAAAATTCCTGTGTCAGCAGGTGGAAGGGCACGAATGGTCCCCGATAGGCGTCCACCTGGATGATGTCGTAGCGCGCCTCCGGACGGCGGCGAAAAAAGATCCGACCATCACTCTCGGCAACCTGAAGGTTACCCTCGGCGCGGACATCGAAATACTCATCGGCGATCTTGACGATTTCCGGATCCAGCTCGACGCCGGTGACCGTCATGTCCGGGATAAAATGAGCCATGTACCAGCTCGTCCGGCCACCGCCCATGCCGACCACCACCGCCTCGTCCAGGGACTGGGCGTAGACCGCGGCCAGGGTCATGTGCCGGGTGTAGGTGGAGGGCATTTCCGTCCGGTCTTCCGGGTTGTAGATGGTCTCCGTGTAGTGCCGGTTGCTGCTGCCGAATTTGAGGTACCGGTAACTGCCCCGCTCGAACACAAAAATCGTGTTGTAGATCGACTCCTTGCGCAGCACCTGGCGCATCGGTTCCGCCCCGTGGGCAGGTGAGATGCCAAGGCCAAGGGGCGTCAACGCGGGCAAACCGGCGTAAAGGCACAGGCTACAGCTTAACAGAAAGCCGGGAAGGGCTTTGGGTAGGAGTGCGGGACGGATCCGGGAAAGAATACCCTGACGGGCCGGTGGCTTGGTCATCGATCTTGTTCCTGCTCACGCGTTTCGCGCTCATGGAGGGGCCGGCTGGCAGCGACCCTGGCTTCCGTGAGATGTGTCGTGGGGTTTCCTTTACCTGCTGCGTACCCGCATGGGCGGGGGCAGCCGTCGTTCAGTCTAAGGGCTCGGCCAGCCTAGAGGCTCAGGGTCCGGGAATACAGGAGGCCCCGCTTGGGTCCGCCGACCGGTGGTATCACTCCGCCGATCTTGCCGAAGGCCGCTCGCCGGACCACGCCCGCGGCGCCATGTAAGTTTGAAAATAGGGAGAGAGTCCGGCGTGCCAGCCCCTTTCTCGTGGTTTTTGACCCTCCAAGGCCATGAACAAATCATGAAGAGCGGCGAGTCAGTGATTCGTTTATGCCTTGCGCCTGTTTTGTTCTCAAGGCGGGATGTGTCAAAGACGGTCCTCCACGGCGGCGTTATTGCGCATACAGGATCAGGTGTGCTAGCAGACCGTGCGCCCTGGGGCGGGGCTGGGAACCGTTGGACATGATGGCACTCGCCGACATCAGCCGGTTCGCCGGAAACCGGTTCATCGGACATTGAACAAGACAGTGCCTTGATCCTTCTGACGGATCCCTGTCTTGAAGCCGAAACCGGTCTCCCTGGTTCTCCCCGAGGCTTTCCGAGGCGCGGTCCTTGAAGGGATAGTGCTGGTTGCTCCGGCTGCCGGCCCCCTTGATGATCAGCGAAACCCGAAACAGCGGAAGGCGACCGGCCCGCTTGCCACAGGTCTCAACCGCTTTCGAAACACTGAGAGTGACTTCGTGTCCGACCATTCACCCATGATTGGCGGTATCGCCGGACGATATGCGCAAGCGCTGTTCGATCTCGCCCGGGACGCCGGAAACGTCGACCGGGTCGAAAGCGACCTGAACGGCCTGAAGCAGGCCATGGCGGACAGCGCCGATCTGCGGCGGTTTGTCACCAGCCCCGTTTTTTCCCGGGAAGAGCAGGCCGCCGGCATGGCCGCCATTCTGGAAAAAGCGGGCGTTGACGATCTGACCCGGCGGTTTGTCGGCCTCGTGGCCCGCAACCGGCGCCTTTTCGCGCTCCCGGGCATGATCAATGCCTTTGCCCATCTCGCCGCCGAGGATCGGGGCGAAATCACCGCTTCCGTCACCAGCGCGCGGAGCCTGGACGAGACGCAGCAGAAAAATCTGCGCGCCGCCCTGAAAACCGCTCTGGGACAGGACGTTAATCTTCAGATGGATGTTGATCCGGATCTGCTCGGTGGCCTTGTGGTCAAAGTGGGCAGCCGGATGATCGACACGTCCATCCGCACCAAGTTGAACAATCTCAAGATCGCGATGAAAGAGGCTGGCTAATGGACATCCAGGCCGCGGAAATTTCCGCAATCCTCCAGGAACAGATCCGTAATTTCGACGCTCAGGCGGAAGTGACGGAAGTCGGTCAGGTGCTCTCCGTCGGTGACGGTATTGCCCGGGTCTACGGCCTCGACACCGTGAAGGCCGGTGAAATGGTCGAGTTTCCGAACGGGATCAAGGGCATGGCCCTGAATCTCGAGCACGACAATGTGGGTGTCGTGATTTTCGGGACCGACAAGGACATCAAGGAAGGTGACACGGTCAAGCGGACTGGCGCCATCGTGGATGTGCCCGTCGGTAGAGGCCTCTTGGGCCGTGTGGTCGATCCTCTGGGCAACCCCATCGACGGCCAAGGCGACATCGAAGCGGACGAGCGCCGCCTGGTGGACGTGAAAGCGCCGGGCATCATTCCCCGCAAATCCGTGCACGAGCCCATGCAGACCGGCCTCAAGGCCATTGACTCCCTCATCCCGGTCGGCCGGGGCCAGCGGGAGCTGATCATTGGTGACCGTCAGACCGGCAAGACCGCCGTCGCCATCGACACGATCATCAATCAGAAGTCCGTCAATGATGCCGCCACCAGCGAGCATGAAAAGCTCTACTGCGTGTACGTGGCCATTGGTCAGAAGCGGTCCACCGTCGCCCAGATCGTGAAAACGCTCCAGGACTACGGCGCGATGGACTACTGCATCGTGGTGGCCGCGACCGCTTCGGAACCGGCCCCGCTGCAGTTCCTGGCGCCTTTCGCCGCCTGCGCCATGGGCGAGTATTTCCGCGACAACGGCATGCACGCGCTGATCATTTACGATGATTTGTCCAAGCAGGCCGTGGCCTACCGCCAAATGTCCCTGCTGCTGCGCCGTCCGCCGGGCCGTGAAGCCTACCCCGGTGACGTGTTCTTCCTGCACTCCCGCCTTCTTGAGCGGGCCGCGAAGATGAACGACGACTTCGGCTCCGGATCACTCACCGCCTTGCCGGTGATCGAGACCCCGGCCAACGACGTGTCGGCTTACCTCCCGCCCTACGTGAGTTCGCTAACCGACGGCCAGAATATCCTGGAACCGGACCTGTGCTATCAGGGCATCCGTCCGGCGGTGAACGTGGGTATTTCCGTGTCCCGGGTGGGATCCGCCGCGCAGATCAAGGCCATGAAACAGGTCTCCGGTAAGATCAAGCTGGAGTTGGCGCAGTACCGGGAAATGGCGGCTTTCGCCCAGTTCGGGTCCGACCTGGATGCCGCAACCCAGCGTCTGCTGAACCGGGGTGCGCGCCTGACCGAACTTCTCAAGCAGGGTCAGTATTCCCCCCTGCCCGTGGAAGAGCAGGTTGTGGCGATCTACGCCGGGGTGCGCGGCTATCTCGACACGGTGCCGGTGGATCAGATCGGGCGGTTCGAAAGCGAGATGCTGGGCCACTTCCGCAGCCAGCACGACGATGTGCTCCATGCCATCCGGACCGAGAAGAAACTCTCCGACGATCTCGATGACCGGATCGGTGAGATCATCGAAGCATTCGCCCGGACTTTCGTCTGATCAACGGACCCGCATGCCGGTGTGCCCTGACAGTCCGGGTTCACCCGTCCTGTCACATTCTTGCGGCGGCACCGGCAAGCGCATCTGAAAGACTTGGAACGGCCTGATGGCGAGCTTGAAAGAACTCAAAAACCGGATCTCCAGCGTGAAATCCACGCGGAAGATCACCAAGGCCATGCAGATGGTGGCCGCGGCCAAACTGCGCCGCGCCCAGGATGCCGTGGAAGCCGCCCGACCCTATAGCGAGCGGATCGAACGGGTTCTGGCCAGCCTCGCCACCAGTCTGAGAGACGATCCGAACGCACCCCGCCTTCTGGTGGGCACCGGCCAGGAGGAAACCCATCTCCTGATTGTGGCCACCGCCGACCGGGGTCTGTGCGGCGCCTTCAATACCTCCATTGTCCGTCTGGCCCGGGAGCGGATCGAACGGCTCCGTGGGGAAGGCAAGACGGTGAAAATCCTCTGCGTGGGCCGCAAGGGGCGGGACCTTCTGAAGCGCAATTACGGCAGCTTGATCGAGGATACGATCGAGTTGACCGGTGTGAAGCAGATCGGGTTCGCCAACGCTGCGGAGATCGCCCAGAAGGTGATGTCGAAATTCGACCGGGGCGAATTTGACGTCTGCACCATGTTCTACGCCCAGTTCAAATCGGTGGTCTCCCAGGTTCCGACGGCGCAGCAGTTGATCCCGGCCACGATTTCCGGCGATGGTGCTGACAATCAGCCTGCGGATCTGAACGGTGCGCTTTATGAATACGAACCGGACGAGGTGTCCATCGTCTCTGGCCTTCTGCCCCTCAATCTCGGTGCCCAGATTTTCCGGGCCCTTCTGGAAAACGTCGCCAGCGAGATGGGGGCCAAGATGTCGGCCATGGACAACGCGACCCGGAATGCGGGCGAACTGATCGATGACCTGACGCTCCAGTACAACCGGACCCGTCAGGCGGAGATCACCAAGGAACTGATCGAGATCATCTCCGGCGCGGAGGCGATCTAAGGCCCGGCCCTGACATGGTCGGGGCCAGGGAGGGGTGGTGTCATGCAGCGGATCTTGAAGGCGCTTTTGATCGGATTGGTCAGCGGGCTTCTTCTGGGTGGCATCTACTACTTCCACTACGAATTCACCGAGGAGTTTGCGCTGACATTCGGCCTGCTCCTCTCAGGCACAGTCACGGTTGTCTGTGCTCTGATAATCGATCTGATCTGGCCCCGCCGCTGAAGACAGCCGGCTGAGCCAGGGACAGGACACCCCGGACGATTTCGTACTCCGGACGAACTCGTACTCCGGGCGATCCAGTAAACCGAATGATCACGACACCGGACGATCACGACACCGGACAGGCAGGACCAAAGCGATGAGCGAATCCACCGGCAAAATCACCCAGGTTATCGGCGCCGTCGTCGATGTGCAGTTCAAGGGCGACATGCCCGCCATTCTGAACGCTCTTGAGACCGAAAATCAGGGCAAGCGCCTTGTGCTCGAAGTGGCCCAGCATCTCGGCGAAGACACCGTGCGCTGCATCGCCATGGACAGCACCGAAGGTCTCGTGCGCGGCCAGGAGGTGAAAGACACCGGCGATCCCATCGCCGTGCCCGTGGGCGAGGCGACCCTGGGCCGCATCATGAACGTGATCGGCGAGCCCGTGGACGATGGCCCCGCTATCGAAGGCGATGAGCGTCGTCCGATCCACGGTGAAGCCCCGGCATTCGTCGACCAGGCGACCGAGGCGGAAATTCTGGTGACCGGCATCAAGGTGATCGACCTGCTTTGCCCCTACGCCAAGGGCGGTAAGGTGGGCCTGTTCGGCGGTGCCGGCGTGGGCAAGACCGTGCTTATCCAGGAACTGATCAACAACGTCGCCAAGGCCCACGGTGGGTATTCCGTGTTCGCCGGTGTGGGCGAGCGCACCCGGGAAGGCAACGACCTGTACTGGGAGATGATCGACTCCAAGGTGAATGTCGAAGGTGGCGGCAAGGGCTCCAAGGCTGCCTTGGTCTACGGCCAGATGAACTATCCGCCGCGTGCGCGCGCCCGCGTGGGTCAGACCGGTCTGACCCTTGCTGAATATTTCAGGGAC
>CAZLPU010000061.1:0-30607 GCA_964561475.1 uncultured Alphaproteobacteria bacterium
GCCTCCATCATGCCTGGAGAATTATTAAACTTATTCGCCACCCAGGTCACTAGCTGCAGATTATCCCGTTTTGACCAGCGTCGGGGAGGTGCGGTGATCAGTTCTCGATGGATTACTCCGTTTTCACGACTGCCCAGTGGCGGCGACCGGTGCGGTGGCATGCACCGTGCTGTAACTCCATACAGCTCGCCGGGAGTCTGTATAGGGCGTAGAGGCGGAATAACGCGGCATTGGCCCGAGCTGTACCGTTATTTCAGGACGCTGCGCACGCCGAAGGCTGCTGCGACCACAATGAAAAAGGCCACGAAATAGGCCAGGACGACGCCCAGCCGGACATTCAGCAGGGATGTCAAACTGGCATCCAGCCAGGAGCCGATCGTGCCCAGGGGATCGCTCGGAAACCGGCCGAACGGAAAATCCAGAAGCGCCATGATGGCCGCGAAGACCACCACGGCGATGGCCACGCTGCGAGCCACGGCGGCTGGTTTGAATTCGGTCAGGATCATGCCGACCACCACGGCAATGACCACGGCCACCACGGCCCGGAGCACGTCCGGGTTCAAGAAGACTTCACTGAGAATCTGACCCAGCGTGTCGCCGACCTGTGCGAACATCGCGCTCTATCCCCACTTTGTGCCGCCTCCCGCCCTTGCGGAGGCGTGCATCACGTCTTGACGGGCCCCATGCCCTCAATTCCGGGAGGACGCTACCACGCCCGTTGCGGTTTGAGTATTGCCCGGATCGCGTGTGAACCGGCCGGACCATCATCAGCGTGCGGGGAACACCTGGGCACACAGGCTCTCAAGGGCTTTGACGGCGGGGGCCTGGGGATAGGCGCTTTGAAGCAAAGATTGACGGCGGATGGCCTCCTTTACCTTGCTGTCCCGAGGTAGAATGCCCGCAAGGCGCGGCTCCGCCTTGAGGAAGTTGCGGCAGGCATTGGACAGGGCCTCAAAGGTGCGCCGTCCTTCCGAAATGGAATCCGCCATGTTCACCACCACCCGCACATCCGCATCCGCATCCCGCATCAGGCTCACCTTGATGAAGGCGTAGGCATCGGTGAGGGAGGTGGGTTCATCGGTCACCACCACCAGGATCATATCGCTGAGGGCGCTCAAGGTCGTCACAGCTGAATCGATCCCTGCGGCCAGATCGATGATGACATGGTCATAGCTGCCCGCCGCCCGCTTTATGGCAATGGCCAGGTCCACCAGTTCCTCCCGGCGCAACAGGCTCAATGTACCGGATCCGGACCGCCCGGCGAGCACATCAAAACCCCTGCCGCTGCCCGCACCGCCATGGACCGCGCTGACCGCGTCGGCCATGGCCACCTCGCCGGCCACCACCGAAGCCAGGTCCCGGGATGGGGTGATGCCCAATTGCACATCCACATTGGCGAGCCCCAGGTCTCCATCGAACACCAGAATACGCCGTCCACGGAAGGCGAGGGCATGGGCGAAGTTGGTGGAAAACCAGGTCTTGCCCACACCGCCCTTGCCGGAGGCGACGGCAATGATGCGCGGGTCCCGGACCTGCTCCCCAGACTGCGCCCGGTTCGGCTGAGTGTCATGGGCATGGAGCGGTGAAGTCGTCATGACAGGGATCCTTGGGTTGCCAAAGAGGGCTTGACGGTTGGGTTTTGTGCAGTGGTCCGGTGGCCGGAAAAGGACGGCTCGCCGCCAGGGAGCGGTGGGGGGACCGGTTGCGGCCCCGCCATGGCCTGGGGCGGCTTCAGGAGAAAGCGGGTGAGGGCGACCGGGTCCATTCTTGTCAGTCCTTCGCCCACATAAGGCGTGGCACTTGCCTGGGCAAAGGACAGTCCGGCGGTGTGCATCAGCCACAAGATGTTGCCCAGACGGCGGACCGTATCGATCCGGGTCAGGATCACGCGCTGAACACCCAGTCCCTTGAACACTTCCACCGTATCGAGAAGATCCGCCGCATCACCACCGGCGGCCAGGACCAGAACCGGCTCCGCGCCGGAGGTCCGGACAAAAGCACCGAGATCGGTCATTTCCGCTTTATGCAGAGGATTGGTGCCAGGGGTATCGATGATGGCTGTTCCGGAGCCATGGCCCTTGAGATGATCGCAAAGATCGTGGGGGCTGTCGCTGACATGACAGGGTTGTTGCAGAAGGCTCGCGAAGGCCTCGAACTGGGCCTTGCCCCCCACTTTCAAGGTATCTGTCGTCACCAGGCTGACGGATGCCCCGGCCAGGACCACCCGGGCGGCGAGTTTCGCGGCGGTAGCGGTCTTGCCCGCCCCCGGAGGACCGACCAGCATGATGGGTCGGGCTGGCACTTCGGCAATGGGGGAGAACCGGAACCGCAGGGCCGCCGCCGAGGCCATGGCTTCTTCCGCGGTCGCTGCATTGAAGCGTTTGGCATCGCTGAGCATGGCCTTGCCGAGAGAGGAGGGCACGCGGTGGAACAGGAGCGCCTTGCCCGCCTCCCGCAGATCCGGTCCGGGCGGTGGCGCTGAGGCCTCTTCCTGGAGACGGGTCCTCAGCATGGCCTCCAGGTCGGCCCGCTCGTCGCGATGGGACGCTCCGGACGCTATGCCTGTTTCGCCGGTATCGGGTGTGCGGGGATTTGGCGGCGGCCCTTCCGACGCTGCGCGCACCTCAACGCCCCGTCCCCGCCGGCCCTCATAGGTGGACACAATGATCGCATCCGGTCCGAGGCTTTCCCGGACCAGGGTCATTGCTTCTGCCATGGTTGCCGCGGTGAAGGTCCGGATACGCATGGATCAGCCCGTCCCCTCAACCCTGTCTGCCGTTCCGGCCACGTGTTCTGCTCCCCTCATCTGATCTGTTCCCCTGATCCCATCTTGTTTCACTCAATCTGACCAAGCGTCTTGAGCCGGGCCTGGGGGTGGATTTCGTTCTGGGACATGACCACGGTCTGGGGCCGGAACCGTTCGATAACGGAGCGGACATAGGGGCGGGCAAGGGGGCTTGTCAGCAGAACGGGCATCTCCCCCCGGGCCCCGAGCTGTTCGAACACCGTGTTGATCTGGGTGATGAAGGCCTGGAGCTGGGAGGGGGGCATGGCCAGTTGCCGCTCGTCCCCCTGGCCCACAAGGCTCTCGGCAAAGGCCTGTTCCCATTCCGGTGCCAGAATGACCAGGGGCAGGTGGCCCCCCGCCGGATCCTGGTTCGCGGCACAGATCTGTCGGGCCAGCCGGTGGCGCACATGCTCCGTAATCATCGGGATGGCGCTGGTAAACCCTCCCGCTTCGGAAATGCCTTCGAGAATGGTCGCCAGATCCCGGATGGAGACCCGTTCACGCAGCAGGGCCTGGAGAATCCGCTGGATCCCGGTCACGGAAATCTGTGACGGGATGATATCCTCGATGAGCTTTTGATGTTCGCCCGGAACCTCATCGAGCAGCTTCTTGGTCTCCGCATAGGAGAGCAGTTCGGCCATGTTGTCCTTCAGAACCTCGGTGAGATGGGTGGTGAGCACCGTGGCCGGATCAACGACGGTGAGCCCCCGGAAGGCCGCCTCTTCCCGGATCGATGCATCGATCCATTTGGCAGGCAGGCCAAAGGCGGGTTCGGTGGTATCCTCTCCCGGCAGATCAACTGGCAGGCCCCTCGGATCCATCACCATGAGTGACCCCACCTTCAACTGACCTTCCCCGGCGTCCATCTCCTTGACCTTGACCGCATACTGATCGCTTGGCAGTTGCATGTTGTCGAGGATCCGCACCGAAGGCATGATGAAGCCCATATCCGTCGCGAATTGTTTGCGCAGGGCCTTGATCTGGTCCGTGAGCTTGTATCCGTCCGCATCATTGATCAGGGGCAGGAGGCCATAGCCCAACTCCAGGCGCAGACTGTCCATGGCGAGGGTGGCGCTGATGGGTTCTTCAGCGGGCTTGCCGTCGCTGACCTGAACGGATTCCGCTTCCGCCGCCTTGCGCTGCTCCTCCTTTTGTTTCTTGCCGAGATAGTAGGCCGCCGCTGCACAGATCCCTCCCAGTCCCAGAAAGGTGACCGTGGGTGTGCCTGGCAGCAGGATGACGATGAACAGCACTGCCGAGGCCATGCCGAGGGCCTGTGGGTAGGCGGAAAACTGGGTGATCAGGGCCTGGTCCGTGGAGCCGCTGACCCCGGACTTGGACACCAGAAGGCCCGCACCCACGGAGACGATCAGGGCAGGGATCTGGCTTACCAGACCGTCGCCGATGGTCAGGATGGTGTAGCTGCTGGCCGCTTCGCCCACAGCCATGTTCTGCTGGGCAATACCGATGATCATGCCACCAATGATATTGATGAAGGTGATGATCAGGCCCGCGACCGCATCCCCCCGGACGAATTTCGACGCACCGTCCATGGCACCGAAAAAGTTGGACTCGTCCTCCAGGTCCTTGCGCTTCTTCTTGGCCGTTTCCTCGTCGATCAGACCGGCGGACAGATCCGCATCAATGGCCATCTGCTTGCCGGGCATGGAATCCAGGGTGAAGCGGGCGGCCACTTCCGCGATCCGGCCCGAGCCCTTGGTGATGACGATGAAATTCACCAGGACCAGAATGGCAAAAACGATCACCCCAATGACCACATTGCCCTGCATGATGAAATTTCCGAAGGCCTGGATCATGTCCCCGGCGGCATCGGGTCCCTCATGACCTCGGCTGAGAATCAGCCGCGTGGAGGCTAGGTTGAGGGACAGGCGCAGCAATGTGGCGATCAGCAGGACCGTCGGGAAGGCGCTGAATTCGAGGGGGCGCTGGATGAAAAATGCGACCATCAGCACCAGGACCGAGAGTACCAGGGAGATGCCCAGCAGGAGATCCAGGAAAACCGGCTCCATGGGCAGCAGAAGGACTGCAAGAATGCCCACGACCCCGCCGGCCACCAGGAGGTCGGATCGCGTGCTGAGCATTTGCGCAAGGCTGCCGAGGCTGAGATCCACGCCTCCGCCGGCGCCTTGACGGCCTGCTGCCGTGTTTCGCGCTCCGCCGCCTGCGGATGGTGCCCCGTCACCGCTCACCCTGTGATCCCCTTTCAATCCGTTTCGAGAGGTTATTTCGGTTTTTCATGGGTCCCGTATCAGGGATGGGCCATGCGCATTTCGCCGGGCTGCGGGACAGGCACACCTTCTTCGGTATACAGTTTCAGCTTGTTACGCAGGGTGCGGATGGAAATGCCCAGGATGTTGGCCGCATGGGTCCGGTTGCCCAGGCAGTGGTCCAGGGTGTCCAGAATGAGGTCCCGTTCCACCTCCGCCACGGTCTTGCCCACGAGGCCCCCGGCGGTGGCGCGGATCAGGGCGGTGGCTTCCGTGGCGTGGCGGACGGCCGCGGGCGTGGCCGGGAGGCCTGGGCCGTCCGCTTCCGTCACCCGGGATCCGTCCGGCAGCCGGATGGCATCCACGGTGATTTCATGTCCCGTGGACAGAAGAACCGCCCGGTGCATGGTGTTTTCCAGTTCCCGGACATTGCCCCTCCAGTGATAGGCCGTCATGGCGTCCCGGGCCTCCTTCGAAAGAGGCTTCGGGGGAAGGCCGTTGGCCTGGGCATATTTGGCGATAAAGAAATCCGTCAGGGCCAGGATGTCGTTGGGCCGCTCCCGCAGGGCCGGTATTTTCAGGTTGACCACATTCAGGCGGTAATAGAGGTCTTCGCGGAAATTGCCTGCTTTCACCTCATCCGTGAGGGTCCGGTTGGAGGTGGCCATGATCCGGATGTCCACTTTCACCGGCTTGGACCCGCCGACCCGGTCGATCTCCCGCTCCTGGATGGCCCGCAAAAGCTTGGCCTGCAGACGGATATCCATTTCGCTGATTTCGTCCAAGAGGAGCGTGCCGCCGTCCGCCTCCTCGAATTTCCCGATGCGCCGGGCCACGGCGCCGGTGAAGGCGCCCTTTTCATGGCCGAACAACTCGGATTCAAGCAGATTCTCAGGGATCGCCGCGCAGTTGACCGAGATCAGCGGTTTGTCCGCCCGCTGTGATTTGCCGTGGACATAACGGGCCATCACTTCCTTACCGACGCCGGATTCGCCCGTAATCAGAATGCTGGCATTGCTGGCAGCCACCTGATCGGCCAGGGCAATGACATCCTTCATGACCGAATCCCGGTAGATCATCTGCTGGCTGTCATCGGCCACGGCGGAAAGGACCGCGCCGATCAGTTCCGGTTCCGGGGGCAGGGGGATGTATTCCTTGGCACCCGCATGAATGGCCTTCACCGCTGTCCGGGCGTCGGAGTCGATCCCGCAGGCGACGACAGGGGCGACCATGTGCTCGCTGTTCATCCGTTCAATCAGGGAGCGGATGTCCAGGTCCACATCCACCATCAGGAGATCTGCACCCCGGCCCGCCCGCAAATGGTCGAGGGCCATGTCGATATCCGGCACATGGGCGACCCTGGCCCCCCGGTCGACAGCGATTTTCGTGGCGGCACCAAGCTGTCCGCCCAGGGTTCCGACAATCAGCAAGCGCATGATATTTTCTCCTTTGTCATCCCGAGGTGAACCGGCGGACTTGGTCCTGGGGCGCCAGATGGGCGTTGATGGCATGCTCAAGGCGCCGGGGGCCGTCATTGCGGGCGAGGGCCAGAGCCGTGAGGGTGTAGACAAGATTGGTCTGGGCCGTCATCCGGCTGTGCCCCTCAAGGCGGGCGGCGAGGGGGGCGAACACCATGTGACCCAGAATGGCGCCGTAAAGGGTGGTCAGCAGCGCAAGGGCCATGGCCGGTCCGATGGCCGCCGGGTCGTCCAGCACCCGGAGCATCTGGATCAGCCCGATCATGGTGCCGATCAGACCCATGGCCGGGGCCACGTCCGAGGCCCGGCGCAGGACCGAAACCGTTCTGTACTGACGGGCACTGATCGCGCGCAATTCGTCTTCAAGCACACATTCGATATCGGCGGCAGGAAATCCGTCCACGACCATGGTCATGGCCTTGTGGAGGAAGGGGCGATCCTTGAACTGATGCAGCGTGCGCTCCAGAATCGGCGCGCCTTCCTTGCGCACGGTTTCCGCCAGCCGGACCATGTTTGCGGAAACCGCCCGGGGCGGTCCCTCCGGCGCGAGAAACGCAACACCCATGCCTTTGAAGGCGCGCACCATATCCTGGACGGAGAAACCTGCGGTGGTCACGAACAGGGTGCCGCCAAGAACGATCGCCAGGGAACGGATGTCGAGGAAGGCATCAAACGGTCCGCCCACGGCGGCTGCCGTCAGGACCGTGAGCATTCCAAGGCCGAGACAGACCGGGGTTGACAGGTCGAGGCGCCGGGCACGGTCAAGCCGGAAGGACGGCACGGGCCCGGAACCGGGTCTGCCCGTCGGCTGTGGTTTTGGTAGCGCGCCCTGTACGGCCATGGAGGCTCCTATTGTCCGCCCTTGACGATTTCCGTCATGGTAATGCCCAGACGCTCTTCCACCAGAACCACCTCACCCCGAGCCACGAGCCGATTGTTCACATAGATGTCGATCGCCTCACCGACCTTCCGGTCCAGTTCGACCACTGCCCCCCGGCCCAGTTTCAGCAGTTGACTGACCTCCATGTGGGTCTTGCCCAGAATGGCCGACACGTTGACGGGGACATCGAAAACCGCCTGAAGGTCTGCGGCGGTTTTGGGCGTGTCCTGAGCCTCTTCCACCGCTGTGCTCGGATCTTCCGGCAGGGTCTCACCGTTGGCGTCCAGTTCCGGGAGATCAACATTGTCCGTATCAGACATTGGGTTTCACCTTGGTCATCCCTTGCATCGGGGCAATGGTCTCAGGCATTGAAAAGATCAAGTTGCGTCGGACTTTCTGTTGCAAGATGATCGGCAATCAGGCTGTGGATCGCCTCGATTTTCTGTTCCAGGGAAAGGGTGGCGCCGCCGCCGATCCAGGTCAGTTTGCAATCGGTACCTTGAAGCGTGGTGTCCTTCTCGATCTGAACCGCACCTTCAAAGCCGTTGGCCTCCGCCACTTTCTGGATGTCGGCTGCTGCTGCATCGGCGACCTCCGGCGGCACCCGGATCGTGATCTGTGGCGTGTCCCGCATGAGCGCGAGGCATTCACCGATCAACGCCGTGACTTCTTCCTCCGGCTGAGCGTCGATCAGCTTGCGGGCAAGGGCGGAACCGGTCTCGAAGGCAAGGCGCGCGGCCTCCCCGCGGGCCATGTCCGTTTCAGTCTTGAGTGACTGGAGGATGCCGGTCAGTTGTCCGGCCACGTCCTGGAGGGCGGCTGCCACCATGCGTGCGGCCTCGGCCTGGGCATCCGCCTGGCCCGCCGTCTGGCCCTCTGCGAACGCCGCGTCAATATCTTCCCGGGAGAAACGGGTTTTCGGCCGTGGCGGCGGCGCGGCCACTACATTGCCGTCCCGGTCAAAGACGGTGTCGAACTGGAATTTCACCGCGTCATCCATGGGTTCGTCCGTCCTCAGTAAATGAGTTCATCATCATCGCCCCCATCGGCGATCATGATCTCGCCCCGGGCCGCGAGATCCTTGGCGGTGTTGACCATCTGGGTCTGGGCCTCGTCCACGTCCTTGAGACGCACAGGCCCCATGGCTTCCATATCCTCACGGAGGATTTTTCCAGCCCGCTCCGACATGTTGGAGAAGAAGAGATCCCGTAGCTGGTCCGAGGCGCCTTTGAGGGCAAGCGCCAGCTTGTCCTTCTCCACGCCGCGCAGAAGTGTCTGTATGCTGCCCGGATCCAGCTTGTTCAGGTCTTCGAAGGTGAACATGAGGGCCTTGATGCGTTCCGCGGCATCCCGGTTGCGTTCCTCCAGGGCGCCGATGAAACGGGACTCGGTCTGGCGGTCGAAATTGTTGAAGATCTCCGCCATCATTTCATGGGCGTCCCGCTTCTGGGTGCGGGCCAGGTTCGACATGAATTCTACACGGAGGGTCTGTTCGATCTTGTCGAGGATGTCCTTTTGTACGGATTCCATCCTCAGCATGCGGGTGACCACCTCAAGGCTGAAATCCTCCGGGAGGGACGCCATGACTCTGGCCGCATGGTCCGGGCGGATCTTCGAAAGCACGACCGCAACAGTCTGCGGATATTCATTCTTGAGATAGTTTGCCAGAACCGTTTCATTCACATTGGCCAGCTTGTCCCACATGGTCCGCCCGGCAGGCCCACGGATCTCTTCCATCACGTTGCCGACTTTCTCCTCGGGAAGGAAGCGGCGGAGCAGGCGTTCGGTCGCCTCATAGGATCCCATCAATGCGCCGGTGCTGGACATCCGTCCGACAAAATCGATCAGCAACTGCTCGACAACACCGGAATCGATCGTACCCAGATTGGACATGATCTGGGAGATTTCCTTGACCTCCTCGTCATCCAGCATGTCCCAGAGCGGGGTGCCATGTTCCTCCCCAAGGGAAAGAAGCAGGACTGCGGCTTTCTCCGGACCCGACAGGTTGCGGATGTCATCGATGGGGGCGGGGAGATTGGCTTGTCTCGCCATGGTTGCGTTCTCCCGCCTCAGGCCGATTCATGAAGCCATGTCCGCAGAATGGACATGGCCTCTTCCGGATGGGCTGCAACGATTTCACCTACTTTGCGTACAGATGACTCCTGTACCTGACCCTGGATCTGGGCAATATCGATGGCAGTCCCGCCCTTGCCCTCCTTGCCGTCGGGACTGGGCAGCGCCAGCGCTCCCTGACCGGGCAGGGCAGGGGAACCATCCGGAACCGCGCCGGCAGGGGCAGCAAGCTGGGGCAGGTCCGTCGGCCCGGGAAGAGCTCCGCCTCCCGCCGCTCCGGCGCCGCCCGCGGGCGTGGTCAACCGCTTGATCAGGGGCTGAAGGGCGAGGACGAAAATCAGGGCAAGGATGACCAACGCGACGGACTCAATGATCCGGGGAATATCCAAACCACCCAGAAAGCCCTCATCATTGGCATCGGTATCCAGAGGCGGCGGGGCGGCGAAGCGGGCACTGATGATCCGGACCTGATCCCCTCGATCCTCGGAGAAACCCACGGCTGCCCGGACGAGATCCTCGATGTTCTTGAGTTCCGCCTCGCCACGGGGCTGGTAGGTGACGGTACCGTCCTCGGCGGTCTCGGCCCGCTCGTTGACAACCACCGCGACACTCAACCGCTCCAGCCGCCCCGCCTCCTGGACACTGGTCCGCTTGATGATGGAATTTTCATAATTGACGGTCTCTTCCGTCCGGTTCTCTGCGGAGCGTTCGCCAGCGCCGTCATTGGCCACCTGACCTTCCGGAAGATTGTTGGCGGCGGAGACCGTGCCGCCTTCCTCCCGGTTCTCACTATTGGCACTTTCCTCGATGGTCCTGGTGGAGAGGATCACCTGACGCTCGGGGTCGAAGGTCCGGGTTTCTTCCACGACGCGATTGAAATTCATCTGGGCGGAAACCCGGACACGGGCATTCCCGGGACCGACAATCCTGGTCAGGATAGACTCGATATCCTGTCGGAGCCGTCCTTCAAGGGCCTGCCGGCGTTCCTCCATGGACCCGGCAATGGCATCGGGACCGTCACCCTGGCCGCTGGCAAGAACATTCCCCGTTTCATCGATCACCGAGACCCGTTGAGGGGAGAGGCCTTCCACGGCAGACGCCACCAGGAACTGGATGCCCCGGATCTGGTTGCGGGTCAGGGTGCCGTGGCGGGTCGCAAGCTGGATCGAGGCGGTGGCGGGCTTTTCTTCGCGGGAGAACAATTCCCGTTTGGGCAGGTTCAGGAACACCCGGGCGTTGTGTACGGAATCAAGGGATGAGATGGTCCGCGCCAACTCGCCTTCCAGAGCGCGCACATAGTTCACGTTCTGAAGGAAACTGGTGGTCCCCAGGGCACTCTGATTGTCGAGAAGCTCATAGCCGGCAATGCCCCGGGCGGGCAGGCCCTCTCCGGCGAACACCATGCGCAGATCGAGCACCTGGTCGCTGGGCACAAGAATGGTCGTGCCCCTATGACGCTGCTCATAGGGAATATCCCGTGAACGGATTTCCTCGATGATCCGGCTGGCGTCCCGCAGGTCGAGATCCGTGAACAGGACAGACATGTCCTTGTCCGCCAGTCGGATCATCGCCGCCGCCAGTGCCCCACCCACAAGGCTCAAAATTGCGATCCCGGCAACCAGACGTGTGGTGCCGATGGAGCGCAGAAACTCCGATACCGCCTTCACGCCACACCCCTTCCTCGATTCCGGCTGGGCAGCGTGCTTGTCTTCCCCATGGATATCCGCCAGCCGGACGCCAGTGGGAAAAAAATGCCCCCACCGTCGTAAAGATGGCGTTAGCGGTAGGGGCGGCGGACGAGGCCGGGCCTGGGAGCCCGGTCAGACAGACTGGTTGAAGGACCTTTCATCGGCCTGAAAGGGAGACCTCCCGGATCAGGCTGTGACGGGGCCGGATTGATTGGCAAAACGGGGCCAGGCCCGGAAAGCACGCTATCCGTGTTCACCCTTTTACGGCCTGCCCCTCAACCGACACCCGCCTGTTGTCTGTACTGCTGCAACCTGGTTGTCCGCAATCCTGGCATGCCATGGCGGTCAATCGCTTCTTCCCAGCCCGCGAATTCTTCCTTGGTCAGTGCATAGCGTGTGCACGCCTCTTCCAATGTCAGAAGCCCTCCGCGTACGGCCAGAACAACCTGTGCCTTGCGCCGGATGACCCAACGTTTCGTATCGGCCGGAGGCAGGTCCGCTTTAGTCAGCGGACTGCCGTCAGGTCCGATGATGAAACGCACCCCCGTGTTTCGCTCCGCCATCGCTAATACTCCCACACTGCGATCCCGGATTCAGGTTATACTTCGCCCTTTAAGGAGCGAATAAGTAATATGGTGACCGCGCCATTAGGGATAACCATCCCTTAATTCTGGCTGGCGCGTCACGAGGACCGAGGTCTCAGCCTGGTCTTGTCCGGGTCAGGACGTTACCGCTTGATCCGGATGAGTTCCTCCAGCATCTGATCGGAGGTGGTGATGATCCGGGATGCTGCCGAATAGGCCCTCTGCGTGGTGATCAGCTTGGTGAACTCCTCAGCCAGATCCACCGTTGAAGCCTCCAGGGCAGAGGCAGCCACGGCGCCGGCACCGCCCGTGTTCGCCTCAAGCAAAGTCACGTCACCACTTTCATCAGTACGGATATAAGCATTGCCGTTGGCGCCCGAAAGCCCGTTCGGGTTCTGGAACATGGCAACCGGCAACTGGAAAACCGGTCTCTGGACCCCGTTGTCGAAAAGGGCCGTCACCACACCATTGTCGTCCACAGTCACGCCGCTGATGCCGCCGAACAGGGCGCCGTTCACGCCGCTTGAAATCAAGGTGGAGTCACTGTCGAACTGGGTCAGGCCATTGGGTTCGCCGACGGTACCGAAATTCAGGGTTATGGTCTGAGGCGCGAGGCCGGTCACGGCCGTATCAAAGGGCACGGTGATTGGAGCCGTGCCCGTGGCAGGCGTCAGCAGTGTTCCGTCCCCGTCAAATGTGATTGTGCCTGTGGCCACGGGGTTGTTGACTGCGCCGCCGATATTGGCTGCATCCCCATCATAGATGGCCTCATAGGACCAGGTGTTGGACGCGGTCTTCACGAAGGCAAGCCTGATGGGTTGGGCGCCACCCTGGGTATCGAAGGCTTCCAGAGTGCGCTCGAAATGGGGTGTGACCGCGCCGGAATTGATCTGTCCCGCCACATAACCCGCAACCGCGGTTTCACTGGCCTGGAGGTTGGCCCGCAGATCGACCTGGGTCGTTGCGGAAGCGGTGCCCGTCAACTGATTGAGGTTGATGGGCTGGATCGTGTTCCGGTTGGCGGGCAGGGCACCAGCGTCGTCAAGGCGCCATCCCTGTAGATAATACCCCGCGGAATTCCTCAGGAATCCGTTGGCATCCTGGGTGAAGGAGCCCGCCCGGGTATACAGAAGATCCGTCTTGTCCGCATTGGATTCAGGCCCTTCCGTGACCACGAAAAACCCCGAACCGCTCAAGGCCAGATCGGTGGCCGACTCCGATGTCTGCAAAAGCCCCTGTCGGCTGATCAACTGTTCGGCGGTTCCCCGCACACCACCGGCGGCAAAGCTGCCCGCTTCCGTCGACGAGGCCAGGATCGTGGAAAACTCCGCCTCGCTCGTTTTGTAGCCGGTGGTATTGACGTTGGCGATATTGTTGGAGATGACGCTCAGCGCGGAACCGTTGGCGGAAAGACCGGACACGCCGGTAAACAGGGCACCATACAAACTCATGACAGTTCTCCACTCGGACGGATGCCATCACCGCGCCATTCATGGTCGGCATGGGCAGCACGAACGCAGCTCATTCGAAGCCGCGGAACGATCTGAGGCCGGATCCGGATATCCCTCCCGGACAGACCAAGGCATTGATCAGCTTGCGGTACGCAGCTCCCTCACGGATCTCATAGGCACACTGACACCGTCCACCGTCAGGACAGGATCGGAACCGGAGAAGTCCACTGCCGAGACCCGGCCCCTGATGGTGGTGTTGGTAATGACACTATTGCCTGCTGCATCTTCCGCACGCACCTGAAGTGTGTAAAGACCGTCAGGCAGAGTGGTGCCGTTGCTGGACTTGCCATCCCATGTGAAGTCGTGCTGGCCCGAGGTTTGGTTTCCGTCCGCCTCATGAACGGGTATGCCGTTCTCATTGAGGATTGTCAGACGCACGGTGCTTGAGTCTCTGGCAATATCGTAGGTCCAGCGGGCCTCACCATTGTCGAGCTGGCTCTCCGCGCCATTGGCCACAACATCCTGGCCCAGATAGGATACCGCCGTCGCGCCGCTTGCCGCCTGGCTCAGCCCCACCAGGAGTTCCAGATTCTGGTTGGTGGCAATGCTCTGCTCCACCTCGGTGAACTGGGTCAGTTGCTGTACGAAGGTTTCCGTGTCCGTTGGTTCAAGCGGATCCTGGTTCTGCAACTGAGTTGTCAGCAGAGTGAGGAAGGTGTCGAAATCCTCGGCAAGATTCGTGGTGGCGGCGCTGCTGGCCGTGTTGTTGTTCAATCCCGCGACTGCATTGATGCTCATGTCCGCTCCCTGCCGATTGGCCGCCTAGATAAGAAGTGTAAGGTCCGATTGGTGGTGTCTGTCACCGGCTCTTTGACCGTGACCGGTCAGACCGTGACATTGACACCCTTGGGCAGGTTGATCCGCAGCCCAAAGATCGTTTGTTCCATGATGTCTCCGTCGCTCGTGTCTGTTTCACTGGCAAGCCTGTTTTCGTCCTCTGGGCCACTGTCGCTCACGCCGGCTTCCTCCGGGGAACCGCGATCATGTTGTTGCCGGGCGCCACCGGAGCCGTCCTCCCGCATGGCGAAGGAGAGGGAGCCCGGGTCGGCACGCAGTCCGGCATCGTTCAGGGCGCGTTCCAGAAGCCGCGCCTCTGAGCGCATCAGGTCGAGGGCATCGGGGCGGTCCGCCGTGAGGGTGGCCTGTATCCGGCCGTCACTTCCGATTTCCATACGGATGTCGATGCGTCCGAGTTCCGGGGGATCAAGACGGACGTCGAACTGGTTTATCCCATCTCTCACCTGGCGGATCATCTGAACAGGAATGTCCTGGGCAATCCGTCCTGCCCGGACCTGGGGAGGGTCTGCCCCAGGCATCTGGGTTTGGAGGCTGGTCTCGATTGTGCGTTGCTGGCCGGTCACCGGATCCGTCCAGGTGCCGCCCCCGGTTATTGGTTGGGAGGCGGAGAGCAGTGGGGCCGGAGTGACCGGGGGCACCGGCGCGGAGGGTGTCGGCGTGTCCAATTTGCCGGCCGCCATAATCTCCGCGGCCGAAGACTTTGCGCGATCGGCGCCTCCTGTCTGTGTGGTTTGGGCCGCCGCTGTCTGGTTGCCGCCCTCCGAAGATGTGCTGACCGTTTGCCGTTGGGATGAGGGCATCGCATCCGATAACGCTCCTTTGGCGGAGCGGCGTCCGGTCGGTTCCTTCTTCCCAAGTGCGTCTTTTTCAGTCCCAAGACTCAAAGCGTTATGGTCAGGGGACGCGCTTTCGGCACTGTTGGTTTGGGGCGCGGTCAAGCCAATGGATGATCCCTGTCCCCCCTGCACGGGTTGGCCGCTCCTTACATTGCTCCGGACCGCGCCTTCCGCCGGATTGGCGCCAGGCACAGGTGCTGTTTGCGGTGTTTGGACACCGTGCCCTGACGGTGTCGGAGATAGGGTGGGCGTGGTCGCCGGATCTCGCTTCACGGCCTTGCTCTCCCCGTGAGCACCCTGGTTGATTGCAGTGTTTGCCTGGGATGGCGCAGTGGGAAGCTCTGCTGCCGGAGTTTTCATAGCGAGAGTTTTGGCCGTTGCGGATGGTTCATCACTGGACAGAACAGTTTTGGAATGATCATCCGTTACTATGGTGTTCTGGCCAGACTGTTCGCCCGCGGCTGATCTCGTAACCTGGACCGACTGACTTTCGGTCATTTTCTTTACCGGATTTGCGGTATCTCCGAATGGTCGGTTCGGGGTGTCAGCTTCCATGACCGACTGGGACGGCGCTTTCTCCGTCATGGATTGCGAAGGCACATCATCAGAAGGCACTTCTCCGGCTTGAGCCGGCGCTGAGGGGCGTGGTTGCGGATCCACCGGATTTTGAGGGTGTGCAACGGTGTCTGCGTCGTGAGCCTGGGTCTTCGTCTTCGGTTTTTGAGACACCCCTTGCCCATTTGCAGGCGGATGATCGGCGTTTTCGGCCTTGGACCCTTTCGGCAGGGCATGATTCCCATGGAAATTGACGGATTGAGGAGACAGGTCACCGGATGGCCGTGCGGGTCCCTGCACTGGAGCGGTGATGCCGCTTTCCGGCGTTTCCTTGGAGGGTTTAGCCGTCACACTGGCGGTCGTGTTGGATATCGCCTTGGCATCGGCAATACCCTGGGCACCGTCCGCACTCTGGGCATCGGCCATGACCTTGCCAAAGCTTTGGGGCACCGAGGCAACGGTTTCTTCACTGGATACCTGTGGTGCTTCATTTTTCGCGGAAGCGACAGTCCCCATATCGACTGCACTTAGGCCATCCGCCTTATGATCTTCTGTATCTTTCGTCCGTGCAGACCCGGGTTGGCGCGATGGGCGCATGTCGCCATGACTGGCTTGGGCACGCTCGGCGCCACCGGGCCGGGAGGCAGGTTGTTGTGTGATCTGGATGACGTCCATGTCGTCCCGCTCCCGGAAACCGTGACACCGCGCGGGTTTGAAGCCCGGCGGCCCTGAGGCACGGGAACGACAGGAGCAAGGCTGGGGCCAGAGCTCCAACGGCGGATTTCTGCGGTTTTTGCTGTGGGGCACCGGGCAAAACTCGCCCCGGCTGGAGGGCAATCCAAGGTCAGGCGGCAAAATATACCCGTTCGGATGCTCCGGGCAGTGGGTCGGACCATCCAGCTGTTCACAAACCGGTAAAGATCATCCGGAGGCAGTACGTTCTTGATCTGGCCCTGGCCCTGGCCTTGCAACACTGGCTGCGGGAAAGGTCCGCCAGCCCCATAAACACGGGGACCTCCCTGAGGAATGGGCAGGCAGACCGGTAAATCCGTCCCCTTATCCGGTGCCTTTTTGCCGGGGAGGGGGCAGGACCAACCGCCTTCCGATGCCCAAGGAGCAGGAACGGCGGCCAGGAATGGATGAGGGTCATGTCGGTCAATGTGCTGCTGAATACGGCTTTGAGCGGTCTGCAGACGAACCAGTCCGCCCTGTCCCAGGTCTCAAACAACATCGCCAATGTCAACTCACCGGGCTATGCCCGGCGCGTGGTGGAGCAGGAGCCCCTCTCGACGGGTGGTCAGGTGAATGGGGTGGCCATTGCCGATACCCGGCGGGCGGTGGATACCTATCTCAGTACAGAGAGCGTCAAAGCCGCGGGAGATGCCGCCCGTTTTGAAGCGGAAGCCCGGATCCATGATCGCATCCAGGCCATGTTCGGCGCACCCGATGACCCGTCGGGCCTCTCCGGGCGGGTGAACACGGCCCTGGGGGCTGCCTCCCATGTGGTGGCCGACCCCGCCGATCCCGCCCGGCGCGCATCTTATCTGGCCGACATCGAGGAAATGGCCCGCAGCTTCTCGACCATGGCCGACCAGGTACAGGCTATCCGTGGGGATACGGATGCAGAGATCAAGGTTCTCGTCTCCGATGCCAACCGTTTGATTGATCAGGTGGATGATCTCAACCGTCAGATCCAGGCTCTGCTGTTTTCAGGCAAGGATCATGGGGCCCTTTCGGACCAGCGGGACGTGGCGCTGACGGAGCTTGGTGAACTGATCGATATCACGGTCCGGGAGCAGGGCGACGGAGGGGTCAATGTGACCACCTCCAGCGGCTTTCCCTTGGTGGGACCGGGCAAAACGTCCCTGTCCTACGAAAATCCCGGGGTGGTGACCGGTGATACGGTGTTCCCGGGCATCATTGCATCGCGCACCGGCTCGACCGGTGCGCCCATGGGAACGCCGCAAGCACTGGATCCTCATATCCGTGGCGGCGCATTGAGGGGTCTGCTGACCATGCGGGACGAGAGCCTGCCGGGACTGGCCAGCCAGATTGGGGAACTGGCCGGCGTGGTGACCGACCGGCTCAATGCTCTCCATAATGATAATGCGTCCGTTCCCGCTCCGACAACGCTCACAGGGCGCCAGACCGGCCTTGAGCCCACGGATGCCCTTTCGTTCACCGGAAGGACCGCCATGGCGGTGGTTGACAGTGCCGGTGATCTGGTCGGCCGGGTCGATATCGATTTCACCGCCGGAACCTATTCCGTTAACGGAGGGGCAGCCCAGGCCCTGGGGGGCACCGTGGGTGCAATGGCTGCATCCCTCGACACGGCACTGGATACGACCCTTGGCGCCAATGGCACGGTCGCGTTCACCAATGGTGTTCTGTCCGTCGATACCGGCGCCACAGGCCATGGGGTCGCCTTTCTCCAGGACACGGCAGACCCAAGCGCCCGGGCGGGCCGTGGGTTCAGTCATTTCTTTGGTCTGAACGATCTGATGCGCGGACACCAGCCCGCCCATGGCGACACGGGCCTGTCCGGGACCGACGCCCACGGATTTACCCCGGGACAGACGATGGACCTGGAACTGCGGCACGCGGATGGTACCGTGGCCCGGACCATGACGCTGACCGTACCCGCCGGGAATGTCAATGCCATCCTCACTGAGCTGAATGACCCGACGACAGGTCTCGGTGGCGTGGCAACTTTTTCGCTGGATGCCAAAGGACACTTGAAGGCGACCCCTGCCCCGGCCTATGGGAACTATGCCGTCAAGGTCACCAGTGACAACACGAGCCGGGCCACGAGCGGTGTGAGCTTTTCGGATCTGTTTGCCCTGGGCGGGGGCCAGCAAATGGAACGGGCCCGGGATCTTGCGGTGGTCAGTGAGGTGAAGAGTGATCCGGGTCGGCTTGCCTTTGCAAGGCTTGACCTGTCCGGGGCGTCCGTACCCGGAGATACGGTTCTGACCAAGGGGGACAATCGCGGTGCCCAGGCCCTTCAGGGCCTCGCCACGGCCCATGTTGCCTTCGGGGATGCGGGCGCCACCAAGGCCACCACCACGACCATCGCCGGGTATGGCGGGCTCATCGCGGCGGACAATGCGGGCCGTGCTGCCATGGTGGATGCCAGGGTTGCCTCCGCATCGGCGCTGCGTGAGGAAGTGGATGCCCGCAAGGCGGAGGTCCAGGGGGTCAATCTGGACGAGGAATTGTCCAACATGATCACCTATCAGCAGGCCTACAATGCGTCTGCCCGTGTGCTGACGGCGGCCCAGCAGATGTATGACACGCTGCTTCAGATGGTGTGAGCCAATCATGGGTAGGCTGAGTATGAGATTTCAACGGGACGCCTTGTCCGGCGCCGGGAAAAATGGAGGGCGGCCATGAACCGCATCGGCACGTATGCCCAGAGCCAGTTGTTCACCGCGGACCTGACCCGTCTGAACCAGGATCAGTTCAAGACCCAGGCGCAGATCGTCACCGGCAAGACGGCACAGACTTTCAAGGACATGCCCCGGGACGCCCAGGTGCTGGTATCCGCCAAAGGTGTGGAGGCCAGGATCGACCAGTTCAAGAATATAGCCGGAGAGGTGAGCGCCCGCCTTGAAATTCAGGATCTTCATTTGGAGAAGCTGGCCGGGGCCGCCGATGACCTGCGCCAGGCGGTCACCACCGCCATCGCCAATGAAAGCGGGCTGACCACCATGGATCAGTTGGATATGGTGTTTCAGACCGCTGTCTCCGCCCTCAATGCAACCCACAACGGCAATTACCTGTTCGGGGGCACACGGACCGACAGCGCTCCGGTCACGTCCAATCAGCTCAGTGATTTGACAGCAGCGGTCAATGCTGGTGATCTGTTCACCAACAATCAGCTCAAACCCGCCGCGGAAGTGGAGGAAGGGATCAGTGTTGAATACGGAATGCTGGCCGATGAATTGGGAACGGATCTTTTTGACGCGATCAAGCGCATCGCCGATTACAATGCCGGACCCAACGGCCCGTTCGGTCAGACCATGACACCGGGCCAGAAGGCTTTTCTCGAGGGCGAATTGCAGACCCTGCGCGCGGTTTCCGAGGACCTGAACGGGCAGGTGACCGCCAATGGCCTGAAGCAGGGTCAGGTTGAGGATGTTCTCTCCCGCCATGAGGCCGGCGATATTTTCATCAAGGGCTTCATCTCGGATATCGAGGACGTGGACCTGGCCGAGGCCATTTCCCGGCTGAATGCGGATCAGGTCGCCGTGGAGGCCGCGACCCGGGTGGTGGCGCAGTTGAACCGGCTATCCCTGCTTGATTTCATCTGACGGTTTGGGAAAAAAGTGCACTACACCTTAAAATACATCTAGCAGACGTTTCCTGATATCTTGCTGTCTCGGGCGGCGTCCTTATATTGGCGCCTATGACAATGACTGATCATATCGTGAACACACCGCCTGTACCGGGCATCGACGGCAATTCCCTGGGCTTTGACAAAGCGCCGGGCGAAACCCGCGTGGTCGTGGCCATGTCCGGCGGGGTCGATTCCTCCGTGACCGCCGCGGTGCTGAAGGCCCAGGGCTATGATGTGGTCGGCATTACCCTGCAACTTTACGATCACGGGGTGGCGGTGCGCAAAAGCGGTGCCTGCTGCGCCGGGCAGGACATCCATGATGCCCGCCGGGTGGCCGAGCGGCTTGAGATGCCCCATTACGTGCTTGATTACGAGCAGCGCTTCCAGGAAGCGGTGATGGAGGATTTCGCCGATACCTATCTGACCGGCGCAACTCCGATCCCTTGCGTGCGTTGCAATGAGCGGGTCAAGTTCCGGGATCTTCTGGACACGGCCCGGGACCTGGGCGCGGAGGCACTGGCCACGGGCCACTATGTCCAGCGGTTCATGGGCCCCGAAGGCGCGGAGATGCACCGGGCCGTCGATCCGGACCGGGATCAAAGCTATTTTCTGTTCACCACCACCCAGGACCAGCTGGATTATCTGCGCTTTCCCCTGGGCGGGCTTCACAAGAATGAGACTCGGGATCTGGCAGCCAAGCTGGGTCTGAGTGTGGCGGACAAGCCGGACAGCCAGGACATCTGTTTCGTGCCGACGGGCAAATACACCTCCGTCATCGAACGGCTGCGTCCCGGCGCGGCGGAGCCCGGCGAGATCGTCCACGTGGACGGACGGGTTCTGGGCCATCATGAGGGTATTATTCATTACACGGTTGGCCAGCGGCGGGGCCTGGGCGTGGCCGTGGGTGATCCGCTGTTCGTGGTTGCTCTGGATGCGCCGTTGAAACGGGTGATTGTCGGCCCCAGGGAGGCGCTCCTGACCCGCTCGATCCGACTGAAGGACGTGAACTGGCTCGGCGACGGGGCCATTGACGGCACCCGTTGTGCCGTGAAGGTGCGCTCCACCCGCCCGCCGGTCCCGGCCCAGCTTCAGAAAGATGGGGCAGGGGTGACGGTGGTCCTCGATGAGGGCGAGGAAGGGGTCGCCCCCGGTCAGGCGGCGGTGTTCTACAGTGTCCCCGATGGCTCCCGGGTTCTGGGCGGCGGCTGGATCACCGCCACGGTCAGCGATTATCAGACTGCCCCCTGACAGTGTGGTGAGACCGGTATGGTCACCAATGACTACCATGCCATCGGCGATCACTACGCCCGCCACGATATCTCCGGCACCGTTCTGCTGGCCTACCGGGACATTCCGGACCTGCTCCGGACATACGATGTGTCAGGTCCGGCCCTGGATTTCGGCTGCGGCAACGGCAAATCCACCCGGTTTCTGCGTGGGCTCGGGTTCGATGTGGTTGGCGTAGATGTTTCCCAAAGCCAGATCGACCATGCCCGTGCCCTCGATCTGACCATCCATGACTATTACTGGACCCATACGGATTATCTGAATGTTCTTGGATCCGCGGGCTTTCAGGTGCTGGAACGGGTTTTGCCATTGGGACGGGGCCAGGACGGGCTGCCCTGGCGGGATGAGCGCAACACGCCGCCCTTTGCCCTTTACGTGGCCCAACGTCCCGGGGCGGCATAAGGGGGCCTGCCACCCCACGCGGGCCATAACGACTTGATGTCAGGCCGCCTTGATGTCAGGCCGCCGGGCGCAGTTCCACCCAGGTTGCCCGGGCGCAGGCAAGAAGGGTGCCGTCCGGACGGTGAAGGCCTGTGCCTGCCCTGTGTTTGCGACCGTCCGAGTCCAGATGCCAGCCGCTCACAATGATGGTTTCCCCGGGGACAGGCTGGGTGAAAATGCGGGCACTCAGTCGTCCGAGCACTTTCAGACCGGTCCCGGGGGTGGCCTCTTCCACCGCAAAGGCGCCGGGGCAATCCAGGGCCGCCCACAGAAACTCCGGGGCCACGAGGCCGGTCTGATCCGCGAGTGACGCATCCGGCTCCCAAAGGGCTGCCACATGGCCGCGCACACCGGAAAGCCCATCATCCGCAAACGGACCGGTAAAGATGCGCAGGCCGTCGCCGGGGGGGCGGGCCGTGCCGCAGACAAAGCAGGTCTCCAGGGGGTGGTCCACATAGCAGGTGAAGGCAGCCTGACCATCCCGGGCCTGATCAAGATCCGGTGGCGGGGGCACATCTAGGCCGCCGGGTTCTTCCCTTGCGCTCGCCACCGGTGCCTCACCATCCAGTATGCGGATGCCATTGTCCTCCCGGACCACCCGAAGCAGGGTTTCAAGCGGGATCGGCGCCCGCAAGGTGACCTCCGGCCAGACCGCATTGTCAGCAGGGGGCAGGAATGCCGCCAGCCGCCCCGCCACATAACCGCCATTGCCGGAGCCGGGCGGACCATTGAACCGTTGTGGGATGATCACAGTTTCCATGGTGGCGATCCTTCCTGATGCGGCCCGGTTCTGTCCGGCCCCGGCTTAATCTGGCCCCGGCTCAATCTGGCCCTTGTTTCTGTACGGTGAAGTCTGCCAAAACCGGTCGGGCTGGCTTCCTATCCGAGCCAGCCCGTTCCATGGGGTTGCAGCGATTACTCCCCGGCACTTTGGCGGTCGGTCCAGGCTTTCACCTTGGCCTCAAGGACCGAAAGCGGCACCGCCCCATCCCGCAGCACTTCATCATGGAAGCCGCGAATATCGAATTGGTCACCCAGGGCCGCCTTGGCTTCTTCGCGCATTTCGATGATCCGCAGCATACCGATCAGATAGGCCGTGGCCTGGCCGGGCAGAACACTGTAGCGTTCAATGGCCTTTTCCGCGTCCTTGGCGGGGTTGGGCGTGTTCATGATCAGATAGTCGATGGCCTCTTCCCGGGTCCAGCGCAGATGGTGCAGGCCCGTATCCACCACGAGGCGGCAGGCCCGCCACAGTTCCATGCTCAGGCGCCCGAAATCCGAGTAGGGGTCCTCGTAGAACCCAAACTCCTTGGGCAGAAATTCACTGTAAAGACCCCAACCTTCGATATAGGCGGTGAAGCCCGCAAACTTGCGGAACTCTGGCAGACCGGTGAGTTCCTGGGCGATGGCAATCTGCATGTGATGGCCGGGAACGCCTTCATGATAGGCCAGGGCCTCAAGCTGATAGGTGGGCATCTGGGTCATGTCATAGAGATTGGCGTAGAAGATCCCCGGCCGTGATCCGTCCGGCGCCGGACGCTGATAGAACGCCTTGCCTGCGGAGCGTTCCCGGAAGGGCTCAACCCGCTTCACGGTGATATCCGCCGTGGGCAGGATCCCGAACATGTCCGGAAGCCGCTCTCCCATGGAGTTGATGAACGCCCGGGCCTGGTTCAGATAGGTCTCGCGACCCTCCTCCGTATTCGGAAGGTAGAACTGTTCGTCCTCGCGCATGAAATTGAAGAAGTCCTGAAGGGATCCTTCGAACTCCACCTGCTCCATGATCGCTTCCATGTCGTCATGAATGCGGGCCACACTGTCCAGGCCGATCTGGTGGACCTGCTCCGCCGTCAGATCGGTCGTGGTGTAATAGGCCAGCCGGTTTGCATAGTAGGCTTCACCATCGGGCAGGTGCCAGACGCCGTCATCGCCACCGGCCATGGGGGCCTGGCGCTCAAGCTCCGCGATCAGCGCCTGATAGGCCGGGGCCACCACATCGGTCAGGGCCTTGATTGCGCGTTCCTCAAGGGCGGCTTTTTCCGCGTCTTCCAGGGCAAGGGACTCGAGTTTTGAGCGGAAATCCGTGAGCAGAGCAGAGTCTCGTCCGTTGTCATCGAAGGGAGCCCCGGAGATGACGTTCTGTGCCGACGCAATCATCTGCGGGTAGGTCCAGTCCGGAGGCAGCATGCCTTTTTCTTCCCGGATGCCCATCTGGGTCCGGAGTTGTTCGAACAGGGCGCCGATCCCTTCCAGACGGGCGACATAGGCTTCCAGATCGGCGGGCTCGGAGACCCGGTGGATGTTGATCAGGAAGCTGGGCACCCGAGTGTGCCAGGCGCTGAACTGGTTCATCGTGTACCAGTGGTGGCGGAATGCATAATCGTTGATATCCCGCTCCAGGAGCATCTCATAGATGTCGTAGCTGAGTTGGTTTTGGGCGGTCAGGCCGGCCCGGTCAAACCCGCGCAACTCTTCAAGCCGCGCCTCGCTCAGGGCGAGGCTTTCCTTGGCAAAGTCCTCCGAGAGATCATCCCACTTGTCGTAGTCGGTCTTGATGCCCCGATAGCTTTGGGTCATGGGGGAACGGGCAAGATCTTCCTCATACGCCCTTTGAAAGAATGCCATCAGTTGCGCGTCCGCATCACCGTCAGCCTGCTCCGGCATTGGGTCTGTGGTGCCCGCGTCCTGTTCGCCACTGGCCGTGGTTTCGCCGGCGCGTGGCGCGGCGTCATCGGCGACAGTCAGGCCGGTCTCATCCGGCTTGGACGTCTGCGTCTCGGTCTCCCCACAGGCGCTCAGAGCCAGAACCGCGCAGGCGCCGGCGACCAGTCCAAGGGTTCGTGTTTGTCTGTTCATGGTGACCTCCTTCAGCTAACCGCAGGACTGCTTCTTTGACCCCCGGACGCCTTCTCTGACCCCCGGACGCCTTCTCTGACCCCCGGACGCCTTCTCTGACCAAAGGCCCGGGCTGAGCCCTGCTGGGAACCCTCAGATCGGGGCCCCGAGGGTTCGCCCCGGTTCCGGGTTTGGCGTCAGCCCGAATCTTCGCCAAGCTTCGCCGCGTGGGTTTTGTTCCCGCAATCTGTTTTCCGGACGCGCTTCAACCGGGGCTGCCTCATCCGGACCACCCTCACTTTGACATTTGGACCGGCGGAACGGCAATGCCGGGCGGACGCAAGGGCTTGTTCTTGGAGGGCCGTGCAACTGACTGTGGAAACACTTCTAAAAGTTCACGTCAATTAAGGCCATAGGTGGCCGCTTGCCCGACCCCGGTCAAAGAGAAGCCAGAAAGTGAAATCAAAGTCGGGACTGAGCTTACCTTCGTTTTCCTTCCTGTAATTCTCATGAGTATTGCCAAGCCGTAATAATGATCAAGAAGCTGAATGGTCTTGGCGGATTTGGTGCGGTCAAAGATCTCAAGTTCGGATCGTCCGGGCTGGGACATGGAGTGTCGCAATGCGTGTTGCCGTCTTCACACCCTCATACCGGGGCCATTTCGAGATCTTCCGCCTTCTGTGCGAGAGCATGGATCGGTATGTCGATGAGGCCATCGATCATGTCGTGGTCGTGCCTGCCCGGGATCTGCCGATTTTCAAGCCCTTTGAGTCTCGACGCCGGCACATTATGGCCCAGGAGGACATCCTGCCACGGACCTTGGTTCGGGTTCCCGGAGCCAGCGCGGTCTTTCCCCGGGAGCTCTACCTCAATCTGCCCTGGCGTCCCGTGCGCGGCTGGGTGGTCCAGCAGTTGTTGAAACTGTCCGCCAATCAGGCAACCGACGCGGATGTGGTTGTCCTGGCGGATTCGGATACCTGCTTTGTGCGTCCGGTCAGCCCCCGGACATTTCTCCGGGGCAAGCGCGTGCGGTTCTACCGCCAGCCCGGAGAGGGTCATCTGGAGAGCCATTATTCCTGGCACCAGAGCAGCGCCAGACTCCTGGGTTTGCCTGGAACCCGTTACTCCGGCACCCATTACATTGCGTCCCTGCCGATCTGGCGCACGGCCGATCTTGGCTGTCTCCAGGCCCACATTGAGCGGGTGAACAGCCGGAGTTGGCACTCGGCCCTCTGCCAGGAGTGGCAGGTGTCGGAGAACATTCTCTTCGGTATGTTTGTCGACCATGTCATGGGCCGCCGGGAGATGGTTTACGCGCCAATGGATCGGAGCCTGACCCATTCGTCCTGGGATTATGATCTGTCCTCGGAGACGGGCCGGTCGGTCTTCGTGAGTGACTTCGATGAAACCCACCATGTGGCTTTCGACGTGCAGAAACACCGGAAACTGCCCGTCAGCGTCAATCACGGTCTCTACGCCGAGCTCAGTACCCGGCCCATGCACCTCCAGGCAGCCTGACCTGATCACGCTTCCTCTGCGCTTCCTCAGATGGATCATGCCCCGTCACAAGGGCGCCGTTGCCATTCCGTGCGGCCCCGGTCACAGTGCGGGCCACTGGTCCCCTTTGTCCCGCCATCTCTGACGCCTTGCGCCGACGCGGGGACCTCTGATCCTGACGGTCACGGGGGGTGAGGTCTTGCGCTATTTCCGGTTTGTTCTGTCCCATCTGCGTCTGCTCGGGTTCGGCTTTTTGCTGACCTTTTTCGCAGGCTTCGGCCAGACCTATTTCATTGCTCAGTATAGTGCGGAGTTACGGGCGCTTTACGGGCTGACCCATACCGGCTTCGGCACGGTCTATGGTCTGGCGACCCTGACCAGTGCGGTCCTCCTGGTGCCCGTGGGCGCCTGGATTGACCAGGTGGATCTGCGTTTCTACACCCTGGTCGTCATCCTTGGGCTGATCACCGCTGCGGTTCTGATGGCCCTGGCGCCGCCTCTCTCCGTTGTCATCCTGTATGTCTCGATCCTGCTGCTGCGACTGTGCGGGCAGGGGCTCATGTCTCATATCGCCGTGACCACCATGGCGCGCTCTTTCGTGCTTGCCAGGGGGCGCGCCATTTCCCTGGCGGTGATGGGACATCCATCGGCGGAAGCCGTCTTGCCCTTGATCACGGTCTTTGTCGTTGCTCTTTTGGGCTGGCGGGCCAGCTGGGGGATGGTCGCAATCCTGCTTCTGGTGGTGGCCCTGCCCCTGGTGCTCATTCTGCTGAGCCGCGCAAAGGGGGAGGGGGGCGAGCCGGTGGTCGTGCCCGCTGCCGCGCCCAGGTCTGTTTCTGGTGAAAGCGGAGCGGAGGACGCGTTTGACGGCCCGGCCTGGGCTCGCAGGGATGTGTTGCGGGACTGGCGGTTCTATCTGCTGCTGCCATCGGCCCTGGCGCCGGGTTTCGTCAACACCGCGGTCTTTTTCGCCCAGATCGAGATTGTCGAACAAAAGGGCTGGGCGCGGACGGATTTTGCCCTTGGTTTCACCATCTATGCCGCCGCCACGATCATCATGATGTTCCTGTCCGGTTTCCTGGTGGACCGGTTCAGGGCGGTACGGGTCTACCCGGCTGCCCTCATACCACTGGGGATCAGCATGACGGTTCTGGGCCTCGCCACGGCGCCCGGGGGCCTGTTTCTGGCCATGGCGTTTTCGGGGCTCAGTCAGGGCATGGCCGGGGCATCGAGCGGTGCGTTGTGGGCGGAGCTTTACGGCACCCGCAATCTGGGCGCCATACGGTCCATGGCCATGTCGATCATGGTGTTTTCGACCGCCCTCGCGCCTGCCGTGATGGGCTTTGCCCTGGATGCGGGCTTGACGGTTGGAATGCTTGCCCTGGCCGTTTCAGCTTATGTCTTCTGTGCGGCGCTTCTGGCTCCCGCGATCTGGTTCAGGCCGACGATCAGCCCAAGAGGCTGATCGGTCCTGCCCGCGGCATGATGAGGTAATCTGTAAGCAGAACAACAGGATCAGCCCTCGCTGCGCTGGTTCTCCCGCTCTGCGCTCACCTCATAGACACGCACGGAGATGTCCAGAATGCTCAGGGCGGCCATGCCCTCATTGAAAGCCGCCATGTGTGGGGTCTGGAAATGGGCGTCGAGGGCGGTCTGATCGTCCCAGCGCTCAAAGATGTGAATGAGGCAGGGGTCTTCCAGGTCGGCCGCAAAACTGTAGGCAAGACAACCCGCCTCCAGGCGGGTCGCCTTGACCATGTTCATCCCCAGAACCCGGGCCCGTTCCAGATCCGGTTCGGCGATCCGGGCAGTGCCTGCGACGATGATCACTCCATGGTCTCCCCATCGTCCTGCATGTCGTCGTCCTGCATGTCATCGTCCGGCATATTCTCGTCCGGCATGTCGGCTCCCTCTTGGTCCATCTGGCTCAGGCGCGCTTCCACGGCACTGGCTCGGGCGGCGGCGGGGACGAATTCCGGACGGATTTCAAGGCTGCGCTCATAGGCCTCCAGCGCCTCTTCAAACCGGTTCATGGCCTCGAGCACCAGACCACGATTGAAATAGGCTGCATGCAGATCATGGGTGTCCAGTTCGATGGCCCGGTCATAATCGGCAAGGGCGGCGGGGAAGTTTTTCTTGAAGAAGTAGCTGTTGCCCCGGTTGAGATAAGCTTCGCCCTTCGCCGGATCGAGGCGCATGGCCTCGTTGAAATCCGTGATGGCATCATCGAACCGGCGGGCCCGATTGAACAGAATGCCCCGGTTCACAAGGGTCGCCACCCGGTCGCGGATGGACAGGCTGGAAAACCGCAGCGCCTCATCACAGGCGCCGAGCCCGACGGAAGTGCTGGTGCCGAAACGGGCCTCCTGGAAGCAGATCTGGGCATCGGTGTTGCCGAACACGGTCACGGCGCCGGTCTGGGCCTGGGCGTTCGGGCTTGCGCCCATGGACAGAGCGGTCAGAAGGGCGGCGCCGGTGAAGGCGCATGCGGCTGTGGCGATCCGGTTCATGGTTCTCTTTCCCAGAAAAAAGCAGCACGACGCGCGGGCGTGGTCCCCACCGCTTTCTTGACCCAGCGGCCTGGAAGGGCCCAATGGTTTGCCCCAGTGGTTTGACCCAGTGGGCTAGCCTTGTGGTTGGCCCGATTGCCGACCTGATGGCCGAACGTTGGTGTCTGCTGGTTTCACGGTTGTCACAACGCGCCGTGGACCGGCGCGGCTTCAGCCTACACCGCGGGACCGGGAATGGTTCATGAAAATTCTCATTTGGCGCGACTGGTTGCCCCATCCAGGCAGCCCCGCCAGGTTTTCGGCCCTGCCCCTGGTCAAGAGGTCCAGTCCCCCAAAGGCTTTGGCCTTAAAGCAGGAAACGCAGATCGAGCCCGGCTTCCGACGCGCGAGTGTCGTAAATGGACAGGTTTGAATCCTGGCGGATGTGACGAATGAACAGGGACGGGGAGAGGCCGAACAATGAATAGTGCACCGGTGTCACCCGGCCTTCCATGGTGCTGTTCAGATCCTGGCGGGCACCGAACACCGGATCATCCTGGCGGAACGCGGAATAGGCCACATGGCCAAGCCCTTCCACAATGGCCTGATCGAACAGGAGCCGCTTGTAGCCCAGATGGCCAAGGATCGTGACCTTGTCGAGCAGGAACGACTTGGAAAGGGTTTCCTGGAGACCGAGCGAGTAGGTCAATTCATCATATTTCCAGGCGTGTTTGTTGGCGTAGGTCAGGGTGGCCTGGGTGGCCTGGGCCTGAAGTTCCACATAGTCCTGCCACCGCACACTGGCGGATAATTCCGTGGTCTGCGCTTTGTGACGGGTGCGCAGGCTCGTGCCCAGTCCCTGTTCGTTGAGGACAATGGTGCCTGCAAGATAGGCCCGGCCCGCCACATAGAAGGCGATGGCCTCCTGATTGTCATTCACACTGAACACCATGCCCGGGCGCAACTGGCCCTGGACAAAGGTCTGCCCAAAGAGATTGTTGTCATAGCGTACGGACGTGGCCAGGAACGGAAAGAACCGGCGGTCCCGGAACAGGCTCAGTTTCGGACGCACCGTGAGGTCCGCTGTGCCCGAGACCCGCACGCCCCCCTCCTGGGTCTCGTTGACCTGGAAGGGCAGACCGAACAGGCGCACCATCTCGGTGCTTGTGGCGCGGTTTTCGTTGGTGGTCGGATAGACCTGGAGGTTCAGGTTCAGGTCGATCATCCGGTTGGCGGTGGAGCGGCGGTAGAGGGTGCGGGCCTCGTGAATCTCCTCCACCGTATCCGCATAGTCCGTGGCCCGGCGCGCGAGCAGCGAGGCAATCAGGGCATCCCCCTTCACCAGCCGGCAATAGCCTCCGGTCAGCAGGAGCGAAAAGTCCGTTTCCTTCTGGGCTCTGAGGGTCTTGATGCAAGCCTGGGGATTGTTCAGATAAAGGTAGCCCCTGGCGATGAGCAGAGCCATGTCCGGCCCCTTGAGCACCTCCGGGGTGGCCGCGGAGAGAACGGCCTCGAACAGGGCGGCGCTCTTTGTCTGGGCTGCCCGGTTCAGGCAGTCGCGCACCCGCTCCACATCATCCGGATCCACCAGGGGCAGGCAGCCGGGGAGGGGGGACGCGCGGGTCACCGGCGCCATGGGCCCCGATCCGGTCCCGCCAAAACCGGCCCCACCAGAACCGCCCCCACCAGAACCGGCCACACCAAGACCGAAGAGGCCGGAACCGGAGGCGTCCAATTCCGTCCCCGCCGTCCTGACCGTGCTGGTTGTGGTCAATCCGGAAAGCGTGAGCTCGGGCACACCTGCGCCGACGGACCGGGTGCCGGCGCTTGCCTCGCGGTAGGGAATTGCCTGGCCGGCAGCGCTTCCCGCTCCCACCAGCCCAGCCACGATCAGAACGCACACAGTGGCCGGTAACACACTCAAACCCAGACGGGCGAACATACCGGCCGCGCGGAACAGGGGCACAGGTTCTTCTCCCACTACGGATCAGTACGCATCCGTCAAACGGCAACGGTCTTCGCTCAATCCAGCGCCGCCGCGTCTCCATTATGGCGTGATTTGGAACGGGATGGGCCCTCTGGAACCGCCGGGCAAATCATCCCCGCGCAACGCGACCATGCCACATCACCTGCCCGCACCCACAAGGCCTCGCCCGATCCCCCCCCACACACAAAGAGCCGGACACACAAAGAGCCAGACACACAAAGGGAAAGCCTGCCTGGGAGCCCCCTTGCGCCCCACACCATGTCTTCAATACGGAACTGTAACAAGCTTCAGCCCCCCTGTCCCCGGCCACGGA
>CAZLPU010000062.1:0-29872 GCA_964561475.1 uncultured Alphaproteobacteria bacterium
TGATTTGCGACCTCAAGGGAATCCACGATTCCCACTTTTCGCCCGACGCTCTAAATCGCTGAATTGATACATTTTGCGCTCGGAGGTCATCGCAACTGCGCTTACCGGCGTGCCATGTTACTGAATAAGGCGGTTCAGAAGAACTTTCTCAGCAGTTTTCAGAGTCGATCGCGAGCGCGCCCCGTTGGTCTTGACCGGGCTCTTGTGAGCCGAGCCAGCAATGATCGTTTATCGAGCTTTGATTCCGATGATGGTTTACAGGGCGATGAGGGGGGGGGCAGGTCACCCTTACGGAGCTAAAATAAAACAAAGATACCAAGGGCGCATGAGGGATACCCATTCTTGGGTTTCCCAGATTGGCGAACGGATACTTCACTTCGGCAAATGAATGGAGGGGTGCCATGGGAGCCCAGATTGCGCTGCATGGGGATTACAACGCAGCGCCCCTAAAAAACGGACCAACATATTGGCAGCAAGTCAGCACCACTATTGTCTTGCTCCCTGAGCTGGGTAATAGTTTCATAGGACGAGTGTGATAGGGGAGGGGTTATGGCACGAAATGCGGATTCGCACCGCGCAGCTTGGTTTCGGCTGTTTTGCACCTTGATTTTTACTGGCACGCTTGTGCTCAGCACCCGGGTTGACGCACAGGAACCGGAAGTATCAGCGGGACCTCGGCCACTCGGTCCTGCGACGGAAACGATCTTTGAGAGAATCCCCATAACGACGACGGGCTACATCCACGGCATCATGTATGGGCAGCCGGGTATTGATCCGCGTCCGGACGCAGTCGATATTATGATTGGCGCTCCGGCAGACGCGGCCTGCGTATCGATTAAAAGTCAAGATGCGCAGTATGTCGCCCACCGCGGATTTTCCATCGAAGGACTGGAACCGGGACACTATAACCTGCCCATGGATCTGCCAGAGGGCGATTTCCTGCGCCAATATCAAAGCGGCGAGGCCGCCGCTCTGGTGCAGACTGGTTCAGCTTGTCCGCCTAATGGCCAACCCAAGATTTACACCCCTGCTGCCTGGGGACCCCGCGATGCCATTCCTTCAGAAGAAAGAGATTACCTTACCATTTTCGTCAATGTCGGGTCCTACGACACTTACGTTCTTTACACCAAAGACCGTGGGGGCTCGGGCTGGGTGGAATGCGCGCTAATTCGAAACGACCGGCTAAATACCGGCTACAACAAAGTCTGCATTGTGCAAGTAATGGATATCGATCCAAGCGCACCTCTTTACCTCTCTCAATATGACGCTGTCAGAGAGGTAGAGGTCACCCCATTCCGCCTAGACTTAGGCACGCATGAGAAAGAATGATTAATGATGTTCAGCTTGGTTCTTCGATCTCTGGCCGCTATCCTTCTCTTGCTATCTCTGCTTCTGGCTATTGTCGCACTTGTCTTTAGTGTACAGAAATTATACACTAACACAACCTTCGATATTAGTGCGCAGACCGAAGTTTTGAGTGGTGTGGTGGCGCAGTCGACCTCGATAGAAGTATTAGGAGCCCGCATCTGTTTTGATCGGCTCAATCCTATTCAGGCACGTAATGGCGGCGGCGGTATTTGCCCGCGATTTGGAAAGGAGCTACGGGATCTGCCACCTAGCATCACCGTTAGTTTTGCCGAGGGTACTCACATCCGACTTCAGCGCTCAGGAACTGGCCAGCTGACCATCGATCTGCGCCACGAGGCTGGAGAGAGCTACGGGGCTGTCGACAGAACCGTTCTGACAGCAGAGGACCGGGCAATCATGGATCATGCAGTGCTCGTGATGCCAGAAGATGTGTTAGCTAGCCGTGAAGATGCGCTCTCCATTTCCCTTATTCTGCGCGATGCCATGATCGGCGAGGCCGCCCGCCTGAACGCTCCAGGACAGGGCCTCCTTTTGCAATCCGCAAATGTTGTCATCCTTGGGCAGAGGGTGTTCGCTGGGCCGCCGTTTAATTTCTTCACCTCGACCGAGCGACTGGTGTTCCGGACGGAGGAAATCCACATCGGCACCGGCAACCAGATCAGCGTTCCAGAGGAAGTGCGGGAATCGGAGACCGTCTTCTCCGGCATTGCCATAGTTGGATCTGAACCGGGCTTCCATCTGGCCGTGCAGGTTGAGGCTCAGCGGCTTGAGGTGACCCGATTCAATACTCAAGGCTATCACCTTGCAGCCACTTTCCTGGACCGGCTAGGCGGCGATCCCATTGCTCAACTCCTCTGGGAGCTGATCGGCCTGTTCGCCGGATCGGGCCTTGCCATATTCCTCCTGCGCTCCCTAGCGCGGGAAGGCTAGGGGGGGGCAAGGCATTCGGCCGAATTCGCCCTCAGATCATAATGCAGAGTCTGGCGTGTGGGCGAAGGTCTGGCACGCTGAAATCGTCCGACCGACACGGAAGCCCAACTCATCGACCCGGTCTTCTGCGCGGTGCCAATGTCGGTAGGCAGCACGCAGTTGGCGCGCGCTGTTTCCTGAGGCCCCGCCGCGCACGACGCGTAGGCATCCAGCACTTTCCGGAAGCGGGACCGATGCGTCTGGGATCTCTGCGCTGTCATAAGGGCCGGAATAACAGTCCGAAACCCATTCCCAGACATTACCGTGCATGTCGTAGAGACCGTAGTCATTTGCGGGGAAGGACCCAACGGGCGCCGGACCGAAATCGACGCAGCCACCAAACTTTGCGCCATTCGGAGCGTCAGTTTGGCAGACCGGGGCCTGATCGCCCCATCCATATCGGGTCTGCCGCCCAGACCTTGCGGCGTACTCCCACTCTGCTTCTGTAAGCAAACGATAGGCCTCGCCCGTCTTTCCCGACACCCAGGCCGTGTAACGGGATGCATCCACCCAACTGACGCCAACCACGGGAAAGGCACCGCCCGACCGGCTGTCATCGCCGCCGACAGCCCGTCCCGTGGACTCCCTGCAGCCGCCATCCTGCACGCATGCAGCCCATTCCGCCCAGGTCACCTCAAACCGTCCCACAGCAAAGGGCCGAACACTGACCTCGCGGAGCGGTCCTTCATCGTTATCGCGGCCGCGTTCTGCTTCTGGCGAGCCCTGCTTGAACTGGCCTTCCGGCAGGACGACGACCTGTGGACATTCTTCGCATTCGCGCAGGGTCATACCCTGGAACCGCTTCTTCTGTGCACAGAGGAGTGTGCCACGCATGAAGCCGCGCCGACCATCATCAATCACGACTCTGCGCCATTCCGGTTCTTCAGGCACGCTGCCCGTGACAGTGACCCGGGCATTTACCGGGAGGTTGCCAATGGAGCGATAGTCATCCGCTGGGCCAATCCGCAACTGCGTTTCCTGATAGACGTACCAATCCCCGCCAGTCCCTGCCTCTACGGTGTAGCCATCGTCCACGGGAACGAGTGCCGTGACGTCAGGCACTGGAAGCGGTCTGCCATTTCGCTGGACGGGTTTAAATTTCCATCGCCGCACCGCCTGCTCCGCCGCCTGACGGTGAAACGGATCGGCATTCTCGTAAGCGCGCACGTTCGCGACGTGTCCCTCGCGAGTGACGTCGAAGGTCACGCTGACGACCGCCCAGCTTGCGTCGTAGAGCACATTAGGAGGAGGCATGGCGCGGACGGACCGCTCAGGTCGGAGGGACGGTGCAATGACTTTCTCAACGAAAAGAGCATCGATCGTCGTAGCCGGCATCGCCACTATGTGATGTTCGTCAGGATTACGAACTTCGAGAACCATGGCTTTGCGCGTGCGATCGGCCATATAGGTCGCACCGCTCCAGCCCTTAAGAGCGCTTACATGGCCCGGATCATCGAGCAGCAGCATCGCCTCACCGGCGTCCATAGTGCGAAATCGCACGCCAATCTGCTCGAGCCGGCCGTTCAAGCCACGCAGGACAATCACGTCACCCGGGGTGTCACCCGCCCATGTGTTATCGAAGCCCTGACAGACTTTTTCTCGCCCCTCCCCCAAAACCATGAAGGCGGCGAGATCATCGGCGAGGCGGACGAAGGAGCTGGAGGCGAAGAAGGAACTGTCGACAACGACCCGCTCGCCATTGCGTCCGATGACGGAAATCTCGCGCTTTGGCACAGAGCGAGGCCCTTCCCTTCGTTCAACAACATGATAGGGTGTAACAAGGTAGCACTGGTCATTGACGACTTCGATCAAACCGTGGCCGCCTGGCGGCCATGGTATGTTTGCGTCGTCCTTGGCTTGTACCGCAACAATGCGGGAGACGACCTGGAGCCAGTTAGGCCGGCTTAATTGCTCATCTTCAGTTCCCCAGGCAGAGCCGCCTGTGAGAATCCAGACGAAAAGACACCCTAGACCAACTGCCTTGGAAGCCACCTGCCCCATTGCTCTTTCCCCCGTATGCCGTGCTCCAAAAGACCAGAGTGTCGGCAGGCCGTAATCTCGCATCAGGCCCGGACACACGCCAGTTGCCGCCCATGATCCACAGCCAAGTTACGCCAGCCCTCGGCGGTATTCCAGGCGCATCGGCCACTCCCTGCAACGACAGCTGTGTTTCGGCAGCCAATCAAGGCCAGATAACTCGCAGTGCATCGCCATTCATTTGCACTTCCCCTTTTGTTGCAACCAAACACTGGATGGATGGGCGGAAGTCGCACCGAACAATAATATCCGGTCTCTCATGCCTATGATTCCGGGCTTGCATTGATTGACATTTCGAGCTTACATTTAGATATCTAATCAAAAATTTCGCTATTGGTAATAATTGGCGCCATATTATTTGTATAATGATGGTACTGACTGAAGCGGTCAGACTTACAAGACTTGTCCCCCGCTGCGGTCACAGAGTAGTTTTTTTTGATCTGTCTTACCGCACACAGACCCTGGGGGGGGGACCTCATGCTTAAGTCACGCATTCAGCCAGAAATTCTGGAGCTTCGCCAGTCAGCCCTCAGCGGCGACACTTTGTACACCACACAAATTGATGAGCCGATGGCCCGCGCTTTAGGTCTCGCGGGCATGTCCTTCATCCGACAGACGAATGTGACCGGATCGACCATGCCCTCTCTTGCCGAGCGGGTTCCGTCCATCGTGGTCGAAGTCATAGTCTCGGGCGAGTTGGACAAAGCCAGCGCGGACCTTGAAGCAATCGGAGCTTCTGATATCACAACGGCGGGCAATTTGATATCGGCGCGCCTGCCGGTGATCAATACAGCCTTTCTGGAGACCTTTGATTGGCTCGTGAGTGCACGGGCGCCGACGCCGGTTTTGCGCCAAGGCCGGACTGTCTCGCAGGGCGCGGAAGCCATAAAGGCCGCGGAGATCCGCGAGCAATTCGGTGTGGACGGATCAGAAGTGACCGTCGGTATTTTGTCGGACACGTTCGATCTCCTGGGCAATCAGCGCGCCCTCGACATCGCAAATGGCGATCTGCCTCCAGATGTCCGGATCCTGAAACCGGGGATTGCCGGGAGTGACGAAGGCCGCGCAATGGCCCAGATCGTTCATGATGTCGCTCCGGGTGCATCTATTCTCTTTTATTCGGGCACAGATGGCATCGCTGATCTTGCAGAGGGCATCCAGGTGCTCGCCGATGCGGGCGCCGACATCATTGTTGATGATATCGGCTACCCGGCGGAGGCCATGTTCCAGGACAGCGCAATCGTCCAGGCAATTGAGGAAGTCACCGCCGCAGGTATTGTATACGTGACCGCTGCCGGCAATGACGGCGATGCATCCTATGAGGCGCAGTTTGAGGACAGTGGGGCCGGTTTTGAAGCCTTAGGGATTGCGGATCCTGTCCTATTAGAAGAGTTGCAGGAAGCTGGATATGTCCTGCACGATTTCGCTCCAGGTCAAGAAGTCTCCCTCTGGCAGGATATCTCGCTGTTCCCAGCGACACTTGATCCGAATGGCGAAAGTCTTTCCGCACTTCAGTTATCATTGCAATGGGATGAACCGGCGCGGTCGATCTCCACTTCGACCCGGTCTGCGGAGACCGACCTTGATATGTTCCTCTTCGATTCAGAGTGGAACCTTCTGCGCTTCAGCGCATTTGGGAACGAAGGCGGCGATCCACTCGAAATCTTGACTTATGTCAGCGACCTCGGACGCCCCCAGGAGCTTCGCCTGGTAATCGGCAAACTGGGCGGTGGTCCCGGTCCGGAGCTGATGAAATACATCGTGTTTGGCTTTGATCCCGAGAATGGCAGTTTTAATGATCAAACGCCGCAAACGAATGCCAGTGGCTCTACGATTTTTGGCCATTCGAATTCACCCGATGCCATTGTGGTGGGCAGCACGTCCTATCTCAATCTTCCGCCCTTCGGAGAGGGGCCCGCTCTTGCCAATGCGCAGTCGTCGCAGGGGGGAACCCCCATCCTGTTCAACGAGGAAGGGGAACGTACGTCGGCGCCGGTGACCCGTCAGACGCCAACTCTGTTGGCACCGGATAATGTGAACACGACCTTTTTTGGGGCTGACAGTCGTGCCGACGCTGATGGGGATCCCAATTTTGCCGGAACCTCCGCGTCAGCAGCTCACATCGCCGGGGTGGCAGCTTTGCTCCTCGACATCAATCCCAATCTGTCGGGAAGCGCGATCAAGACGATTTTTGAGGAAACGGCCGACCCCGTCGACGAGCCGGGGTACAACCGGGTTTCTGGGTTCGGCCTTGTCAACGCCGTCGCAGCCGCGGAGCGCGCTTCTAGGCCGGAGAGCGTTTTCCAGGCCCTCAACCCAGATCAATTCGGCGAGGACCGGCAAACTGTTGAGGACGTTCTGCTCGGGACGAATGCGGGGCTTTCCGACCTGACGATCGACTTTTCGGGCTTTACCGGTGATGAGCGCCGGCCAAGCGCAATCTCGTCTTTCGACGACATCACATTCGGCAGCGTAAGAGGGCAGGAGTTGAGCATAGGCTCAGGCATCCTGCTGAGTACCGGATCTGCCCTGCCGAACTTCCTTAATACGCAGCCTGCGGATGGACAAAGCAATCAGGTGCCGGGATCATCGGTGCTTGACACGGTCCTGGAAACGGCCTTTGGACCGAATGCGCCTTTGACACGTGATGCGGCTTCGCTGGAGTTGACATTCACGCAGAACAGCTGCGAAGATTCTGTTCTGCAGGCTGAGATTATATTCGGGTCCGAAGAATTCCCAAATAACGCTACGGCCTTCCACGACATCGCGGCCGTCATTCTGAACGGCGAGAACCTTGCGCTCTTCAATGGCAATGAAACCGACCCACTCATTGCCCGATCGTCCGCCGATGATTTCGACCGGTTCATTTTGAACGAAGATGGACCCGAAGGCCGGATTCTTGCAACGGAATTTGATGGCATCAGCAACCGCTTGCTGGTTGAAGGCCCTGTTGTGTCGGGCACCAACACGCTTGAATTCCTGATTGCCGATACCGGCGATGGATTTGTCGATTCCGGACTTTTCATATCCAATGTCAGGATAGTCGAGGGACAAAGTGTCGACCGGGGTATTGTTGGAACCATTATTGGAACCGATCAGCCCGATACTCTTTTAGGCACCAGTGGTGTCGATCTTATTCAAGGAAGAGGTGGAGACGACAATATTTCTGGTCAGGGTGCCGACGATATTCTGGAGGGGGACGCTGGCAATGATACGCTGTCCGGCGGGGACGGAGACGATCAACTCTCCGGCGGACCCGGTAATGACATTCTGATTGGTGGCAGCGGAGACAACGTCTTCATGGGAGGCACCGGGGTCGATACCTATGTGGTGCGCGGCGGTTCCTTGAGTTTCCGACGCAAGAACCGTGATGTCGCAGACATGAACAAGAGCAAGAGTATTGTTTTCCGCGACGAACGGTTCGATACCAGTAATGTTCGAGAAACCGCTCAAGGATTTGAAGTGGATGTGGACGGCGACAACGTCTTCGACCACGAGATCGAGTTCACATCACCGGTGGATTTCGATTTGCTCAATTTCGCAATCCAGGGCGGAGATACCGTCGTCACATTGGCGAGTGATGACAGCTTTCCCGCCGATGCATTCGACCAGGGTCAGCGCAATGATACGCCGGGCATGGCAACGGATCTTGGCGCAATCACCATGGACCGCACACTCAACGGACTTTCGATAGATACCGTACAAGGCCCGGACGAAGACTGGTTCCGCTTCACTCTGGATGCATCCTCCGACCGCGGCGCTGCGCGGATTACCTTCGACAATGATCTTGGAGATCTTGCCCTTGAATTGAGGGACAACAGCGAGGGGCTGCTGCGAAAGGCGGATACGGCTCAGAACACAGAAGAGTTTGATCTGTCCGGGCTGGAAGCAGGAACCTATTTCCTGCGGGTATTCAGCCCTGTCGGGGACAGCAATCCGAATTACGCCCTATCTGTCGAAGCACCGGTGGCCCAGCCGGATCAGGGGACTACGGTCATTGCCAGCCAGGACTTTAACGACCTGTCCTCAGATGGGGCAATCAGCACCGATACTTTTCAGACTGCCGGTAATCTCACCAATTCAGGGGCCATTAACCAGGGTGGTCCAGGGATTGATTTCTCCGTCCGCTGGACAACGTCGGGTCAGGCGGGCCCGACGACCGGCGGGGCGGATCGTAGCGATGCTATCGGTGTGACCGCTTTCACCGGGAACAACGCCCCCGATGTGTCGCCGACGGGTGCTGCTATTAATCCGGCGACCGAGAAAACCTTTATCATGAATGATACGGATGGTTTCCTCGATTTGCGTCTTGAGACTCAGGATTTGACTGGATTTACCGACCGGACGTTGACCTTCTCCTATTGGATCGGGCCCGATGGAAGCTTCTCAGGGTCTGGCCAGACCGGTGACAAGTTTGAGGTCTTTCTGGGCAAAGTCAGTGCCCCATTGGGCGGGCGCCCCTTTGCGCTCGAAGCATCGGATCTGGAGGCCCAGAAGTCGCTCGACGATGGCTCGGCCAACTGGCGGACAGTGACTATCGATCTGGAGCCGTGGTTCCTGTTGTCAGGAATCGACGAAAATGACTTGCAGATCATGTTCAGCCCCAATCTGGACGGCGAGTTCGACTCGATCTTCATTGATGATATTGTCATTGCAGGAACCAGTGTGGATGGCGGACCCGGTGACGGAGGCGGGCCAGTGGATGATCCCGGCGGCGGCAGTGATCCTGCGATGCGGACGCTCATTGGCGGACAGGATTTCGACGACCTGACCGCAGGGCAGCAGATCTCCCGGGACCGGTTCACCACACCCAACGGGACCCTGACCAATGTCGGCTCTTTCAATCAGGGGGGACCGGGGCTTGATTTCGTCACCTTCTGGACCACGTCCGGTCGGATCGGGCCGACGGATCAAATCCTCGACACCGAGGACGCCATTGGGGTCAATTCCTTCAGTGGCAGCAATGCGCCGAATGTGTCACCGGACGGTGCTTTGGTGCTCTCCGGGCTCCAGCATAATTTTGTTATGAACGATACGGATGGATTTCTGGATCTGCGGCTTGAGCCCATCGATGTGAGTGGCTTTACTGACAGGATCTTGACCTTTTCATACTGGATTGCTCCTGAGGCGATCTATGGCGGCTCTGGTCTGCAGCAGGACAAGTTCGAAGTGTTTCTAGGGACAGCCACGAGCCGGGCCGCCGCCAAGGCGTTGGATCTGAGACCGACACAACTCAACGATCAACGCTCCGTTGATAACGGAACCAATAACTGGCAATCAGTGGAAATTGATCTTGAGCCGTTGATTTCCGAGTTCAATCTGAACCCGAGCGCGCTCTACATCATGCTCAGTCCTCAGTTCGATGGTGAACAGGAGTCGATCTTCATTGACAATATCGAGGTTACCGGTCTGCCCCTGTCTGGGTCAGAATCTGTAATCGACGAAGTCGAAACTTTGTTGTCTTCCCTCGCCGAGACCGTAGCGGATGTGACAGGCGACCCTCCGCTGGAGGATCCGCAACCTATTGCCGAGCAGCAACATGACCCTCAGACAGAGGACGAGCTGAGTTTTGAAGACCTTGGTGGGCTGCGCACCTTTTCGCTGCCTGACTGGTGGATGACAACCGTCCGTGCCGACCGAGAGAGCGCCATCACAGTTGAATCAGAGTTCGCGATGTGGAAGCACATCACTCAATCGGCATACTCTATCGACCCTATGGAGGTCTTGCCGCTCACGCCTTCCAGTGCAAGCGATACCGTCATAGATCCAGAGTTTCTTCTGTAATCTCTTCACTTCCTGCAGGCTGAGAGCTCTCTTCCTGTTCGAGCGCGGGAGCATCTTGGCCGTCGCGGGCTGCGATGAGAGCGCGTAGGGCATCGCGGAAGTCCGTCAAATTAGCGATGTCCTCCCGCGAGGATTCATCCTCGCGCATCTCAATAGGGAGGGCCCTGGCGAAGGCTAGTGCCTGTTCGGCCAAGGCCAAGGCGGCATCGAGCAGATCGATGCTGAAGAGTGTAAAGACTTGTGCGACAACGCCCGATAGGCAGATGGCGTGCAAGCGAGGCGTGGGTTCTATCTCATCATTAATGAACGGACAGGAAAGGTGCAGCGCCTCGGTTAAAACCTCATCAGCTTCGCGGAACTGCTCACTCTCAACATAGATGCCGCCGAGGGCAACAAGACTCCACGCGAGATCTTCGATAAATCGAGAACTGAAGCGATCTTTCGCAAGCAAATTGCGACGCATCTGGACGGCGCTCCGTCCTTCGTCGCGTGCTGCAGCCCACTCATTTGTACCAGCCAAAGCGTCCGAAAGAGCCTCTGTGTACTGCGCTAAATCCTGTGCCCAGATGATATTGTCGGGATCTTTAGCGGCCAAATACTTGGAGATCGATTGAGCTTTTCGAAATTTTTCAACGGCTTGGACGAATTTCTCCTCACGGAGAGAAAGCGTGCCGAGCTGATTGAATGCGACGGACAGGTCACGCTGGTAAAGGAGGTTTTCCTGGTCTCTTTCACTCAGACGGCGCCGAATCTTCAGCATACTTTGATAGGCCGTTTCCGCGTCGCGGATCAGACCCATCTTCAAGTGAAAGCGGCCTACATGCTCATGACTATTTGATAAATCTCTTTGAAAGATGACGTTTTGCTGGTCCCGGGTGACGAGCTCTTCGCGGATCCTCCGACCTTTCTCAAGCGTTTGAATTGCAGTTTCATCCAGAGCCAAAATGGCGTTCAAACCAATGCGTTCCAGGATAGCAGCGTACTCGCGCAGCCAAATTATGTTTGCCGGATCAAGCTTGGTCAGAAATTCCAGACTCTGAAGGGATTTCTGATAATAGCCCCTTGCCGCCTGTGGTTTGCGCTGTTCATATTCAAGATCACCACGCTTCATCAGGCTGACAGCCAAGTCGCGCTCCAGGTCGCGGTTGATTTCACTGGACCCAACCAGTGACTCGACCAGTCGCTTGGAAATGTCGACGGCCTTATCAAAGTGGTCTTCCGCCTCGCGAAAGCGCGCCAATTGCATGGCAACTCTTCCGAGCCGGTCATGACTGTCTGCCACGCCTGAACGAGACCGGTCATCCGGTCGCCGCCGATTGATACGCTCCCAAAGCTGCCGGGCTTCTCTGTAAACGGGAGCCGCCTCGGAAACCTGTCCCCGAAGAAACATGAGGTCTCCCAGCTGAATTAAGCTCTCGGCAAGCTCAATTACAACAGCGCGGGACTCGGGTTCGTTCGCTCTCAAATCACGGCTAATGTTGATAGCTTGAAGAAAATTCGCTTCGGATTCGCCGCCGTAGCCGAGCGATGCCAGAGCTTGACCTTTTTCGCGGTAGGCTCTGCTCAGGACCTGGCGAAAGGCGGAGTGTCCCGGCTGTTCCTGAACCAGACCGACGCCGATTGCCAGCGCTTCCCTCGCATACGAACGGTGATCACTTGCTTCCCCAAGGACTTCGTAAGCGTCGGCAAAAGTCAGGAGAACAAGGGCATGTTGGCATCTGGCCTCAGTTGACGCGACGCCCTCACGGAACAGTCTTCGAAATGCGGCTCGGAGGCCTGTCAGGATGTCAGTGATGAAAACTCTTGGAATACCATAGCGATCTGCCTGTATTGCAATGGCATCAAGGGTCTGGATCGATATATCGAGCGAGATGTCGAGTGCCAACTGAGCCTCTCTGCTGACTCTCTGCGCTGCTTCGAGTTTGCTGAGAAGGTGTGGATTTTCTCCTTCGAACAAAGGATTTGTGCGTTCTTGTTCTTCGAACTTGCAGAGTGAATCCGCATAGGCCGTCCGAGCGGAAACAACCGAAAAAAACAGAAGGCCATAGATAGCAATAAGTATTGGCAACGATCTGGTGACAATGCCCTGAATACATGTGATTTTATTCGATGCCATATTAGTTTCGCCTCTGAATAAAGAACGCCTATTGGAGGTTACGCGGGCAGGCAGTTGCAGTCAATTGGACACCTCACAGAATTGAGTGGTTGCAGTAGTGGATCGCTGGTTCCATGGGCCTGGGAAGCGCAGTGAGCATGAATCCTGCGGTCGGACACCCTGAACCGCCCTTGCTCGTGAAACCAAGCCCGCTCAGGTCCTATGGGGGGCGAGATGCTGAACCGCTCCCTATGTTTGGTCCACCCGGCTGGGGACCCTTCCGAATTCTGAACTTGCGCCCAACCTTGGACCACTTGACGTGAGAAAATCCCCGGTCCTTGAGACACTGACAAACTTGAACCTACGACCTGTCATCAGAGTGCAGATAAAAAAGCCGGGACGCAGAACTTGTGCGTCCCGGCCTGAAGACATGATCCGGATTGCTCCGATCAGTTCTGCTGGGCCGATCAATTCTGCTGGATGGCCATCGTGTTGCCGTTGCCGATCTGGTTCAGCACCGCCATGTTGCCCGCCGTGCCTTGGCGCACTTCCATGGTGTTCAGGTCGCCGTCGACGGTCGCGTCGATCGTGTTGAGGCCAGCTTCCTGGGAGAACAGGGTCACGTTGTCATTGCCGTTGAGGTCGATAGTCGCAATGTTGTCGCCGCCTGACTGCACGCCAAACACGATGTTGCGGTCGCCGAAGGCATTGCCGCCGCCCAGGCCGCCGACAGTCAGGGTGTTGTTGTTGTCGCCCTGGCTGAAGCGGCCGAAATTGCTGTCGCCTTCGAAGGACACGGAGAGATCGTTGAACCGGCCCACCTGATTGACGAAGGACGTGGCATTGATGGTCTGTGCACCGAACAGGACCGCATCGCCTCCTGAAGGCGCATTGGCGTTGCCGGAGCCATTATTCAGGCTGCCGTTGTTGTTGCCGACCTGCCGGTAGGTAAGGGTGTTATCCACACCGGACGTGTTGACTTTGGCGAGCGTGTTGTTGTCGCCAGTCTGCTCGATGGTCATGACATTGGCGGGAAACCCAGCCTGGCCGGCGTTCTGGCTGCCGCGCTGAAGCACGTTGTTGGAGCCGGTCTGGGTGATCGTTGCCTCATTGGCGCCGTCACCGCTTTGGGTGAACGCCTCGACTGAGCCGACGAGGTTGGAGCTGCCGGTTTGGGTTACGCTTGCCGTGTTATCGAGACCGGTCTGGACGATATAAGTCTCGTTGTCGGCTGCAGAGGTCGCAGTGGCAAACAGAAGAGCACCGGCGGCGATGGCGGAGGAGAATTTCATGGCAGAATTCCTTTGATCATGGTTGAAAGTGCCTTTTCGGATAAGCTGAAGTTGAACAGGCGTCACCATCCATATGGTGGAAGGAGAACAAGCTTTTATGCCAACTGTTGCGCTGGGGTTACAGCTGCAACACTTCCGCCGGGCCTTGCCTGCAACCGTAAGTCGTGGGTGTAACCCGCAGCCTGCAGTCCGACACGGGACGACGCTGCGGCCGGCCAGGGCTCGACAGTCTCTGCTCTTGCCTGTGTGCCCTGAATGCTGATGACGGCGCAGCGGATGGCGAAAAAGCCGCTGACGGGTCACCCATTGGGTCTGGTCACCGCTGTCTGAAGTGTCACGACTCATGACTGCGCCGAAGCACCGATGATTTGCTCTTTACAAGGCAGAATCTTCAAACCGTCACACCGGATAAACCTGTGACGGTTCCAGAACCGCCGAACCCTGCTGAGAACCTGGATTGTGACGGTGTGACGGTTGGAGATGGGGGAGCAGGCTCCGAACGAGAAAAAGCAGGCACTGTGGCTGCTCCGTCCGGCCGTCCGGTGCAGTTCGGGGCGGAAATGATTTCCGGGACCTGCACGGAACAGTCCTCCGTGCCCGAGGGCATGGTATCGCCTGTGGTGGCACAGTCTTGTCCAGGCCTTGCATGTTCAAAGCGGAAGCAAGAGCGGCTGGTTCCAGCGAGCCAGTGGCGGAGTGGGGCCAAGTGATTTTCCACTTGGGTGGCCAAGCGCGACTGATTGGGGGTACTTTTGCGGGTATCTAAAAATCTCATTGAGAAATCTCAAACTATTTCAGGCCTTTACCCAAACTTTTCGGTTCCCTCAGCGCCACTAGGTCAATAGCTTAGCGCGCAAATCCAATACCGGCGTTTTTTCCCAGCAACCACCTGGCAGCGAGTTTCGCCCGGTCCCGTTTCTCGGCCAACGGGGCTGTGGTGGTTTGGCGGGGGCTTGCGGGTTGCCCGCATGGCGGGCCGGGAGGCATGATGCGATCCGGTACGACGCCAGACCGTGCGGGGGAGATCATGGCCGACGTTTTCATCAGCTATGCGCGGCGGGACCGGGATCGGGCGCTGATTGTGCGGGATCGGTTGGAGGAGGCAGGCTTTTCGGTCTGGCTGGATGCCCGCCAGCGGGCGGACGAGCCCTTCTGGAAGGAAATCCGCATGGAAATCGCCCAGGCGGGCTGTGTGCTGGTGCTCTGGTCCGAGCTTTCCGTCCATAGCGAGTGGGTTTGGGACGAAGCCAATCGCGGCCGGCTCCGGGGCGTTCTGGTCGCGGCCTTTCTGGAACCGGTTGAACCGCCGCCGCCTTTTGGCGGTCTGGATGGGGTTGACCTTTCCGACTGGCGCGGCGACCCGGATCACCCGGGCTGGTCCACCGTGCTGGACCGCGTGGCCCGCAAGTGCGCCCGCCCGGGGCAGACCCCGGTCCTTGAAGATGAGCCGATCCTTGAAGATGCGCCGATCCTTGAAGATGCCCCGATCCTACCGGATGAACGAGGTGACCGAACACGCGAGCCCGCTGGTCCGGACCGGGAGCCAGAACCGGACATGGTGATCATGCGTCCGGGCACCGGGCCGTTTCCAAAATCCTTTACCATGGGATCGCCCCGGAACGAGGCTGGGCGATTTGATGATGAAGGGCCCCAGCACAAAGTCACCTTTGCCCATGCCTTCGCGCTGGGCCGCACGCCCGTGACGTTCGAAGCCTATGACCGTTTCTGTGTCGAGACCGGGCGGGAACAGCCGGACGATCAGGGTTGGGGGCGGGGCTTGCGGCCTGTCATCGATGTTACTGTCGCGGATGCCGAGGCCTATTGCGCCTGGCTCAGCGGGCATGGCCATGGCACTTATCGTCTGCCCACGGAAGCCGAGTGGGAATATGCCTGCCGGGCGGGCACCACCAGCCGCTATTGGTTTGGCGATGATGACGCCGCGTTGAAAGACCATGCCTGGTTCGATGGGAATTCTAACGGCAGAACCCAGGAGGTGGGGGCTTCGGGGCACGACAACCCCTGGGGCCTTTCCGACATGCATGGCAATGTCTGGGAATGGTGTGCTGATTGTTGGCATAAGAATTACCAGGGGACGCCGAGGGATGGCCGGGCCTGGATGGCGGAAAATGGCGGCGATTGTTCCCTATCCGTTCTCCATGGCGGTTCTTGGGGCAGCGGTCCCGGGGGCTTGCGTTCGGCGTTTCGCTACGGGGACCGACGCACCAGCAGGAGCAACAGCGTCGGGTTTCGTTTGGCCCGGACGCTTCCGTGAGGAAGCGTTACACCCTTCCCCTTGTCCCCCTTACCCCATGCAACGTGCCAAAGAAGCGGTGTTGAGTGTTTGAGCTGGGGCCGCGCATATGCGCCCTCGGACATGACCGGTTTACATCCAGCTATTGAGCCGCGAAAGAACGGAATTCGGGTGTCGACATTGTTCCGGGAGCGGATGGCATTATGGGGGTGTGCGGGTTTGCGCATGCGCCTGTGACCCGGCGTGGTCCCAGACCCAGGCATGTGCGCCACATGGCGGCGCAATGGCTGCCGGAACCGCGCATCCTCCACCCCTGGCCCAACAGCCGCCTTGCCGTCAAACCCTCAAGGTACGAGCCGGATGGAATAACACCGCTCATCCGGATCCGTGCGGGCCCCGGTGGCAACACCGGTCCCTACCGCGAACACACCCTACCGCGAACACAATAAGAGCCCTTGGCCCCGTTCCCCCTCTGCCCTTTACGCCGGGCCTCGCCAACCGGCACCGGTTTCGCCGTACACAAACTATAGTCCAATCAGGATGAGGGGGTGTTCAAGGCCGCCCGCTCCAGGACCGCCCTGGCAGCGGAGATGCTCCATGTCCGGATCGGTGCCGACATGGTCACGCCTTACTATGGGCAGGCCCCCCTTCGGCGCGCGTCTCTCACGGCAGGCATGTTGAATGCGATTGAAACGGCCCTGTCTGAAATCTATGAGACCGCACCCCTGGGCAGTATGATCGTGCCCATGCCGGAGAACCCGGACGTGGACAACGAAGCCCTGGCCCGGTCTTTCCGGGGCCAGCGTGGCCGGGTTCTGCTTCGGGAATCGGTCAATGTGACGGCAGCGGGTGGACCGGCCCCGCAAGCGGACTGGCGCATCGGATATCACACCGGCCGATATCACGCCGGACCTGTCCCGGGTGATGGCCCCCGAAACGCTCCATGCGGCCCGGGACGCGATCCTGGCCGCCTTCGGGGTGCTGCCCGGTCTGTTCAGCCCCGCCACCACGGGACCGATGGTGCGGGAGTGTCAGCGGCACCTTGCACAGTGGATGCTGCAGCCCATTTGCGCGCTGATCGCTCAAGAGGCATCGGCCAAGCTGGGCGGGGGTGTGTCCCTGGACGTGATGCGGCCCCTGCAGGCCTTTGATGCGGGTGGACGTGCAAGGGCCGTGACGGGTCTGGTACAGGCATTCGCAACAGCGAAGGACAGCGGTGTGGACCCGTCACAGCTTGCCGAAGCCATGCGGCTGGTGGATTGGGATTAACAAGATCACGATAAACAGATGAGTAAAATGACCGGAAATATAGAATCTTTCCCGCGAGATTTTATAAACTTTGTCGAAAGATACAAGTGGCCAATTATAGCTACTCCAATTTCATTCTGTGTGCCTATGATGTTTTATCCTCCATTTAGGCATTTCATTTTAGTCGATGCTGGTTCATTTTTTGGAGCTATAATAAGTGTTTTAGGATTAGGTTTCTTTACATATAAACAGTTTCAGATGAATAGAGACCTTCAAAGAAAATTCTATATTCGTAAAAATATATGGCTCTTCAAAATTGTAGATAGTGAAGTTACTCTTCATGAAAAATTTATGCCGAGTTTTGAAGAATATAGAACTGATACTAAATCAATAAACTCATATGATTCGAAGCGCCTAATGTCTATTGTATTGAAATATTCAGCGCCAATAAGTACTTTTCACGAATGTATACATATCGATGATCTCGCAAAAATAGAGTCGGCAATCGAGGATTTAGGCTATATCGGCGGAAGAGAAGCTCAATTAATTTCACTTTTCTTAAATCAATTTGTGTTGCTATATAGACGGTCTATAGAGTTTGCTGAAATCATTGATAGTCCAGGGCACGAGGCTATCGACCCACTTGCTGGGCTAGAGCGCAGGTGCAAAATTCTATTTGTGAGAGCTAGATATTTCCATGTAATTTGGAATGATTTGTTGGGAGTACAACCACAATATTCAGAAATAGTTGGAAAACTAGACGCTACTCTTAGAGTAGATTGACCTTAAGTATTTTCGACCTTAAATTTGAAAGCATCCGCTACGGCTCGCCTGATACCGGCTTGACCCGCGTCCAATTGGTGGAACGATTGGTGGAACGGAAAGCCGTGTCAGAGCAAGAATCTCTTTGAAATCAATATCTTCGGCAAAATAATTGGCTCCCCTTCGTGGACGCGTTTCGAACGGAAGTGGTGGGTCTTTGCAAGGGCGGTATTATGACTGCTCTCAACGACTGGGTGGCTCATCCTATGGGAGATGGGTAGGGACGGTGGGTGCTGTCTCGATGGTGTTTGGCGGCGTCATCGCACCAAGGGTTCGAGCAGGGCGATCATGTGGAGGAGGATGATCACTACGGAGATGAGATAGCCGAGGAAGGTGATGGGATGCTTGCGGGCGTCGTCGAAGCGGCGGGCGATGCCCGGGATCCAGCCAATCAAGATATAGACGGCTTTGCCCAGGATGCCTGAGGCGATGTAGAGGTAAATCCAGACCGATGTGAAATAGGTGGTCGCGGCGGCGGCGGCGAAGACCAGGGAGCCGAAAGTGACCGCGTTCTGGAACGGGCCTGCCGTCGGATTCTCTGTGGTTTCAGCCCCGCCACCGGTTGCAGGATCGATCGTGAAGTACACTTGAACCACATCGATCAAGCCGACCGCGTCGCCCGGTGTTGCTGTGAAGCCGCTCATGACCGCGAGGGTCATGACATAGGCCGCCGAGGCGAAGAAAGCGAAGATCCCGCTGGTCAGTACCAGATCTAGGACAACAAGAAGCGGAACGAGCAGGAGGTGCTTGCCCATCCAGTGAAGGATCAACCGGGTCTGGTACAGGGACAGATAATCGCCAAAATAGTTAAACAGCAGCATGACCATTGTGCCGATGATCAGGACTGGGATGTAGAGATCCGGTTTGTCCTGGATGAAAGCAAGACTGCTCTGTTCATTGGCGATGCGTCTGTCCTCAGCTGCGAGCAGGCCGGGTATTGCGTTGAGACGCTCCTCCCGTGACGCGATATCGGCCCGGATCGGCCGGGCCTGATCGATCGCCGCATTTTCCTGCTCCACCAATGTCTGATAGGCGGCGCGGGCCCGCAGGTCGCGATCAGCCTTGGGGGTGAGCCCCCGTCGGATCGCAACATTGGTGTTGCTCGCATGGGCAGTGTTGAGCGCTGCTTCGTGCAGGGCCGTCACTTCACCGATCAGGTAGGGGGTCCACCGCTCAATCTCCGACCTGCGGTTCTCGAGATCCTCAACCAGACCTTGGTATCCCTGATTGCGGCGTTCGGGTTCCACCGCGTCGAGATCTGCCTTGAGGGATAGGTAGTCGTTCTGCCATGCGATTACTCTGTTCACAGCGTTGCGGATCTCAACCGAGACGAACCCGTTGGGGGCATAGGGATTGGTGCGCTCCTCCACCGCATATCGAATTTCCGCGTCAGCGAGGGCGGCGAAAAGGCGCCTGCGCTCTGTATGGAGCGTATCCAGATCAGCCTCTAACCCGGCCTTTTCACTCTGCAGCCTGTCGCGTTCCGTCCGCAGCTCTTGTTGTCGCGTTCGGGCGGCCTCAATCTCGCGGTCGGCCCGGGTCTGGGCATCCGTTACCAGATCATTCACCCAATTGGGATCGAGGATCGTGTCGGCGATCTGGGGGTAGTCTACCGTCCGGTTCAGCAGGGTGGGGATTATGCTGAATGCGGTCGCCAGACAGACCGACAAGAAGATCGTGCTGGAAAGAGCAGAACGGCTGAGGCGGATCCGGTATCGGTCTGCGTCCGGACGGGTGAAAACCCCGTCAAAGATGGCCACAAAGGCACCGGCCCAGCGCAGGAAGGCTCTTGTGGGATTGATGGAAAAGACCCAGGCAGCCACGTCACGACGCCGCTCTTCGCTGACACGCCGATCCGCATGGTCAAACAGAGCGACGGTCGCGCCGACCCATGCCACCATTGAGCCTAGAAACGTCAGAATGCCTTGCACTGCTGCCCCCCAGTGCTGTGCTGCCGGTCCACTTCAGCGTGAGGCTATGCGACTTTGACCGGACCGTCCAATGTCTTACTCTCCCGCCGGTATGCAATTGCCTTGAAGCAATGGGGGGCGGGGATGGGCATCACGATACAGGCAAGGGCAACTGGACCCCTCTTCGCTTTGGCTGTCACCCTGAGCAGCAGTGTCTACGGTCAGTCTGGTCCTCCGCCCGAACCGGATATCGATGGCGCTCGGGAGCGGTTCGAGGCGTGGCTCCGGTACAATCCGTTGGAAACACAAGAGCCTGATCAGCCCCTTGGGTCTGACCGATCTCCCTTGTCCGTGTTCACCGATTGCGACGGCTGCCCGGAGATGGTGGTGATCCCCGGCGGGACCTTTACCATGGGCTCGCCGGACACGGAGGAGGGGCGGGACAGCGATGAGGGCCCGCAGCGCATAGTGCGGGTGGGGCGTTTCGCCATGGGCCGGTATGAGGTGACCTCCGCCCAATGGGATGCCTGCGCGGCGGACGGGTATTGCCGCGGCGTAGGCTTGAGGGGCACCCACCCGGCGATCTTTGTGTCCTGGAATGACATTACCGGCGAGGCTGTCTCTGAGCGGGGCTTTTTGGCGTGGATGAACGCGAAGGTTGACGGCACGCCCTATCGTCTGCCCACGGAAGCGGAATGGGAATATGCGGCGCGTGCGGGCACGACGACGCGGTTCTGGTGGGGGGATGAGGATCCGGTGTGCACGGCGGGCGCCCGCAATGGCGCCAATTTCAGGGCATGCACCGATGATCAGACCCGGCCAGTCGGGCGGTCCAGGGCCAATCCCTTTGGCCTGTTCGACGTGCATGGCAATGTCTGGGAGTGGACTGCGGATTGCTGGAACGCCAGTTATGACGGTGCGCCCACGGATGGGGCCGCGTGGCGTGGTGGCGATTGCGACAGCGCCCCCGTCCGCGGCGGTTCCTGGCTCAACTTCCCACTTAATCTCCGCTCCGCGAACCGCTACTGGGTCCTCCGAGACTACAGGTACTACTATGTCGGCTTCCGTTTGGCCAGGACGCTCTGAGGGGCTTTCGCCCCGGTTTCCCCTTTCCCCCTTACCCTTGCCCAACCGCATCGACCGGAGCCCGATCCGCCTGGCCCCATCCCCCCCGCGCATTCCCCCTATGAAGAGCCGGCGCCAGCCGGCCCGCGCGCCTTGTCTTCGCGCCCTATGGATTGGACAGTGCCAGGGCACAGGGATCGCGGCGGGGCGGGATATGGCGGATATATTCATCAGTTATGCGCGGGCGGATCTGAAGCGCATGCTTCCTTTTGCCCAGGCCCTTCAGGCCATGGGCTACAGCGTCTGGTATGATGCGAGGATCAAGGCCGGCGAGACCTTTGATGAGGTCATTGATCGCGAATTGGGGGCCGCGCTGTGCGTTGTGGTCGTTTGGTCGGAACACTCGGTTCTGCGGCGATGGGTCCGGTCCGAAGCAACAGACGGATTGGGGCGGGGCATACTGGTTCCCCTGCGGATCGATGACGTTCGTCTGCCCCGGCCGTTTGACACGGTGCAGACGCCTGACCTGTCCATGTGGCAGGGCGAGACCGATGACCCGGCCTGGGAGCAAGTCCTCGAAGCGGTTGCCGCATTATGCGGCCCTGACCTGGATCAAGGGCAGACCGGCGAGGCACGCGGCCCTTCTCCCGAACCGTTTTCAGCGGGATCCTCTCAATCGGTGTTTCCGGACATGGTGGAGATCAGGCCTGAAGAGACGGTGTTCCCCGGCGCTTTTTGTATGGGTTCCCCCGCTCAGGAAGAGGGCCGGTACAGCGAAGAAGGCCCGCAGCACCACGTGTCCTTCACCCATGCCTTTGCCCTTGGGCGCACCCCGGTGACATTTGCGGACTATGACCGCTTCTGTGCTGCGACAGAACGGGCGAGGCCGGACGATAATGGCTGGGGGCGGGAGTCGCGGCCGGTCATCAATGTGTCCGTTTCGGATGCCCAGGCCTACTGCGCCTGGCTGACCCGGCGCCTCGGCCAGACTTACCGTCTGCCTACGGAAGCTGAGTGGGAATATGCCTGCCGGGCCGGGACCGGGACGCGGTACTGGTTCGGGGACGACCCACGTCATCTGGAAGATCATGTCTGGTGCGGCGCCAATGCGGGTGGCCGGACCCAGCCGGTGGGGGCTGAAGGCCATGCCAATCCCTGGGGCCTGTCAGACATGCACGGCAATGTCTGGGAATGGTGTTCGGATTGCTGGCATCCCAGTTACGATGACGCGCCAGCGGCTGGCCGCGCCTGGATGGCAGAGCATGGCGGCGATTGCGCCCGCGCTGTAGTCCGAGGCGGCTCCTGGGGTGATTACGCCCGGGACCTGCGCTCGGCCTGCCGTAATGTCCGATACCGCAGCGACCAAAGCATCGACCGCGGGTTCCGTCTGGCCATGGATCTGGAGCAGTGAGAGCCATGCACATCCGGTCGCTCAAAACGTTCCATGGAGCCGTCCTGCTCCTCACGCTCATGGGCTTGCCGGCTCTCGCACAAACCCCGCCGCCGGAGCCGGATTTGGATGGACTGCGCGACCGGTTCGAAGCATGGCGCCGGGACAATCCACTGCAACCGGACGATCCCGAGCCTTCGCCGGGGCCGCCGGCAGATGGTGATGCACAGCCCGCTCCAACAACGGTGCAGGTCGTTGTCGATGGCACAGCCCGGGACCTTGGCGCGCCCTGTGAGGGTTGTCCTGAAATGGTGGCCATCCCAGGCGGACGCTTCACCATGGGCTCTCCAGATGATGAGGAGGGGCGGACCAGCGATGAAGAACCGCTGCACTGGGTGGCCATCCAGCCCTTTGAGATCGGCAAATACGAGGTGACCTTTGCCCAGTGGGATGCCTGCGTGGCGGACGGCTATTGCCGCCGCATCACCTATGATGCGGGCTGGGGTGATGCGGGCTGGGGCCGGGGCAACCGGCCGGTGATCAATGTGTCCTGGAACGACATCACCGGCGAGACCGTCTCAGAGCGGGGCTTTTTGGCCTGGATGAACGCGAAGGTGGATGGGGCGCCCTACCGCCTGCCCTCGGAGGCGGAGTGGGAATATGCGGCCCGGGCGGGCACGACTGGCGCCTTCAGTTTCGAGGGGCCGATTTCTACGGACCGCGCCAATTATGACGGCACCTATACCTATGGCGGTTCCGCGAAGGGAGAGTATCGCCGCAAGACCGTCGAGGCTGGTGCGCTGCCTGCCAATCCCTGGGGGCTGCACGAAGTGCACGGCAATGTCTGGGAGTGGGTTCAAGATTGTTGGCACGGAAACTATAATGGAGCGCCCACGGATGGTTCCGCCTGGATGGCGGCCAATGGCGGGGATTGTTCCCGATCCGTTCTCCGTGGCGGTTCTTGGTTCAACTATCCCAGGGACTTGCGTTCGGCGCTTCGCCTCAGGAACCTTCGCACCTACGGGAGCGTCAACTTCGGGTTTCGTTTGGCCCGGACGCTTCCGTGAGGAAGCGTTACCCCCTTCCCCCTGTCCCCCTTACCCCCTGCAACGTGCCAAGGAATCGGTGTTGGGGCTGAGGCCGCGCATATGCGGTCTCGGACCTGACCGGTTTACATCCAGCCATTGAGCCGCGAAAGAACGGAATTCGGGTGCCGACAGTGTTCCTGGTACGGATAGACCTGCACCGGGGCACGCCCTTGCGCTTCTGCCCGCCCAAGGCCTGATTACCCCTTTCCAACGGGACTTGCCAGCCGGTGCGATACGTCACCTGTTTATCGGATACTTGACAAGAGGCAGGCGAGGGCTTAGTTTGTAGGGCTGACCAAGTGAAGCTGGCAGTACGGGGGAGGCGTGGGGAGACTTGGCAGCACCGCACTATGGTGCTCACGGGTGTACCTGCGATGGAGGAATGGGACAGAACAGGGTGTTTGGCGCCGTGATCCGGAAGCGGCGTCTGGAAAAGGAGATCGGGCTGCGGGAGATGGCGAGGCAGATCGGTGTAAGCCCGACTTACCTCTCCCAGGTCGAGCGTGACGAATTCGAACCACCGACGGAAAGACGGATCCGGGATATTGCCGGTGTTCTGGATCTTGATCCAGACGACCTGCTGGCCCTGACAGGGAGGATCCCGGAGGAGATCGCGGAAATCATTCGTGAGCATCCTAAAGAGCTAACCGTTCTGCTTCGGTCTACCAAGGGCATGACGGCTGAGGACATCGAGCGGCTTGCCAAGAAAGCCGGCAGGAAGCGCAAAGGATGATGGGGCCATGGGCCCCGACCTCGTCTCCTGTGATCCAAATGGCGAAGATACGTGATCGAAGTTCCCTATATTTCCAATTCCAGACTTGAGCAGGAAGCGGGACACCTTCTGAAGGCGTTCGCCCTACGTCGCCGTATCAAGTTACATGTCCCGATCCCCATCGAAGATATCATCGAGAAGCACCTCAAAATCCCCTTAGATATTGGCGATGTCTACGGTTATTTGGGTCTTACCCGGCCGGATGGCGAAATCGATGTCTTCGGGTGCACGGACTTCGATAGTGGGTTGATCTTCATTGACCAGAGCCTCGATCCTGAGACCAATCCTTCGATGGCGGGTCGGTACCGTTTCACTCTCGCTCACGAGGTGGGACACTGTTGTCTCCATAGACCCCTGTTTGCTAAGGGAGCGGGGCAGAGGTCTTTGCTGCCCGATATCAACGAGACACGGGTTATCTGCCGGTCGAGCGAGTCGAATGCCCGGTTGGAGCTGCAGGCGAACTATTTCGCAGCATGCCTGTTGATGCCGCGCGAACTGGTTTTGGAGACCTGGGCCATGGTTTATCTGGACCGCAAGCCACGGATACTGCAGTCTGGGCCTGACATCCCCACGGCCTATGTCCCAATCGTCCGGACTATGAGCCGCCGCGCCGCCGGTCTTGAGACGGACAGCGAAGCGTTCCAGCGCGTTGCCAAACCCGTCGCAGACAAGCTCCAAGTCTCGGCAGAGGCCATGGCCATCCGCCTTGAAGAGTGTGGTCTGTTGCTTCGGACCGTTCCCGATCAGACCGTTCTTTTGTGAGCGGTTTTTTTTGAGGAGTATGTTTAGTGTCAACTGTACGGAGCATACAAGATAATGTGGCCAACGATAACGATCCGACGGAAGGCGCGCTTGTCGAGGATACTTTGACGCTGTGGCAGCCGCGGGCTGAGAAAGCGCTGGCTGAGGAAGATGCCAAGGAGATGATGCGCAACGCGTCAGGTTTCTTTTCAGTGTTGGATGAATGGGAAGCAGCGGCAGCGAATGATAATGATCTAAACACCATTGATCCAGACGGTGAGGACGGCCATGGAGGCTGAGCTGCTCGCGGTGGCCCTGGGAGGCATCCGAGCCGGTCGAGGCTGGATGGTCAAATGTCCGGCCCATGAGGACCGAACCCCCAGCCTTTCGGTCCGTACCGGGAGGGATGGGCGGACCCTCGTCCACTGCCATGCAGGTTGCTCCCAGACGACCGTTATCGAGGCACTCAAGGCCAGAGGGCTCTGGGGACGGGCAGGGCAGGGCACGGTTGGTCCCGAACCCTTGCTCGGCAATGAAAAGGAAGAGGATGGCGCAAGGACCCGTGCCGCGCTGCGGCTCTGGGAGCAGGGCCAGGACTTAACCGGCACACCTGGGTTCGCCTATCTTCGGTCCAGGGGGCTGAATGGGACGTCGCTTGGGCGCCTCCGGTTCCATCCGGCATTGAAGCATCCCTCAGGCCTTTGTTGGCCGGGCCTTGTGGCGCTGGTGACCCGGGGGAGGGATGATGTGCCGGGGGCAGTTCACAGGACCTTTCTCCAGCCGGATGGCTCGGGCAAGGCACCCGTGGAGCCGGCCAAAATGATGCTCGGGCCCTGCGCCGGCGGTGCGGTCCGGCTGAAAGAAGCCAGGGACAGCATCGTCATCGCTGAGGGTCTTGAGACCGCTGCATCGGTCATGGAGGCGGTCGGTATTCCCGCCTGGGCGGCATTGTCCGCATCGGGACTGCGATGCCTTGATCTGCCAGACACCATCCGGGATGTCATCATTGCCGCCGACGGCGACGACGCAGGCGAAAGGGCTGCCTGTGCCGCCGCCCGACGCTGGGCCAGGGAGGGCCGCCGGGTACGGATCGCCCGAGCGCCTGCTGGGTTCGATTTCAATGACGTGTTGCAGTGCCCGGGATCCGACCTTGAAGGGGTGGCATGACCAGCAACGATGCCCACAACGGACCCATCAAGAGTGGGCCTTGTGCAATCCGTGAGGCCGTCGCCCGGGCCGAGGAGATAACTGACATGGCTGACGGCTCCGACGGCGCTTCTACCGGCAAATCGAAACAGGCTGACATTCTGATTGCCCTGGCCTCGGAAGCCACTGTCTTCCGCACGCCGGAAGGCATGTTGTGTGCGGACATTGAGATCCACGGCCACCGGGAGACCTGGCCGCTGCAATCCGCGACCTTCAGGCACTGGCTGGACCGTCTCTTCTTTGAGGAAACCGGTAGCGCACCGGGGACGGAGGGTCGCAATCAGGCTCTGAATATTCTCCAGGCCAAGGCGCGGTTTGAGGGGGAGGAGCATTCAGTCTTTGTCCGGGTCGGCTCTTATCAGAGTTCCCTCTATTTGGATCTTGGTGATCAGCGGTGGCGAGCGGTGGAAATCGGTGAGGGCGGATGGCGGATTGTTGATCGCCCTCCGGTGCGCTTTCGCCGGACTGCGGGGCTCAAACCCCTACCAGAACCCGAGCACGGCGGCTCGATCGAGGATCTCAAGGCGTTCCTCAATGTTCGGACCGAGACGGACTTTGTTCTGGCGGTGTCCTGGCTCCTGGCCTGTCTGCGCCCAGACGGTCCGTTTCCCGTCCTGGTGCTTACCGGTGAACAAGGTTCGGCAAAGTCCAGTTTCACGGAACGGCTCCGGGATCTGGTCGATCCGAATGACGCCCCGCTCCGTGCGCTGCCGCGGGAGGAGCGGGACCTCTTCATCGCCGCCACCAATGGGCACATGCTGGCCTATGACAATGTCTCCAGTCTGCCTCCCTGGATGTCAGATACGTTGTGCCGGTTGGCCACCGGCGGCGGATTTGCCGTGCGCCAGCTCTATTCCGATCAGGATGAAGTGTTGTTCAAGGCTGCCCGGCCGATTGTCCTAAACGGTATCGAGGATTTTGTGACCCGTCCGGATCTGGCGGATCGTTCCCTCTTGCTCGGTCTGGAGCCGATCCCGGAAGAAAAGCGCCAACAGGCCTCGAAACTCCGTTCGGCCTTCGCGGCGGCACTGCCGAAGATCCTCGGTGCCCTCCTTGATGGGGTCGTGGAGGGGCTGCGCCGCAAGTCCAGCATCTGTCTGGACCGCCTGCCTCGCATGGCGGATTTCGCAGTCTGGGCTGCTGCATGCGAGACGGCATACTGGCCGGAAGGGACATTCACGGCTGCCTATGAGCGCAATCGGGCGAGCACGGTCGATACGGTGATCGAATCCGATCCAGTTGGAGCCGCAATCCGCATGTTGATGCAGACCCAGGAGGCCTGGACGGGCACGGCGACTGAGCTTCTCAACGTCCTGACGGGTCTTGTCGACGAGGGCACTCGCAAGGACCGTTCCTGGCCGAAGACATCTTCCGTCCTCAGTGGCAAGGTCAAACGTGCTGCAACATTTTTGCGCAAGGCGGGTGTCAGTGTGGATCATATCCGGAAGGGTGCTGCGGGTCAGCGCTTGATCACTTTGGAGCGGATGACCGGCAAATCGCTCGGGGCTGCGTCAGTAGCGTCGGCGCCGTCAGACCCGTCCAATGACAACGGTTTTACTGACGCTCCGCCTGACGCAGGGCGGGTCCAATCCGTCAGCCGGAAGGCTGCTGCTTGTGGGACTGCTGATGCGGCTGACGGCACTGACGCTCTTTCGCCCACCCAGTTGGGCCGCAGGAGGATCACCTTATGAGTGCAGCTGCCATTCTCGAAGAAGCCTATCGCCATGGCTTCGACCTATGGGCGGACAACGACAATCTTGTCGTCGAGGCAGATCCGCCGATTCCGGATGGTCTGCTTGAAATGCTTCGCGCCCACAAAGGCCAACTCCTGGCGGTTCTGCCGGACCGATCCAATGGGTGGCAGCCTGAGGACTGGCATGAGCTTTTCAATGAACGCGCTGGCTTTGCCGAATATGAGGCGGGTTTGTCCCGCACTGAGGCCGAGAGACAGGCTTTCGATTGCTGCATGGCTGAGTGGCTGAACCGGCATCCGGCAGGATCCATTCCGGATCGCTGCGCCTGGTGCCGCGCCGAGGACAGCGCACCGGGCTCTGTGATCCTGCCATTCGGCACACAGCCAGCTCGCCATATCTGGCTTCATGCTTCCTGCTGGCAACCCTGGTTCTCGGCCCGTCAGGCCCTGGCCCGGGCTGTCCTGCACCGCATGGGGCTGCCTGTCCTGAACGCGGGCCGACAGTCTGATTTTCCAACAGATTTCGAAAAATCTGGAGATTGACATGGGTGGATGGGGGTCTGGAAGGCCGGCACAGAGGCAGATCGTTGAGCGTACAAGGTGCATCGATATCTCCGCCCTGAGACGCAAGGGGTGTCTCGAAGAGCCATGGGTCGGGCGTTGGACGTGGTCAGAGGACGGTGAATCTGTGGCCTCTGTCGGGCTTCGGGGCGGGCGCAACGCAATCCACCTAAATTATCGATACCGGAGCTTTGACGAGGATTGGGAGGACGTCGGCTACAGCGTGCCGGTGGTTTGGTCCTCCTGCCGGTTTGGCGGCGAGCGTCCCTTTTTCCAATGCCCGGGGGTAAAGAACGGCGAGGCATGCGGGCGCCGGGTGCTCAAGCTTTACAGTGGCGGCAAATACTTTCTGTGCCGGATTTGCCATGACCTTGGTTATGTCTCCCAGACCATGGATGAGCTGGATCGGGCCTTTCATCGGGCGAACAAGCTTCGGCGCCGGATCAGAGAAAAGGATCCCAATGGTCCCAGTGGTAAACCTAAAGGAATGCACAAAAGAACATATCGGCGGTTCCTTGAAGCAGCGATCTCTGCGGAGTTGAAGGTAGATGATCTTTGTGACGCGAAGCTACGCTCCTTATCGGCTCAGGAAGGCGCTTGCCCATTTGGAGGTAGATCATGAATGCCATTACCAAATCCAACCGTACGGACCAGACCCGTTTCAATGCAGTGCGCCACGGCATCCTGTCCCGCCATCTGTTGCTGCCCTGGGAGGATGCGGATGAATACAATGAACTTTTTGCTGCACTGCACGCGGAGCATCGACCAAAAGGACCGACGGAAGATCATCTTGTCGAGGAACTGGCGGGTATTCTGTGGCGCAAACGCCGCCTACGGATGGCTGAGGCAGCTGCCCATCAGCAGGGTCTGTTGAAAACGACAATCGGATTTTACAACACGGACAAGGCAGCGCTTGTCCTTGTATCAACGGAAGACCAAGCCGCCTCTGTTGCTGAAGCTCTTCATTGCTCGGACGAAGACGCGGCCTACGATAACGCCGTTCTGAACCGCGAACAAGTTGGTGTCCGTGTGGCTCTCGCAGCACTGCAGGATGCCGGTCCTGATGGAGGGTATGAGGCCGCTCTTGCACGGCTTCAGCCTGAGGTCCGCAGCTGGTGGGAAGAACTCTTGGACGAATCCAACACAGTGTCAGGCTATAGACCTGATACGGACGGCCTATACCAGTTCCTGATCGAAGGTGCAGGGCCAGACATCAGCCGCAGGATCCAGACTCTGAAGCACCGGCCCCAGCTTCGGCGTCAAGCTTACGCAGAAAGTCTTGACCCGGCGCGCATGGAAAAACTTGCGCGCTATGAGGTCCATCTGGACCGCAAACTGGAACGCACCCTTTCCATGCTCTTAAAGCTCCAGGACCTTCGCCAAGGGGGGGACGAGGGGTAATCCGTTTCGCAAAAAACGGTCCCAGACGGCGACTTGAACCGATGAGGTGGACGGCCTCCTCGATCGGCATCTGTGTGCCAGAGTGTGGCTGTTGAGTGAACCGCGCCGGGTTTGCCGGAGGCTCTAACTTCTGAGAGAGTGGAGCCTATTATGAGCAAGACGACAAACAAGTTTTCCCC
>CAZLPU010000063.1:0-29549 GCA_964561475.1 uncultured Alphaproteobacteria bacterium
AACTACTTCAACGAGGCAGGATATGGTGCAGATTAATCGCCCGGCGCTCTAAACACCTCATGCTCTAACCGCGGGACGGGAGTCTGGGCGTCAGGGTGTGTGTATCGGGGGGTTTGGGCGTCGGGATGGCCATGCAATCCAACCAGACCGGCGACGACCGGATCAATGAGACGGGCACGCCTTCTGCGCTGCCGCTGCTGGTCCGGGAATTCGCCGTTTATCCGGAAATCCTGACCCGGGATGAACAGGATGCCCTGGTGTCGGACCTGTCCGGAGTGGTGCGCGACGCCCCGTTCTACCGTCCGGAAATGCCCCGGACCGGCAAGACCTATTCCGCCCTCATGACCAATTGCGGCCCTCTCGGCTGGGTCTCGGACCGCCACGGCTACCGGTATCAAGACACCCATCCGGTGACCGGGAAACCCTGGCCGGCCATGCCCGAGATGTTCACGTGCCTGTGGCAGCGGTTCACCGGGCGGGATGACGGGCCGGAGGCCGCTCTCATCAATCTTTACCGGGACAAGGCCCGTCTCGGGCTCCATGTGGATGCCACGGAGGAAGATCTGGACGCCCCGGTGCTGTCCATTTCCCTGGGCGACACGGCGGTGTTCCGCATGGGCGGACAGGAACGCAACGATCCCACCCAGTCGGTTCGCCTTGCGTCGGGGTCCGTGGTGGTGATGGGCGGACACGCGCGCCTCGCGTATCACGGGGTTGACCGCATCCTGGCCGGGTCTTCCACTCTGCTTGAACGGGGCGGCCGGTTGAGTGTCACCCTGCGGCGGGTTGGCCGCGGGGGACGAGGCGCAAACCCGATTGACGGTCCGGAAGGGTCTATGGACTAAAAAGCAGACGATTTGCGGACCCAGGATGTATGCATACCCTTGCATTCCCCCTGGGCTTCAGGTGAGATGTTTTTGCAGGGGCAATTCAAAATCATGGTGCTGGCATGTCGAAGCGCAGAAGAACACATCTAGAAGATCAGACGGAAGTCGATCTGACACCGATGCTCGACATCGTGTTCATCATGCTGATCTTCTTCATCGTGACCGCGACCTTCGTGCGCGAACGGGGTATCGATCTGTTGCGCCCAGATAACACGGAGCAGCCGCAGACTGCGGGCCCGCCGCCGATCGTGATCTATGTTAATGCCCAGAACGCCATCCAGGTGCCCGATCCCCGGTCCGGCGAACTGCGGACGATTGATGTTCGGGCAGTGCGCGCCAATGTGGAGCGGCTTCGGGTGGACAATCCCCAGAGTGGTGTGTTGATCCAGGCGGATCCGCAGGCGGATATGGGCGTGACCATCCGGATCCTGGATCAGGCCCGGCTTGCGAATGCCCCGGCGGTGTCCATCGCCACCGTCGAATAAAATCCACACTCAGTGTTTCGAAGAAGCCGGGTCTGTCCCGGCTTTTTTTGTGTCCGTTGCCGCCAGAGGCCGGCTACCAGCGGAACTGCATAGTCATGGACGCCGAAGGAAAAGATAGACCGCGCCGGACCCTCCGTCCTTGGGATGGGCCATTTCCGTGGCAAACACCTTGGAGCGCAAAGGCTCTAGGGCCAGCCATTGGGGCAAGGCCCGGCGCAGAATGCCTTCTCCCTCACTGCGGCCGCGCATGAACTCGGCCTGCTCGTCAAATTCCCGATCCGCCCGTCCGCCTTTGCCCGTAATCACCAGAACACAGCGCTTCCCCCGGGCGCTGCAGGACAGAACAAACCGGCTGAGTGCCCCATGGGCTTCGTGCTGGCGCATGCCGTGCAGATCAAGCCTCGCCTCGACCGCGATCCGTCCCCGCCGCACCTTGCGGGTGGTGGCCGCATCAAGGCCCGGGCGGTGATGGGGTGCAGGGGTTTTGGATTTCGGTGCGGCGACGGGATTGGAGGGCGGCGGCTTTACGGGCCCTGCCTGGGTTTTCTTTCCCGCCTTCGGCTGCGTCTTACTGGAAATCTTGGGCGAAGGCGGCGGCTGGACCGGCGCGGGATCAGGGCTTTTGGGGATTCGCGGCGTTTCAAGGGGCTTGGTATTGCGCATGGCGTAGAGCCAGAGCGCCGATTCCTCCGCCGTCAGACTGCGCTTCTTCCGGGCCACGGGTCTGTCCTACTCACCCTCACTGTCCCGGGCGGCCAACATCCGGGGCACGAGGGCAACGAAGCGCGCCGGGTTGTTCATGCGCCCCGCGAGTTCCCGCGCCACGGGCCCCGCGCCCCAAAACACGTCGCCGCGAAGCACGCCCTTGATCGCGCCACCGGAATCCTGGGCCACCATCAGACGGCGGAAGGCCATGGAGGCGCTTTTGTCGTCAGGGTCAGGAGCACTGCCGTCGATCCACAGCATCATGCCGTAGGGGTGATAGCGCGGATCGATTGCAAGACTGTGACCCGCCGTGAGCTGAACGCCCTGGCTGCCCAAGGGACCCAGTGAGGGATCCGCCAGATCGAGAGGCCGGAAAAAAATGTAGGAGCGGTTCTCATCCATGATCGCCTGGGCCCTGTCCGGATGATCCGCGAGCCAGGCCCGGATGGATTGCATGGACACCTCTTCCAACCGGAGGGCACCCTGTTCCACAAGCACCCGGCCGATCGCCGTATAGGCATGGCCGTTCTGGGCAGCATAGCCCACCCGCATGACCGAACCATCGGTGAGCACCACCCGGCCGGATCCTTGGATATGAAGGAAAAAGGCCGCCACCGGATCATCGACCCACAACAGGATCCGATCCTGGTCCGGCGCGATGGCACCCTCACCAATGGCGGCCCGATCCGGATAGGGCACCAGACGGGTCTGGTCCAACCGGCCCGCAAGGCGCCGGCCTTCAAGGTCCGGATGGAACGCCCCCAGATCGGCTGAGATGAGATCCGCGGGCCGGCCCCGGATAGGCGTGGTGAACCGGTCGGTCCGCTCCAGACTGCCCTGGAGTTCCGGCTCGAAATAGCCCGTGAGTTTGCCCGTGACCGCGCCCTGTTCTTCAATCAGCCGCGGGACGAAGGCAGATTCGATAAACCGGCGCACCGCATCCGGATCATTCCCATCCACATGAACGGCATCCCGGCAAGGGGCTTGCCAGTCTTCAACCCGCCCGAGGGCCGGGTTGCCGGACACCATCTCGTCGCGCCCATCACGCTGCTCGAGCACGGAACAGGAGAGCTTCCAGGCACTGAAGGCGCCGGTCTCGGCGAATGAGGCCTCGGACCAGCCGGTCAGATCACCATAGTCAAGGGTCCGGTAGGACAGGTCCGGTTGTGGCGCAGGCCGCAGCAGGACCGACCCGACAGAAAGCAGCCCGACGACGCCCGCACCAATCGCAACAAGCCAAAGGATCGGTCTCACTTGGAACCGGTTCGGCGGCCCGGAACGCTCTCTACGCTTACGATCGGCCATCGGACCACTCATGCCCACGCTGATGACTTAAGGAACCCGGTGCTTTCGGAGGACGTGCCGGTGATGGACCTAGCGGTGGCACCGGCCCGGAACGGGTTGGCCCCTGGGATAGGGTTCCATCCCAAGGGCCAATGCGCGTCGCATACTGAAGGGTGACGGACCGGTAACCCTGTGCGCAGGGATACCTGCTGCAATCAGAACTAGCCAGCCGTCGCCACCAGGAGCCAGTTGGGGCTGGCGCTCCCGCTGTCCCGGGCGAAGGTCCAGATATCCGTCACCTGACGGACGGAAGACGGGTCGCCTTCGATCACGGCACCGTCTTCGTTTTTGGTGACGGAAATGACTTCACTGACGAACCGCACCGTGATTTCCGCAACGCGGTCTTCGAGCACCGCCTCGGTCATTTTGGCGTCATTCAAGCCGACGAAGGTGAATTCCATGGTCTCGCCACGGCTCTCCCGTGCGCCAATGGCGCCATCGAAGTCCGCCATCACATCATCGCTGAGCAGACCCTGGAGCTGCTGGCGGTCCCCTTCGGCAAATGCGGTGACGATCATCTCATAGGCACCCCGGGCGCCAGAGAGGAAGTGGGCCGGATCAAACTCCCGGTCCGCAAGCTGAATATCAAGGAGGCCCTGGGCCAGAGGTGAGCCCTTCTCGGCGTACCGGGACAAACGATCCTCGGGAGATGGCTGGTCTTCGTCGTCCCGGTCGAGGCCGGGGAACCGGGTGACGTTGTCCCGTTCACCGTGACCGGCATCGGAATCAGCCGTGTCCTGGTGGTCCCGGCGCATGGTGTAGTGATCAGGCCGCTGGCGCTCCTCACCGGTACGCCGGCCCAGAACACTGCGCAGACGCATGATGATGAAGCCAAGCAGGAGCCCTAGAACTATGAGATCGAGATAAGCCAAGCTGCCGCCCATTCCAAAGTTTTCCATAACTGACCTGTCCTGCTCGCGCGCGCCAGGGCAGTCCGTGCCGGGCGTCTTCGAGCCCGAGACCCTTCCGCACAACACTTTCCGTTACCGCCGGCGTCCGTCGAACCGCCGTATCAGGCGAGAGTGTGCCGGAACACCCTATGCTTTAAATAACACCCGGCAGAGAATGGCAAAGACCCATGTCTGAATTTGGCCCGTAAGTCTGTCTTTGGTCCATGACATGGAACCGGAGCCCTCCGACCACACGCTGGCAGACAGTCGGTACGATAGCCGAGCCAGTCTAGGTCATCTCCCATAACCTGGACGCCTATTCACCGGCCACTGTACTGCCCATCGCCATATCCCGCTAGAGGCAGCCCGTGGGGTTGTTCAGGCATGGCGCTCGGATGCCCGCGATCCCAAGCCGATTGACCTTCAACGTAGCTTAGCCCGGAATGGTCAAAAACACCCTTGTGTCCGGGGTCACTCATGCCATTTGGGGTGAAGTACTCCGATGGCAATATGGCGTCCCGGGAACGGCGCGCCGCAGGAGAACCGCAACATGGTCATGTCATATTGGCCGGGCCTGCTACCCCAGCCGGGAATGGCCCGGTATCGTGGCGTGACCATCCCACGGGTTGCCGGTAAGCATGGAGAATCGAGCTTTTGGGTTACATCCTTTTGGCGATCTTCATCGCCGTTCCTTTGATTGAAATCGGCCTTTTCATTGCGGTTGGTGAGCAGATCGGTCTGTTCCCGACCCTTGCCGTGGTGATTTTGACCGCCTTCGCGGGAACCGCCCTTCTGCGCGCCCAGAGCATGGCCGCACTGGCCCGCGCCCGCCAGCACATGGGACAGGGGGAAATGCCCATTGAGGATGTCCTGGCCGGGGTCTTTCTCCTGGCGGCTGGGCTTTTGCTGCTCACGCCTGGTTTCTTCACCGATGCGATTGGCTTTCTCCTCTTTATTCCCGCATTCCGCCGGACCATCGGCCGCAAGGTCTTTGAATGGGTCCTGAAGAACGGATCCGTGCATGTGCACCGCTCCGGCGCGGGCTTTGGCGGCCGTCCGGGTTTTGGCGCGGGTCCCGGGGATATCGGGTCGAGGGGCCCTGGTCCCCATGGCGGTCCCCATGGCGATCCCCGGCCCGGTCACCAAGCTGGCCCGCGCCCGGGTGTGAGATCCGGTCCCGGTCAGACTATTGAAGGGGAATATGAGGATCTCAACGACCGTCCCTGAACAGCTGGCCTTGGGGCTGCAACCTTGTCAGTCTTCCGGATTTCGTGGTAGAGCGCCCTCCGCAGGAAGGGCCTGATGCGGCTGTTCTGGTCTTCGAAAAGTGGTTTTCCCGGGCTTGAGATGGGGAAATGCCTTTTTCATCCGGATCTCCAGGCGGATCTTAAGACCCTGACGTTTTTCAAAAGTACCCGGTTTGGCGCGTGACCTCCGCAGTCCGGACCGCATCAGGCTAGGGGGAGTTGCAGGTCATGAACACCAACACCACTGAAACGAACGGCAACGGCGCCGCGGTGAATACCGCGAATGGCGAGCAAAAGGCGCCGCAGATCCGCATTCTGGGCCAGTATGTCCGCGATCTCTCCTTTGAAAATCCGAATGCGCCCCAATCCATGGCACCGCCCTCGGACGGCAACGGCCCGGACGTCTCCATCAATGTGGACGTGAAAGCGCGGGAAGCCACCAATGGCATGTATGAGTGCATCTTGAACATCAACGCGTCGGCCAAGCGGGATGACACCACACTGTTCATCGCGGAACTGTCCTATGCGGGCATGTTTGTTCTCGAGAACGTGCCGGCGGAAAGCGCCCAGGCCGTCATGCTGGTTGAGGCACCTCGGCAGCTTTTCCCCTTCGCCCGCCGGATTATCGCGGACATGACCCGGGACGGCGGTTATCCGCCCCTGATGTTGGATCCGGTGGATTTCGCAGCCCTGTTCCGCCACCAGATGGCCCAGCGCCAGAAGACGGACTCGGTTGCCGACAAGGAAGCACCTTCCGTCGAGGCCTGAGTCGGTCAATCTCATGGGAGGCGGCGCGTGGAACGGTTGGCCTGCTGACCGGTCACCGCCTTCCGTGGACCTGCTCCTTTGCGTGCCATCCTATCTCGTGCTGGCCCAGGACCAGACGAGATCATCGGCTCCCAGATCATCCAGAAAGGCCGCGTGGTCGGCCTGTTCCGCTTCACTCAACTGAGGCCCGAGCACACGGGGGCGAGGCGGATGTTTGATCCGCCTGCTGCCTTCCTGGGCGCCGCCTTCACGCTGATGAACCAGGGTCAGACCCGGTTCCCGCCCCCCGATCAACTCCAGATAGACACCCGCCAGCAAGTCGGAATCGATCAGGGCGCCATGGAGTTCCCGGTTGGTGTTGTCGATACCAAAACGCTTGCAAAGGGCATCCAATGACGCGGGCGCGCCCGGATATCTGCGCCTCGCAATGGTCAGGGTATCGACAGCGCGGCCCTGGGCAAATGCGGGATAACCGAGATTGGTGTACTCCCAATTCAAGAAGCGCATATCGAAGGCAGCGTTATGGATGACGAAAGGGTCGTCCTGGACGAAATCCAGGAAATCCTGGGCAATCTGTGCAAAGACGGGTTTGTCGCTCAGGAATTCCTGGGACAGACCGTGGACGCGAAACGCGCTTTCCGGCATGTCCCTCTCGGGATTGATGTATTGGTGATAGGTGCGCCCGGTCGGGACGTGATTGATCAGCTCAAGGGCGCCGATTTCCACAATCCGGTCTCCCTGGTCGGGATCAAATCCGGTGGTTTCCGTATCAAGAACAATTTCCCGGGTCATGGCCGTCCCACTTGCATGGTCTGCCTGCTTTTCGCAGGGCGTAAGCGTGATTGGATAGCCGACTCGCCGCGGTCATGCCAAGGTGCTGAACCGCTGCCGGGCGTGGTTTCAACGCAAATCCGGTATCAGGAATCCCGTGGCCAGATCCGGCCTTGCCGATTTTTCAGAGCATCGAGAATGGCGCGAACTTGTGCGCGGGCATGGTCGAGACCCTGATCGGTTTCCACCACATAATCCGCCCGCGCCCGTTTATCCGCATCGGGCAGTTGCTTGGCCAGGATGCCGTCGAGTTTCTGGGCCGTCATGCCCGGGCGGGCCAGAACCCGTTCGCGCTGAATATCAGCCGGTGCACTGACGACCACCACCACATCGACCCGCTCATTTCCACCGGTCTCGAACAAAAGCGGCACATCCAAAACCACCATGGCCGCGCCCTGCCCGGCCTGTTCCATGAGCCATTCCACCTGCACCTGGCCCACCAGGGGATGAATGATCTCTTCCAGGCGTTTCATCGCGTCGGGATTGCCGATCACCACCTGGCCCAGTGCCTGACGATCCACCGCGCCATCGGTCACCACACCGGGAAACGCCTCGCCGATGGGATCGACCCCACGGCCGCCGGGGGCATAAAGGGCGTGGACAGCGGCATCGGCGTCGTACACGGGGACACCCTCGGCGGCGAACATCTTGGCTGTTTCCGTCTTGCCCATTCCTATGGAACCGGTGAGACCGATGAGCAGCATGGGCTTAATCCTTATCAGGCGTGGCTGGATCAGGCATGTTGGAATCAGCCGTTTTAGGGTCGAGGGTCTCTGGTTTGTCTGCGGTCCGCTGCCTTGTGGTGGTGGACGGACCACCAGGGTTCAGACCAGCCTGAACGAACGCCCGCAAGTCCGCAGTCACCTCCGGTTCCACACCGAACCAGCGGGCGAAACCGGCTTTTGCCTGATGGAGCAGCATGCCCAGTCCGTCCACGGTGCGATGGCCCCGCTCCCGGGCCTCCCGGAGCAATGGCGTATCCAAGGGAACATAAACGATATCGGTCACCACGGCGTGGGGCATCAGTCCGGCCAAGGACAGATCCAGGGGCGGCTGGCCCGTCATGCCAAGGGAGGTGGTGTTGATCAGCAGTCGGGTGACGGCGAGGCGAGACAGGCGGGGCGGCCATTCCGTTGCCCTTGTGTCCACGATTTGGGAAAGATCCGCAGCCAGACGGTCAGCCCGCTCCCGGGTCCGGTTGGAAAAGACGATCTCCGCCACACCCATATCTGCCAGAGCCACAGCAATCGCGCGGGCGGCACCACCGGCACCCAGAATGAGCGCGGGACTGAGTTTTTCAATGCCGGAGGCGTCTTCCATGCCAAGGCCTTCGGCGAGGCTCGCCACAAACCCCTCCGCATCGGTATTGTGTCCGTGAAGCGCGCCGTCCTCTTCCAGGCAGAGTGTGTTGACGGACCCGATCCGCTTGGCGGTCTCACTCAAACTGTCGAGGAGTGGAATGACACGTTCCTTATAAGGAATGGTCAGATTGGCCCCGACAAACCCTAAATCCGGCAGAGTGCGGATGACCGTCTCGAATCGCTCCGGTGTGACCGGTAAGGGAACATAGGCGCCGTCCACATGGTGGGCCGCAAGCCAGTATCCGTGAAGCCGTGGACTGAGGGAATGACTGACCGGGTGGCCAATGACACCGGCAAGCCGGGCGTTGCCGGTCAGTGGGGTCCATTCGGGGATCGGAGCGCTCATTGGGTCGGTGCTTTTTGCCAGGGATTTTTGCGGATGAAGGCCGAACGGTTTCGGTATCAGGCCAACCTAACGAGGCGCGAGATTGTGTTCGCGCAGCATGGACAGTAGAGCCAGGAGCGGCAATCCCAGAATGGAAAAGTAATCCCCGTCGATCCTGCTGAACAACTGAATGCCTTCCCCTTCGAGCTGGTAGGCCCCGGTGCTCGACAGGATCGAGGGCATGCCCCGGGCCACGAAACCATCGAGAAATGTGTCGCTGAAATCCCGCATGGTGAGATGGGCTTCTTCCCGGTGGCACCAGATCACCGACCCCTGCTTGGCCAGGGTGACGGATGTGATGAGACTATGGTTCCGACCCCGGAGCAGTTTCAGCCGGTCCCGGGCAGCGGCCTCGTCGGCGGGTTTTGAATAGATCTTGCCGTCCACCACCAGAACCTGATCACTGCCCGCGACAAGCCGGTCTTCCTGGCGGGTGGACACGGTCTGACTTTTCAGTGACGCCAAGGTATCGGCGATCTCACCGGGTGCGGTCCCGTCCGCTTCCATGGATTCGATAATGGCGTCTTCATCAAGGGATGCAGGATCGACGGTGAAGGCCACACCGGCATTTTCCAGGAGTCTGCGCCGGGATTGAGAGGCTGAAGCCAGAACCAGACCGGTCATGAGCCGGTTCCTTCCGTCGGTCCGCGGGACTGGTAAAGGTTGAGAATTTCCGCAGCGGTTTCCTCGATGGACCGGCGGCTCACATCCAGGATCGGCCAGCCGCAGCGCTCAAAGACCTTTCGGGCATGGAGAATTTCCGCCCGCACCGCTTCCTCGTCCACATAATCATTGTGGGGCAGATCATCCCGGGTCAGAGCCAGAAGCCGGTTCTTGCGGATCTGCACCAGCCGGCTGGGATTGGCGGTGAGCCCGACCACCAGAGGACCCTGGAGGGTTTCCAGTCCGTCCGGCAAGGGCAGGCTCGGCACAATGGGCACATTGGCGGCCTTGAAGCCGCGATTGGCCAGGTAGATGCAGGTTGGCGTTTTCGACGTCCGGCTCACGCCAACCAGAATGATCTCCGCATGGATCAGGTCCTTGGCGTTCTGGCCATCGTCATGGGCCATGGTGAAATTGAGCGCCTCGATCCGGTAAAAATAGCGGGCATTCATCTCGTGCTGGCCGCCGGGCTGGTTGGAGCGGTCCGCATCGAGATAGGCCCCGAGGGCATCAATAGCCGGATCAAGAACCGGAATGGCGGGCACTCTCAGTTCCCGGCACCGGCTCTCCAGCCTCGAGCGCAGGGTCTCGTTCATGATGGTGAACATCACGATGCCCGGTGCCGCCTCGATTTCATGGAGCACCCGATCCATCTGCTGTTCAGACCGTACAAGGGCATAGGTGTGCTCCAATGGCCGGGCGCCCACAAAATGGGCCGTTGCGGCCTTGGCAATGGTGGTGAGCGTCTCGCCGGTGGAATCCGAGACCAGATGCAGGTGAAAATACGTTTCCGCACGCTGCCGTAGCGCCATGGACTGGTTCACCCCCTGGGCGGAACGGGACCCGGAAACACGCGGACCCCAAAGGAATGGGCCCGGCTGAAGCCCTGAGATTTGATCGCGCAGCTAAGCTATTGCGACGGTAAGGCCCCGCGTCAGCCGCAACCGGATCGCGGGGACCGTCACACAGCCTTGGTTGCAATGGTGCAAACCCGATGACGACCGGATCCGCCCGTCATGCCGGAACTGTAACCTGACTGGAAAAGTGAACGGAAGACCCGGGAGATAACTGCGCCGAACCGGGTGCAAAACCGGTGGATGGAATCTGGACAACATCCCGTTTGGCGCTTTCCGAGAGATTCCATGCGCCTTTCGCTTTCCCGGTACCCCTTTCTCACCGCCTGTTCATCCAGTGGGCAATTTCAGGGCATTCGTATGATGACACCGGGACAAACACTTCCAAACTTTAACCCGAATGAACCATCCCCACTGTTCACAGAACCGAAATATGGCGGAAAATCATACGGTTAGGGCGTCTCCTGGAGATTTTATGAACATTCCGTAACCTCTGTATTCCGTAAGCTTGCGCATATCGTGTACATCGGGGACAGAATTGCGGTTACCTGTTCATCCCCATGATCAACAGCCCCAACAGACTCCAACAACAAAAGAAAGAAGATATGGGAGCGGAAGGGAAAAGCGGAGAGGTCCATGACCCAAGCCACCGGGCCCCAAGCCAGCGGCAAGCGCCTGCTCAGTGTCCTGAACGGAACGATCCCGGACCGTCCACCGGTCTGGTTCATGCGCCAGGCCGGGCGGTATCTGCCGGAGTATCGGGAAACCCGAGCTGAAGCCGGAAGCTTCCTGGACCTTTGCTACAATCCGAAACTGGCTGCTGAAGTGACCCTTCAGCCTCTGCGCCGCTACGACCTGGATGCAGCCATCCTGTTTGCCGACATCCTGCTCCTTCCCGATGCCCTGGGACAGAGCGTTCGCTTTGCCGAGGGTGAAGGACCCTGTCTTGAACCGCTGGATGGTCTGGAAGGGGTTAATCGTCTGGATGCCGGGAAGGTCCATGAGCACATGGCGCCTGTCTATGAGACCGTGGACCGGCTTTCCTCGGCTTTGCCCTCCCATGTCACGCTGATCGGGTTTGCGGGTGCGCCCTGGACCGTGGCGAGCTACATGGTCGGCGGACAGGGCAACAGCCGTCTGGATGCGGCCCGCCTGTGGGCCTACCGGCACGAGGATGCTTTCGACCGGCTGATCGGTCTCTTGACCCTGGCCACCGGTGATTACCTGCTGGCTCAGATCAAGGCGGGCGCAGAAGCCGTGCAGATTTTCGATAGCTGGTCCGGATCCCTGACCGAGGACGGGTTCCGCCGCTGGTGTCTGGAGCCCGCCAAGGCACTGACGAAACGCATCAAGGCGGAGGCGCCGGGGGTTCCTGTGATCGGCTTCCCGAAAGGCTGTGGGGCCTTGTACGAGGACTTCGTGCAGGAGACCGGTGTGGACGGTGTGAGCATCGACACAGGCGTGGCGCCGCAATGGGCACGGGACCGGCTCCAGCCCCATTGCGCGGTTCAGGGTAATCTGGACCCCATGGCTTTGGTGGCGGGCGGCGCACTTTTACGTGAACATGTCGCCGAACGGCTGGAGGTGCTGGGCCATGGCCGGTATATCTTCAACCTTGGCCATGGGATCGTTCCCCACACGCCGCCAGAACATCTTCCCATCGTGATTGATGCCATCAAGGCATGGGCTGGTTCCGCGCCCCGGGCAGGCAGTCCTTCAGCCTAAGCGCGTTTGGCGGTTTAGGCGGATCCGGTTGGTCCTGGCACCTGAAGCGACAGGTGATACACTCCGGTGCTGGCCGGTGCTCGGTTCAGTAGTGTCCAGCCAGCAGTGCTTCCATCTCGCTTGCTTTCACCCAGGCCCATTTCTTTCATTCTGGCCCATTTCTCTCATTCAGGAATGTTCCCATGACGCTTTCTCCGCTCGCTTATGAATGGATCAAGGCTTTCCATCTGATTGCGGTGATTGCCTGGATGGCAGGGATGCTCTATCTGCCCCGGTTGTTCGTCTATCACACCCAGGCGGCTGTCGGCGGCGAAGCTGCGCAGACTTTCAAGGTGATGGAGAGCAAACTGCTCAAGATCATCATGAACCCGGCCATGGTCGTGACCTGGGTTCTGGGTCTCTTGCTTGTGGTGCATCACGGATTGACCGGCCCTGGCGTTGGCTGGCTCCACGCCAAATTGCTCCTCGTTGTCGCTCTGTCAGGTGTTCACGGTTTTCTTGCTGCTTCCCAGAAACGCTTTGCCAAGGACAGCAATGAGCGGACCGAGAAGTTCTGGCGCCTTTTCAATGAGGTGCCCACGGTTCTGATGGTCCTGATTGTGATCCTGGTTATCGTCCGGCCGTTCTAAAGGTCACCCCCAAAGAACCCGGTCACGGGATGGTTATCCAATCCTTGCCCGTGCCGGTTTGCGGGCCGGAAGACCAGCGCACAATTGCGGCCGGGGACCTTGTGGTGGTCTGACTTGCTATCGAATGTGCAGATAGCGGGTGGATTTATTGAAGTGCTAAAACTTTTTTATCGCTTTCGTTAACGGTTATGGTTTAATTGCATAGCGAATCGAGGCGGCTGCTGGGGGGTAGCCGCTGTTGACAGGTCTTACAGGGGTTATCCACATACCCGATCAATCGTTGGTTCCGGATTTCGTGAGATGGTCCGCGCCGCGATTGGCTTTATCGGCCCCATGATTTGAACAGATCCTGGGTTTGTGGGCCTTGTCCTTTCCTCCCGTTATCGCGTCCCACCCCTAACGCGCCTCCTCTTGTCTTCCACAGATCCATTCATGCCGATCCGGTTTGGTTGCAAGAGAGAACCATCAAGAAGGTCAGAGTCCCCATGACACTGCAGGAACTGAAACTGCAGGAACTCAAGGCGAAAACCCCGACGGATTTGCTTGAGTTCGCAGAAGAGCTGGAAGTTGAGAATGCGAGCGCGATGCGCAAGCAGGACATGATGTTCGCCATTCTCAAACAGCTGGCTGAGCGGGATGTGGAGATCACCGGCGGTGGCGTTCTGGAAGTGTTGCAGGACGGGTTCGGATTTCTGCGGTCACCGGAAGCCAATTACCTTCCCGGTCCCGACGACATCTATGTCAGCCCCAGCCAGATCCGGCGGTTTTCCCTGCGCACCGGCGATACGGTGGAAGGCCAGATCCGCAGTCCGAAAGATGGGGAACGGTATTTCGCCCTGCTCAAGGTGAACTCGATCAATTTCGAGGATCCGGACAAGACGCGGCACAAGGTCCATTTCGATAATCTGACGCCGCTTTATCCCGATGAGCGTCTGGAGATGGAACTGGCCAATGCGACGGAGCGGGATCTGAGCCCCCGGGTCATCGACCTGGTTGCGCCTCTGGGGAAAGGTCAGCGGGGACTGATCGTTGCGCCGCCGCGGACTGGTAAGACCGTCCTGTTGCAGAACATTGCCCATTCCATCACGACCAATCATCCGGACTCCTACGTGATTGTCCTGCTGATTGATGAGCGGCCGGAAGAAGTGACGGACATGCAGCGGTCCGTGCGGGGTGAAGTGATCAGCTCCACCTTTGATGAGCCCGCCGCCCGCCACGTGCAGGTGGCGGAAATGGTCATCGAAAAGGCCAAGCGCCTGGTGGAGCATGGCCGGGATGTGGTGATCCTGCTGGACTCGATCACCCGCCTGGGCCGGGCCTACAATACGGTTGTACCGTCTTCGGGCAAGGTGTTGACCGGTGGTGTGGATGCCAATGCCCTGCAGCGGCCGAAACGGTTTTTCGGTGCCGCCCGGAATATCGAGGAAGGTGGTTCACTGACCATCATCGCAACGGCGCTGATCGATACGGGCAGCCGGATGGACGAAGTGATCTTTGAAGAATTCAAGGGCACGGGTAACTCGGAAATCGTCCTTGACCGGAAGGTGGCGGACAAGCGGACGTTCCCGGCCATCGACATTCTCAAATCCGGGACCCGGAAAGAAGAGCTGCTTATTTCCAAGGCGGATCTGGCCAAGATTTACGTGCTGCGCCGGATCCTGGCACCGATGGGCACGGTGGATGCCATCGAATTCCTGATCGGCAAACTTCGGGAAACGAAGACCAACGGCGATTTCTTCGACTCGATGAATACCTGACCGACGCGAGGTCGATCAGGTCACGGTCATTTGGCGTTGGGATGGCGGCAGAATTTATTGCGCCGCGTCGATCAATTCACTTTCAACAGTCACCCGGGTGATTTGCAGGCGGGCCGTCGGGTCGGTGCCCTGGTAAAGGGTCGATCGGATGGTGAGGTCGAGATCACGCTGATCGCTTGCACCGGCTGATCCTGGTTGGGCGGAGCCACCGGCATAGTCAGCATTGACCATAATCCGGAACGAGTCCGAACGGTCAGCATCCCAATCATGGGTCAAGGTGTGGCCGTCGAGATCGGCGATGAGGCGGGCGGAGCTTTCCGGGCCAGTGGTGATTTCACCCATGATCGTCGCGGTGACCTGACCGAGGGCACATCCTTCGAGACCGGCGACCTGCAGACTGTAGGTGCGTTCATCGCTGACACGGGATGTGGTGCCAGACACCACCCAATCATCGAACACCAGGGCATAACCGTCCGGGTCCGGCACTGCTGTGGTTCCGGACTGGGTTTCGGTGTCGGCGGTTAGGCCCGGACCCCGCACGCCGGTGACAGCGGTTTCACCAGCACAGACAACAGGGCTGGTACTGTCGGTCTCGTTGCGGCTGTCGCAGGAGGCCGTGGTCAGAATGACCAAGGTGGTCAGCAAACCGGCGAGACAGGGCCGCCCGCTGAGACTGCGACGGTGATTGACCCGGCTCACAGATTATCCAGCAGATAGTCTTTGATTTCCGAGGCGGTGATCACGCCGTCCCATTTCTCAACCGGAGCAACGGTCAGTTCGAGGGTGCCATCTTTCAAGGAAATGGATTTCCCGGCGGCATCCGCGGCGCGGTTGACCTTCAACGTTTTGACGCCTTCGGTGAGCGCTTCCTTGGCCGCAGCATCGAGACCGATCTGATTGAGGCTGTCGGTGAACTGTTGGAGGACGTAGCCATTGAGGTTCAGCAGACCTTCATGGTCGCTGGACCACTCATCCCAGTTCACTTCGATGGTTAGGTCGCCGCCGACAAATTCACTGTAGTTGCGCTTATGGAATGGGATGTTTTCGTCCTCGATCACGGTGATGAGGCGTTTTTCTTTCAGGCCCATGGCGATGTATTCCCTTGATGAATGGTAATCTTAAGGTTGTCACTGTGTACGCTGGAGGCGGATCAATGTCCAGGTCATTGGGTCGTCAGCGTTCACGATAGCAACAGCCCGGCTCTCGCTGAGTGTGTAGATGACGCCGGCAATGTCGCTGGCCGGCGGGTTGGTATCGAAGGGGCCGGTCCATCCGCTGTAGCCCGGTGCTGATCCGTCTCCCGTCAGGCCGCCAAGCAGGACCGTGCCCGTAACACCATGGGTGAGCGCATAGAGCCGTGCCGCCAACCGGAAACCGGCATCGGGATCTGAGTGGATTTCCGGGTGCGCGCTGCGACCCTCACGGATTTCTACCGGTCCGGCTGAAAGGGCTGACACCACGCCGTCTGCGTCGGGAGAAAGGATCTCCGCCTGCCATCGGCCTTTGAGATCCTCTCGCTGAGCGGGCTTGGCCTTGCCATCCACGATGGCGCGGATTGCTTCGGCAGCCGGAACGGTCGCGCCTTCCTGGGGCATGGTTTCAAGGATCAGGGCCGTGTTGGTCAGGGTCCAGAACAAGCCTTGGATCGCGGGAATGTGGGCACGGCGCGCATCGTCACGCCACCAGATTTCCGAGAACTCAAGGCTTGCGGTCTCGGGCAGAATGGAGGTCAGGGATGTGGGTGCGTCATCGATAATCAGGCTGGCGACCGGCGGCGATCCTTCCGGCGGCGTGAGGGTCTGACGGGTCTGATCCCAGACGGACCGTCGGCTGGTGGGAACATTGGTCGCCGTTTCGATCACCGCCGGATAAGTGGGAAATGGCCAGTCCTGGGGAGCGTCGGGGCGGTCGAGCTTGTTGTGGGCTAGGGCTGTATGGGCAATCTGAACCTCACCCGCGTCAACGGTCACGAAGGTGAGTTCGTCATGGGGATCCTTCTGGGGATCTCCTTCGTGATGGGCGCTGAGGATCACGATTGGTGATCCGGGCACTCCGTAGCTGCGCTGGATGGCCCAGCCGAGCCCCGGGGCCTCAAGGGTCACGGTGATCAGTCCCGGTTCAATGTCTGCGGTTTCGCCGCCGTCGTCACCCATTTCCGCGGCAAGAGCCGGTTCAAAACTGATGGTTACGGATTCGGCCAGGGGTTCACCGTCGAACAGGTCGTTTCCCGCACTTCCAGGTGTGAATGTGATGGAGAAGGCTTCAAAGCCGGCATAGAAATCGGTAATCCCCATGGCAACGTCTTCGCCGTCCTGGCCCGCATCGATCGGGATCAAGGGATAGCGATGTGGGGGCTCTTTGGCATGGACGGCAGGGGCACCGAGTGTGATGGCAACGGCGATGGATTGGAGAAATGTCGCCAGGGTAAATCCTGGACGGCGGGTCTGGTTCACAGGGGCCGCTTTGTGGTCTGTGTGCATTTTTCTCTCTTTGGCATTGATAAATGTGGGGGATGCGGTGGCAAACGATCATGGAGCCACTGAACCAGTGGCGATCCCGGGCGGGGGTCAGTTCTCGACGCCTGAAGGGTTTCGGTCAGGAAACTTTGCGCCATTCCCGTTCAACCCGACGGATTTTACACTGGTCTATAAGGGCCATAAACCGACCTTGTCGGGCCAGCCAAGATTTGATGACGCGATTGCGGTTGGCCGCGTTTCCGTTGCCGGGTCCCCAGGGGATCTTGCCCTGGCCGCCGCGAATGCCTTCCGCGATGCCGAATGGCGGTACTCCGCCCTGGAAAGTCTGCGCAGCGGTGATGGCCGGGTCTTGAGCCACGGCGATGATCTAACGGCCGATAATCGGAACGGGAACCGCCACGGTGAATTGGGCAGCCCCAACGCTGCGACCACCTTGGTCTGGCGCGCAACCGTGACCCGGCCGGGTTGGTTCAGGGCGCGGCAGCGGGAAGCCACCATTCTGGCTGGTCTGTCCGCTGATGGAACAGTTTCCATCGCTGTCTTCATCCTCGGCGGGCCTGAAGAGGCCGCCGCACTCCACGCCGAAATCGCCGCGAGTATTACCGGCTAAAGCGGCGGGCGCAAAATCACGATCACCTTCAAACAGGGTAGCCGCCGCTCTAGTTTTTCTCGCTCACGGCGCAAGGCGCCTCCGCGAGGGCGGCGCAGCGGCGCCGGACCGCAGTCGCGGCCTTGAGCATGATGCGGATTAAAAGCCTCACGCTCCATTGGAGCGGTGCTGACGTTCAAGTCTCTCTGGGTGGCACCTTCACGGTGGCGGTGCAGGGGTGTGGGGCTGCAGTCACGGCCAAAGCGAAATCCAACTCGGCCGGATCACTCTCTGCGATTGACGGGCCGTGAAACAAAAAAGACCCGCCCGGCTGGGTCCGGTGCGGGTCTTTTGCGTGCGGTCTCGGGAACACCAGCGGCTTGGGTCCAGGGTCTGGAGTGCCGGTGCGTCAAGTCTTAGAGGGAGATGCTTTCGAACATGGGCATCTCGTCGGCACCGTCATCGGAGGATCCACTAAAGCCAAGCGCCGCCTTGATTTGGGCCGCGAGATCTTTCTCCGCCGGAGCACCGTCTTGATCGGCGGTGGTTGCCGTCCGTTCTGCGGAAGCCGTTCTGGAAACCGGAGCGGCAACAGGTTCTGCGTCATCATTCGCCTTGGTTTCCGGTACCAGCTTGGTCGTTGCCGGGGAAACCTCTTTGGCGGCGACGACAGTCTCTGTCTGACGCTCGGTCACATGGGACGCAACCATGGTGTGGTTCGGGCCCCGGTCGATGGTCATCAGGATGCCGGCGGCGGACAAGCCAAGGCCGATGGCTACAATGGCCGCCGGTACGGCGGGCCGGAATGCAGCGGCAAGCACCAGGCCCAGAATGCTGACCTGTTGAGCCCAGGCAAAGACCGCGCGGCGCACGAGATAGGCTGTCAATATCGCCGCGAGGCCGACGACAAGGGCCATAGGCAACGCTTCAATGAAGGTCAGGAAACCGGGGAGAAGGATGGAGGAGACCAACTTGGTCCATGGTTCGTAGTGAAGCATGGGTATGCTCTCTTCGTTCGCGGGTGGGCACTTCACCGGATCCGCATGATCTGGCTGGTGCTGGAGAAGACCCGAAACCTAGGTCAGGCCCGATACCAGTGTCCAGACGGTGCGGTACGATGCGCACGGTTCAATTGTGAGACTGGCGAGAGTATAGCGGGAACCGCCGGGGAGTTCAGCACAAAACCCGTAAGCCTAACGGGGTTTCCTCTGCCGTGGGCTGCGCCGCCCGGAAGCGGACACCAGCCCCGCCCATGATGGCCCGGTCGGGAACCCAGCGCCGATCAGGGAAGCAGCAGGCTGGCGCCGGTCGTCTTTCGGCTCTCCAGGTCCTGATGGGCACGAACCGCATCCGCCAGGGGATAGGTCTGGTTCACCGAGATCCGGACCGGTCCGTTCATCACCACATCGAAGACATCATCCGCTGTGGTCCGGAGCTCATCCGGGGTCATGGTGTAGTGGAACAAGGTCGGCCGGGTCAGGAACAGGGAGCCCTTGGCGGACAACATCGCCGGGGATACCGGCGGCACCGGTCCGGAGGCATTGCCAAAACTGACCATGAGACCTCGGGGCCGCAGGCAATCGAGGGAGATGTCCCAGGTATCCTTGCCCACGCCGTCATAGGCCACGGGAACACCGACGCCGCCGGTGATCTCCTTGACCCGGTCCACCACATTATCCCGAGAGTAGACGATGGGATGATCGCAGCCGTTTTGAGCCGCAAGGGTCGCTTTGTCGTCGGAGCCCACGGTGCCGATCACGGTGGCACCCAAATGCTTTGCCCACTGGCAGGCAATGAGGCCGACACCGCCGGCGGCGGCGTGGATGAGGATCGTGTCCCCGGGCATGACCTCATAGGTGCGCCGGAGTAGATATTGAACGGTCATGCCCTTCAACATGATGGCGGCGGCGGTTTGATCGGCAAGACCATCGGGGATCTTCACCACCCGGTCAGCGGGACAGTTGGCAGCCTCGCTATAGGCGCCGATGGGCCCGGTGCCATAGGCGACCCGGTCACCGGGTTTCAGATGGGTGACATCGGCCCCAATGGCGTCCACCACACCGGCGGCTTCCAGTCCGATACCCGATGGCAGGTCGACGGGATACAGACCGGACCGGTGATAGGTGTCGATGTAGTTGATGCCGATTGCAGTGTGCCGCACCCGGACCTCGTGATCCGCTGGCGCAGGCAGATCCCGCTCGACCAGAGCCATGACCTCGGGTCCGCCGGTTTCGGTGATGGTGATTGCACGGACCATGGAATGGCATCCTTTATTGCTGGGTCTCCCAGGCCGCCTGTCTCAGACATTACGGTGCCTGGGACGGACCCGAGGGTCGAAGCGGCGGAGGGATCAATCGTGGCGCTGTTGATTTTGGAAATCACCGGCGGAACACCCACCGATGATTTCCCAACTTGATGGACAATGAAATCCGTCTACGCGGTTCTCAGACCGACAGATGGGTCTTGAGGAAGGTGGCGGTCCGGTCGTTGGCCAGAGCTGCATCTTCTTTGTGGAAATGGGCACCGCCTTCCCGGGCAAAGGCGTGATCCCGGTCCGGATAGCTGTGAATGGTGACCTGGCTGTTGCCGGCCAGTCCGGCCTTGATTTTGTCCTGGGCTTCCGGCGGCACGAATTCATCCTTGCCGGCGATATGAAGCATCAGGGGGCGTTTGATGTTGGCCTGTTCGTCCAGCTTCTCCTGGATGTTCACGCCGTAGTAGCCCACGGAGGCATCGCTGTCGGTCCGGGCTGCTGCGAGATAGGCGAGCTGACCGCCCAGGCAATAGCCGATGGCACCTGCCTTGCCATTGCAAGCCTCAACGGCGCGCAGGGCGGTGAGCGTGGCGGCGATGTCCTTGACACCGGCATCTACGTCGAAGGTGCCGAAAAGTTCAAAAGCGCGCTTCCATTCGGCCTCTGTTTTGTCGGTGAGCTGGATGCCCGGCTCGATCCGCCAGAACAGGTCTGGGCACAGGGCAACGAATCCCTCGCCGGCGAGTTCATCGCAAATGCCGCGCATGACGTCGTTCACGCCGAAGATTTCCTGGATGACGACCACGCCCGGACCGTTGCCGGATGCGGGGGTTGCCAGGTAACCGGAAAAGGATCCGTCCGGACCCTGGATCGTGATTTCAGATGCACTCATGGCTGACCTTTCCTGATATGAGGATGCTCCTCCGGGCCCCGCGGGGTGCAATGAGCACCCAGCGTTCGGGGTAAGCCGGACCGGTGCGTGGGGTTGCCTCGATCCACGACGTTTACATCTTTACGCTCGGATCTTGGCGGACCCTGGAAGGGAGCGAATGGGGTCCGCCGTCGGCATGGAGTGGTGTAGCAGGCCTGAAGCCGAAATTCGTTTGTTGAATGCACTTTCAAGGATGAAATCGCGGATGGCCGGACGGCCCTATGGCTGAGGCGGTCCCGACCGGGCCGCACGGAGGGCATTCTAGCCGTTGAGTTGTGCGGGATTGCCGAGACTCATACCAGGTAGAAAGCTTGAGAGTGGAGTGACTCGCGCTGTCTCGTGGGGATGAGATCCATCCTGGGGTGTGGGGAGCAACCTCGGATTTTGTGGAGTTGGAACAGACAGAATGGAACGATCAGTGGATGGGCCGTCCGGGTCCGCGGCCCAACAAAGGGATGGAAGAATGCGGGACGGTAGGACGGCATCTGACGGGAAAGCGTCGGAGTCCCGCAGTCTGGTGACCTGGCAAGCGGCGCGGGAGACCATTTTTGCGCTGTCTTCGGCACCGGGGGTTGCGGGTGTGGCGGTGATCCGGGTTTCCGGACCTGGAGCGGGCCGTGCCCTGCAATTGATGACCAGGCGGCCACTGCCACAGCCGCGTCAGGCGGTCGTGCGGGCCATCCATCAGCCGGAAAGTGGTGAGGCCCGGGCAACCGGTGGGGACGTTATCGACCGGGCGCTGGTTCTTTGGTTTCCTGGACCGGGCAGTTTCACGGGTGAAGACTGCGTCGAGATCCAGTGCCATGGAGGCCGGGCCATTGTCTCAGCGATCCTCGCCGCCCTGGGCCGTATGGAAGGGTTGCGGTTGGCGGAACCCGGGGAGTTCACCCGCCGGGCCGTGGATCATGGCCGCTTGGACCTGACTCAGGCGGAGGGTCTGATCGACCTGATCCAGGCGGAGACGGAGACCCAACGCCAGTTGGCCCTGCGTCAGATGGATGGGGTTCTGCGGGATCTCTATACCGGCTGGCGGGAACGGCTTGTCAGACTGCTGGCTCACTCGGAGGCGGAAATTGATTTTCCCGATGAGGGTGATGCCCCAAGGGATGTGATCCAGGCCATGGATCAAGAGATCCAGGCCGTTCGGGACGCCATTGATGGGCATCTTGCGGACGGCCATCGCGGCCAGCGGATCCGTGACGGGTTGGTGGTCGCCCTGATCGGGGCACCCAATGCCGGCAAGTCAACGATTCTGAACCGGCTCGCTCGGCGGGATGTGGCCATTGTCTCGCCGGTACCAGGGACCACCCGGGACATTCTTGAAGTCCCCCTCGACCTTCAGGGCATTCCGGTAACAGTCGCGGATATGGCAGGGCTCCGGGAGACGGATCATCTGGTTGAGAAGGAAGGAATTCGCAGGGCTGAGAACCTCGCGACACGGGCGGATTTTAGAGTGGCTGTATTCGACCTCGGAGAGACCGGCCCCCTGAAAAAGATCGTCACCAAGCATCTGAAGGAGGATGATTTTGTCCTTCTCAACAAAAAGGACAAGGTAACCGGGCGCCGCCTTCGGGACCTGGAAGCGCTGGAATCCAGTAATCCGGATCGGGTCTTCGCAGTCTCCGCACTGTCTGGTGAGGGCATGTCCCGCTTTCTGGGTGCCTTGGAGCAAGGAGCTGTGAGCCGGACGGGATCTATGGAAACGCCCCTGTTGACCCGCCAGAGGCACCGGGATGCCTTGACCGCCTGCCGTGGGGATCTGTCACGGATTCTGGAGCAGCCCTACAGCGAAGCTGAGCTTCGGGCGGAAGATCTTCGCCGAGCGGTTCGGGCACTTGGCCGGATCACGGGGGCGGTGGATGTGGAGGCTTTGCTGGATGTGGTCTTCCAGGATTTCTGCATCGGAAAATAGTGTTTCACGTGAAACAATCCGGCTCGAGTCTCGGAATGAGTCAAAAAACCTGTTTCACCAGATGGCTCAGCACTGACCATGTGGAAATGATCGTTTTTATCCTCCAGCAAGCTATTTATCCAATTCCGGCTCGTGATGGACTTGGTTCGACCAGTATTGATGCGTTGAACAGCGCCAAGTGACAAGTGGAGATGCGGTTGACCTACGACGTGATTGTGATTGGCGGTGGTCATGCGGGCTGTGAAGCTGCGGCGGCCTCCGCACGACTGGGCGCCAAGACCTTGTTGCTCACCCACCGGCTCGAAACGATCGGGGAGATGTCCTGCAATCCTGCCATTGGCGGGATCGGCAAGGGCCACCTGGTCCGTGAGATTGATGCGCTGGACGGCGTGATGGGCCGGGTTGCTGACCATGCGGGGATCCAGTTCAGATTATTGAACCGCAAGAAAGGTCCGGCAGTAAGAGGGCCGCGAGCGCAATCGGATCGGGCCCTTTATCGTCAGGGCATGCAGTCCCTTCTCAGTAGTCAGGACAATCTGGCTCTGGTGGCCGGGGCTGTGGCCGATATTGTGGTTCAGGATGGCAAGGTGAACGGTGTGATCACGGAGGCCGGTGAATCCATTGCCTGTGGTGCCATCGTACTGACGACCGGGACCTTCTTGCGGGGCGTGATTCACGTTGGGGAGCAGCGTATCCCTGCTGGGCGCGTTGGTGATCAACCGGCCGTGGCTCTCGCGAAACGGTTGGAAGCGTTGAGCCTTGGAATGGGGCGATTGAAAACCGGCACCCCGCCGCGACTCGACGGTCGCACGATCCGATGGGATCTGTTGGAGCGTCAACCCGGTGACAGTCCTCCAGTTCCATTCTCATTCCTGACAACGCAGATCACCACGCCCCAGGTGGATTGCCACATCACCACAACGACAAAGGAAACCCACGCCATTGTGGCGGCCAATCTTGAGCAATCGGCTGTTTATGGCGGCCGGATTGATGGCACTGGCCCGCGTTATTGTCCGTCCCTGGAAGACAAGGTGGTTCGATTTGGCGATAAGAGTGGTCACCAGGTGTTTCTTGAGCCTGAAGGCCTGGACGATCACACGGTCTATCCCAATGGAATCTCGACGTCGTTGCCTGAGGCGGTCCAGAACGCATTCATCCGGACCATTCCCGGGCTTGGGGACGCTGAGATTCTACGACCGGGCTATGCGATTGAATATGACTATGTGGATCCGCGCGAGCTTCTCCCAACCCTTGAGGTCAAGAAGCTTCCAGGATTGTACCTTGCGGGTCAGATTAATGGGACGACCGGCTACGAGGAAGCGGCTGCCCAAGGCCTCATGGCGGGCCTCAATGCAGCCCGATCCGTTGGTCAATCGGATGAGATCATTCTCGATCGGTCCCAGGCTTATATTGGGGTGCTGATCGACGACCTCGTCACGCGGGGTGTTTCCGAGCCCTACCGCATGTTCACCTCTAGAGCAGAGTACAGGTTGACCCTCAGGGCGGACAATGCGGACCAGCGGCTGACACCATTTGGCTTGGGGTGGGGCTGTGTCGGTACACAGCGGGCAAAGGCTTTCGGGTTAAAATTGGAAGGTTTGGAAAGGGGACGACACCTGGCGGCACAGTTGACCTTGACACCCCAAGAGGCCAATCGTCATGGGCTGTCGGTTAACCAGGATGGCATTCGACGGACAGTCTCCGACCTCTTGGCCTATCCCACGATAGCGATGGGCGATCTCTCAGGGATTTGGCCGGAATTGGCTGAATTGCCGGGAGACGTTCAGGAGCAGCTTGAGATCGACGCCCGTTATGCCGGATATCTCGATCGCCAAACGGCAGATATCCGTGCCTTTCGGAAAGATGAGAATATCCGGCTTCCAGTTGACCTGGACTATGACGGTATCCAGGGGCTCTCCAATGAGATGAAGGAGAAGCTGACCCGGGCCAGGCCTCACACCCTTGGGCAAGCAGCGCGGGTTGACGGCGTAACGCCGGCGGCTCTCACCCTCGTCCTTGGAGCCGTCAAGCGGCTTCAGAGCACTTCCGCCGTGACAGGCGACGGTGTGGCGCAAGATGCTGGTGCAGAGGGAGGGAATGTCCGTGCCTGAGGCACCCACACCAGGGCAAAGGGACATATCCCTCTTGACGGATCTGTTTCATCCTGAATCACCTTGTGTTTCACGTGAAACATTGAGTCGGCTTGAGTCCTACGCAGACCGGCTCTGCCAATGGCAATCTCGTATCAACCTCATCAGCAGCAGCACAATTCCTGATCTATGGCGTCGCCATATCATCGACTCCGCTCAGATTTACCCCCATATCCACCAGGCCAAGACTTGCCTCGATATCGGCAGCGGCGCTGGTTTCCCGGGCCTTGTGATCAGTCTCCTCGCTAAGGCGGACCAAAAGGACCTGACTGTAACCCTGGTGGAGAGCGATGGCCGCAAAGCGGCCTTCTTGCTGGATATTATTAACCGTCTTGAGCTTTCAGCAACGGTCATCGCCAAGCGTGTCGAAGATTTGGCACCTTGGCCCTGCGATGTGGTCACGGCCAGGGCTTGCGCTCCGCTCCATAAGATCCTGGCCTATGGTGCGCCGTTTCTGGCTGATCGACCCGAAGGAGAGTTTGTCTTGCTCAAGGGCAAGACGGCCGAGGAAGAATTGACCGTAGCCAACGAATGGTGGAAATTCCAAGCGGATCGAATCCAGAGCAGGACGGATCCCGGCGGCGTGGTGCTGCGGCTGAAGGCCGTCGAGCGTCATGTCACTCCAGGGCAGCCCCAAAACCACCCAGGTTGAAGCCTTATGGAGGGCTCGTGGGACGGTGAGGCTTTCCATCGCCGGATCTGTCAGCCAACCGGGCCGGTTCGTTCATGCAGGGAGTGTTGACTGTGACTTTGGAGTCCAATGACGACCGGCCGGAATCTGGCCAACCACACCACAATGAGCCGGCATCTTCGGAGCCGAAACGGGCCAACCGCATCATTGTCATCGCCAATCAGAAAGGCGGTGTGGGTAAGACAACAACGGCCATCAATCTGGGTACGGCCCTCGCAGCAGTCGGACAGCGGATTCTGGTGATCGATCTGGATCCTCAGGGCAACGCAAGCACCGGTCTCGGCATTGATCGGTCGGCCCGTGTGGTGACCACCTATGAGGTGATGGCTGAGCAACAACCCATTGGCGATGCGGTCACGCCGACCCGCATTCCAGGCCTGGATGTGGTGCCGTCGACGGTGGATCTGTCCGGCGCGGAGCTGGAGCTGATTGGTATCGAACGGCGGTCCTTCCGTCTCAAGGATGCCTTGGCCCAATTTCTCAAAGACGCCACATCGGATGGCAGCGTTCTGAAGCCCTACGATTACATTCTGATCGATTGTCCGCCATCTCTGAACCTGTTGACCATCAATGCGATGACGGCGGGCCACGCGGTGCTGGTGCCCCTGCAATGTGAGTTTTTCGCCCTTGAAGGGTTGAGCCAGCTCATGCGGACCATCGATCTCGTGAAGGGCAGCCTCAATCCGGACCTCGAAATCCAGGGCATTGTTCTGACTATGTATGACAAACGGAACCGTCTCTCGGACCAGGTTGCGGGGGATGTCCGAAGCCATATGGGTCAGAAAGTCTATGAAACGGTCATTCCGAGGAATGTGCGGATCTCGGAAGCGCCGTCCCACGGCAAACCGGCGCTGCTCTACGATCACAAATGTGCCGGCAGCCAAGCCTATATAAAACTTGCCCGTGAGATCATTCGGCGCGAACGCACCCTGCAAACCGCTTGAGCGGCATAATGGGCTGCCTTTTGGGGTACTCTTAACTCGGAACCGCTAGCCCATTGGGTTGAGATTTGAACTTGGGTTTTGCGGTCTTCGGAGCTGGGAACGGCGACCCGAGAATTGGACCATGGAGATCGGCCGTTGGGTTGAGCGTGGACGCCCCATCGGATTTGCCGGGATGGAGAGAAATGGGAATGGCTGAAGAGTCGAAACAGCGCGGTCTTGGCCGGGGCCTTCAGGCCCTTTTGGGCGATGGCGCGCCCCCCGCGGATACGGCCCCCAGCGGCAAGGATACCTCCAATCCGGGAGCAGACCGGCAACGGGGTATGCGGGATGTACCGATTGAGTTTCTCAAGCCCAATCCCCATCAGCCCCGGCGGAATTTCAGTGAAACGGACCTGGAAGAGCTCGCCCAATCCATCCGGGAGCGTGGCGTCCTTCAGCCCATTATTGTCCGGCCCGATGAAACCGACCGGAATGCTTTTCAGATCGTCGCCGGTGAGCGGCGCTGGCGCGCTGCCCAGAAAGCCCAGCGCCATACCGTTCCGGTCATCGTCAAGGATCTCAGCGATTCCGAAGTCCTGGAGATCGGACTGGTTGAAAACATCCAGCGGGCTGACTTGAACCCGCTGGAAGAAGCCAGCGGCTATCAGGTTCTGATGCAGAAATTCAAATATACCCAGGACCAACTTTCCAAGTTGATCGGCAAGAGCCGCAGTCATGTGGCCAACATGACCCGGCTGTTGAGCCTGCCTGAGCCGGTTCAGGACATGGTCAAGACCGGCGCTTTGTCCGCCGGCCACGCCCGAACTCTGGTCGGGAGCGACAAAGCCGAAGACCTCGCCCGGGAGATCGTCTCGAAAGCCCTGAATGTGCGCCAGGCAGAAGCCCTGGTGCGCCGTGACGAGGAAGCGCATTCGGGCACCACACCAGCGGCGACCCGCAGTCCCTCAAGTCAGCGGGGCAGCCGGCCAGTGCCGGCGGAAAAAGATGCGGATACAATCGCCCTGGAGCGGAATGTCTCCAATGCCCTGGGTCTGCCCGTCGTCATAGAGTTTCGCGGAACCGAAGGCGGCGACGTCAAAATCTCGTACACCACCCTTGAGCAGTTGGACGATGTGTGTCGCCGTCTGGCCCAGCCGATTGCGGCCGGCTGAAACACCTCATCCCGCCGCTGTAGCACGATCGATCAACGCCGGGCGGCCCGGGCCGCCCGGCGGGTCAAGGACAACAGCACCCGCTCCGTCAGCATGGTTTCCGGCAGGCCGGTGGTCTTGCACTGGCGTTCCGTCTCCAGCAAGGCGGTCAGCGCAGTCTCCACATCCTTCGGCGTCCAGATGGAGAGATGCCGTTTGATCGATGGCTGGCGCTTGAAGTGGATTGGCGGCCTAGCACGGGAAAGGACTTCATCCACCCGCTGACCTGAGGCGATCGCGCCGGTCCAGCCATGGAGCCGCTGGAAATGCGCCGCAACCCCCCGAAGCAATCCGATCGACGCATTGCCCATCGCCTTGGCCTGATCCAGGGCCCGTTGAACCGCGGCGATCTCGCCAGCGGCGACCTGATCCGCGATCTGTTCCGCACCGGATTCCGCATCCGGCGGCAGGCAGGCTTGAACATCGGTCAGGCTGATGGGCGTTTCATCGGACCCCTTATAAGTGATCAGCTTTTCCAGTTCCCGTTCGGTCAAGCCCCGGTCGGCGCCGAGCCGATCCCCAAGAAAGGCCATGGCATCGGGATCGATCCGCCGCCCGGCGCTTTCGATGGTCCGGCGGATCACGGCTTCCAAGCTGCGGCGGTCATCGGCATAGCAGGCGACCGCCGCAGCATTGGGGGCACCCTCGCAGAGTTTGCGCAGTGTTGACCGGGGATTGAGATCCCCCGCTTCAATGACCACCAGGGCTTCGGATTTCAGGGACCCATCGGCACAGCCCTGGAGCAGGTTCTCCACTGCGCCGGCCGCGGCTTCACCGGTGGCCTTGATTCGGATGCACCGGCTTCCGGGGATCAGGGACAACGCGCCAGCCTCATCCGCCAGACGTGCGGGATCGCTTTTAAGGTCCGTGTCCGTCAGGTCCGCGAGGAGCATGGGATCGGCATCGGACCCGATCCGGCCGGAAATGAGGGCCTTGCCGCGGGCGCGGACCAGACCGTCGTCGGGACCATAAATCAGGACAGCGACACAATCCGGGTTCGGATTGGCGATGAACCGGTCCGCATCCGCTGGCTTGACTTTCACGCCGAGTCACTCCCGGTGGATCTCATTGGCTCAGGCATCAGGCATCAGGCATCAGGCATCAGGCATCAGGCATCAGGCTCGAGGGTCTGGTCCAGAAAGACCGCCAGACGCAGCTTGATATTGTCGGCAAGGTCGGTGGCGGCCCGTTCTTCCGCCCCGCGCCGTGCAGTCATGGTGGCGAACTGGTTGTCCACCACGTTGTATGAGGATACCGCCCGGCTGTTGGTGGTCAGAACGATTTGGTTGGTGGTCAGATCGATCAGCTCGTAGGCCGCAACCAGGCGCACGTCGAATCGGGTGATGGATGTATCCGCCTCGACGGCTGCGGCCTCCCGGTCCTTCTTGATCCGGAGTTTCAGCCGGTAGCGTGGCGGTTGGCCGGTGGTGCCTGTACGCAGAGTATCGACCAACCGGGTGCGGACCATGTAGTCGATCTGATCGTTGCGGGTGTTCAGTTCGATCTGGGCCAGGGCGCGGGCTGTGGACACGCCGGGGGAGACCTCCTGGTACAAAGGCCGGAATCCGCAAGCGGATGATGCGAGCCCCAGACCAAGAGCCATGGCCATCATGATGCTCCGCCGGCGAAAAATCCCGAAGCCGATATTCATGGTGGGGTCCGTATTATTGGGCCGCGTGCGCTCTGTCATACGAGCTGCGATCATTCTGTCCGCCTTCATAGGTTCGATGTCCCCCGGAGGGTCCCCAGGATGTCCCCGAGGATCGTATGGACCAGCCGTTAGAGCGGCGGGCGCAAAATCACGATCACCTTTAAACAGGGTGGTCGCCGCTCTCGTTTTTTCGCTCACGGCGCGAGGCGCCTCCGCGAGGGCGGCGCAG
>CAZLPU010000064.1:0-29314 GCA_964561475.1 uncultured Alphaproteobacteria bacterium
ACGATAAACATCGCTGCAACTCTCATCGCACTCAGGTAATTGTCCACGGGCCTTAAGACGTGCATCCGGCCCTTGTTCCCCTCCCGGTACAATCGCCCGTGCGTTCCCCGGGAACGGTGGTTCAGCTACGGTGTTGGACCCGCGACAGGGTTATCCCTGTGCGCTTCAACAATCCAACCGGGAGCCACCAATGCTGGAGCTGTTCTCTCAACCCGAGGCCTGGGCGGCATTGCTGGCCCTGGTGACCTTGGAAGTTGTTCTGGGGATCGACAATCTCCTATTCATTTCCATCTTGACCAACCGCCTGCCCCAGGCCCAGCAGGCCACCGCCAGAAAAATCGGAATCGGTCTCGCCCTTGGCCTGCGCATTGCCCTGCTCTTCACCATTGTCTGGCTGGTGGGTCTGACCAAACCGGTGTTCGACCTGGGCCTCACCGGTCCTCTGGATCCCAACGGTCACCCCACCTTCGAGACGGCCTTTTCCTGGCGTGATCTGATCATGATCGCCGGGGGCATGTTCCTTGTATTCAAGGCCACCACGGAAATTCAGCACCATGTGGATGTGAAACACGACCCGGAACTGGGCGGGCGCATGGCAACGGCCACCTTCGGCGCCGTGGTCGCCCAGATCATCGCCGTGGATTTCGTTTTCTCCCTGGACAGCATTCTCACCGCCGTCGGCATGACCGACCAGCTTCCGATCATGGTGATCGCCGTGCTCATCGCCGTGACGGTGATGTTCCTGGCCGTAGAGCCCATGGCGAAGTTCCTTGAGCATAATCAGAGCGTGATCATGCTGGCCCTCGCCTTCCTGCTGATGATCGGCATGGTGCTGATCGCCGACGGCTTCGGGGTTCATGTGCCCAAAGGGTACATCTACGCCGCCATGGCCTTCGCCGTCTTCACCGAGGCCCTGAACATGGTCCGCCGCAACCGCCTCAAGGCGGCCCGCGCCCGGGAGCACACCAAAGCCCCAGCCTGAGGCCCAACCCAGCCACGGGGCGCACAAAGATGATTGCCTTACGGAAGGGCCGGCGCTTCCCCACGCTGTGCCGGCCCTTCACAGGAATATGCGCCGGCACACCCACTTCAGGACTATCCTCAACTCGCCGCTTTCGCGCCGCCACCCTTGGCCTTTTTCACAGCCTTCTTCGCAGGCTTGGGCTTGCGGGCCCTCAGGGCCGCGTCCAGACCGAGCCTGCTCCAGTGCACGAGGGCATCCGGGTCCTCGAAACAGGCCTCCGGCATGCGGTGATAGGACATCTGCATCGGTTCACCGTCCGCCTTCTGATAGGAAAAGGCCTCCAGCCCTTCCGCCTCGAAGGCCGCCCGGTTGGTGTCGTCCACTTTCAGATAGACCGTTTCACTGGCGATCAGGCCAAACATCAGCGGCCCATCCGGCAGGTCTGCATAGATCCCGGCGCCGCCGAACATGGCGCGGATCCGCACCGTGCCGAAAGGCTCGAAGACATCCAGGATGAAGGCCTTGAATTCAGGGCTGACGGCCATTGGGCACCTTCCGCGCGATCGGACCGGGCAGGGTCAATTCAACTGGTAAAGCCCCATGTCCCAGAAATCCGCCTCCAGACGGGTGGCCTGGCGGAAGGTCTTGAGCAGGGACGGGTAGCGGGCGGGTGTCAGCCGCTCCGCCCCCAGACGGTCGATCTGGGCCCGGGCCTTGTCCACCACACCGTCATAGTCCGGGGACGCATATTCCTCGATCCAGACCATGTAGGGGTTGCCGTCACGCACGGTGGCCGGATCCCCCATCAGCCGCTTTGCAATCTCTCCGTACCCGGCCACACAGGGCGCCAGGGCCACGAGGAGATCAAGCAGATCCCCGCTTACGCCCCGCTCCAGGACGAACCGCGTATAGGCCATGGTAGCCGAGGCTTCCGGCGTCTTTTCCATGTCCTCCAGGCTGAGACCCCATTGCCGGCACAGGCCGATATGGAGATCCATTTCCACATCGAGAATGGCCGAAAGGGACGCGAGCGCCCCGCGCATGTCCTCCAACCGCTCCGACTTGTACACCGCAAGCCCATAGGCCCGGGCAAAATGGATCAGGAACAGATAATCCTGAACCAGATAATGTTGGAAGGAGGTCATCGGCAGGGACTGGTCTGCCATGGCCCGGGTGAAAGCATGGCGGGTGTAGGCTTCCCATTCGGGCGCCGCATCCGCTTTCAGGCGGTCGAAAAGGCCGGTCATGGCGTTGCATCCTCCAGGCTGGAAAAGACCGGGGGCGGCGTGGTGATGATCTGCGTCCCGCCCCCAGAGTTCTGCGCACAAAACAAGGGTTCAGCGCACAAAACACGGGTTCAGCGCACAAAAAAAAGCGGCGGCTCAGGCACCACGGTGCAATTCCCGCAGGTCCCATGCCGCCGCCATGGCGTTACCGCTGCGCAACCGTCTTACTGCTGAGCAGCGCTCTGCTTCAGGGCGGCCTTGATCCCGCTCATATCCGGACCGGCCATCTTGTCCATGTGGGTGGCCAGTTCTTCGTGGCTCAGGCTGACGAATTTGGCCTCGGCTTCCCCGTCCGCGGAGGCATCGAGGCTGACACCGCCGTTGCCGCCGCCGCTGCTCATGGACTGGATGAAGGCAGGCAGGACGATCTCGTTCCAGCTGCGCATGATACCGGCCACATATTGCGGGGTCACACCGGTGACGAAGGTGCCCCAGTCGAAGAAGACGATCTCACCATTGGTGAACGCCCGGCCGAACAGCTTTTCGGAATGGAAGGCGTTGAACTGGGCCAGGGTCTGGGCGTCCATGCTGCCGCCCCGGAACCCGGCAAACAGGTGGATGTAGAGGCACCGGCCCTGCTCGCAACCCACACCGCTGACGAAGAAATTGGCGTTGGAGCTTTGAACGGTCAGCTGCGGGTTGCCGTTGTTGTCCTGGCCCGCCTGGACCTGGCCGAAAAGCTGCTGGGCGAGGCCCTGCAACTGGGCGCCGGTGATGCCCTGGATGACCTGACCGGACTGCTGCGGTTGTTGGGGCTGCTGCGGCTGGGGCGTGCGGCCGGGAAGTTCGTTGATCTGAGCCTGGGCCTGGCCTGCGGCGCAGACCATGGCAGCGGCGGCCATAAGCACGGCGAAACGCTTCATGTCAGTCCCTCTCCTTGAAAGAACAGGTAATGATGGCCGAACCCCAATGGCTCGACTGACATGACGCTAGTCTTTTGGCTGATGGAACGCAACGCCGCGCCCTGCAACCTCAACCGCGGACTGCGGCCTTTCTTTGGCCACTTTGCCGGGAGCGCGGCTGTTGTCTTGGCGAGCCAGGGTCAGATGGGACGGTCTTCCGGATGTCCGTCCGAATCCAGGGCCGCAGGCTGAAGATTCACGGACTCACCACAACCGCAGGCATCGGTCTGGTTGGGGTTGTTGAAGACAAACTGCGCAGAGAGCTTGTCCACCTGATAGTCCATTTCCGTGCCGATCAGGAACAGGACCGCCTTGGCTTCCACAAAGACCGTCACGCCCTTGTCTTCCACCACCTCGTCCAGGGGGTCCCTTTCGGTGGCATATTCCAGGGTGTAGGCCATGCCCGCGCAGCCGGCGTTCTTGACACCGATTTTCAGGCCAAGGACAGTATCCTCCGACTGCTCCATGATCTCCAGAATGCGCGCTGCCGCCGCATCGGTGATGGTCAGCAGTTTTGGACGTTCCCGGCGGGGTCTTCCAGAGGTCATCGAAGGGCTCCCGAAACTCTTGAAACAGGGCTGCTCTGCCCGCGGTGCGGCAGGGCGCCCGTCAGAACATGTTCAGCGCAAGCCGGGCTTCCTCGGACATGCGCGACGGGTCCCAGGGCGGATCGAAGGTGAGGTTCACGGTCACTTCGCTCACCCCGTCCACCTGCTCCACCGCTTCCTTGACCCAGACGGGCATTTCGCCCGCCACCGGGCACCCCGGCGCGGTCAGGGTCATGTCGATGGTGATCGCCATGTCGTCGGACACATCGATCCGGTAGATCAACCCCAGCTCATACACATCAACAGGGATTTCCGGGTCATAAACCGTCTTGATCTGACCGATGAGCTGGTCCGTCAGCTTGTCGAGCTGTTCCTGGGATAACGCTGCCATGTCACACCTGCCCCTCTCGCCTGTCCAATTCAAGACCGACCGCATCATGCATCGCGATCAGGTCAGCATTCTGTGGGCCTTTACAAGGGCCTCGATGAACGTATCCACCTCTTCACGGGTATTATAAAGCCCGAAGGAGGCCCTGAGCGAAGCATTCACGCCGAACCGCTCCATCAGGGGCTGACAGCAGTGGTGCCCCGCGCGAACGGCCACGCCCTGGCGGTCGATGATCGTGGAAATGTCATGGGCATGGGCCCCGTCCACGGTAAAGGCGCAAATGCTGCCCTTCCCCAGCGCCCGGCCCAGCATCCGCACCCAGCCCAGATCTTCCAGACGGGACTGGGCGTAATTCCCCACATCGGTCTCGTGAACCCGGATGGCATCCCGCCCGAGGGTCTCGATGTACTCCAGGGCCGCCAAAAGGCCCGCCGCCTCGACAATCTGGGGCGTGCCCGCCTCGAAGCGCATGGGCGGTTCCCCATAGGTCACCGAGTCCTTGTGCACTTCCAGGATCATCTCGCCGCCGCCCCGATAGGGAGGCATGGCTTCCAGATGCTGATACTTGCCGTAGAGAATGCCAATGCCCGACGGGCCGTAGAGCTTGTGCCCGGTGCAGACATAGAAATCGCAATCCATGGCCTGCATGTCCGTGGGCGCGTGGACCGCCCCCTGGGTCCCATCCACCAGCACAACCGCATCATGGGCATGGGCGATCCGGGTGATCTCGGCAATCGGCAACACCGTCCCCAGCACATTCGACATGTGGGTGATCGCCACCATACGGGTACGCGGGGTCAGCAGCTTCTCGAATTCGTCCAGCAGGAAATTGCCGTCATCATCCACCGGCGCCCATTTGATCACGGCGCCATGGCGTTCCCGGTAGAAATGCCAGGGCACGATGTTGGAGTGGTGTTCCATCTCCGACAGGATGATCTCGTCCCCTTCCCCGATCCGGCCCCTGCCGTAGGAGGACGCCACCAGATTGATCGCATCGGTAGCATTCAGGGTAAAGATTATTTCCCGGTCATCGGCGGCATTCAGGTAGCGGGCGGTGGCCGTGCGGGCGGCCTCATACCGGGCCGTGGCCAGATTGCTCAGATGATGCAGACCCCGGTGAACATTGGCGTATTCCGAGGTCATGGACGCGGTCATGGCATCCAGCACCGCCTGGGGTTTCTGGGCCGAGGCGCCATTGTCCAGGTAGACCAGAGGATGACCGTGGACCTGGGTGGACAGGATCGGAAAATCCCGGCGCACCCGCTCCACATCATAGGCCTGCGGCATATCCATGGCGGTCAGGTCCCCGTTGGGTTCAGTCCGTTCAGGCTGCATTACTCTCTTCCTCGTCGAAACCGAGTGTGCCGGACTCGGCGGCACGCACACGGTCCCGGTTGATTTCCAGCCACCGGTCGAGATGGGCGCCTGCTGCGTCCGCCAGAGGTTCGGAAGGGATTTCCGCCAGCACTTCCGCAACAAAAGCGCGGATCAGCAGGGCCTTGGCGTCCCCCTCATCAATCCCCCTGGAGCGCAGATAGAACAGGGCGTTCTCATCCAGTTCGCCCACGGTCGCACCATGGCTGCATTTCACATCGTCCGCATAGATCTCAAGCTCGGGCTTAGTGTCCACTTCCGCGCCCGGGTTGAGCAGAAGACCCTGGCTGAGCTGGTACCCGTCCGTACGCTGGGCATCCCGCTGCACGATGATTTTGCCCTGGAACACGCTGCGTCCCCGGTCCGCGACCACGGATTTGAAAGTCTCATGGCTCTCGCAGTCCGGCTGGGCGTGGTCGATGACCGTGGTGTTGTCGCAATGCTGTGTCCCCGTCAGCAGGGCCGCACCGGACACCCGGGCAAAGCCGAAGGGCGTTTCAAAGCGGGTGAACACTTCATTGCGGCTCAGAGCCCCGCCCGAGGAAAAGGCAAAACCCTCATACCGGGCTTCCCGCCCGATGCGCACATAGCTTGCCGCCCCATGGGCCGCTTCGTGGTCCGCATCCTGGATTTTGACATGGGTCATCTGGCCTTTGTCATGGACCTGAATATCCGTGCCTTCCGTCACCAGATGACTGCCCGTACCCAGATGAGTTTCCAGCAGGTCCAGCCGCGCACCATCTTCCACAACGACAAGATTGCGCACATGCACGGCCATGCCGCCGCCGGTTACCGCGAAGACGAGGCGCACCGGCTTGTCCGGCGCAAAGCCCTTGGACACCCGGATCGCAGCGCCATCGCGCATGAGGGCAATGTTCAATCCATGAAGGCCCGGATGCTGATCTTTCAGGCCGTAGGTGCCGATGCGCCCTTCGAGCCAATCCACGCCCTGTTCCAGGGCTTGCCCCATGGGCAGGCAGTCGATCCCTGCCGGCAATCCCTCAAGGCGGGACAGGTCAGCGCGGAACCGTCCATCAACAAAGACCATGGTGTAGGCGTCCACAGCCGCGAACGGATCCTCGGGCAGGCTTGCGCTGTCACCGGACGGTTCACCATAAACCGTGCGCAGATTGGCCCGCAGATCCGTGTACTTATATTCTTCCACCCGGCGGTTGGGGAACCCGGCGGTGCGCCAGGCTTCCATGCCCCCGTCCCGCAGGGCCGCCATCCAGGGCAGGTTGATGCCGGGCAGGTCCGCCCGTGAGGTCTCGTAGGCCGTTATGAAGGCCTGTTCCGCCTCCTCGAGCCCGTCAGTCCGGATTATCCGTGTCATGTTCCTGTTCCTTTCCGCCCGCAGGCCTGCCCTTTCAGGCGGCGCTGGCGATCAGGTTCTCGTAACCCACATCCTCAAGCTCCTGGGCCAGTTCCTTGCCCCCGGAGCGCACGATCCGGCCATTGGCCAGCACATGCACACGGTCCGGCACGATATAGGTCAGAAGCCGCTGATAGTGGGTGATGATTAGCATGGAACGCTCCGGGCTGCGCAGGGCATTCACCCCCTGGGAGACCAGCTTGAGCGCGTCGATGTCGAGGCCGGAATCCGTCTCATCAAGAATGGCGAAAGACGGCTCCAGAAGGGCCATCTGCAACACTTCGTTGCGCTTCTTCTCGCCGCCGGAAAAGCCCACATTCAGGGGACGGCGGAGCATATCGTCATCGATGTTGAGTTCCCGGGCCCGGGTGCGGGCCAGTTTCAGGAATTCCGCGGGGGACATTTCTTCCTCGCCCCGGGCCTTGCGCTGGGCGTTCAGGGCCGTGCGCAGGAAGGTCATGGTCGTGACACCCGGAATTTCCAGAGGATACTGGAAGGCCAGGAACACGCCGGCCGCCGCCCGTTCCTGGGGCTCAAGTTCCAGAAGGTCCTGGCCCTTGAAGCTCACGGATCCTCCGGTCACGCCATACCCATCCCGGCCGGACAGCACATAGGACAAGGTGCTCTTGCCCGAACCATTGGGGCCCATGATCGCATGGATCTCGCCCGAACCGATTTCCAGGTCGATGCCCTTGAGGATTTCCTTGCCGTCCACTTCGGCGCGCAGGTCTTTGATACTCAGCATTGGGATTGTCTCCGTCTGTCCCGCACGGGCCTCAGCCCACGCTCCCCTCAAGGGAAATTCCAACCAGTTTCTGGGCCTCGACCGCGAATTCCATGGGAAGCTGTTGCAGCACTTCCCGGGCAAAGCCGTTGACGATCAGGGCCAGGGCCTCTTCCTCGTTCATGCCCCGCTGGAGGCAGTAGAACAGTTGATCGTCGCTGACCTTCGAGGTGGTCGCTTCATGCTCCACCATGGCGCTGGGGTTGCGGCTTTCGATATAGGGCACCGTGTGGGCCCCGCATTTGTCGCCGATCAGCAGGGAATCGCACTGGGTAAAGTTCCGCGCGCCTTCGGCCTTGGGGTGAATGCGCACCAGGCCCCGGTAGGTGTTGTCCGCCCGTCCGGCGGAAATCCCCTTGGAAATGATCCGGGAGCGGGTGTTGCGCCCCAGATGGGTCATCTTGGTGCCCGTATCCGCCTGCTGACGGTTATTGGTGATGGCGATGGAGTAGAATTCGCCCACGGAATTGTCACCCTTCAGGATGCAGCTGGGATACTTCCAGGTGATCGCCGAGCCGGTTTCCACCTGGGTCCAGGAGATCTTGGAATTGTCTCCGTTGCACAGGCCCCGCTTGGTGACGAAATTGTAGATCCCGCCCTTGCCGTCCTCGTCCCCGGGATACCAGTTCTGCACCGTGGAGTACTTGATCTCCGCATCTTCCTCGCAGATCAGTTCCACATTGGCCGCGTGAAGCTGGTGCTCGTCCCGCATGGGTGCGGTGCACCCCTCCAGATAGGAGACGTAGGACCCCTTGTCGGCGATGATCAGGGTGCGTTCAAACTGACCGGTCTGGGGATCGTTGATCCGGAAATAGGTGGACAGTTCCATGGGGCAACGCACCCCGGGAGGGATGTACACGAAGGATCCGTCCGTGAACACCGCCGAATTCAGGGTGGCGAAATAGTTGTCCGTAATGGGAATGACCGAGCCCAGATATTTGCGCACCAGTTCCGGGTGTTCCTGGATCGCCTCGGAAATGGAGCAGAAGATCACGCCTGCTTCCGCCAGCTTGGCCTTGAAGGTCGTGGCCACGGACACGCTGTCGAACACCGCGTCCACTGCCACGCCGGCGAGGCGCTCCTGCTCCGCCAGGGGAATGCCCAGCTTCTCATAGGTGCGCAGCAGCTCCGGATCCACCTCGTCCAGGCTCTTGGGCCCATCCGCCTTGGATTTGGGGGCGGAGTAGTAATAGGCGTTCTGATAGTCGATGGGCGGATAGTTGAGCTTGGCCCAATCCGGCTCCTCCAGGGTCTTCCAGCGCTCGAACGCCTTGAGACGGAACTCCAGCATCCATTCCGGCTCGTTCTTCTTGGCGGAAATGAACCGGATCACATCCTCGTTCAGGCCCTTGGGCGCCCGTTCCGATTCGATCTCGGTCGAAAAACCGTATTTGTATTTCTCGCCGAGCTTCTGGACTTCCTCGACGGTTTCCTCAACGGCGGCCATTCCATTCTCCTCGTCACCCGATCGGGGTCATGCAAACGATCGGTACTCTGTCAAAACGGGCTCAGCCCGCGGCAGCTTGAGGCCGGTTGCGCCCGGCCCAGCGGTCATAATGCCGGGACCAGACGGCTGCGGCCCGGTCCAGATCGTCCTTACTCGTGTTCCAGCCGGTGCTCACCCGGATCGCGCTGGAGGCCAGCACATCGTCGGCGCCCATGGCACTGAGCACATGGGAGCGGGTCACCTTGCCGCTGGAACAGGCCGCCCCGGAACTCACAGCGACCCCTCCGAGATCCAGGGCCATCACCTGGGTCTCGCCGGTCAATCCGGGCACGGCAAAACAGGTGGTGTTGGCCAGCCTGTCCGCATCTGCACCGAAAATGACGCAATCCGGCGCCCAGGCCCGAAGTCTGTCTTCAAACGCCGCGCGCCATGCACCCAGTTGCTCCGCAAGCCCCGCTTCGCCTTCCAGGGCCTCAAGGGCAGCGGCAAACCCGGCAATGCCCGCCACATTCTCCGTACCCGAGCGGCGCCCCCGCTCCTGCCCACCACCGGCCAGTACCGGCACCAAAGGCAGACCGTCCCGCACCACAAGGGCCCCCACACCCGGCGGGCCGCCGATCTTGTGGGCGGACAGGGACATCAGATCCACACCTAGAGCACAGAAAGACATAGGGATTTTGCCCAGCCCCTGCACCGCGTCCGTATGAACCAGTCCTCCGGCCACGTCATGAACCAATCTGGCAATCTCCGCCACAGGCTCGATCACGCCGGTCTCGTTGTTGGCCAGCATGACACTCACCAGCGGGCGCCGGCCCTCTCCGGCACATGCCGACAACTGATCGTCCAGAGCCGCCAGATCGATCACCCCGTTCCGGTCCACGCCAAACCGGGTCAAGGGCAGATCCATGGCCCCTGCGGCGGCCAGAACGGAGTCATGTTCCACTTCGCTGACCATCAGCACATCGCAATGGCCCGCCGCCCCCCGCAAGGCGAGTGTGTTGGCTTCCGTGCCGCCGCTGGTGAACGTCACCGTCTCCGGAACGGTGCCCACCATCGCCGCCAGGATCTCCCGGGCGCTTTCGACCACGCCCCGGGCCCGGCGTCCCATGCCGTGCACGGAGGATGGATTGCCGTGGTCGGCCAAGGCCCCGGTTATCGCCTCGATGACCTGGGGCCGCACGGGAGCGGTGGCGTTGTAATCGAGATAGATCATAAGCCTTCGGCGCCTTCCGCAATCCGTCGGCCTGCGCCACCATTTTGCGGGCCGCCATTTTGGTGACCGCCATTCTGGAGCCCCCCATGGGGAGGTCGGCCGGGATTGTGAGTGGAGGGACCGTGAGTATTGGGGCCGTGGGCATTGGGCATGTCCACGGGCACAGCCCCCATGCCATAGCCGCTGCGTCCCAGCACCCGGTTCTCGATCACATCGGCGAGGGACACGGAATTGAGAAAAATATGAATCTGACGGCTGAGTTCTTCCCACAGATCGTGGGTTATGCAGCGCCCGGCAGCGCCCATGCACCCCTTGGCGGAGGTCAGATCGCACCGGGTCGCGCGGATCGGTTCATCCACCGCCAGAACGATGTCGGAAATCCGGGTGTCATCGGCACTGCGGGCAAGCCTGTAGCCGCCGCCCGGGCCACGCACGCTTTCCACCAGATCATGGCGGCGCAGTTTCGCGAACAACTGTTCCAGATAAGACAGCGAGATGTCCTGGCGCTGGGCGATGTCATTCAAGGACACGGGGCGCGCGGCTTCTTCGCCGCTGTCGGACTCGCCACGCTCCGAACCGGACGGTGCCTGGGCGCGGGCCAGATCCGCCATGGCCATGACCGCGTATCGGCCCCTTGTGCTCAGTTTCACGGCTCTTGCGCCTCTTCATCAACGCCCGGTTGCAGGCCGGGCCGTTCAGTCAGACTTGAAATCTCGCTGGCGCTTCATGCTATGAACCCGGTCCTGGGATCGGCATGGCGACGCCGTCACCAGTGATACATATAATCCCGACTGGATTGGTCAAGAATTATCCAGACCGCTTCCCTTGAGAATTCAGGCTCTTTACCGCCGTCCGGCGGTTCGAACCCGGGGAAAGACCAATCGCCACAGTAGGTTTTTGCGCCAGGCAGACCGTGCCCCCAGGCGGTGGGGTCTTGTCTGGCTGACCGGCACACGACGCGCAGTCACCTGCGCGGACAAGGCAGACAAGGCGGTATCCATGCCAGAAATCATCATCACGGGACCCGCGGGCCGGCTCGAAGCGCGCTACCAGCACTCGGACCATTCCAGAGCCCCCATCGCCCTGGTCCTTCACCCGCACCCTCTCTATGGCGGGTCGATGAACAACCGGGTCGTCTATGACCTGTTCTACGCCTTCAACCGCCGCGGCTTTTCCACAATGCGGTTCAACTTTCGGGGTGTCGGGCGCTCCCAGGGAGAATTTGACAGCGGCATCGGTGAACTGTCCGACGCGGCCGCCGCCCTGGACTGGCTCCAGACCTATAATCAGAACGCGTCCCAATGCTGGATTGCTGGGTTCTCTTTCGGCGCCTGGATCGCCATGCAGCTCCTGATGCGCCGTCCGGAGATCAATGGCTTCATCTCCGTGGCGCCCCCGGCGAACATGTTCGATTTCAGCTTCCTGGCGCCCTGCCCCGCCTCAGGCCTGATCATCAACGGCACCGTCGACCAGGTGGTCCCCCCAGCGGATGTGGAAAAGCTGGCGGAGCGGCTCAAGGCCCAGAAGGGCATCACCATCGACCACCAGACCGTTCCCGGCGCCAATCACTTCTTCGAAACCAATCTCGAGGACCTGATCGGCTCCGTTGAAACCTATCTGGACAAGCGCATGGCCGCCGCCGCCCCGGATCCCGCCCCCCTGCCGGAGCCCAAAGCGCCGGCGGAGCCCCCTCAAAGCCAGGACGAGGGCGAGAGCCAGGGCGAGACCAAGGGCGAGGCCCCAGAGAGCCAACCCCAGAGCCAAACTCAGGGCGAGCCCCAGGGCCAACCCCAGAACCAACCGAAGGAAGAGACCCAGGCCGAGCCCCCGGTTGCTCCCCCGGCAGAACCGGCGGAAGAGCCCCCCGTCGAGACCAAGGCAGAACCGGCCCACGAGCCCGAAGGCAGCGAAAAGACCACCACCTGACCAGGGGATGGCGCGTTCCATAATCCTAGACCGGTTATCCATCATGGTGCGGATCAGATCCTGGTCCGCACTTTTCTTTTGCCCATTTGAGGGGTGCCTCTTTCTTCGGCCTCCGTTATGCTCTCCCCTGCTTTTTGATCGACTGCCATTGACGATTTTTTATTCAGGGGACGCTGGCCATGGCGGCATTTCATGTCTTCGCATTCATTCTTGGATTTCTGACCATTGGCATTCTCCCGGCCACCGCGTCGCCCAACGAGCCCGTCGATGAACTGCATGCGGTCGGCGTCTACGAGGGCCGGGGCCGGCATGTGGATGTGCTGGTGGACCGGCCCGGAAAGAGCGTGGGGCTGGCCCTTGCCGCTTATGAGGGGGTGGAGTGGCGCATCCGCCTGTCCCAGGGCACCCGGATCGAGACCATTGGCGTCTTCGGTTACCATGCGGAGCGTGTGACGGTCACCGTGGTGGGCGAACCCCGTGCGCCGGAACACCGCGATGGCGATATCTCTTATGCACAATCCGTCCACTCCAGCACCTTCAGGGCCTTGGTGGCGCATGTGCCGCCCCTGTTCGGCAAGACCCGGTTCGACAGTTTCCAGGGTGCCTACCGTCCTGATGCAGATGGCTTCACCATCGACCGGACCGAACCGGAGCGCGCGGAACTGGGGCCGGACTATCTGCGGACACTTCTGCTGCCAGCAGAAAATCGTCCGGACCTGACCTTTCCCCTCGATCCTAAGGGCAGACCGGGCCTTTACGACCTGGCCGGACAGCTTGTCCCCTCCGCGACAGGGTCCGCCCGTTTCGATGCCGCCCCGGATGTGGCCTATGACGGCCGGAACAAGGTCTTTTATCTCTTCACAGCCGAGGGCTTCCGGCAGCTGGATGGCGCGGGCCGCCCGGGCCGTCTCATCCCGCCCGATGGCTCCGTTCCCGGCATAAGCTGGCCCCGGGCCGCGGTCTATGATCCGGTCCGCCACCGTCTCCTGGGCATCACCAGCCATGTGGGTATCCGGGTCTATGCCCTGGATCTGGAGCATGGGACCTGGTCCCTGCTGCCGGCCTTTGCCGATGCCCGCGGAATTGACCGGGTGGACGGCATTGTCCATGATCCGGAGTCGGACCGGTTCATCCTTTCCGTTGTCGATCATGTCAGGCCTGCCCTTGTTACCATGGCTCCGGAGGGAGACGCGGAGCGGCTTGCCGCCTACGCCTTTGAGGCCGTGCCGGGCTACGCCGACCTCTTCAACCCGGGCAACGATCCTGGTGCGGACTTCACCATTCGCCACTGGTCCGGCCGCTATGGGGTCATCACTGCCTCGGAATGGTCCCTCCGCCGTCCCTGGTCCGGTACCCCCATCCCCTACCGGATCTACCTCTTTGACAGCACGGACAAAACCGTCAGCCTGACCCATTACCAGGATGAACTCAACGCGTCCGTGTTCAAGAACCTGCCCATCGACCATCACACCAGGACATTCAAGAATCCTCTGGCCTCTACGCCGTGAAAGGATTTGAGAACCCGGTCAGGGAATCATCCTGTGCCCCATGAGGCGCAGGGAAAGGTTACGCCCCATCCGCAAGGCCGGATAGAGCAGCCGGGCGAGCCGGCGGCGTTTCATGACCTCCGCCCACAGACGGTTCCACAGACCGGAAGGGGCGCTCAGCAGGGCAATCATGTGGATGGCATCGCCGCCCACATAGGCCGTCCCTTCGTACTGCACCAGCATGGTCTCGTTGATCTCCAGACCCCGGGCGCGCATTTCCGCCACACAGTCGGGCCGGGTCCGGGCATCCACGAGACTTACGGCACCCACCGCTTCCCGCAGCCGGATCATGGTCGCATAGCGGGCACAAAACGGGCACTGCCCGTCATAAAGCACCGACAGGCCCGTATCCGGCAGAGTGGTTAACGGCTCAAGCATTCGAAAACGGACCTTCCTGAGACAGATTAATTCCCACGGGTAAGACTCACGGCACCGGATGAATGACGCCGCCCGGGCATGGCATGGGCACCCCCGTGGTTTCCGGCAGGCTCAGGGGCAGGCCCCGCATCACCCGCACCGCCAGGAACCCAAAGGCCTCCGCCTCCAGATCATCTCCCCGCCAGCCCGCCTGTTCCGCCGGAACCACCGGTGCACCCAGGCGCTGCGCCAGGGCCGCCATCAGGGCCGGATTGCGCCGCCCGCCTCCGCAAATGATCCAGGTCCGCGCCGGTGCGGGAAAATGGCCCGATGCCTGACGGATCGCCTCCGCCGTGAATGCGGTCAGCGTGGCCGCCCCGTCCGCCGGGCTGAGGGTGCGCACGGCTTCGATACCGAAATCCAGCCGGTCCAGGCTTTTGGGCGGATCCAGATCGAAATAGGGATGGTCGATCAACTGAGTGAGAATGCTCTCGTGGACCGTGCCGCCCCGGGCCAGGGCGCCGTCCTTGTCCATGGCGGCACCGGTGCACCGGCGCACCCAGTCATCCAGGGGTCCGTTGCCCGGTCCGCTGTCGAAGGCGAGCACCGGCGCTTCATCGGCAGAAGACGCCGCGCCAATCCAGGTCACGTTCGACACGCCACCGATATTGACCACCGCCACCGGCAGCGCCAGGGCGCCTACCCCACCAGGCCCACCAGACCCGCCCCGGCGGCTGCCCGCCAACGCCCGGTGATAAAGGGGCGCGAAGGGCGCTCCCTGCCCCCCGGCGGCCACATCCGCCAGCCGGAAGGCATCGGCCACCGGCCGACCCACCGCCTTGGCGAGGGCTGCGCCGTCCCCCAACTGCACCGTCAGCCGGTCGTCGGGCCGGTGGAGTACCGTCTGGCCGTGAAATCCGACCAGGGACACGGCCTCGAATGCCGCCCCGTTGGCCGCGGCGAAATCCGCAATCGCCTTGGCATGGGCGTGGGTGACCGCCGCCCCGGCCTCTGCCCAGATACCTATCTCCAGCGCCTTGGTCGCCGGATGATCCGGGCCCGCCCCCCGGGGCAGAGCCGCACCTTGCGCCACCGCCTGCTCCAGCAAGGCCCGGGCCTCGTCCGGGTATTCAGCGCTTGCCGTGGGGCCGAACGCGCTTACCCGCTCCCCATCGGTCTCGATCACCGCGAGGTCGATCCCGTCCATGGAGGTGCCGGACATCAGACCCAGCACGGTGATGGGGGCAAATCCGGCCTTTACGGTCATCTCGGACATGGTCTTGCGCCCCTCCTTGAAGGCTTTCCTCGTTCATGGCCTACCGGGCCGTGGCCGCCGGAGATCTCCCGCAGCCCTTGCGGCATGCCTGGGCTTGGTCCACAACAGGGCTGACACGGCCTCCCTGCTCCAGACCGCCCTTCAGCCTCACGGATAACCGCGGCCCGACAAGCATGGCCCGATAACCATGGCCCGATAACCATGGCCCGATAACCATAGCGCGGTAAGCATGGCGCGATTTGGCCAGCGCGCCAATGCGGCCCCGTTCCGGTCCATGCCGGGACCATGCCCCGCCGGTAGATGCCACTTAAAGAACGACCAACCAGGACCCCGAGACCGATGCCCCAATCCGATTTCGTGCACATTCTCCAAAGCCGCGGCTTCGTCCATGACGTGACCGACGCCGATGCCATCACTCAATCCATGAAGGATGGGGTGGTCACCGGCTATATCGGCTTTGACTGCACGGCGCCGAGCCTCCATGTGGGCAATCTGGTCGGCATCATGATCCTGCACTGGCTGCAGAAGACGGGCCATCGCCCGGTCACCATTCTGGGCGGCGGGACTACCCGCATCGGCGACCCCTCCGGCAAGGACGAAAGCCGCAAGATGCTCAGTGAGGAGCAGATCGGAGCCAACATGGCCAGCATCCGGAAGGTGTTCTCCCAATTCCTCACCTATGGAGACGGCCCCACGGATGCGGTGATGCTGGACAACTACGACTGGCTGAAAGACCTCAACTACATCAGCTTCCTGCGCGATTACGGCACCCATTTCACCGTCAACCGTATGCTGACCTTCGAAAGCGTGAAGCTGCGCCTGGACCGGGAACAGCCCCTCACCTTCCTGGAATTCAATTACATGCTGTTCCAGGCCTATGATTACCTGGAGCTTCACCGGCGGCTGGGCTGCACCTTGCAGTGCGGGGGCTCGGATCAGTGGGGCAACATCCTGAACGGGGTGGAGTTGATCCGCCGGGTGGAAGGCGCCACCGCCCACGGGCTGACAGCGCCCCTGATCACCACTGCTGACGGTAAGAAAATGGGCAAGAGCGCCGACGGCGCCCTCTGGCTCGACGACACCATGTTGTCCCCTTACGATTACTGGCAGTTCTGGCGCAATACGGCGGACGCGGATGTGGGCCGGTTCCTGAAACTGTTCACTGTGCTGCCCATCGAGGAAATCGCCCGGCTGGAGGCCCTGGAAGGCGCCGAGATCAACGACGCGAAAAAGATCCTCGCCACCCACGCCACCGCCATGCTCCATGGCTGCGAGGCCGCCGAAAAGGCCCAACAGACCGCCGCGGAGACCTTCGCGGGCTCAGGCCTCTCCGCCGACCTGCCCACCGTGGACATCCCCCAGGCGGACCTGGACGCAGGCATCCCCGCCTTTGACCTTTTCCGCCGCGCGGGCTTGGCGTCCTCCGGCGGCGAAGCCCGCCGTCTCGTCAAAGGCGGCGGCGCCCGCATCAACGATACCGCCGTTCCCGACGAAAACCACAAGGTCAGCACCGGCGACATCAACCCGGAAGGCGTCATCAAACTCTCAGCCGGCAAGAAGAAACACGTCCTCATACGCCCCAACTGATCACCAGTGCTGGGGTTGGACTGCCCTCAAACTGAGTTATTCTTCCTAGGGAAGTTTTTGATATCTACAAGACTTGAAGCAGTGAGCTGAACCCACCGGAGAGCGCTTCAAATACCCATCCAAGAAATGAACCCGTGCGTCTGACTGCGAAATCTCCCAAGATTGCGACCATTCCCAACAAGCCGACCCCCCATCGGAATGACCCTTTATATATGTCCCAAATCGTTATGCCGATTTCTTCAAGTGTCTGCGTGTTATTTCTGGTTGCACCAGCCTCGATAATTAGGGCAGTTGTTTGGATTGTATTAGTAAGGTCCTGTAGTCTTTGGCGTACATTCACGAGTGAGACGCCAGTCAGATCAATGAATTCGAATGCAGGCCTGATGTCACGGGAAACATATTCTGTATAATTATGCCACCCTGGAATATTCTTAATCTCTAGATCTGGATAGATCTCTAAAAATTCTCGCGCATAATAGCGAGATCGCTCAATCACATAAAGAAGACGACCAGCGCCGCCTTGACCCACATTATCCAATGCAGCACCAAGGGAAATAAGCTCGTCCTCTGTTTTTCGTATTACACGATCTAATAGAAGTATTCGAACATTCTCAAGATCGATATCTTCTGGAACTCTAATATTAATCTCATACCTACCGATCTCTCGATCACGAACGCTTTTTCTTATTTTGGACATTACTTCGAATGAGCGCTTGTTTTTTGAATTCTGCAAAGAAACTTCTCGAGTTTCGATACGCCGGGCTTGCTCCTGAGAATACCAATCTTCAATCAACCGACGTTCTCGACTCCATCGGGACAAGGTCCCGTCGAGCGCACGGCTCAACATCCTCAAATATGTATTTGCATTCTTGACTGTTGCGAGGTTCTTCAAAACAAAAAGGCGCATGGATGTGAGACTGACCACAAGCTCTAAGTAGCGCCCCATCCGCTCCCGATTTGGCTCGCCTTTTGTAAAAATCAGAAATCGGAGTTGGTGCGGCGACATTGATACGCCTTCGCCAACCCCAAATTTAACATGATAGTTATGAGCATCTTGAAACTGATTGGAAAAAAATTGCTCATTTACCACATCCTTCAAATCCGTCAGCGGTACACTGGGCCAAAATCGATCCTGCTCAATCTCATTATTGACATCGTATTCGTGTCTTATGTGCACATCTTTCGAAATTCCCAGCGGCGTAAGGTATAAGGCATGGGAGTCAATGATTGTACAGGCAACAAGATCCTTGTAGTCGATGTAAGGAAATACACGCCTGATAAATGGCCAGTGTGATTTTACAACAGTGTTAGGCTCACCAACATTTTCATCGAATTGCATGAAATTACCGAAACCGACATTGGCTGACGCACTATCTGTTTCTGCAATTTTTCGACTGGCCTCATCTGCCCATAACTTGACGTCGTCATGAAATATTTCTTTTGACTCAATCGACTTCCTACTCCTCTCTCTCGCAGCGACCCACCCCTTCCGCGTTTCCACCTCCAGAGGCGTCTCGACCGACTCAACTTGCATCAGAACGCCACGAAGATCGCAAAAGCGTTCCCCTACCAAATCTTTGTCACAGACCGATTCAGGGATTTTCACATCGAAAGACTGGCAAAACTCGCGCCAAACGCCTTCATAAAAATAGTCCCCGATATCAAAAAGCTCTTTCGAAATCTCATCCGTAATATGTATCTCAGGGACTAGTTCTCCCTCGACTGCACCAGAATATACATGCAGATCTGCCGACCGTCGAATGAGTAAAAGTTTTTCCAAGATACTCTGACGTCGCCGTCCATGAACATCATTAATGCCCAGAATTTGCCTTCCATCATAGATTTTTCCGACATCAATATATATAGATATAGTTGCGTGATCGAGATAGGTCTGCGCTAGAACTCTTACTCTAATGTCAGTATCTTTTGGTTTGGCATGCCGATTATTCAATTGGCCGGCATCAGCCTCGTCTTCCCACCAGAGCGTGAAGGATATTGATTGCGGATCGCATACATCAAACGTGTATGAACTGCTTTGGCTCTTTCCAATGCCTGGCACAACGCCCATTTCGCGAACGCTAGGTTTTCGCAATTCAATCTTTTGAATTTCAGCATCGGAGACACAGCCGCGATTTTGTAAGTTTTCAAGAAAACCTGAGATCTCATGGAAAAATTTCCTGTTCTCATGATTGTATCGCTCAAGAATGGTCTGAAAATTGACGAAAGGATCAACGTTATCTCTCTTGCCAATTATTTGAGAGACTTCTTGCTGGGTTAACTCAGAAGTAAGTTGCTCTTCGAAAGCCACCTCTCGGTCGCCGGGCATAATTTTTGGCCACAAGGCGATGTGCCAGACAAAGGTTGGCGAGCCGATCACCGGTGGTGAGCGTCGATCTCCTTCGGTATTTATGTTCTGAAATTGGTCGGAATAATTCCAAAACCGTCCTTCCGAAGTCTCGAAATCATTCTCTCGACTATAATTACTTCCATGAATGGAATAGTCCATTGTAACCTCCTCAAAATTCGAACTTTGCGAAAATTACGCTGCAAATGGTCCCAGTTACCCAGGCTCCATTCAAATTAAATCTATTTAATTTCCAGTCTAATCAATGCCATACAATTAAAGAGTTGTATGTGTTGCAATATTCCAGACGAATACAGCACCCGATCCTGGTCTGCCCTCAATGGCCATTTGCTCTCCCTTCAAATGGAAGTGATCTATGTTATCAGTTTTCTGAATGCGGAGCGCAGCGACCCAATCAGAGGCCACGCCTAAATACTCCGCACACCAATCAGTGTAATGACGATGATCAGTTGTACCATGTTGATCACGACGCTGAGGCGGTGGCCGGTGTTGAAGCGGGACTGGGCGGTTGGGTCGCCGGCCTGGACGGCGTCCCGGGCGGCGTTGATGCGGGGCATCAGACTTTGGCGCACCCAAAGTGTGCTCAGGGCGATCAGGGCAAGGCCTGCGGCGAGGGTCAGGCTGCCTTCAATGCCTGAAGCGATGAAGGATGCGATGAAGGCGGCCGCGCCCAGAACCGCGCTGATGATCAGGTAGAGGTAATAGCGAGGGAAAAATCGGCGCAGGAAGCGGCCGGACATCTCCTCGTCCATGACCGAAAACACCACGGGCGCCACCACCGACGGGAAAAAGACGATGGCCCCGAACAGCGCCGCAAGGGCGAGATCGCCCGCAATCATCAGTACAGACACCATAACAGTACCCTTCCTTCAGCTCTGGCACACCTGCTCTGGCACACCTGCTCTGGCACACCGGCCCAGGCAAACTGGTCTGACACAGTGGCCCGGCACGGTCCCAGGCCGATGACGGTGTCGGCCGCAGGATTGCCTGATCCACCGCGCCCGGACCGGATCACGGCCCGTTCGGTCCGTCGTCGCCAAGCTGGAAGATGCGGCGCAGGAAACCGGGCGTCAGGGCCGAAAGTGGATTGACATAAATGTCCGCCCCCTCCCCGTCGCCCACAATGCGGTAATTGATCGCGAACAATCCCTCACCGTCCCGGTTGACGAAAAGATCGCCGATCACCGGCACGCGGCCCAGGGCGCTGTTCACCGCATAGGCAGGCACGATCGTGCCCCGCAGATCCGCTGCATTCAGGTCCTCATCCAGACCCCCGTCAACGGTCAGACCGATCGAGGGACCGAAGGCCCGCCCGTCATGGAGGATCCAGCGCCCGCCCGTGCTCTCGAAAGGCAGTTCAAGGCTCTGGAAGCGGATCCCCTCCCCCTGGAGCAGGTCGCTCAGGCCCGTCAGGGAACCGACGGTCAGCACACGGGCAAAGAGGGGAGCATTCACCACGCGGAAGTCCTCGACGGTCAGCTTGCCCGCCATGCTGATCGGTCCCTCAACTTCATCGGTCAGAAGGGCATTGAGGTTCAGCCGGCCGCCGGCAAGGGAATCAAGGTCCAGAATGCCCCGGGCGAGAAGGCCCGCATCGGTGGTGGTGGCGATCAAGGTCCGGTCCGTTTCCCGCTCCTGGTTGATCCCCACATGAACGGTGCCGCCCCCGGCAATGCCGCTGCGCAGGACCAGATCGTCAATCCGCATACCCCGCAAGCCCAGACGGATGAAAGCATCGTCCAGACGCACATCATTGAGCAGCATCACCCGGTCGATCTGTGAGGTGAACATCAGGCGGCCCTTTTCCTCCTGACCGCCGTCCACGAGGGAAGCCACGCCAGCACTCCTGGTCCCGCTTCCAGTCCCATTGCTGGCCCCATTGCCGCTCCCATTGCCCTCACGGCCGCCATCGGCACCCATGTCGGGGGACATATCGAGAAGAAGCTCCAGCCCCGGGCCGAGATTGAGATGCCGCCCCTGGAGGGAGATCGCCACACCGTCGGGCGTGCGGTCCGCCTTGAAGGCCAGGTCCGCCAGGCCCGCCACCTGAAGCCGGGGAAAATCCGCCCGCATGAGCCGCCCGTCCGTACCCACACTGAGCATGCCGGTGATATCGAGCCCCTCCCCCGCAAGACGCAGGTCCTCCACCAGGATGGTCCGGTTTCCCGCCGCGTCTTCCGGGCCGAACCCCACCCGCAGGTCCGCCCTCGCATCGTCCCCCGCGCCCTTGCGCCATCCCGTACCCGGAATGTTCAGATCCGCCTGGGACAGGTCGGCACTCACCATCAACCGTTCGATGGACCGCCCCTCGCCGAACGCCCTGGTGGAGAAGCGCACGGGTCCGTTGAGCGCCCCCTGGAGATCAAGTCCCAACCGGGCACGGACATCCTCGTCAATAGTGGCATCGAGGCCGAACTGGGTCCGGTGTTCCCGGCTTTCACTGAAATCCTCGCTCCATTGAAACGAAGCGGGCAGACCGTTCAAAAGCAGATCCCCGGTTCCCTCCAGGCCGGCGCCATTGATCCGTAGGCTGACATCGCCGCCGCTGACATCAAGACCGGGCACCACCCCCGCCATGGACAGGTTGCGGATATTGGCGGCCACGGAGAATTCGATCTGGGGCAGGGTCAGGGCCCGGATCATGGGCATGGAGACCTGAAGCCTGAGGCCCCCATCTCCCCCCGCCGCCGCAGGGTTGAGGCCGTAACGGCTGGGATAACCGAAGGGGCCCATATCGATAAGCTGGAGCAGATCCGGCACGGGTCCGTCAGCCACCATGGTGAAATTGCCCTTGGATCCCTTGATGTGCAGGGTGTCCGCCACCATGGACCCTTCCCGCACCCGAACCCGGCCGATATGAGCATCAATCGTCCGGGCCTCGAATCTATCCCCCAGAAGAAGCGCCTCGCCTCTCTTCACGGTCATGTCCGGCAGGCCGGGGATCACGCCGGTGACCAGATCCTCGACGGTGAAGGCAAACCGCAGGGCCTCATTGGGAATGTAGCCCACATCGAAGGTGCCCGGCGGCGCATCGAAGCGGAAAGTCCCCGTGGTAATGGTCCCGGCGCGGATGTTCGAATCGATCCAGTCCCTTGGTCCTTTCAAGGTTCCCTGGGGCCACAGGGACAGCACCTCGTCTGACGGAAACGCGCGCACCAGTCCCTGAAGGGCGATGTCAGGCCCCGCCGCCGCCGTCCGGTGGCGCCCGCTCAACTCCACCACGCCGCCCCCGATTTCCAGGCGCACGAGGCCGATTTCCGTGTCTCCCCGGGTGAGATCATGGCGCCCCTGGAGGGCCAGCCGTTCGATCCTCGCCTTCTTGGAGGAATAGACCGGCACGAACAGGTCGAGATCTTCCCCCTCCAGATCAAATTGGAGAGCGCCGATGGACCAGCGCGCGCCCTGGACCGCCCGTCCCACCGATCCTGGATGGGCAATATCCCACCGGCCCGCTCCGTCCACGGCGCGTTCCAAAGCGATCCGGCCCTGGAACCTCAGATCCGAGGTGTCCGTCTGAAGACGGATGCGCTTGAGGTCGATTACACTGTCCTCGGGACGGAATTCCGTGGACACCGCCAGGGCACGCAGGATGATCCGATCCGGTACCTTGGCCAGCATGGGGGCCATGAAGGCTTTTTCCACCAGGGGCAGAAAGGTCACCTCGGGCAGATCGTAATGGCCGGGTCCGGCGAGGAGATCCCCAGCGATGCGCTCCACCGCGCCGTCGGGTCCGAGGGTCAGCCCCAGTTCGGCCCGCACGGGCAAGGTCAACGCCTCATAGGCCTCCAGAGCGGGAATGAGCGGGCGCAGAGCTTTCAAATCCGCCTCGCCCAGGGAAAGGGTCAGGTCCGTGCGCCCGCTGTCCGGCTCATGGGCGCCTTCCAGAACCAATGGCACCGGGGCCTGCCCCTCGGGCCCATCCAGATCCACGGGCGCGGACAGGAACAGGGTCAGTCGCTGGCCGGTGGCCACACCATCAGGCCCTCGGACCGGGGCCCGGGTCAGCGCCAGATCCGCACCGGTGGTCTCGAGTTGGAGGCCGGAACGCAGGTCCTGGAAGCGGATCGAGGCATCGCGGATTTCCACCTGCCTGAGATAGCCCAGGGCCGAACCGCGGTCAGGCGGGCTTGCCAGGGCACGGATCAGCCGGCCCGTCAGGGCCGCCCCCCCATCCTCAACTCCCCTATCCTCAGCGTGCGCATCTTCCGCGCGCGCCCCTTCCGCCTCTCCTGGAGCGGGCGCGGTCTCGCCCGTGTTCTCGCTGTTTCCCGGCAAGGGCAGAACGGCGGCCTGCGGCTGGCCGCTGACCGGATCCCCCGCAAGACCGAACGCCATGCGCCCGTCCTGGTCCCGGACGATCAGGGCGCTGGCACCGGTGAAAGCGATATGGGAGGGCGCCAGAAGCCCCCTCAGAAGCCCCACCGCCTTGACCAGCACCTGCACCCGGGGCACCTCGATCGTGAGACCGCCCTCATCAATGATTTCTGCCTGATACACATCAAGGCGCAGGCTGCGCCCCTCCCGGGCCCATTGAATCGTGGCCTCATCGAAGTCCACCCGATCCGCCCGGAGCGCTCCGGCGAGGGCGTCCGACAGGGCGGGCTTGACCACGCTCAGGGAGACAGGCCCGCTCAGCACCAGCCATGCGCCAATGGCCAGGGCGATGGTCAGCGCGGCGATGAGGGCTGCCATCAGCTCGAAAATATGCCGGGTCGTGCGTCGGATCATCGCCGTTCCTGTTTGCCACTCCGCAGGGCACCAGTCCCAGGGGCTTTCGTCCCCAGGGCGCCTGTCTGGTTGAGCCCCGCCAATTTGGGCTGGTGCCTTTTCGTTAGAGGGGATCCGCGCCGGTTTGACGTTCGATTACGCCGGCGGGGACTCTATTGTTAACAATGGATCGGGTCTCCTTGCCAGCGGCCCTCAAGCCCATCCGCCCCAACGGTCGGGCGGGCTCGACACCCAAACGAGGCTTGCATTGAAACAACCCTGGCAAACAACCCTGGCCCCATCGACATCTCGTCACCTGCACCGGCCCGCCGGACCGTACTCCACCCAAGCCCACCTGAAGGGAGGTTTTCCGTGACCACCGCCAAGAAAGCCACCGCGAAAAAAACCGCGGCCAAAAAAACCGCCACAAAGACGCCCGCTCCCCAGAAAGCCGCAGCTAAGAAAGCAGCACCCAAGAAACCAGCAGGCGCCCCCCTGGACGACGATGGCATGCTGGGCAAGAAGGCCCCGGCCTTTGCCATGCCCACCGATGGCGGCGGCACGGTCAAGCTGGCGGACCTGAAGGGTCAGGCGGTGGTCCTCTATTTCTATCCCAAGGACGACACCCCCGGCTGCACCAAGGAGGCCATCGGCTTTTCCGAGAATCTGGCCGCCTTCCAGGAGGCCAATGCGGTGGTGATTGGCGTCTCCCGGGACTCCGTGGCCAAGCACGACAAGTTCAAGACCAAGCACGACCTCACGGTGATTCTGGGCGCCGACGAGGACGGCTCGGTCACCGAGAATTACGGTGTGTGGGTGGAAAAGAGCATGTATGGCCGGACTTACATGGGCATCGACCGGGCCACATTCGTGATCGATGGCAAGGGCGTGGTCCGCCATGTCTGGCGTAAGGTCAAAGTGCCGGGCCATGTGGACGCGGTGCTCAAATCCGTTCAGGACCTGTGAGCCGGGCAGCGTCAATGACAGGGAGCACGACTGGCCCGGGAAGACCGGATGATGGGACCGACGGGACGGCATTCCGCCCCGGTCCGGTTGCCCATGCCACAGCCCTGGCCCTGACCATCGCCGACCCGGTGGAAAAGGCGCAAGCCACAAGAACCCTCTCGGCGCAATGGCGGGAGGACGGGTTCTCCCCTGCCTCTGCGGGCTCTGCCAACGGGGCACAGGGGGACGCGGGCGGCTTACCGCTCCTGCCCAATCCGCCCCTCCTGCCCGACGAGCCGGGACGCCTTGCGGATCGCCCGCCCCTCCTGGCCCCCTCCAAAATGCCCAAAAGACGGGCGACGGGGGTACAGGGCCGCATCGCCTTGATCCATGCCCTGGCCCATATCGAATTGAATGCGGTAAACCTTGCTCTGGACATGGTTGCGCGGTTTTCCCACGCGGTCGGCGTTCGTGCGTTCACCGATGACTGGATCAGCATTGCCGATGACGAGGCCCGCCACTTTTTGATGCTGGATACCCGTCTGGCGCAATTGGGGGCCCGCTACGGCGACCTTCCCGCCCACGATGGTTTATGGGAAGCTGCCAGAGACACAAAAGAGGATATTCTCGCTAGGCTTGCGGTCGTGCCCATGGTCCTTGAGGCCCGCGGGCTTGACGTGTGCCCGGCGATGATCAACAAGCTAGAGGCGGGAGGGGATACAGAAAGTGCAGGACTGCTTAAAATAATATACAAGGATGAGATAAGTCATGTGCGCTCGGGCCTGCGATGGTTCGAGGCGTTTTGTGAAGCCCGGGGGCTGCCCCTCCAGGAGACCTGGCAGGGGCTGGTGCGGCGTCACTTCAGAGGGACTTTGAAATCACCGTTCAACGATGCGGCCCGCAGTGCTGCGGGCCTGACTGCGGATTATTATCAGCCACTTAGCGACGGGCCTGCGGTGGCGAAGGGCAACGGGAACCGTTAAAAAGCGGTCACTGTGGGGGAACCGCTTGAGTTTCATCGCGGGATCCTATGGAATGCCGCGGATTGGGGGTAAGCGCGTGAGTTTAGGGACCAAGATCATGACCACAGTCTCTGTGGCCTCTTTGTCCGCTCTGTACAATCGGTTGTTTCCTGAGCGGCAAATCTACCACCGCTGCAACGGACAAGTTCAGTTCACCACGATTTCGGGGCGAACTCAGCTCGTTGCACTCACCGGGATGGTCCTCGTCCTCGGATGGGTTGCCTATGCGTCCGTTAATGTGATGTTCACCGAGCAGATCAATGCCCGGATGCAGAGCAATCTCAAGGAACAGAAGCGGCGGTTCGATACGGAACTGTCCAGTGTCATGGCCGATTATGAGCGTCTCCAGACAGGCGTCATGGTCGTGCGCGACGAGCTTGAAGTGGCCCTCCGGGAACTTGAGGAACGTCAGCAGCAGGTGGATGCGGTCTTTGACCAGCAATCCTCCCTCCATGACCAGGATGGCCCCACCATCGATCAAATGCGCGCCCACGTGTTCGCTCCCCCTGAACCGAGCCGCACCTCTTCCGTTTCGGTGCTGAACACCATTGATCCAGATCCCGTGCCCCGTCAGTCCCGGCCCGTGGAATTCGTGGCCGCTCCTCCGGTCGACGGACTGTCGATGCTGTTCCGGGACGTGTCTGAAAACCTCCAGGGTCAGGAGGAAATGTCCCAGTCCGTGACCATCATTGCGGGGCTGGAGCGCCGGGTTGCGCAGCTTCAGAACACACAGTTCGGCGACCTGATCGAACTCGAGGAAGTGACCGGCGACCGGATCGCACGGCTGGAGACGGCCCTGCGCCAGACCGGTGTGGATTTCATGCCCGAAGTCGAGCGCCACATGCTCACCCTGGAATCCGACGGTCTGAACGGTCAGGGCGGCCCCTTTATCAGCGCCACCGCCGATGACCTGTCCTCGGAAGAGCTGGACAGCCACGCCTTCGCCCGGAAGACCTTCCGGATCGGACGGCATCTGCGCTATCTCTCCGCGCTCCAAAAGACCTTCGGTGCCCTGCCGGTCACCCGTCCCACGGACGCCTACCGGATCACCAGCCCCTTTGGTGTGCGCTCCGACCCGTTCACCGGTCGTCTGAGCAAGCATGCGGGCATCGACATCGGTGGCAGACGGGGTACGCCTGTGGTGGCAACCGCGTCCGGGAAGGTGAAAAAAGCTGGATTTGTGGGTGGTTATGGCCGATTGGTTTCCATCAAGCACGGGAACGGCTTTGAGACCGTTTTTGGCCACCTTAACAGCATAAAAGTGAAGTCAGGCGACGTCGTGAAACGGGGTGACGTGATCGGCACCCTTGGCAACACGGGCCGCAGCACAGCTCCGCACTTGCATTACGAGATTAAGTACAACGGCAAGGCGCGGGATCCGATGCATTTTTTTGAGGCAGGGCGGTATGTTTTCGAAAACGAAGGATAACGGCATCGCGCCGGAAACCACTCCGCAGACCCCGCAGACCCAACAGCAGGTCCGCCGGTCTTCTCCGGCACGGGCATCGGCCCCGTCCATCATCAGCAGTGACATGACAGTCATTGGCACGGTGACGGCGACCGGCGACATCCAGGTGGATGGCAAGATCGAAGGCGACATCTACTCCACGTCCCTGACCGTGGGCGAGAAAGCCGTGATCAACGGCGAAGTCCGGGCCGACGAGATCATCATCCGGGGCCACGTGATCGGCGGCATCAGAGCCCGCAAGATCAGCCTGGCCAGCACCTGCCATGTTGAAGGGGACCTGTGCCACAATGCCCTTCAGGTGGAGACCGGCGCGTTCTTCCAGGGCAACATCAAGCACTCCGACGATCCCCTGAGCGACAATCCGCCCGCGGATCCCCGGACCATCCCCGGTGCCGCCCAGCGTCGGCCATTGTCCCAGGTGAACAGCGGTGCCCGTGCCAATGACGAAGGCGAGCCGTCCGAACGGCAGGGGGCTTCTTCCGGCGGCTCCTCCTCGGGCAGCCAACAGGGTCAATCCAACCAGGCGTCCCGGCCGGGCAGCAGCAACAACAATCCGCCGCGCAAGGCCCAGGGCGGGCGTAACTGACCGCTACCCGCGGCAATCAGTGTGCGACGAAAAGGTCGGCAGTTTTGTGCCGGCCTTTTTTTTGGGCCCGCGTTTTTCACAGCCCGCTTTCCTGAGTAATCGGGCGGCTGAACCGGTTCCGCCGCGGGTTTTCCCCTCAGACCGAACAGCATGCGTATTGGTCCAGTGTTCCTTGCAGGAAAGACAGCCTTCCAACAGGTCTATAAGTTTCAATTCAAGATCAATAGGGTGATTTTGCTCTCTCCGATTTAACGTACATCTTGAAAAGACATGATAATCTCCGAGTTAAGAATCGGATTGACACGTCATCTGCCGCCGCAATTTCAACCGCAATTCCCTGTATCCATAACCCTGGCGGAGGCCCGTGTAATTTTTTGAGGCAAAGCGGCATGTTTTCGAAATCAGAAGATAACGGTACAGGACCGGAAAGCACTCCCCATTCGCACCAGTCACAACAGCAAATCCGGCGCTCACCGGCGCGGAGCGCGGCTCCTTCAATCATCAGTAGCGACATGACCATTGTCGGCACGGTGAAGGCGACCGGAGATGTCCAGGTGGACTGCAAGATCGACGGGGATATCTACTCAAGCTCTCTGACCATCGGCGAGACCGCTGTGATCAATGGCGAGGTCCGGGCCGATGAGATCGTCATCAAGGGGCAGGTCATCGGCGGGATTCGCGCCCGCAAGGTGAGCCTGGCCAGCACCTGCTATGTGGAAGGCAATCTGTGCCACAACGCGCTCCAGATGGAGACCGGCGCATTCTTCCAGGGCAACATCAAACACTCCAACGATCCCTTGAGTGAAAACCCGCCCGAAGATCCCCGCTCCAATCGCGCCGGCGGACAGCAGGGCGATGCGGCCCAGGGCGCCAAAAGTGCCCAGATCGACAAGGGCGCCAGCGCCAACGACCAGGGCGAGCCCCCTGCCCGCTCCGCCGCATCCGGCGGCGGCGGCAGCCAGCAAGGGGCATCGAACCAGCAGTCCCGGCCCCCCGCCAACAACAGCACCAACAACGCCCAGCGCAAGGCCCAGGGTCGGCGTAACTGACCAGCCGCCCATCCGCGTAAGCGGACGAACGGACCAGCGTTCCAAACCCAGCCGGACACTCAGTGTCCGGCTTTTTTTGTGCCTTTTTTAGCCGACCGAACCGGATCCCGATCGGAAAAATTTCACCCTGTGCTCCGGGTCACATCGGTTCTTGAGGGGCCGGGGCATAGTGAGGGTGTGGACGGGGCGCGGACACGAAAG
>CAZLPU010000065.1:0-28262 GCA_964561475.1 uncultured Alphaproteobacteria bacterium
TCGCTCACGGCGCGAGGCGCCTCCGCGAGGGCGGCGCAGTGGCGCCGGACCGCATCGCGGCCTTGAGCATGATGCGGATTAAACGCCTCATGCTCTAATCCGTGGGAGGCCCCCTCTTAATCCGTGAGAGGCCCCCTTTAATCCGTAAGAGGAATGAATTCATCCGCATCGGTCGGAGGCAGTCTGAAGGGACCGTTGCGCCAGTCCTGGGCTTTCCAGGCTGCTTTCGCCGCTTCGATCTTTTCCTGGGACGATGCGACAAAATTCCACCAGATATACCGGGGCCCGGCAAGGGTTTCACCGCCCAGCAGCATGACCCGGGCTCCCGCCGCGCCAGCCGTTAAGGAAATCCTGTCTCCAGGGCGAAACACCATCATCTGGCCCGCCTCGAACGTCTCACCGGCGATAGACACACTGCCTTCGACCACATAGGCGCCCCGGTCTTCATGCTCGTCGGGTAAGGGCAGACCGGCGCCGGGATCGAGCACCACATCGATGTAGAACATCTCGGAAAACGTCTTCACCGGGGCCCGTTCTCCATAGGCGGAACCCAGAATGATCCGAAGCTGTTTGCCCTCCCCGTCAAGAAAAGGCAGCGTTTGCTTGCCATGGTGTTCAAAAGCGGGGTCGGTGTCTTCGTCCCGGTCCGGAAGGGCGACCCAGGTCTGGATGCCGTAGATATCGTGGGGACCGTTGCGGGTCGGCTGGCTGGTGCGCTCGGAATGGGTGATGCCGCGCCCCGCGATCATCCAGTTGACCGCTCCCGGATAAATCATCTGGTCTGTACCGAGAGAATCCTGGTGCTGAAACTCCCCCTTGTAGAGATAGGTGACGGTGGCAAGCCCGATATGGGGATGGGGCCGGATATCGATGCCCTGCCCGGTGATGAATTCCGCCGGACCCATCTGATCGAAAAAGATGAAGGGACCAACCATTTGCCGCTTTGGCGAGGGCAAGGCGCGGCGCACCTCGAAGTCGCCCAGATCCCGCGCCCGGGGAATGATCAGTGTCTCCACCGAATCGGCGGTGAGGTCTTCGGGGCAATGGGGCTCGAGTGTGGGATTCCAGCTCATGGTCTGTCTCCTTGGACACATCTCACGAATCGAAGCAAGGCGCCGGCCTGGGGTGTCCATCAGCCGGCATGATCGCCAAACAGTTTAGGGGAGCGCGGTTGGCATGTGTATCCCACTCTGCCTATGGTCACGCCCCATGCCATGCCGTGTCTCTCCACAGAGTTGGGTGACGCTGACCAAATGGGAAATGGCCGAAAGCGCATCAAGAACGGGCTCCTGCCCGGCGCCGATGACGACGAGGCCCCGTCCATGTCTCGCATATGCGCGTCCCCGGCCCATTGTGCCGGTGCGAGGCCCTCTATCCCGGCGGTATCGGCATGGCTATCGAACGGTTTTGCCGGTGTAAACCGGTCAGCACATTGGCTCAGATCCGTTTTCCATCGCCCCCCTTGACGGGGCAAGGTGCAGCGGATACCAAAACGCCCTTACCTGACGCCCGGATCTGATTTCGGGCACCCGTGGAGGGATGGGTGAGTGGTTAAAACCGCCAGACTGTAAATCTGGTGCCTCAGGCTACGTTGGTTCGAATCCAACTCCCTCCACCACCTTGATTTCATTAGCTTTTTGGAGACGGGCCTGCCCTCGGGCGGGCCTTTTTTCATGAAAAAAAGGCGCACCCAAAACCGCAGAATTCCGCCATTTGTGCCCATAGCCTGCCATAGAGCGCCAACACGTTGCGCCATTTTTGCGCCATAGCAGCCGTCAAAGTGCGCCATAGAAATGCAACTCCGGGGCGGTGTGGCGACCTCAATGAGCGCGCAAAAACAGGCCACCGATCTCAAAAAACGGCCACCCTAACAGAGGGTGTCAACGTCAACCGTCCCGGCGCTCTTCCGTGTTCGTTCGATCACCGCTCCCCGGCTGGTCGGCGGTGTCTTGGGCGCTCTCCCCGCCGGGACTGGATGGGGTCGCGGCTTCCTGGGCCGTTGGATCAGGCTCAAGACCATTGGTCACGACCCGAGCGTCGAGGATCACTGCGGCAGGGGTTGTGCGGGGCACCACGCGGAAATGCTCCCGGTCCTCTGGATCAAGCCTGACCCCTTTGCGCAGCCGATAGACTGTATACGCACAACCGGTGAGGGCCATGACGGCGAAATAGAGGAACAGGCCCTGGGGGCCCACCTGTCCAAGGAGCAGGCCCGCCAGGACCGGGCCGAGGGTCGCCCCAATCCCGTAGAGCAGGATCAGGCCGGAGCTGATGGCAACCCGGTCCTCCGTACTCATCACATCATTGACATGGGCCACATAGAGCGAGTTGATCGGGAAGACCGCCCCGCCATAAATCGCCATGGCAATCATCAGCCCTTGGCCCGTCGGGGCCAAGGCGACCACCGCCACACTGACCAGCACCACCAGGGCCCAGGCCACCGCGATCACCAGCCGCCGGTCCACCTTGTCCGAGATCAGCCCGACGGGCCAGGCGCTCAGCGCACCGGCAATGATCGGCACGGACATGAACACGCCCGTTTCCGCCAGGGACAGGCCGATTTTCTGGCCATAACTGGGTGCCAGGGCCCAGAACGGACCATTGGCCAACCCGGTGAGAAAACACCCCACCACGCCCACCGGAGAAAGCCGGATCATGGTCTTCAGGGGCAGCTTGGGCGCTGGCAGCAACGGCGGTGGATCATGGCGGGTGAGTGTAATGGGCAGCACCGCCGCGCACATCATCAGGGCCACGACGAAAAAGAGCCGCCCGCCATCCACCTCTGCAAACTGCAGAAACTGCTGACCCAGGGCCAGGGCGCCCAGATTGACCAGAACATAGATGCCGAGCACCGTCCCGCGGTTGTCCTTGTTGGCATAAGCGTTGAGCCAGCTTTCAACCACGAGATAGATGGCGGCAGCCGCGAACCCTGAGATCAGACGCAATCCAATCCAGAGGGCCGGCAGTTCCAGGAGGCCGTGGACCACCGCCGTCATCGTGGCCATGGCTGCAAACGCGGCAAAGGCCCTGATGAAGCCCGTCCGGCGCACGATGCCGGGCACAATGAGACACCCCGCCAGAAACCCCGCGAAATAGGTGGAGCCCAGAAGTCCGATCACCGCCGGTGCAAATCCGCCCATTTCCGCCTTCAACGGAACCACGGAGTTCAACAATCCGTTGCCCAGAAAAAGGATGGCCATGGCCGTGAGCAGGGACATGATGGGGAGGAGGATCTGGGGCATGGGCGTCCCTCTGATGGGCGAAAGCCAGAAGATATCCCCGGCACGGTCATAACTTCAATAACCGCGCGGACCGTTGGGACAGGGCAGCCAAACTGTGGCTTAATCGTTGCACCCTGGTGAAACCGAGCACCACGGATCCAAGAGGAGGCAGTGGGAGCGATGGCGGACCGGCTGCACGGCCAGCCTCTGGGATGGACCCGGTCCTGGCTCTATGCCTCGGGCAATCTGGGGAAAAACATTCTCTGGAACACGGCCGAGGTGACGCTGCTGTTCGTGCTTACGGACATGCTGGGCATCAATCCCGCCGTGGCGGGGGCTCTGCTGCTGGCTTCTCTTCTGGTGGATGCAGTGCTCGATCCCGTGCTTGGCTACCTGGCCGAGCGCATGCGCTCTCCAATCGGTCAGTATGGCCCGCTTCTCCTGACCGGTGTCCCCGTGGCCTTTTTCTCCTTTGTCGGATTATATGCCCTGCCAAGCCTGGGCCGGGCCGACCTCTGGCTGGTTGCGATCGCTCTTTTCGCTTTTCGTCTGGGTTATACCCTGATCGATGTGCCCCATAATGCGCTGATGGCCAAGGCCACATCCAGCAGTATGGAACGCACCCGGATTGCCGGTCTGCGATTTGTCTTCAGTTCCCTTGCCTCCCTGGTTCTGGCCCTGTCTCTGGGCGGTCTGGTCCTGGACAGCGAGGCATTGTCCCCGGGTTGGCTTTTGGGATTTGCTTTGGTGTGCGGAGGGATCTCATCGGTGTTCATGGTCACGGCCTGGCTGGCCGTGCGCCGCCGGGATGCGGAACGGCTGCCGCGACCGGATCAGGCCCGGACCGTGCGGGCGCTTGCCCGGGCCATCCGGCGCAACACGGCCTATCTGAAAGTGCTCGTCATTGCCGGGATCATCGCCCTGACCCTGCCCCTGTTTGCCAAAGGGATGTTGTATTATGCCCGCTACGTTCTGGGCGATGCAGGGCTCGCTTCGCCGGGGCTCAGTGCCATGGTCATTGGGCAGATCGTGGGCCTGCCCCTGTGGACCGCCCTCGCCTACCGCCGGGGAAACAGCCATGCCATGGGCGGGGCTCATCTGTGGCTTGCCGGCGCGTGCGGCCTTTTCTTTCTGTTCGGCGCGGCTCATTTTTGGAGCTTCGTCATCTTGTGTTTTCTGGTGGGGATCGGTGCAGGCGGGGTGTACGCCCTGATCTGGGCCATGGTCGCCGATAGCGTCGATGAGGGGGAGGCCCGGTCCGGCTTGCGGGTGGAGGCGATGCTGTTTGCGTTGGTCACCTTGGTTCAGAAGGCAAGCATCGGCGCCGGTGCCCTGCTGGTCGGCGCCGCCCTGGATGGGGCCGGTTATGTGGCGGGGGCTGAGGCATCCCCCGCCATTGTCCTGACCCTGACAAGCGCCGTGGCGGCCATCCCTATTCTGGGCTCTATACTCTGTATCGGGATTTTAATGTGCGTCCGTCCGGCATCTGGGTCCCTCCAGCATCTGGGTCAGGGTGACCCGTCTTCCAGATAGATCCCGATATGGTTTGCGACCACCCGCTCCCGTCCCGGTTCGCCCATGTGGATGGGACGGCTGAGGACCCGGCCTTCCGGACCCACCATGACGGCAGACCCGCCCCCATCCAGGTTGAGGGCATCATGGGCGCCCAGACCACGGAGCAGGTCCGCCAATTCCGGCAGATTGATCCCGGCGGAATAATCCGGCTGGCGCCCATCAGCGACAATCAACCAGAGGATCGACCGGTCTTCATTGACCGCGGCCACCGTGCGGGGAGCACGCTTGATGGCGAACCGGGCGTCGAACTTGCTGAAGGAGGGCGTCAACCCGGCCCGCATCAACACCGGACCGGAACCGATACCTTGTTCAGTACCCGGCGGACAGACACCATCCACAATCCGCACCGCATTCCAGACCGCGCAGAAGGCACCGTCTACCCGCAGCCGGAAGCGGGGAATGGCGATCGCGTTGTCCGACACCACCTCACCGCCCGCAATATGCTGCCCCATGACATTCACCGGGTCGCCCGCGTCCGGATAGGCGGGCTTGCCATGGGTGCCGCTGTTGAAGGGTTCGAAATATCCCGCATTGACCGCAAGCAGAAGATCATGGTCGCGAGCGAAGGCGGATGTGGTGGCGCCTGCGAATTCCCGACCCCCCGCGCTATCGCCGGGCGTGGTCTTGAAACGCAGGGACGGATTGGTCAGATCCACTTCGGCAATATGAACCACCGCATGGCCGCGAATGCCGTAGCACTCATGGCGGACGGTCACGCCCGGGGCCAGATCTTCCGTCCGCTCCTCGATGGGGCAGGTCAGATCAAAGGGAGTATCCGCCGCTGCTTCCTGTTCCGTGAGCGCCTGTTCTGGGGGCGTCTGTTCCGTGAGCGCCTGTTCTGGGGACGGTTGAAACGCAGATACGGCACCCACTTGCAGCAATGCACACTGGGTTAAGGCCATGAGGCCAAGGGCAGCTTTCCACATCAGTGCTCTCCCCTGGTTTGAAGACCCCGTTGCTCCAGATAGTCGATCAGGGCCTGTGGGCGGTCGGTCTGGATCATGCTGACACCCCGGTCGATCAGACTGCCCCAGACCCGGTCCGGATCCGTCAGGCCGTCATCGTCGGCACGCCCGCCGGAGATGCTGGGATAGAGGGTGTTCACCCAGATCTCCGTTCCATTCTCCGCAAGCGCCGGGACACTCTCGTCGATAAAATCATCCTCCCGGAAGACGATTTCAAAGGCAACCGGGTCATAGGCATCATAGGCGTCGGCTTCACCGGCGAGGTCGGTGATGCAATAGGCGCCGCCCGGATCCTTCTCCGCACATTGGACAATGATCGGCATGAAGGCAGTACGGCCCAGGAACGGGGCTGCTCTCAGCCTGTCGCTGTCCGGTGCTGCCCGCATCTTGAACAAAACCCGGTCTTGCGCACCGGCTGCGGCAATCACGTCCAAAGCCTCAGTGTAGAGATCTTCCTTGAGATCCAGGTTGATCAGCGCACGCCCATGATCCGCCTCGAGGGCCTGCTGCAATGTGGGAACGGTTTCATCCGTCAGGGATGCGTCGCCACCCGCCCCCTGGCGTAACCGGGTCTGCTGAAGATCGGCATAGGTATGGTCCTCCAACCGCCCGGTGAGGCCCGTGGTGCGGTCCAGGGTCTCGTCATGCATCAACACAAGAACACCGTCCCTGGTCTTGCGCACATCCAGTTCCACCATATCGACACCCATGGCGGCGCAGGCCCTGATCGCTGTGAGGGAGTTTTCCGGGCCGTGGCGCCAGCAGCCCCGGTGGGCAATCACCGCGACCTGTGTCCGGGCAATCATGCCCCTGACGGTTTCATGCCTGGTGACAAGCTCTGGCCCCGTGACAGGCTCCAGCCCGGAAGCTGCCTGCCCCGCGCAGGCGCAAGCCCCCATAACCATAAGTGCTCCCAGCAATCCCATCCGGACACGGTTCCATCCGTTTACGGCGTTGCGTTGAAGGCCCATGCCAAACCTCATCCTGACAGACGCAAGCGCAGACGGTCTCCCGCCTGCGCTTGACGCCCGTGGTCTCCAGTTGTTCTGGGATCAGTATTTATAGGCTGCACTGAAATGAAACTGGCGGCCGATAATGGTCTCGCCGAACAGGAGGTCAAGGTCGCTGCCGGTCAACTGCCGCCGGCGTTCATTGGTCAGGTTCCGGCCTTCGAAACCGAAGATGATGTGCTCCCCCGCATAGTAGCGCAAGGAAACGTCCACCTGGGAGAATTCATCATCGACACGGTTGGTCCGGATGAGAAAATCATCCGTGTAGTTATAAGCCACCCGGGCCTCGAAATCACCGGTGTTGTAGAACACCGCCACATTGGCCAGAAAATCCGCCTGGCGAATGCGCCGGTCCAGGGTGGAGCCGTCAATGAACGTGGTCTCGCCGTCCAGGATCGTGGCATTGGCGGAGAACCCCAGTCCTTCGAGCCAGTCGGGCAGGAACGGCATCGTGCCCATATAGGCCTGCAATTCGATACCTTGAACCATGGACTCGGATGCGTTGGTATTCTGGGTAATGATCGCCTGCTGACCGCCGATGGTGGCGGTCTCGGTCGTCAGGAAGATGTCCCCGTCAATGTCCTTGCGGAACAGGGCCACGGACATAAGCCCTTCCCCATCGTTGAAGTAATATTCCATGGACAGATCGAAATTGTCCGACACCCTGGCTTCCAGATCCGGATTGCCCCGGCGAATCTCCAGAATGCCCTCGTCATTGACATTTTCCACCGTGGTGACAGTCAAATCACCGGGATTGGGGCGGCCGAGGGTACGGCTGTATCCGCCCCGCAGGAACAGATTGTCCCAAAGGGCGTAGCTGACATTCACTGAGGGGAGGAACTCGTCGAAGCTGCCATCCACCGCATTGGGTTGGGCGGCGGCGCCGGAATCGAAGTCGGTGTATTCGTAGCGCACACCGGCGACCGCGTTCAGACGGTCCGTCCGGAAAGTGACCATGCCGTAGGCGGCGAAAATGTCTTCTTCGTAGTTGAAGTCCGCATTGGTGGACCGGGCCACATCCCGGGGAATATCAAGGCGGTTGAACAGCTTCTGCACTTCATCCGGGTCATAGAACAGGAAATCGTCCGGGGAGAAATCAGAGCGGAAGTCATCGTCCGCCAGCAGAGGAGCCAGCTCCAGGTCCGCGGACAGGGCCGCGAACTCCTCACCGCTGAAGCGGAATTCCTCATTGTCCCGAATGCGTTCCAGATTGCGATAGGCAAAACCGGTCTTGAAGCCGAACCCCCGGTCTTCCCGCTGATTGTTCCAGCCATAGTTGATCAGGGCATTGAAAATTTCTTCATCCGTATTCAGATCCCGCTCCCGGATGAAGGACAGGGCATAGTTGTCCGGATCGGAGAAGAAACTCGGATCATTATAGGTGGACCGGGTGGGCACCACGTCGGAGGCGTCAATATCAACGCCCAGTTCCGGCACAAAGGCGGTGCGGAACACCAGCGCCGGCGTATCATGGTCGAAATTCTGTTCCGCCCAGCCGATATCCGCATCGATGGTGCCGCCCAGGAAATCCGCCTCGAAATGGCCCTGGGCGCCCTTGCCCTGGGTGCGGATGGGGAATGCATCGAAGTTGAGTTCCATCCGGCCCGCGGCGGTGGCCGCCTGATCCGGTCCGGTCTCCATGACATCGTTGGCGCTGAAGCGCAGATTGTTGCGGAACCGGATCTCGTCTTCCTGCTGACGGTAGAAATAACCGCTCACGGACGCATAGACCGTATCCTGCCGGAACTCCAGCTTGCCGTTGCCCCCGTAACGTTTCTGGGTGTTGGAGGTCAGGGAGCTGTCGAACCGGGTCGGCGGTGTCACGTCATCGAACTGGTTTTCGATCCCGCCAACGGTGAACAGCCGGTCCTGCTCCCGGGGACGGCGGCTGAAAAGACCCGTCAGCACCAGCCCGAATTGATCCGAGGCACCGAACTGGGTTGAGACAGTGCCTTCCAGCCGGAAGGGAACTCTCTGCTTGTCGGAATCCTCGGCAATGTCGTCGGCGGTGTAGTAGGACCCGGTGACCTCACCGATGAAAAAGGTGCCGTCTTCGTCGAAGGCGGAGCGGGTCACCACATCGACATAGCCGCCGATGGAACTGCCGTCCAGATCCGGGGTGAAGGTCTTATAGATGTCCAGACGCTTGACCGCCGTGGACGGAAAGAATTCGATGTTGACATTCCGCCCGCTGCCGCCGAATGCGCCCGTGGACGGAACACCGATGCCATCGAATGTGACATAGTTCAGGTTCGCGTCGATGCCCCGGATGTTCACGAAACGACCTTCGTCTTCGTCGAATTCCGTGGCCACACCGGCGATCCGGCGCAGGGCATCGGCGACATTGAAGTCCGGAACCGAGGCGATCTCATCCTGGGAGAGGGAATCGAACACCACATCCTTGTCCCGCTTCTGGGCGATCTCCTCCTGGGTCCGGGCGCGGGAGCCGGTGACCACGATGACCTCATCGCCCTCCACCTGGGCGGCGCCATCCTCAACCGGTTGGGCGGCGGCATGGGTGACAATCAGCGACGGCGCGAAGAGCACTGAAGCAAATGTAAACGGCGCTAATGTAAGCGGCGCAAATGTCAGCGGCGCAGTGGCAGCAGCCAGCAGCAGAGCCTTTTTCATCGGATACCCCTCCTCAAAATCCGGGCCTCAAATCCGGGAAGCCCTTCTCCAGCGAGGGCTCGATCAGGAAGGTTTAACCAATCTCTATGACGTTTTCTTATCAGATAAGATTTTAATTTCTTACAGTAGCAGAAAATATGGAAAAACCCCGCGCACCCTGCCCTTCCGGTCAGAAATCCGGCGCGAAACTGAGGGCATGAAACAGAAGGTGACCGGCGCCGATCGCCGCGGCCCGGGCTCCGGTCCGGGAGGCAACGGGCACGGGTCTGGTGATGTTGTCCTCGGGCTCGAACAGATCCTCACCGGCGAGCACCCGGGCGGTCTCTTCCAGCACCGGCAGAGGCAGCGGCCCGGTCAGCACGATCCGGTCCGGATCAAACCATCCGCCCCCGGCATTGACGACGGCAACAAGCTGCCTGCCAGCCCGGGCACACCAGCGCCGGGCCGCCTCGTCCAGAACGGTCAATTCACTGACCAGATCCCGCAGACTGGCGCCGCCGCCCAGGCTCGCCACGAAATCGAGGGCGGACGGCCGGGGTGCTCCGTAGGGATAGTACCAGCCGATCTCCCCCGCATTGCCATGGGCGCCCCGGACGAGCCGGCTGTCGAGGACCATGCCGCCCCCCACTCCGGCCGCCATGGTGATGGCCAGCACGCCGGAACATTCCGCGGCATCCCGGTCGTAGAACTCTCCAAGCACGGCGGCGGAGGCATCATTCTCCACAAGGACGGGAAGGCCCAGGGCCGACGAGAAATGACCTGCCAGATCCACGTCCCGCCAGGCTTTCAGCGCTTCGACGGTGTGTCGGTGCCGGGGCGCGCGGGTGACATAGCCTGGGACGGCGACACCGGCCCCGAACAGGCGCGGAACGGTGAGTTGGTGGACCGCACCCTGAACAAAATCGGTCATCAGCCCGGTGATGGTCGTCAGGTCTTCCCGCTCGAAGGGCAGCCGGGCCTCGGACAGGATCCTGCCCTCAAAATCAAGCAGCACCGCTTCCAGCCAGCCCGGATGCACCGCGAACCCGAAAGCCGCGCCCCCATCGCCCCGCAGAGCGAGGGACTGGGAGGGGCGACCGGACCGGCCATCCCGTTCGGGCTGTTCCTCCCGGATCAGACCATGGTCGATCAGCTCACGTCCGAACCGGGTCACGGCGCCGGAACTCAGTTTGGCCAGACGACCGATTTCCGCCCGGGACAGAGGACCGCGCTTGCGGATGTGATGGAGCATGGCCTGCTGGCTGGGAGCCAGGGTAAGATCTTCAGGTCTGATCGGTAGGGTCATTTTTCGGTTCCAGTACTTTTTTTATCTATGAACATAAGCGAGGTCCGGACAATGAACGGTTTGGCCAATCACGGAGAGATCCAAAGGGACGCAAGACGCGACTCAACCTGCAAAATCATGGCTTTGGCAGGGTCTTGCCGCACCCTTCTCCCTTGGGCCATGCTCGTCATACCCGGCCGCTTTATCTCATCTTATAAGAAAACAAAATGGCCTGATATCGGCATGGTCCAGCCGAATCTTGCGTGTACCCAGGGTAAAAAACACCTCAAGCGGAATAGCACTCAGACCAAGCCCTTATTAAGGGAGGGATTTGGTAAGGGCAACTAACCTAAGTTGTATTCCGACCTATATTTCAGTGGCTTCTACCCGCAAGAGGATGATTCGCGGTCTCCCATCCTCCGGAAGACTCCCCCAGCAAGACCCCACCGAGCAAGACCCCATGGAGGGCCGCACACGCCAGCCCTATTCTCAGACCTACTCCGGAGGCATAGGCTCATGGACAGGACCACCGATGACGACCTTGTCGGCATGGACGTGAGGGACCAAAGGGGTTTGATCACCGGAGCGTGAAGCGGCCCCCGGGAGGGGGAGCGGAAACCGCCGGGGATGCAGACAGGGCAAAGCGGCTGTGCTCCCCTCTGCGAAGACGCAACCCGTCAATACGTCGTTGTTTTAGAAAACATGGAAAGGGGGCAGGCTGATGGAATCCTTCCGAGACAAGACTGTGGTCATTACCGGCGGCGCGACGGGGATCGGCTTTGCCCTGGCCCGGCAGTTCGGCGCCGACGGCGCGCGACTGCTGATCGGTGAACCACGGGAGGACCGTCTCGCCGAGGCCCTGGGCACCCTTCATGGGGAAGGCTACAGGGTCCAGGCCATGGTAATGGATGTGACGGATCCGGACAGTGTCGCGGCCTTCGCGGATTTTGCCTGGCAGACCTATGGCGGCGTCCACGTTCTCATCAACAATGCGGGTATTGGGGCCGGGATCTCTCCGATGACGGATCTGCCCCTCAAGGACCTGCGCCGGGTGTTCGACGTCAATGTGTTCGGTGTCTGGCATGGGGCCGCCATTTTCGGGAAACGCATGGTGGACCAGGGTGAGCCCGCAGCGATCTTCAATCTGGGGTCGGAAAATTCTTTCTTCAATGCGGTTCCCCGGACGGCGGCCTATATCGCCTCGAAACATGCAGTGCGCGGCCTGACCGAGGCCATGCGGGAGGAGTTCCCGGACTTCATCCGCATCGGCATGATCTGCCCGGGTCTGGTGCGCTCGGAAATGATCCACCGGTCTGTCCATGAGCACGCCATGGATGCGGATGTCTTCGCCGCCAAGGTGATGGACCAGATCAAGGCGGGGGCTTTCTACATCGTGACCCATGCCTACAACATGGAACGCATACGGCCTATCCATGAGGAGATCGAACTGGCCTATGCCACCTACGCCCCCCGGTATGAGGGGGATGAAGAACACGACGTACGAACGGTGATCGAACGGCTTCAATCGCGCTGATCCATACACGGACCGTATGGGAATGCCATGCGCTCAAACCCAGGGGTAATTCTACCAATGACAACCGACCCAACGACAACGGACACCGTCAGGCTCTACGGCGCGGCCCATTCTCTCTATACGGGGCGGGCGAGAAGTTATCTGATCAAGGCGGGCATCGGATACCGGGAATCCGGGACCAACACGGACTATTTTCGCGACACGATCGTCCCCAAGGCCGGCGGGCGTCTGGGTCTGCCCACGGTGGAACTTGCCGACGGGTGGGTGATCCGGGATGGTGCCGCGATCATCGATCATTTCGAGGCGGCCCAGGGGCACCCGTTCCGGCCGCGCACGCCGAAGCAGCGGATCCTGAGCCTGCTATTTGATGTGATCGGCGCGGAGGGATTGCTGCGTCCGGCCATGCATTACCGCTGGAACTTTCCGGACGAGAACCTCGCCCTGATCAAGCGGCATTTCGAATGGCTCATGCCACTGGTGGAAAACCGCGCGGCCCTTGCTGAAAAAGCCGCCAACCGCATGCGCACCGCCTCGGAAATGTTCGGGGCGGTTCCGGACACGTTCGATCTCGTCGAGACTCTGTATGCTGAGGTCATGGACCGGCTCGATGCCCATTTTGCAGCCCAGCCCTATCTCCTTGGAGGCAAGCCCTGCATCGGTGATTTCGGCATGATCGCTCCCCTTTACGGCCATCTGGGCCGGGACCCCAAACCCCTGTCCCTGATGCAGAGCCGGGCGTCGAGCCTGTTCCGGTGGGTGGAACGGATGAACCGTCCGGAAACCGATGCCTGGGAATACAGTGGGGCATTTGATCCCCCCCGGGATGATTACCTGCCCAATGACGACGTGCCCGGCACCCTGATCGATCTTCTCAAGGTCCTTGCGGTGGATTTCGTGCCGGAGACCGTCGCCGCCGCCGATTTTATCAATACATGGCTGGCGGAACAGGGAGACTTGCCAGCGGGAACGGAGGTGCCCCGAGGTGTGGGCCTCGCCACGTTCGAGGTGCGCGGGACACAAATCAATGCCCTGGCCCAGCCCTACCGGTTCTACCTGCTCAAGCGGGTTCAGGATGAGTATACCGCTCTGGTAAGTGCAGAACGGAGCGATGTGGACCGCATGCTGAATGCCTGCGACATGGCGCCAGTGCTTGACGCCCGGCTCAACCGGTCCATCGGGCGGGAGAACAATCTCGAAATCTGGCTGTAGGCCGGGCCGGTCGGGTGCCGGGACAGTCTTCATCCTTCCGGCACCCGGGATTTCCAAATAGCCGTCGCGGTTTTCCTCAATTTCATCTTGGCCGACCTGCCATCGCAGCGCATCAAGATGAGTGACCCAAGACAACGGGGGATTGAGACGCCGAGGCGGGCAGGATATGATCACCGCATAAAACCCATGGGAACACGCATCCGGGAGGGCTTACATGGTCAGGCTCACTGATTTATCCGACTACGAACGGGAGCACCTGATGGTGAAGCAGCTCCCGCCCCTCGGCGATCCCATGTGGGTGCCCCGCTCCAAGCCCCTGACGGAAATGCGGATTGCCCTGATCACCACTGCCGGTCTGCATTTCCGGGATGAGGAAGCCTTCCGCTTCACCGATGCCACCTACCGGGCCATTCCCCTGTCGGAAGACACCAGCACCTTGGTGATGTCCCACAGTTCCGTAAATTTCGACCGCTCCGGCTTCCGGGAAGACATCAACGTGGTCTTTCCCATTGACCGGTTCAAGGAACTGGAGCGCCAAGGCGCCATCGGCTCCCTGGCTTCAGTGCATTACAGTTTCATGGGCGCCGGGCTGATGCCGGATGTCTATGAAAAGACCGTCCGGCCCCTGGCGCGTCTTCTGAAGGCGGATGGTGTCGATGCGGTCTTCATCACGCCGGTCTGTCCCAACTGCACCCGCGCCACCTGCGCCATCGCCTATTATCTGGAGGCGGAAGGGATCATGACCACGGGCATTGCCCTAGTGCGCGAGAATGCCGAAGCCCTGCGCCCGCCCCGGCTCTTGTGGGTGTCTTTTCCCATCGGCCTACCCCTGGGCAAGCCCGGTGACGCGGACTTTCAGCACCGGGTCATCAGCCACAGCCTGGATCTGCTGAACCGGCCCTCAGGCCCCGTTCTGGAGGACTACCCGGAAGATCTTCCCGATTTCGAGATGGACACGGTGCCCGCCTGCCCGGTGAATTTCGCCCAGCCGGAGGCGGATGAAAGCACCTGGCGGGCCCGCCTCGCCAATGAACTGCTGATGCTCAAGCCCTGGTACGAAATGGGGCGTCGCCGCCGGGGGCGCACCACCGTGGGCCTTTCCGACACGCCCATTGATGACATCCTGGAGCGGTTCGCGGTCTGGCTCGATGATCCCTCCCAGCCTCCGTTCACGGACCCGCAATGGTTCAAATTCGCCATGGAGGATGCCAAGGCCTATTACGGCGAGTCCCTCAGTGCTCAGCCTGGAGACTACCCTCCGGGCCATATCGACAAGATATTCTGGGAAGAGACGGTTCTGGGTGCGGCGATTCTCAGATACCACGACTTTTTCATGTCAAATCCCGATACCGAGATCTTTGGGCGGATCATCGCGCCACGCTCCGCCGTTGGTGAATCCACGGGCAATTTCGCCGTCGGCCATGATGGTCAGGTCGTGGAACAGCCCGCGGCCAAAGCCCTCCGGGAGCAGAAAGAACGCGAAGCCCGGCAGGATCAGCAGGACCTGCACGAGCGAGCAGGACAAAGGCAGACAAACAAGGGGAACAGCACCATGGACATTCGTCCCATTCTCGGGCGCTTCGGCGCCGACATCACCGGCGTCGATCTTTCCAAGTTGACCGACGGGGAGTTCGAGACCATTTACCAGGCGTGGCTCGATTATGGGGTGATCCGCTTCCATGACCAGTTTCTGGATGCCGCCGGCCTTCAGGCCTTCAGCCAGCGGTTCGGTCCCCTTGAAGAAGTTCCTGCGCCGGAGGAAGTGAAGAAGAAGCTGCCCAGCCGCTATGTGACGGCGATCTCCAATATGAAGGTGGACGGAAGGCCAATCGGCGGGCTCGGCAATGCGGAAGCCAATTGGCACGCGGATATGACCTATCTGGACAATCCGCCACCGGCCAGTGTTCTGCTGGGCGTCATCATTCCCCCGGAAGGCGGCGACACCTTCTTTGCCGATCAGTATGCAGCTTGTGAGGCCCTGCCCGCCGATCTGCGCCGGAGAGTAGAGGGCCTCACCATCAAGCATGACGCGGCCCATACCAGTATCGGGCAACTGCGTCAGGGCTTCGAGCCGGTCAAGGATCCCCGGGACGCACCGGGTGCGGTGCATCCGATCATCAATCCACACCCGGAGACCGGACGGGAGGCCCTCTATCTCGGCCGCCGGGAATGGGCCTATATTCCGGGTCTGGAGCTTGAAGAGAGCGAAGCCCTGCTGGACGAGCTTTGGCAGTATGCGGTGTTTGACGGCAATGTCATCAAACAGGCCTGGACGCCGGGCGATGTGGTCATCTGGGACAATCGCTGCACCCTGCACCGGCGCTCCAGCTTCGATCCCAGCCTCGACCGCCTGCTGATGCGCTGTCAGGTCCTCCACCGGGAACGCTGATGTTTGGTGACCGGCCCGATACCCAGAGATGAGGGGCGGGCCGGTCATGATAACCCTCAGGCGTCATCCTCCGCAGGCGTCGTGATTGGGCGCTGCCCTCATTTTGCGGGACTGCGCCACTTGATCGAGCAGCCCATGGACGGTGTCTGGGCCTCAGGCCCCTTGCCGGTCTGGGCAATCTGGCGCATGGCATCGACCAGTTCACGGGTCCGACCGGTCTCTTCATCCATGCGGGCATCATCCAGCCGGCCCCGGTACTGCAAGCCGCCCTGCCCGTCAAAACCGAAAAAGTCCGGCGTGCAGACCGCACCATATGCTTTGCCCACGGACTGGTCCTCATCGACCAGATAGGGAAATGCGAAGCCGTGCTGTTTCGCAAATTCCAGCATTTTCTCAGGGCGGTCGGCGGGGTAGTCCCGGTAGTCATTGGACATGACGGCCAGAACCCCAATGCCTTCCTCCATGAGCGCGGCGGTGTCCGACGCGAGGCGGGTGGCGATGCGCTGAACATAGGGGCAGTGGTTGCAGATAAACGCGACCAGAAGCCCCTTTCCTCCAAGATGGTCCTTCATGGTGAAGGCGCGCCCTTCCGGGTCCTTCAAGGTGAAATCCGGCGCCTGCCAGCCGAAGTCGCAGATGGGTGTGTCTACCAGCATTGTCCGTTGCCCTGCCTTCCCGGGTGAGGTGTTTGTGCCGTGCCGTCTCTGACAGATGGGGCGTGGGCATCACGCTACAAACTCGGACTCTTGCAAATTCAGACTCTTGCAGATTGGGCCTCTTGCAAATTGAGCCAGGTCCAAGGGTGCCGATCCGTACCACGGCAAGGGAGACAGGCGGAAGGTGACAGAAGGGCGGCAACCCGGTATCTAGCCCGGCATGACAGCACCAGAGTCTCCAAAACGCCCGTCGCCAACCGGTCGGGACAAATCCGGACGCCCGGCCAACCGGCCCGGCTCCAAGACGCCCAATTCCAAAGGTCCCCATTCCAAAGGTCCCAATTCGAAAGGTCCCAATTCGAAAGGTCATGGCTCCAAGGGATCCAGCTCAAAGGGCGCCGGTTCAAAGCCAGGCGGTCCGAAATCCTTCGGCCCCCGGACGAAATCCGAGGAGCCGGACGGCCCCCGGTGGCTTTATGGCATCCATGCGGTGGAGGCGGCCCTGGCCAATCCGGACCGGCGGATCCAACGGCTTGTTGCCACCCGGAATGCGGCCCGGCCCCTTCAGAACCCGCCCCTGGAGCCGGAGGTCCTGGCACCGGAGGCCATCGCCGCTCTGCTGCCAGCGGGCGCGGTGCACCAGGGCCTGGCGATCCTGACCGAGCCCTTGGAAGAACCATCCCTTGCCAGTGTTCTGGAAGATCCTGCGCCGTCCGCCCCGATCGTGCTCCTCGACCGGGTGACAGACCCTCAGAACATCGGTGCCGTGTTGCGCTCCTGCGCGGTGTTCGGTGCCCGGGCGGTGATCACCACCTGGCGGCGGTCTCCGCCCGTGACCGGCGCCCTGGCGAAAGCGGCCACCGGCGGTGTGGAGCATGTGCCCTATCTGCGGGTCAACAATCTGGCCCGGGCCATCGAGACAGTGAAAGAGGCAGGATATTCCGTGTGGGGGCTTGCGGAAGAAGGGTCCGAGCCCATCACCGCCTTGCGGCCCGAGGGCCCGGTCGCCCTCATACTCGGGGCTGAAGGGGATGGCCTGCGGTCCCTGACCCGGGATCTGTGCGACCGGCTGGTCCATATTCCGACGCCCGGCCCGATCAAGGCGTTGAATGTCTCCAACGCAGCCGCCATCGCCCTGTGCCATGTGACATCCATCAGTCTTTCGTCAGACGGCTGAGGTAAGATGACCGGCGGGGGTAGATGAACCGGCGCCGGCCGGAAGGGTCTCTGTCATCGCCTTCAATGCGGCGATTATTCGACCTTGTAGGCCTCAAGGGAGCCCGGTGCCGGACCAAGCAGCGTGCGCACGGCGAGATCGGTTTCCTTGGCTACGGCCTCGACGATCAGGAACATGTAGGGGGCGGTGATCACCTGGGTGGCCACCTCACCGGGCAATTCGCTCCTGACACGGATGTTCAGGCGATCGTCTTCCAGGGTGATGCTCATAACCCGGTAGTCATAACCGCCGGTGGGCCGCTCGCCCATGAACAGGGCCACCCCGGTTTCCTCACCCTCGTTCAGGGGACGGGGCGGCTTCTGGTCCACCACCGCCCAAAGGGCGTTCCATTCCTCGTCGGTCGTCGCGAGAAAGCCATTGGCGAGGTTGGCCGGGCCGTTCTGGCCGCGATAGACGTGGTAGTCAATTTCCGGCTCATCTGCGTGGACCACGGTGATCCCCGGTAAAACGCTGCCCAACAGCCCTGCGCAAACAACAGCAGAACACATCGCCGGTCGCACCGCGTTGGCGCACCATTCAATACCCGTCCAGAAATTTACCATCGGTCCCTCTTCCCCCCAAGTCCAACCGTCCCGCAGCCTCATCATCCCCAAACGTCATGGTTCCCAGGACAAGTCCCCGCATGGCCTCGCCCCCCAAAGCCAATACGGGGCCAATGTGCGACCAATACCGGGCCAGGCACTGCTCCCCAGGCACCGCTCCTTTATGCAGCGCCGCGACCTCAGCCACGCGATCACTGTCTTTGAGTGATCCCTGCCCGTGAGTGACCACTACCCGTGAGTGATCTCGGCGGGGTATACGGCGAATGACGCGCTGGTCATCGGCAAATCAGCGAGCAAGCCGAGTTTCTGCCAACATGGGCATTCCGTCACCATACCTATCGGCAATGTTTGGCGGGTAAACGGTTGCAACGCCTCATGACCTTGGCACGATCCCATGCCGCCGTGTCCGATCCATGGCCGGAACCGGGCGGATCAGGCTGCAAAAGCGGCGGCCATGGCCTGACCGAGCGCACCCAGGTCAGCGTCAATCGGCGTCATGCGGGAGGGGCGCTGGGCCAGGGCGTCCAGAGCCGGGGGAAGGGCCACCGGTCCGTCGATGATCGGGGAAACCACCTCAGTGAATTTGGCGGGATGGGCTGTGGCGACAATTGTGGCGAGGCTTGCGTCCCCTTGCGAGCCACCCAGGGGCCGCCGACAGGCCCAAAGTTCCGCTGCCGTGGCGCTGTGGGGGCACCAGGTCACGTTCCAGTGATCATAATCCGCCCGGATCCGGGCCCGGATGCGCGCGTCGCTCACGCTCCCACCACTGAGCCGAGGCAAGGGTCCCCGGTGGTTGGCGCGCAGGTGAACCAGACGTTCCGCATTGCTGGGCCGTCCCACATCCATGGCGTTGGCAATTGTGGCCACGGACGGCTGGGGCTCCAGGGGGCGGCCCTGGACATAATCAGCCATGGCCGCGTTGGCATTCGTGGCAAAGACCACTTCGTCGATGGGCAGGCCCATGGCCCCGGCCCAGACCGCCGCCAGCCCGTTGCCCCCATTGCCCGTAGGCACGTAAACCGTGAGCCCCTTGTGGCCCTGGCGGCGGGCCGCTCCCGCCAAGGCCGCGTAATAGACGGTCTGGGCCAGGAGCCGGGCAATATTGATGCTGTTGGCAGAGGTGAGCTTGAAGCGCTGGGTCAGGGCGGGGTCGGCAAAGGCCTGCTTGGCCAGGCTCTGACAGGCATCGAAATCCGGACTGACCGCCAGGGACAGCACATTTTCTCCCCAGCAGGTGAGCTGGTGCTCCTGGAGGGGGGAAACACGGCCCTGGGGAAAAACGATCACCACCCGGGCCTCCGGCCGTCCGTCGAAAGCGGCCCCGACGGCGCCGCCGGTGTCGCCTGACGTGGCCACAAGAATGGTGAAGGGCTCGGTCCCCTGCTCCCCGCTCGTGTCCCCGCTCTCAGCCAAAGTGGCCTGATCGTCCATGACATTCAGACGGCACAGGCACTCCGCCAGGAACCGGGCGCCGAAATCCTTGAAGGCGGCTGTCGGACCATGAAACAGTTCCAGAACCTGAGCGCCTGGCTCAAGCTCCGTGATCGGCAGGGGGAAAGAAAAGGCGGTGCGGCACATATCCTCCAACTGATCCGCCAGGGGATCATTCTGGAAGAATGGTTCCAGCGCCGCGGCGGCCAGGGCCGGCAGGTCCTCGATCCGGGCGAGACGTTCCGGATCGAGTGTGGGCAGGGTCTCGGGCACGATCAGCCCGCCGTCAGGAGCGAGACCCTGGGCCACGGCCCGGGAAATGGTGACCGGGGCCAGGCCGCCCCTGGTGCTGACATACCGCATCATCCCGCCTCCTGATCCTCCGTACGCAGATGCTTCGCCATCAGTTCTCGCAATCAGATCCCGGCATCAATTCCCGCCATCAGATCCCAGCGATCGCCACAGTATCGGCGGGCACCATATGGGCGCCTTCACAGGCCAGGGGCGCCCGGTAGAACCGGTATCCCAGGCCTGCCGCCTCCACCGCACCGCGCAGGGCCGCCTCCACCCCGTCTCCATCGCTCTCCCGGGCCCAGGCGAAGACCGAAGGACCACTGCCCGAGAGGGAACAGCCCAGGGCCCCCGCTGCCTTGGCCCTTTTCTGCGCCTCGCCGAGGAAGGGCACCAGATGAGCCCGCTGGGGCTCCACCAGGCAATCCGCCATGGACTTGGACACAAGATCGAGGGAACCGGAATGGCAGGCGGCCACAAAAGCGGCGGCGTTGCGGGCATGGGTCACCGCCGTGGCCAGGGGAACATCGGGACGCAGAATATCCCGGGCGGTCCGGGTCTCCACTTTCAGATCCGGATGGATCAACAGGCAGACCAGATCGGCGGGCAGAGGCAGGCGCACGATGTCGTGGGGTCCATGGATGAGGCACAGACCCCCCAGGAGGCTGGCCACCACATTGTCCAGGGGCGGCGGGTCCGCACTGGCCGCTTCCCCCTCCAGGGCGCAGTCGAGCAGGGCCATCTCATCCAGGGGCCGGGGCAACAGGGCATTGACCGCAAGGGCGGCGGCCACGGCGGACGCGGCGGAGCCGCCCATGCCCGCACTCATGGGAACGCCCTTGTCCACATCCAGGGTAACGGAAAACGGCGCGTCTGCCCGCTCAAGAACCGCGAGCCCGGCCCGCAAAGCCGTATTGCGCGCGGGCTCCTCCGGCAGCCGGGTGACGAGACCCTGAACCCGCCCAAGGCTGATGGCCCGGCCATCGGCGGCATTGTCCCCACTCCGCCGGGCCGTCACCTGATCGTAGGCGACACCGAAGGCCTGACCCATCATATCGAACCCGACGGCCACATTGCCGATGCTCGCCGGTGCCTTGGCGCATGCCGCCTCAAGGGTCATTGTCCTGTCCTCATGTACCGCCGCAAAATTCACATCCCGACCTTCAGGCGCTCCTGACAGAGAGAGCCGAGCCTTCCGCAAAAGACCGGGATCCGAAACGATCAGGAAAATCGCCCAAACCAGACGAACCAGACCATACGAAAAGCAAACCATGGGGGTCTGGTTTCACGGCAGGGAATGGTCCGGATCTGATCCTTTCCGGTGAATCGTTGCAGGCGCGCTGCCTGTGCCCACAAATAACCCCTTTTGGACCGGGTATGCACCCTTGCCAATACCGGCCAAAGCGCTGCATCCTCTCAGTATCGTGAAACGAGCCGTTTGGGTGATATTATCAACCGAAGGGTCTGTCCTTTCCGCACCTGAAGGCTGAGGTCATATCTGAGGTGTATGCTTCAGTCTGGACCGAGCCTCGTGGTGCAGCCGGAATTGCAACGGCGCCCATTTGCTCTCAACCATGGCGAATGGTCCATGGATCTTGGCCTCAAGCAACAGGCCCATGGAGACTGGTATGACGTTCCCGCCATCCTTTTCCAGCAGGCACCCTGCGCACAACCGGACGCGCGAAGAAGACGGCCATCAAAAATCCGTCGGTCTTACGGTTTTGGCCCCCGCTTTCCTGGCACCAGCTTTTTTGGCTGCCTCTTTCCTGGCCGCCTCTGTCCTGGCTCTCGCCGCGGGACCGCTTGTCGCCGGGACCGAGACAGCCGCCACGGCGGCACCGGATGTCCAGACGGATGTTCGGGACGGGGTCAATCATTTGGACGTGACGGAAAAGGCGCCGGTCAAACCCCAGATCACCGCCCTGAACCCGGATGCGGCGGACAAGAGGCCGGCGCTTCGGGCGACCTTCATTTCAGCAGATCCCAACGTGGATCCGGAGCCCTTCGATCCGACCGCCTTCGAGGGCGACATCGTTGCCAAAGGCAAACCGGATCCCAATCCCGGCGGCCCGGGCTTTCTTTCCCTGGTGGAAGCCAATGCGGTCATCGGCGAGCCGGAAAACAAGACCATCCACAGCGCCAGTGAAAAGAAGGCGATCCTGGAACAGCAGGCTGCCCTGCGCGCGGCAAAGCTCGCCGCATTGAATGAAAACGCCAAGGGCCAGAATGCCGACAGCCAAAAGGATCAGGGGCATGACCCATTCGGTTCTGCCCATATCAATGCGGCCGGCGACGCCAAAGTCGCGCTGGAAGAGGCCCTGACCAACGCCAATCAAGGGGATGTACCGGCCCAGCTCCAGGTGGCGCACATCTATGCCCGTGGCATTCAGGTCAACCAGGATCTGACCCAGGCTGCACGGTGGTTCACCACCGCGGCCCAGGCCGGTGATGCCGCCGCCCAGACCGAACTTGCATTCATGCTTTACAACGGCCGAGGTGTGGAGTTGGACCGGGTGCAGGCCATGTCCTGGTTCCAGCAGGCCGCGACCGGCAACAACCCCGAGGCCCAATTCGCCCTTGGGCAGATCCACGCCCATGGCCAGGGCGTGCCGGTGGACAAAGACCGGGCACGGACATTCTATGAAGCAGCCCTGGCCAATGGCCACGAGGGGGCAGCCAAAGCCATGAAGGCCCTGGAGACCAGGTAAGACCGCTGGTTTCGCCGGGCTGGAACAGCCCTGTCCGGACCGGGGTCTTCCGGAGCCGGACACTACCGCAGTTGAGCAACACATTCCCCTGGGGGGCCAATCGATGTCTCAAGCGCAAATTTCTGCCCGATCCGGTTTTTCGTTGACCGGTTTGTCCTTCCGGGCCATGGCCTTTGTGACCGCCGTCACCGTGACCATGGCCGTGGCAGGAGCCGTCCTTGCCCAGAATGTCCGTTTGCAGCCGGCCTTCGGCACCTTGAACCTGTCCGCCGGGTTTCAGCCCGATCCGGTGCGGGTGAATGTGCTGTCCGGCGGTCAGATCGACGCGTCCCTGTCCCTGGGCGGACCTTGCCTCGGGTTCATTTCCAATGCACCGGACGTGAATGTGAACTACCGGGCGGGCGGCTATCAGCTGGCCTTCTATGTCCGGGCCGGATCCGACACCACCCTGATCATCAATGATCCCCAGGGGAACTGGTACTGCGACGACGACGGCGGCACGAACGTCAATCCGAGCATCGTGTTCGGCCGTCCGGTGAGCGGTCAGTACAATGTCTGGATCGGGACCTTCGGCGGCCCGAGCTTCGAGCGCACCTCCCTGCGGGTCTCGGAAATCTACACCCGCTGACTCGCACCAAGCACTGGCTTACACCAAACATGCGTGCGCGCAGTCCCGGGGTCCACTGACGGTGCCACCCCGGTGACCACAAAATACGGCGATGATCCGAGCGCGGCTTATGTGTTGCGGCCCTGCTGAGTGGAAAGGACCGGCGATGGGACGGGAGCATGTGCCTTCTGGAACGCCAGTTGCCTTCCGAGCCGCCAAGGCTGGGCCCGCCATCGGTTGCAGACAGAGATCCGCTCCAGCCGGATCAGAACGGCTGACCCTCCCTGCCCTGCCGATGCCAAACTTTCCGGCCGCACAATTTCCGATCCCGGGCTTTTTGAGCTCGGCCTGCCTGCTCCCGCTGCTGGTGCTTCTGACCGAGCCGGACAGCCGCGCCATGGCCCAGATACCCGGCCTTGAGCCCACCTATGGCACCCTGTCCCTTGAGGCAGGCTTTGTACCCGACCCGACAACCGTGGACATGCGCGCGGGCGGGTTTATCGATGCCTTTCTGTCCCTGGGGGCTGCCTGCACGGGGTTTATCGCCACCGCTCCGGATCTGGTGCTCACATACACCGGCGCGCAGACCTTAGATACAGACGGCGAGTCTTCGGCCGAGACACCGGCGGGTGCGTATCCCCTCAACCTGTTTGTGCGGGCGAACACAGACACCACCCTGGTGGTCAACAGTCCCGATGGCCGATGGCATTGCGACGACGACGGCGGCACCGGCTTCAATCCCAGCGTGACTTTTTCCCAACCCCTCGCGGGGCAGTATCACATCTGGGTCGGCGCTTACGGCACTTGGGGATACACGTGGGCGAAACTCTTTGTGTCGGAAATCTACGACCGTTGATACGGGTTCGGACTTGGGGCGATCTTGGGGGTGAGACCGGTCCGGGGATCAGGCGGGCGGATCGGCGGGTTCCCTTCAACGGGCACGGACAGCCATCCGTCGCACTCCGTCTCGCTCCCAAATGACGGGCCGTCTTTGATTGCAAAAGCGCTGCCTGTCTGGTCTGCTGAACGCAACCGTCGGCGACGGTCCTCGACGCATTGACCACAATTTACCGGTTCCCTCGCGCGGCCGGTGAAGACCAAAGAAGGTGTCGTAACCCATGTCCCTCAGCCAGGTCACCCGTACGGCTCTTGCCGATGTCGCCTGGACAGCCACGGCATTCATGGTCCCCGTCACGGGCATGGCCGCCACTCAGACGGCGGACGCCCGGCAACAAGACAAGAGCGCGGAGTGCTGAAAACCAATCCGGCCTCGGCGCATATGGACCACTAGGGATTCTGGCCGGACATCTGGCCGGCGCCTCAAGCGGGCTTTGACCTTCGGGAGACTGAAAAGGAACCGTGCAATGTTTCAGCGTGCAAATTTTCTTCGCGTGATGACCGGCCTTTCGCTGATTGCCCTTGTCCCCATCGCCGGCTGCTCCGAGCCCGGCGACGGCGCCGATACATCCACAAACACCACCCCCACAGCTCCAGCGGAAACGGAACAGTCAGCCGACATGACCGATACCACTTCGAACACCCGGTTCCCCATTGACCCAGCCCTCACCCCGCCCCAGGCGGAGCGGCGGCCCCATACCATCACCCAGTTCGGGGAGGAACGGGTCGATCCCTATCATTGGCTGCGGGATGATCAGTGGCAGGATGTGCTCCGGGATCCCACTGTTCTTGACGGGGAGATCCGCACCTATCTCGAGGCCGAGAACACCTACTACGAGTCAGCCACCCAGGATCTGGCCCCGCTCCGCGATGCCATTTTCGAAGAGATGCGCGGACGGATCAAAGAAGACGACTCCAGCGTTCCCGCCAAGGACGGCGACTATGCCTATGCGGTCCGCTTCCGGGAAGGAGGCGAATACCCGGTCTATGTCCGCACGCCCCGGGATGGCGGCGAGGAAACCATCCTTCTGGATGGGGACAAGGAGCGGGGCGATTCCGAGTTCTTCTCCATTGGCGGCGTCAATCACAGCCCGGATCACACGATGATCGCCTATGGTGCCGACCGGCTGGGCTCGGAATATTATGATATTCGCATCCGGATCATCGAGACCGGGGCGGATCTGTCGGTCACCATTCCTTCCACGGACGGGGATGCCATCTGGGCGGCGGATTCAAAATCCCTTTTCTATGTGGAACGGGACGATAACCAGAGGCCCAAGCGGGTCAAGCGCCATGTTCTCGGCACGGATCCGGCCTCGGATGAACTGATCTACGAGGAGGAGGACGACACCTACTTCCTCGGCATCGGGGAAAGCCAGAGCGGTGCGTTCCTGTTCATCACTTCCAGCAAGAGCACCTCAAGCGAAGTGCGGTTCCTGCGCGCCGATGCCCCGCCGGGTAGCGAGCCGGAACTGATCGCACCCCGCCTTGAAGATCAGCTCTACTATGCTGAACACCATGATGAGCATTTCTATCTCCAGACCAATGCGGACGGGGCGGTCGATTTCAAGATCGTGCGGACACCCATTGCCGCACCGGGCCGGGAGAACTGGTAAGACTTCGTTGCGCACAATCCGGGCACCTACATTCTCTCCATGGTCGCCTACAAGGACCGGATTGTCCGGCTGGAGCGCAACAACGCCCTGCCCCGTATCGTGATCAGCCCCTTCGGCGGGGAGAGCTTCGAGATCACCTTCCCGGAGGAAGCCTATGCCCTGGGCCTTTATGAGGGCTATGAATACGACACACCGACCATCCGTTTCGCCTATGAAAGTCCGTCCACACCGGAACAGATTTTCGACTATGACGTGGCATCGGGCCGGCGGATTCTGCTGAAGACCCAGGAAGTGCCCAGCGGCCACAATGCCGAGCTTTATCAGGTGGAGCGTCTGGCCCTGCCTGCCCGGGACGGTGCCCTGATCCCGGTGACTATCCTGCGGCTGAAGGAAACGCCGGTGGATGGCAGTGCCCCGCTCCTGCTTTACGGTTATGGCAGCTACGGCGCCACCATGCCCGCCAGCTTTTCCACCAGTATCCTTTCCATGGTGGATCGGGGTGTGATTTACGCCATCGCCCATATCCGGGGCGGGTCCGCCCGGGGCCGCCAATGGTATCTGGACGGAAAGCTTGAGAAGAAGACCAACACCTTCTTCGATTTTGTCGACAGTGCCGAAGGTCTGACCGGGCAGGGTTACGGCAAGGCCGGGAATGTGGTGATTTATGGCGGCAGTGCCGGTGGGCTCCTGGTGGGGGCGAGTGTTAATCTGCGTCCGGATCTGTTTGGCGGCGTGATCGCGGCAGTTCCCTTTGTGGATGTTCTGAACACCATTTCCGATGGGGAACTGCCCCTCACCCCTCCCGAATGGGTGGAGTGGGGCAATCCGGTTACGGATGAAGCCGCCTATCGGACCATCAAGGGTTACTCTCCTTACGACAATATCCGTACAGGCACGGCCTATCCGCCCATTCTGGCTACCGCGGGCCTGACCGATTACCGGGTCACCTATTGGGAGCCGGCCAAGTGGATTGCTCGTCTGCGCCATGAGGCGGCGGGAGGCCCCTTCTTCCTCAAGACGGAAATGGACGCAGGCCATGGAGGCTCTGCCGCCCGGTTCGAACGGTTGAAGGAACGGGCTCATCTCTATGCCTTTGCCCTGCGGATTTTTGAGCGCCACGCCCAAGAGCCGGTGCGCCACATGCCTCCTGAGTAAAATCCGCCAAGTCACATTCGGGTTCAGGCGAAGCCCCTGTGCCATAGGAGAGAAGGTCCATGCAGGTCATCCATTCCGACAGGGTCATGGGCCATCGGGGCGCCGGTGAGTTCGACGACGGCAAGATGATACCGCCCCGGGATGATCCGTCCCGGGTGCTTTCCGTGAAATCCGCCTTGAAAGAAGCGCCGGGATTTGACTTTGTCGAGGCCCAGCCCGGCGGCATTGAACCGATCCTCCGGGTCCATGGTGAGGACTACCTCGCCTTCCTGCAAAACGCCTGGCCGGACTGGGTGGCATTCCACGAGGGCCGTGAAGGCCCAGTGCCCGACGCCCTGCCCCTGATCATTCCCAACCGGGCCCTGCGCAATATCTGCCCCAAGACCATCGACGGCAAGCTGGGCTATTTCGCCCTGGATGTGGGCACCCCGATCATGTCCGGAACCTGGGACGCGGCCCTGACCTCCGCCCATGTGGCCCTGGAGGCCGAGCGCCGCCTCGCCGATTCCGGCGAGGCCGTCTTCGCTCTGACCCGCCCACCCGGTCATCATGCCAGTACGGATGTTCTGGGGGGATACTGTTTTCTCAATCATGCCGCGATCGCAGCCCAGGCCATGATCGACCGGGGCGCCGAACGGGTGGCCATTCTGGATGTCGACTACCACCATGGCAACGGGACCCAGGACATTTTCTACCGGCGCGGGGATGTGTTTGTTGTCAACATCCACGCGGATCCGGATTTCGAGTTTCCCTATTTCCTGGGCCGCAGCGACGAGACGGGCGACGGTGGCGGTGAGTTCCGCAATTTGAACATTCCCCTACAGAAAGGCACGGACTGGGCTCAGTATGTGCAGGCCCTTGACCACGCCTGTTCCAGGATTACCGAATTCGGACCCGATGGCCTCGTGATTTCCTGGGGTTTTGACACCTACGAGCATGACCCGCTCTCCAAATTCACCCTCCAGACCAGCGACTTCGCATCCATGGGCGCGCGTATGGCCCAGCTCGGTGTCCCGACGCTCATCCTCCTTGAAGGCGGTTACGCGATCGAGGATCTGGGCCGCAACACCCTGTCCGGCCTGACCGGTTTCCTCAACGGTTAGACCCGGGCTCAACGGGTAGACATGGGCGCTCAACCCGTTCGGACGGGACAAGTGCCTGGATCGCTCACGGATCAGGCACACCCCGCTCCGCAGATTATCCTCCGCCATAGTCGTCCGCACTCCCCCTTCCACCCATGAAGCCCAAGGCTGAAGCCCACCCATGAAATCCTAGAGCGGCGGGCGCAAAATCACGATCACCTTTAAACAGGGTGGCCGCCGCT